>CAYOGE010000033.1:0-40519 GCA_964403525.1 uncultured Phycisphaeraceae bacterium | reverse complement strand
GACAGCACCCCCCCCCCCCCCGCCCCCCCCGCCCAAGCCGTCGGCCGTCGACTGCTGGCGCGACTTCTTCGTGAACATCGCCTCGTGCCAGCACGACTTTGAGGGGAGCGACCGCATCGTCGTGGCCCAGCGCCGCGCAGCGCTCTCGGGCGCCTCGACGGCCTTCAACAGCTGCCTCGGCCTGGTGCCGGCGGGCAGCCCGCCGACGACCACGCCCGATGCGCCCGCGGGCGCCCGCCCGTGGAGCTGCCTGGAGCAGCTGGTGCTGGACATCAAAGAGTGCCGCACGAAGTTCAGCCCCGGCGTGCCGGTGCTGACGGGCGACCCCGAGCGCGACACGATGAAGAACGCGTTCGACCTGTGCCTGTCGGGGGCGGTGGGCAAGAACGGCTGGTGCAACGGGCGCATGCCCAACAACCCGGTGGCCCAGGCCCGCGTTGACATCCTGGATGGGCCGCAGATGGAGGCGACCAGGCGCAGCGTGACGCTGACGGTCTCGCACACCGGCGCGGGGCCGGTGAGCATCTACTGGTACGCGGCGGTCTTCAACGGCGTGGGCGAGGTGGTGTCGAAGCAAACGCTCGGGATGACCCCGGGCGTGCCGAGCACGCCAACGCGGATCACGCTGCCGCTGACGGATGTGGGCGAGGATGGAGCGGACATCGTTGTGCTGGCCAAGACGACCGCCGACGGCGACCCGTTCGGCTCGGGCGATGGTGCGCACGCCCGCCTGCAGTAACGCAGCGCGTGCGCAGGTGCGCGCGGTGGTACGGCGCGAAAGCGGCGTCGGGCCGCGTGGCGGACGAGCCGCGGCGGCCCACTGCGCTCAGGCCATGGCCATCGACATGAGGAACTCGGCGTTGGTCTTGTTCTTGGCCAGGCGGGTCTTGAGGAGTTCCATGGCCTCGACGACGTTCATGTCGCTGAGGACCTTGCGGAGGCGGTAGACAAGCTCCAGCTCCTTCTTGTCCATGAGCAGCTCCTCGCGGCGCGTGCCGGAGGCGGCGACGTCGATGGCGGGGTAGATGCGCTTCTCGACGAGCTTGCGGTCAAGGTGCAGCTCGCTGTTGCCGGTGCCCTTGAACTCTTCGAAGATGACCTCGTCCATCTTGCTGCCGGTGTCGACAAGGGCGGTGGCGATGATGGTGAGGCTGCCGCCGTGCTCGATGGCGCGGGCGGCGCCGAAGAACTTCTTGGGGCGCTGGAGCGCGCCGGCGTCGATACCGCCGGTCATGATGCGCCCGGTGTGGGGCATCTCGTTGTTGTACGCGCGGGCGAGGCGGGTGATGGAGTCGAGCAGGATCACGACGTCCTCGCCGAACTCGACCATGCGCTTGGCCTTCTCGATGACCATCTCGGCGACCTGAACGTGCCGGGCGGCCTGCTCGTCGAAGGTGCTGGCGACGACCTCGACGTTCTTTGAGTTCTTGGTGGTGTTGCGCCGGAAGTCGGTCACTTCCTCGGGGCGCTCGTCGACCAGCAGGACGATGACCTTGACCTCGGGGTAGTTCTTGGCGATGGCGCGGGTGATCTTCTGCAGCAGCACCGTCTTGCCGGTGCGCGGCGGGGCGACGATCAGGGCGCGCTGGCCCTTGCCCAGCGGGGCGACAAGGTCGATGGCGCGGGCCTCGATCTCGGTCGGCTCGGTCTCGAGGATGTAGCGCTGCTCGGGGTGGAGCGGCGTGAGGTTCTCAAAGGGCACGCGCTCGGCGAGCTTGCTCGGCTTGTAGCCGTTGACCTGGTCGACGCGCAGGAGCGCGAAGTACTTCTCGCTCTCCTTCGGCGGGCGGATGAAGCCACGGATGACCATCCCCTTCTTGAGCCCGTGCCTGCGGATCTGCGTGGGAGAGACGTAGATGTCGTCGGGCCCGGCGAGGTACGAGTTCTCGGGTGAGCGGACGAACCCGAAGCCGTCGGGCATGATCTCGAGGGTGCCGTCACCGACGAGCAGGTTGCTCTTGGCGGCGCGGGCCTTGAGGATCTTGAAGATCACATCCTGCTTGTTGAGCTGCTGGAAGTTCTCCAGCCCTTCCTTCTTGGCGATCGTGAGGATCTCGTCGATCTCCATGCGCTGCAACTGCGTCATGGTGATCGTGTCTTTCAGGCTCGCGGGGCTCGCCTTGGCGACGATCGCCTCAAGCTCCGCTGCCTCGCGTTCGAGCTCGTCATCGCTGGGGAGGCCGTTCTGTCCGGGCACGCCGCGGATCTCGCCACCCGCACCGGGAGAGCCGGGTGCACCACCGCCGTGACGGTGACCGCCGCCACCGCTGGGTGCAGCGCTGCCGCCCCCACCACCACCGCCGCCGCCCCCGCCACCACCGCCGTCTGGTCCACCGCCCCCGCCGCGGCGCTTCTTCTTGCGGCGCCGGTTGCCCAGCCCGCCACCTCCGCCGCCGCCGTTGTACGGGTTAAAGCCGCCGCCGTTGCCTGCCGCCTGGCCTCCGCCTTGGGAGGGCATCGCCACGGCTGCCCCCTCTGCGCCGGAGGGTCGGGGTGCGGAAGCTGGGGCGGGTGCTGGGCTGTCGGTCACGGGGCTGTCCTTGGTTTCTGGTTGAGTTGCGTGCGTTTGTGGAGGGCCTATGGAGGGAAGAGCGCGTCGCACGGGCGCTGCGGCCGGGATTTTGGAGGGATGCGGGTTGCGCTGCACTGCCTTGCTACGGGCGGCGGCCGACCTGCGGTAAACATTAGGCGCGGGGCGAGCGCCTGGCGAGCAGGCGCGGCCAGAGGCTATCAATCTGGCTGTTCAGGTGGGCGGAGTTGTCGCCGGGGGTTCCCTCGCCTGCGGCGGGCGTGTTGTCGATCACAAATGTCGAGCGGGCCTGCTTGGTCGCCAGATTGATCTGGGCGGCCTCACGGCGTGCCAGGTCGGGCTCGGTCCAACCCCGGTGCCTGATGAGACGGGCGAGACGCGCGGCACGCGGGGCATCAACAAACAGGGTTGCGTCGCACTCCTTGTCAATACCCGCTTCGAACAGCAGCGGTGCATCAATCACGAACATCGGCACAGGAGGGACGGCGCGAGCGGCAGCGCGGAGCGCCGAGGCTCGCTGCGACTTCAGGATCGGGTGAATGAGCCCCTCCAGACGCTGCCTCTGGGCGCTATCTGTGAAGATGATTGAGGCCACCTTCGCGCGGTCGGGGAGGCCATCGGGGCCGAGAACGCCCCTGCCCCACCAGCGGGCGAGGATGTGCCCGATCGCCGGTTCCTGCAGCAACGCCTTGGCCTGGTCGTCTGAGTCACTGATCACAGCGCCCCGGGCGGCGAGCAGGCGGGCGACGGTGCTCTTGCCGGAGCCGATGCCGCCGGCGATGCCGACAACCAGCGGCCTGATCGGGCGTGGTCTGGGCGCGGTCTCCGTCGGGCTCACGTTGCTGCTCCGAACGAGCCGGCGGATGCGGGTGGCTCGCCGCTGCCGTATCGAGAGAGCGTTTCGCGGACCGTACGCACGACCGCGACGGGCCGATCAACGATGTACCAGACAATGTCGCCGCCGCCGCTGCCGGCGGCCGCCGAGGTGAACAGGAGGCTGCCGGTGCCGGTAAGCCGCTCGGCGAGGGTGCGGTGCAGGACCACCGTGCTGACCCTGTGGAGAGGGATCTCAACAGACGTTCGTGCCACGATCCCGCTGACGCGCAGGATGCGTTTGTCGGTGAGCAGGTAGAGGCGCGTGGTCCGGTCGATCGCCAGCACGAGCAGCACCCCGGCGGCGATGGTCAGCAGCACGAGACCGATCGGCACCAGGTTAAAGTCAAACCATCCTGCGTACTCGATCAGCACCATCGCCAGCCAGAGGCAGGCAAGCGTTGCGAGCGCCGCCGCACGCTTGATGAGCACGAACCAGAATGAAGGCTTGATCGCCAGAATGACCGTCTCACCCTCGGCGAGCCACGAGGCATAGGCCGGCGCAGCGGCGGATGAAGGCGCGAGGATGGCTGCTCCGGCGGGCACGGATGGATGGTAGTCGTCAGTTGCGAGTCGCTGGTCGCGGGGCTGACATGTTCAAGCTCGAGGCGGCGCTGCGCGCCTGACGCCTACGGGTGCAGCTGAAGCACGCAAACGTCGGGCAGGTTGCGGTACTCGCCGTCGTAGTCAAGACCGTACCCAACGACGAAGTGATCGTCGATCTCGAAGCCGCTGTGGCTGATCTTGACGTCCTCGACGCGCCCGGCCGGCTTGCGCTTGGTCAGCAGCACAACCGTGCGGAGGCTCAGCGGGTTCTGGGCCGCGAACATTCGTTGGAGCAGGCCGAGCGTCTGCCCGCTGTCGTAGATGTCGTCGAGCACGAGGATGCGTTTGCCCTTCAGGTCTGCCGGGAGCGAGTACGGCGCGCTGACGCCGGCGCTGGTGGTCGCCGTGCCGGGGTAGCTGCTGAGGGTGACGGGGCGGATGCTCATCGCGATGGGCATGTGCCGGATCAAGTCGGCGACGAAGAGCATCGCGCCGGTGAGGATCGGCACCATGACGATCGGGTCGTGCGCGGCCTTGTCGCCCTTGGCCACCAGCGCGAGGCGTTCGGCCTCGAGCTCGGCGGTCAGTTGCTTCCCCATTTCTTCGACGCGCCGTGCGATGTCGGCGCGGTGGATGAGGACGGTCGCTTTGGGTGGGGCGCTGGGCATGGCTGGTGCTATCAGAATAGCACGCGGGGCAGACGATGTTCTGAGGCAGGGCACCCCGCCGACTTCTGCGCCACGGCCCGTCAGGGAGTGTCAGGCCGCGGCCTGCGGAGCGCTTACGCCGCCCGGCTTGCCCAGCCAGTTCCAGCAGGTGCGCACGAGCGCGTGCTTGTCGATCGGCTTGCTGGCGTAGTCGTCGCAGCCGGCCGCGAGGCACCTTTCGCGGTCCTCGGCCATTGCGTGAGCCGTGAGCGCCACAATGGCGACCCTGTTGCCGTGCTCGCGCAGTGTTCGGGCGAGCGTGTAACCGTCCATCACCGGCATCTGCATGTCGGTCAGGAGCAGGTCGTAGGGCGTGCCGTCGTTCGCCGCCTTCTCGCACATGTCAAGGGCGAGCTTTCCGTTCTCGGCGACATCAACGATCGCCCCGGCGCGCTTGAGGTGGAGGACAATGAGACGCTGATTGTCGATGCCGTCTTCGGCCAGGAGAATGCGCCCGTTCAGCGATGGCATGGCCGCGGCGGCGGAAGCAGATTGTGCGACGGTCACCGCATCGAACGTCGTGGTCATCGCGCTTCCCTCGGCTGCCTCCAGCGGCAGGACAAGGCGGAAGCAGGAGCCCTTGCCCGGCTCGCTCCAAAGGAGCTTGACGTCCCCGCCCATCAGGTTCGCAAGGCGTCGGCTGATGACCAATCCGAGCCCGGTTCCGCCGTGCCTACGCGTCACCGTTCCATCGGCCTGCCCGAAGGCGGCGAAGAGCCGCCCCGCCTGCTCAGGGTTCATGCCGGGGCCCGTGTCCTCAACGTCGACCACCAGTCTCCTGGTACCGTCGCTCTCGGTGGCGCTCATGCTGACGGTCACGGCGCCGCTCTCGGTGAACTTCACGGCGTTGCCGATCAGGTTCATCAGGATCTGGCGGAGGCGGGTCGAGTCGCTCAGGACGCTCTGCGGAACGGGCGAGTTCAGCGCGGCCTTCAGGTCAACGCCCTTGCCGAGCGCCCTGGGGCGCATCAGGCTCGTGACCTCGCGCAGGACTTCGACCGCCGACACCTCCGTCAGTTCGACGGTCATCCGGTCGGCGTCGAGCTTCGACAGGTCGAGGATGTCGTTGATGACCGTGAGCAGGTGCTGCCCGGCCAGCTTGATGGTGTCGATGTTGCGTGACCGCTGGTTGATCGCCTCCGGTCCGACGGCGTCTTCCGCGAGCAGGTCGGCGAAGCCGAGGATGGCCGTCAGCGGCGTGCGGATCTCGTGGCTCATGTTCGCCAGGAACTCGCTCTTGGTGCGGTTGGCCGACTCGGCCTGGCTGCGGGCGTGGGTCAGCTCGGCGTTCGCCTGCTCCAGGCGCATCTGCGATTCCTTTACGGCCGTGATGTTCAGGTGCGAGACCGCCGCGAACCGCTCGTCGCCCCGCTTGAAGCCTCTGATCGAGCAGAGGAACCACCGCTGCTCGGTGGGGGAGTGGCAGGCGTACTCGATCGGCGCAGGCTCGGAGTCGCCGGCGAGCACCGCGCGCACCGCCTGCGCGACCAGCGCGGCCTCGGGGCACGCCGGCGAGGCGTTCTCGCAGGCGGCGATGTAGTCGGCCCCTTCGAGCAGGGCGAGCCCCGCGCCCCCGTTGGCGAGGGCGAACTCGCGCCACGCCCGGTTGACCGAGACGATGCGGGCCTGGCCGTTGAGCACCACCGTGTGAGAGTCGAGCGAGTCGATCGCGCTGCGCAGGAAGGCCTCGGCGTCGCGCAGCTTCTGCTCCGCCGCCCTGCGCTCGGTGATGTCGCGCACGATCGCCACGAAGCGCGGTTCGCCGCCGGCCTGGCGCACAAGCTGCAGGCCGACCTCCACCGGCACGTCGGTGCCGTCCTTGCGGCGGTGGATGGTCTCGAACGTGTGCGAGGCCTGCGTCCCCTCCAGCAGGGGCTTCACCATCGCCTTGAACATCTCCAGCGTGAAGGCCGGCTTGATGTCCAGCGGCGTCATGCCCAGCAGCTCCGCCTCGCTGTAGCCGACCTGCCGCACCGCCCCCTCGTTGACGTAGACGAACCGGAAGTCCCCCGGCCGGAACATGAAGACGCAGTCGAGCGTCTGGTCGAGCGCACCCTTGAACTGGATCAGCGCCTGCTCGTTCAGCTTGCGCTCGGTGATGTCGGTGCGGATCGAGACGTACTTCTGGACCTTCCCGTCCGGCCCCGTGAACGGCGCGATCACCGCGTCGACCCAGTAGAGCGAGCCGTCCTTCGCACGGTTGCAGACCTCCCCGTGCCAGGTCATCCCGGCCGCGACGGTCCGCCACATCCCCACCCAGAAGGCCTTGGGGTGGTTGCCGGAGTTGACGATCCGGTGGTCCTGCCCGATCAACTCCTGCCGGCTGTAGCCGCTGATGCGGCAGAACATGTCGTTCACTTCTGTGATCCGCCCGCGCGTGTCGGCGACCGACACGATCGAGTGCTCGTCGATCGTCTTCCTCAGCGCATCGGTCTCCAGCATGGCCGCCTCGGCCACCGAGAGGGCGTTGGTGAGGTCCGCGGTCATCGCCGCGGCGATCCGCACCGCCCGCGCCCGCGCGTTGCCGATCGACAGCACCGTCGCCGCCAGCATCAGCGTCAGCAGCCCGCCGCCGATGCCCGTCACCAGCGGCCCGGTGGTGTCGATCCCCGCCTCGAACGCCGGCGTCGAGTTGAACGTCATCCGCCAGGTGCGCCCGCCGATGTTGATCTCGCGCTGCACCGTCAGCCGCGGCTTGTGGGCCGCTCCCTCCTCCAGTTCTTCCCGCTCCTGGGCCGGCGGCGCATCCTTGAGCAGGCAGACGGGCCCGCTCGGCACCGTCACATCGTCCATCTCGACCGCCACCGCCCCCTCCGACCCGTCGACGACACCCTCGAGCATGTCCGACAGCACCACCGGGGCGTAGAGCACACCCGCCAGGGCCGCCTCCCGGTCGGCGGGGGTGGTCGGCCTGGTTCCGTTCCTGTAGACGGCCTGGAAGTAGGCAACCGCCGGCCGCTTGCGCTCGTCCTGCATCAGCCGGTGGACGGGGGAGACGACCTCGTGGCCGGTGCGGACCGCCTCGTTGATCGCCTCCATCCGCGTGCGGCTGCCGCTGTTGTCTTGCCCCACCACCGATTCGTTGCGGGCGAGGAGCTCGATGAACTTGGTGATGAAGAGCTGCGGCCCATCCCCGGTGACCGCGACGGTGAAGCCGGGCGCCCCGTCGGCGCGCTCGGCGGCGGTGAACGCCTCCACCGTGTCGCGCTCGACGCGCTGGATGAACCCGAAGCCGTGCACGCCGGGGAACTCGCGCGGCAGGTTGCGCGACTCGACGTAGGCCCGGAACTCGCCGCGCTCCACCGACTTGCTGGCGATGTAGAGCCCGCGCAGCCCGTTGAGGCCATAGACGGGCCGCTCGACGCGGCGGGCGAACTCCGCGTGCATCGCATCGGTGGCGGTGCTGAAGGCGCGCTCCACCCGCTCCTCCTCCGAGCGGCGGCTCTGCATCACCGCGAAGAGCGTCATCGCCGCGCCGACGGCCAGCGCGACGGCCACCGCGCTGAGCGTCGGCCAGGAGATGCGCTGCGGCCGCCGCGGTGCGGCGTCGCTCGGGGTGGCGGTCGACGTCTTGGCTTGGGTGGCGTTGGGCATGTTGCACACGCGGTCGCACGTCGAACACACAGCCGCCCGGCCCGCCGCGGCGCGACTGTTCATCGCACCGCGGACGGACCGGCCCGGGAGCATCAACACGCGGCGGCACACCCGCCTGCGCAGTCTGATGTCCGCTATCGACGAGCCCCCGCGCCCCGTTTGCCCGTGTGAGCGCTTCTTCAGCGAATGCCCACGCAGCGGCCCTCAGAAGAACACCCCAAGGGTCCCGATCGGGTGGCGGGGTCGGTTATTGGGCCGGACCTGGGGTCCGATCCCCCGCCCGACCGGGATGGACCCCGGCGCACGAAAGCGGGAGCCGAAGGGAGAAGCGCGGGTCACGCGCGCGGCTCTCCACTTCACGCGCGCAGCTCTGCACTTCATGACCACTGCTCTCCACTTCACGCGCGCAGCTGTGCACTTCATGACCACGGCCCTCAACTTCACGCGCGCAGCTCCAGACTTCACGCGCGCGGCTCCGCACTTCACGCGCGCAGCGATCCACTTCATGACCCGCGCTCCGCTGCGCCCGCGCGCGGGTCTGGCAACCCTGCGCGGCCGTGCCGTCTGCACCGGCGCGATAACCGCTTTTCTGCGCCGGAGCCCCCCGCGCTCGCTCGAGTCTCGTCCGCGCACGAGCGATGAACCCCGCACGGCCACGCGGCCCTCAACCCACCCGACCCGATTCACCGACCGGGTGTACCGATCGGCGGCGCGGGTGGCGAGCGGGACCGCGCCGGCCGCATCGGTGCTCACCAACAGGAGATCCGCCATGGGCAACATGCCCCCCACCCGCAACGCGCTGCTCACCTTCGCCCTCGGCCACCAGGACAACTGGAAGACACGGGCAGCGCAGATCGGGCTCACCACGCCCGAGGCCGAACTGGTGAAGGACAACGCCGCGGCCGTGCAGGAGCAGCTCGCCCTGGTGGCGTCGCTCCGCGCCCAGAGCAAGGCGGCCACCGCCATCCTGTCCGACCGCTTCAGCGACCTGCGCCGCAGCGTCAGCGATGCGCTGCGCGACATCAACGCCTTCGCCGCGGCCTCGGCGAACCCCACGGCGGTCTACAACCTCGCCGAGATCGAGCCGCCGCAGCCCCGCTCGATCCTCCAGCCCCCCGCCCAGCCGACCAACCTCACCTTCACCCTCGACCCCTCCACCGGCGGCATCATCGTGCGCTGGAAGTGCACCAACCCCGCGGGCATCTTCGGCGTCGTCTACACCGTGCAGCGGCGCATCGGCGCCAGCGGCCCGCTGACGACCGTCGGCGTCACCGGCGAGAAACGCTTCATCGACACGACCATCCCCGCGGGGACGGGCCTGATCGTCTACAGCATCTTCGGGCAGCGCGGCGGCATCGCCGGCCCCACCTCCGACGCCGTGCAGGTGCGCTTCGGCACCGGCAGCAACGGCGAGACGACCGTTTCCTCTGTCAAGATCGCGGCCTGAGCCGCGCAGCGACCGTTCCATTGGGTGTGCCCCGGGCGCGGTGTTCGCGTCCGGGGTTTTTCATTGGGGCGGACCGCGCTGCGCGGGGGCTAGAGCGACTGCAGGCGCCCGCCGTCGACGGGGAGGTTGACGCCGTTGATGTACGAGGCGGCCGGTGAGGCGAGGAAGGCCACCGCCGCGCCGAGCTCGTGCGGCTCGCCGAAGCGGCAGGCGGGGATGGAGGACTTCAAGTCCGCCTCGACGGCCTTGACATCCACGCGCCCCTGCTCGGCGCGCCCCTTCACCAGCGCGGCGAGCCGCTCGGTGCGGGTGTAGCCGGGGAGGACGTTGTTGACGGTGATGCCGTGCGGGCCGAGCTCCCCCGCGAGCGTCTTGGCCCAGGCCGCGACCGCGCCGCGGATGGTGTTGCTCACGCCCAGGTTGGGGATCGGCGCCTTGACGCTGGTGGAGATGATGTTGATGATCCGCCCGTAGCGGGCGATCTTCATCCCCGGCACCACCGCGCGGGTGAGCAGCTGGTTGGCGATCAGGTGGGCGTTGAAGGCGGCGAGGTAGTCGGCCGCCCCGGCGTAGAGCGCAGGACCACCCGGCGGCCCGCCGGTGTTGTTCACCAGGATGTGGTGCGGCCCGCCCGCCTCGAGCGCTGCCGCCGCGGCGACGACCGAGGCGGTGTCGGTGAAGTCGGCGACGATCCAGGTGTGCGCCTGCCCGCGCGAGGTGTCGAGCTCGGCGGCGGTGGCGGCGAGCTTCTCGTTGTTGCGGGCGATGAGCGTGACGGTGGCCCCGAGCAGGGCGAGCTCGATGGCCGCGGCCCGCCCGAGCCCGGCGGTCGATCCGCACACCACCGCGCGACGCCCTTGGAGTGAGAGGTCCATGGCTAAACGTATCCGCGGCGGGGTGAACGGGCCGACCCCGCCCGCCGCGCGCAGCCGGGCTCACCCCGGCGTCAGCTCGCGGATGCAGACGTTGCGGAACCAGAGCGGCCCGCCGTGGTTCTGCAGCTCGATCTGCCCGGTCGGGTAGATCGGCCGCTTGCGGTCCCAGTAGTTCTCCATGACCACGCCGTCTGTCACCAGCACACCGTTGAGCCAGACCCAGACGCGCTCGCCCCGCATGCGGATGAAGAAGCGGTTCCAGGTGCCGGGCGGGTTGTCGGCCCGCTCGGTCGGGTTGTTCTCGTGCTTCTGGTTGTTGTAGAGCCCGCCGCTGCCGACGACGCTCTCCCAGATCTGCACCTGCGGTGAGCCGCGGAGGTAGATGCCGCTGTCGCCGGCGGGCGGGATCATCCAGTCGACGATCAGCTCGAAGTCGGTGTAGTCCTTGACGGTGCAGATGCTGTCGCCCTTGCCGTCGAAGAAGAGCGTGCCGTCGGCGTCGACGGACCAGTGCAGCTTCATCTTCGCGTCGGCGGCCTCCTGCGCCTCGGCGAGCCGCTCGGGCGAGAGGAGGTTGCGCTTGGGGGGCCCTCCATCGGGCTCGACGAGCCCCTTCCACCCCGAGAGCGAGACGCCGTCAAGCAGCGGCGTGAAGCCGTCGGGCAGCAAGAAGGCCGGAACGGTCAAGGCACGATCGGCGAAGAGGCCCGGCGGCGGTCCGCCGCTGCCGCGGCATCCCGTAAGGGTGAGCGCGGCCGCCGCGAGCAGCGTGCCGACAAGGTACACCGGCTTGAAGGGGATTCTCATCCGGGGTTCATGGTACCATCTCCGGGCGATGAAACACGTCCTGCCCTTCTTGACAACGACGATCACCCTCCTCGCCGCGGCGGCGGGCTGGGGGTGCGCCCAGCGGGGGACCGACGCCGCCGCGCCGGCGACAGGCTCGCCCACCATCACCACCGCCGATGACCGCATGGCCTGGTGGCGCGATGCACGCTTTGGCATGTTCATCCACTGGGGCGTGTATTCCGTTCCAGCCGGATCATGGAACGGCAAGACCACCGGTGGCCCCAGCGAGTGGCTCATGCAGAGCCTGCACGTGCCGACGAGCGAATACGTCACGTTCGCCGACGGCTTTACCGCCGCCAGCTACGAGCCGCAGGTCTGGGCGAAGCTCGCGAAGCAGGCGGGGATGAAGTACGTCGTCATCACCAGCCGCCACCACGACGGCTTCTGCCTGTGGGACTCGGCGGCGAGTGAGTGGGACATCATGGCATCACCGGCGAAACGCGACCTGCTCGCCCCGCTCGCCGCCGCCGTGCGCGCGGAGGGGCTCAGGTTCGGGCTCTACTACTCGATTCTGGACTGGAGGCACCCAGACTACCTGCCCAGGCGCGCGTGGAACGACCGGCCGGAGTGGAACGGCGGGCCGGGCTACACGCCCGACTTCGCGGGGCGCTTCGTGCCGTACGTGCACGCCCAGGTCGCCGAGATCATCAAGGCTTACGACCCTTCGGTGCTCTGGTTCGACGGTGAGTGGGAAGACAGCTGGACCACGCCGATGGGGCGCGACCTCTACGACGATGTGCGCAGACGGAGCCCAGGCATCATCGTGAACAACCGCGTCGGCAAGTCACGCGACGACATGGCCGGGCTGACCAGGCCCGGCGAGCAGCCGCTTGGAGACTTCTGCACGCCCGAGCAAGAAGTGCCCGCGACGGGCCTCCCCGGGGTCGACTGGGAAACGTGCATGACGATGAACGACTCGTGGGGCTTCAAGGCGAGCGACCACAACTTCAAGAGCGCCGACCAGATCATCCGCACGTTGTGCGACATCGCGAGCAAGGGCGGCAACTTCCTGCTCAACATCGGGCCCATGCCCGACGGCACGATCCCGCAGGAGAGCATCGACCGGCTGACCGAGGTCGGCCGGTGGATGGCCCTCAACGGCGACTCGATCTACGCGACGACGGCATCGCCGTTCAAGTCGCTGCCGTGGGGACGAGCGACGCAGAAGGGCACGACGCTGAACCTGATGGTCTTCGACTGGCCCGCAGACGGCACGCTCGAATTGGCCGGGCTCAAGACAGGCGTGCGATCAGCCCGCGTGGTCAGCCTGGACAAAATGAAACGCTCGCCGGAAGCGGCCTTGACCGATCGGGGAGTGACGCTCAGCAACCTTGGGCCGCGCCCCGGTGGGCTCGGCGCTGCGCCGGTTGTCGTTCGCCTCGAGCTTGAGGGTGAGCCACGCGTGGTAACGCCCCCACCGCAAGCGATCGGTCGCGATGCGCTGGGAGGCTTTACCCTCACCGCGGGAGAGGCGGAAACCGAGGGCTCGCGGATCAAGCTGCAGGGCGAAGGAGCGGCGCAGAACCTCGGCTTCTGGACCAGCGCGGGCGACAAGGCGGTCTGGACGATCGCTGCCCCGCCCGCGGGCACGTACCGGGCCGAGGTCGAGCTGGCGTGCGTCGAGTCTGACGCGGGCTGCCCGTTCGAGGTCGCGATGGGGGCGAGCGTTGCACGCGCCACGGTGCCCTCCACCGGTTCATGGCACGCGTTTACGACCGTCAATCTCGAAGGCCTCCGCGTTACCGGCGATCCATCCGCGCTCCGCATCGAGGTGCGGGCAGCGCCGGGCGCTGAGCTCAAGGGTGGCCTGATGAACCTGCGGCAGGTGAGGCTGGTCCGAACACACTGAGTTTCTTACTTCTGGAGCCACGGCATGCTGAACAACCCATCGATTGAACTCTCCCGGCGCGATCTGCTCAAGGGCTCCGCCGTTGCCGGCGCGGCGATGCTCACCGCGGGCGTGCCGTTTGCCTCCGCGGCCGGCGCCACCGCACGCGGGTCGGCACGGCTGAAGGTTGGCGTCATCGGGTGCGGCGGGCGGGGCACCGGCGCTGCGGTCAACATCCTCGAAGCGGGCGACGAGGTGGAGATCTGGGCGCTCGGTGACGCGTTCCCCGACCGGCTCAACGGCTGCCTCGGCGAGCTGCAGAGCCAGGAAGTGGGAAAGGGGCGCGTCAACGTTGATCCGTCACGCATGTTCGCCGGGTTTGACGCGTACCGCAACGTGATCGCCAGCGGTGTTGACCTGGTGATCCTCGCGACGCCCCCCGGTTTCCGGCCGATCCACCTGGACGCGGCGGTCAAAGCGGGTAAGCACGTCTTTATGGAGAAGCCGGTCGCCGTCTGCCCGGCGGGCGTTCGCAGCGTGCTGGAGAGCGCAGCGCACGCGAAGGAACGCAAGCTCAACATCGTGACGGGCACGCAGCGCCGGCACGAGAAGTGCTACCTGGAAGCCTTCAAGCGGATTCAGCAAGGAGATATCGGCGAGGTCGTCTCCGCGAGCGTCTTCTGGAACCAGGGCGGGTTGTGGATGAACAAGCGCCAGCCGTCGTGGAGCGACGTGGAGTGGCAGCTGCGCAACTGGCTCTACTTCCCGTGGCTGAGCGGGGATCACATCTGCGAGCAGCACGTTCACAACCTTGACGTGGCCCACTGGGCGATGGGCACGGCGCCGCTCCGGTGCACCGCGCTGGGCGGGCGTCAAGTGCGCACCAGCCCCGAGTACGGAACGGTCTTTGACCACTTCGCCGTCGAGTACGAGTACGAAGGCGGCAAGAGCGTCAGCAGCCAGTGCCGCCAGATCGACGGGTGCGCCTCGCGCGTTGAGGAGGTCATCCGCGGCACAAGCGGGCACGCGGTGACCGCCAGCGGGCGGGCGAGGCTCGCCGGCAAAGCCGAGTGGAAGTTCACCGGCGACCAGGAGAACCCGTACGTGAGCGAACACCGGTCGCTGCTGGCGGGCATCACGGGCAAGGGCCCGTACGTCAACGAGGGTGAGCGCATCGCCCACAGCACGCTCATGGCGATCATGGGTCGGATGAGCGCCTACACGGGCAAGACCGTGACCTGGAAGCAGGCGATGGAGAGCAAGCTCGACCTCCGCCCGGCCGCGGACTTGACGCTGGGCAGCATGCCGGCGGGCGATGTCGCCATCCCGGGCACAACCCCGCTGACTTGACGCGCCACGGAGGCACACCATGAAACGCCGCGATTTTCTCGCCACCTCCGTTGTGATCGCCTCGGCCGGGTCACAGCTTCCGACCCTCGGAGCCGTCGCCAGCGGTTCCGAGCCCGACGCTCAGGGGAAGCCCTCCCAACCCGCGCCGCTCAAGGGGAACATCAACCACTCCGTCTGCGCCTGGTGCTACGGGGGGATTCCTCTTGAGAAGCTCTGCGCCGACGCCGCGGCGATGGGGATCAAGTCGGTCGAACTGCTGGGTGAGGACCAGTGGGCCACCGCCAAGGCCCACGGCCTGACGTGCGCCGTCGCCGGGCAGGTGAAGGCGAACCCGATCGGACGCGGCTTCAACCGCACCGAGAACCACGACTCGATCATCGCTGACCTTGAGGCCCGCTTGCCAAAGGTAAAGGAGGCCGGGCTGCCGTGCCAGATCGTCTTCTCCGGCAACCGCAAGGGTCTCAGCGATGAGCAGGGGCTGGCCAACTGCGCCGCCGGGCTCAAGCGGATCACCCCCCTGGCGGAGAAGCTGGGTGTGACGCTTGTGATGGAACTGCTCAACAGCCGCGTGGACCACAAGGACTACCAGTGCGACCGCACGCCGTGGGGAGTCGAACTGGTCAAGCGTGTCGGCTCGCCGCGGTTCAAGCTCCTCTACGACATCTACCACATGCAGATCATGGAGGGAGACGTCATCCGCACCATCCGCGACAATTTCGAGCACATCGCCCACTACCACACCGGCGGCAACCCCGGCCGCAACGAGATCGATGCGACGCAGGAGCTCAACTACACCGCGATCTGCAAGGCGCTTGTCGAGAAGGGGTACACCGGCTTCGTAGCACAGGAGTTCATCCCAACGCGCGACCCGATGACGAGCCTGCGCGAAGCGGTGGCAATCTGCGACGTCTGATCGCTACCTGCGTTCGCCGAGCATCTCGGCGATCGTTGGCTCCACGGCATCGGCCCAGATGGTGTACCCCTTTGCGCTCAGGTGCAGGTAGTCGGGCATGATGTTGGGCGCGATCGTGCCCTGCCAGCCGTCCTTGTCGAGGAACGCCTTCCCGATATCGAGGTACTTCACGCGCCCACCCATGGAGCCGTCGAGCTTCGCGATGAGCGCGTTGACATCAGCGACCTTCCGCCGCTGAAAGTCCGGCTTCGGTCCGCGCGGGAAAACGCCCAGCAGAAGCACCTTTGTGTCGGCGAGTTGGACGGTCAGCCTGTCGGTAATGGCGGCGATCCCCTCGGCGATCTCCGCGGCGCTGTGGTCTCCGCCGTTTGAGTTGTTCGTGCCGATCATCAGCACCACCAGGCGCGTCTTTGCGGCGCGCATGGCGTCAAGCAGCCCGTTGTCCAGCCGCCAGAGGACGTGCTCGGTCCGGTCGCCACCGATGCCGGCACCGATAGCACCGCGTGGCGCAAACCTCGCGTCCCACTCCGCTTTCCCCTCCGACGGCCACGCATCGGTGATCGAGTCTCCGAGGAAGACGAGCAAACCCGCGTTGGGCGGAGGCGGGACCTGACCGTGCTTGGTCTCTACCGCGGGCTCAAACTGCGCAACGATCGCGGCGTGCCGCTGTTCCCACCGGGCGTCACGCGGAGCGGGTCGCGCGGCGCTCGTCGGCTGATAGGGCCGACCGGGCGCCGCCGGCGTGAGTTCTTCGGCGGTCACGCGCTCGCGGAACAGTTCCCTGCCGCTGCCGTTGATCCATCGGGCCGTGAGTGAACCGCCGCCCGGCTCGGCGCTCACAGACAGGAACGCGTGCGTCTCGCCCCTGTCCCAGACCAGCGACGGCCCGGGCACGTTCCACGCCTCGTGCACACTGTTGCCCAGCGGCGAACTGGTCCACTCGTGCAGCGTGTAAGGGACGGCGTTCAGGGCCGGCTCCCGCGGCTTGATCGGATCAAACGGGTGCGTGCGGAGCATGCGGCTGCGGTGGATGTCGCCGCCGACAAGCACCACGCCGCCGATGCGCTCATCCCTGATAAAGTCGAACAACCGCTGACGCTCGGCGGGGTAGTACCCCCAGTAGTCGGTCTTGTCCGGGCGGACGTTGTCGTTCCAGACCATGCCCGACACCAGCAGCTTGTACGTCGCGGTCGAGTGCTTGAGGCCGTCGAGGAGCCACTGCCACTGCGCTTCGCCGAGGAGGGTGCGCGTGTCGTTGTTGCTGAACCAGCGTGCGTCCAGGAGGAAGACCTCGACCGGGCCCCTGCGGAACGAGCTGTACACGCCCTCCGCGCCGGTGCCCGCCCGGGTGTTGGTGTGGTATTCCAGGAAGGCCTTGCGGCTGTTCTCCTTGCCCGGCAGGCGGCCGTCGGTGTCGTTCTTGCCGAAGTCATGATCGTCCCACACGCCGTAGACGACCGTGCCGCGCCGACGCAACGCGGCAAGCTCGTCTACGGCGAACAGGTTGGCGTACTTGGCGCGCTGCACGGCAAGGTCCGTCGTATCGATGTAGGGGGTGTCGCCGATCAGGCAGACCGCGTCGGGCTTGACGCTGGCGACCGCGTTCCAGATCGGCTGAGCGCGGTCGACATAGTCGTTGGTGCACGAGCCGAACACGATCGTTGCCGGCACGTTGAGCGCCGCCGGGCCCGGCAGCGTGCTGACGGTGCACGATCCGGCGCCGGGCAGCGGCCGGTCCGCCGTGCTGGGGTTCACCACCGCCGACACCCGCGCCGTGAGCGTCCGGGCCGCAGGCAACGCCCCTGCCCGGAACGTGATGCACAGGTCGTTCTCATCCGAGGCCGTCGCATCGACCGTCGCGATGAGGGTGTCGCTCTGGTCGCTCAGCCACATCCTGTAGGCGCCCGGTGCCGCGGCCCGCGCCCAGACGGTCACCTCGTCCGCGCTGCAATCACCCGGGAACGGCCCGTGCGTGAGCGACCCGGCCTTCGGCTCGCGCGCGGCCTTGGTCGGCGTTGCCGGGTTCGCCTCGCCCACGCGCCGCACCTTGATGTTGCGGAACTCAACCGTGTCGCCGTGGTCCTGCAGGTCGATGTGCCCCTTCTTGCGGGTGTTGTAGTCCTTCATGCCCGGCCACTTGCTCGTCGCGTGCGCCTTCTTGTACTCGTCGGAGGCCGTGTCGATGTCAACCACCTTGAAGCCGTTCAACCAGTGCTCGATCTTCGTGCCGTTGGCTACCAGGCGCGCGTGGTTCCACTCACCGGCCGGCCGCGACACGTCGACCGCGCACGGGACGATGTCGTAGAGCGTCCCCGCGCGCGTGCGGGGCTTCTTGCCGTCGGGGTGGCGGGCGTCGTCGAGCACCTGCATCTCGGGCCCGGTCTCCCACGGAAAGTTGTGGTCCTCGGTGCAGCGGTAGATGATGCCGCTGTTGGCGCCCTCCGCGGCGCGCCAGTCGATCATGAGCTCAAAGTCGTCGTACTGCTCGGTCGTGACGATGTCGCCGCCCCCCTTGCCGCCCAGGTGCTTCAGCACGCCGTTCTCAACGACCCAACCCTCGGTCGGGAACTCGGCCTTCTTGTAGCCGCGGAAGTTCGCGGTGCTCTTGCCGTCAAACAGCAGCGTCCAACCGGCCGCACGCTCCGCGTCTGTCAGCGTGTTCGCCGCGCTCTCGCGCGCCGTCGGCGACCACGCCGCCGGGAGCGTGACCTGCCCGGTGGCGGCCCACTCGGCGCCGCGGCACAGCAGCGTGCGGAAGCCGGGGTTTGTGACGCTTGTCTTCTGGTCGTCGCTGCCGTTCCACACGTGCCCCAGCGGGGTTGCGAACACGCGGCCCTTGCCAAACCGCAGCGTGATGGCCATCGGCTCGTTGTTGCCCGTGCCCCCCTTCTCCTTCGCGCTCATCGCCTGAGCGAGGAGGTTGTACTTCACACCCTGGCTGTTGACGAGCTTGTGGTAGAGTTCATCCGAAGTGTCAAACGCGGCGGGCAGGCCGGCCATGATCGGGTCGGCGGCGTCGACCGTTGACACGGTGAACGCGTGAAACTGACCGTGCCCCGTCCCCTCGCGCCACATCAAGCCGATCATCCGCTCGTAATCGGCCCAGCCGTTGAACGCGTTGTCGGCCGCGTGGATCGAAACCACGCCCGCCCCGTCGCTCACCGCCTGCACGAAGTTCTTCTCGGCGGCGTCCCCCCACCGCTTGGCGGCCTGGGAGTCGTTGTAGTCAAGAACGAACAACTGCCACGGCTGCGCCGGGTTTGAGACGAGCGTGCTCGCCGGGTCGTCACTGATCGTGACGGCGAACCGCCCGGTCGACCCGAGCGTTTCGGCGTGCACGCGGCTGGTGTACTGCCAGTTGTGGTTGTTGTGCCCGGTGAGCAGCAGCGTGCGGATCGGCTCGTCGGCGCGGGCCGCGGAATGAACCCAAAGGCCTGCCGTGCAGGCCGCCAGGACGGTCAGCGTTCGTAGGAGCATGTGCTTCCTTCCTTGAATAAGTGGTCCCGCTCAGGCGCGGGGCGTGTTGGCGCTTCTGATCCGTTCGAGCAGGCGCTTGGTCGCGCGGATGCCCTCCGGCTCGGGGAGCCGGTTCCCTTCGTACTCGATGCCGAGCCGCCCGTGGTACCCCGCGTCGAGGACGATCTTCATCATCCGCGGATAATCGATGACCTCGGCGTCGCCGGTCTTGGCGTCGAAGTCGTACGACTTGGCGCTGACGCCCCTGGCCCACGGCATCATGTCCGCGACGCCCTGGTAGCGGTCGTACTCCTTCGGGTCGAAGTTTCCAAAGTCCGGGAGCGTGCCGATCCGCGGGTGGCCGACCTTCTTCATCACGCCGGTGAGCCACTTGCCGTTGCTCGAGAGCCCCCAGTGGTTCTCCACGATCACGTTCAGCCCGTAGCCGTCGGCGAACTCGCAGAGCCGGCGTAGCCCGTCGGCTGCCCGGTCCTGCTGCTGCTCGAAGCTGCCGCTGCTCTGCGCGTTCACGCGGATCGAGTGGCAGCCGAGCTGCTTCGCGGCCTCGACCCACTTGTAGTGGTTCTCCACGGCCTTGAGCCGCTTGATCGAGTCGGCGTTGCCAAGGTCACCCTCGCCGTCGCACATGATCAGCAGGCTCTGCACGCCCGCATCCTCGCAGCGTCGGCGCAGCTCATCGTTATACCCCGCGTCGCCCTTCTTCGCGAAGAAGGTGTTCACATACTCCACCGCGTCGATCCCGTAATCCTCTTTCGCCGCCGCGGGAAAGTCGAGATGGTCCAGCCGCCCACCCTTGAGCGCCCGGTGCAGCGACCACTCCGCCAGCGAGATCTTGAACACCGGTTCTCCCTTGGCCGCGACCGACGGCGCTGCGTCCGCGTGCGTCGCCCCTTCGTCGCCCCCCCGGTGGCACGCCGCCAGCGCGGCGGCGGCAAGGGAGGCGCCGATGAATCCGCGGCGAGTGAAGTCCGTTCGTGGCAGGTTCGACCCGGTCATGGCTGCTTCGCCTCCGAGGATGAATTTTGTCCACCGCACGCGCACTTGCCCTTTGCTCCGCCGCCGCAGCACGCACGCCCCCCCGCGCCTCCCGGCAGCCAGAGCTCGGCGAACGCGAGGAGCGTGAGCAGCGCAAAGCTCAGGTGAAAGGCCGCCCCGCTCGCCAGCAGCACGCTGATCCACCCTTCCCCGGAACTGGCGAACCACATGCCCGCGAACTCACCGGCCAGCCCGAGCCCGCACAGCGCGGCGAGCCCACCGGTGACGGGGCGTGGCCACCGAGAGAGCGTCGCGAGCGCCATCACCGCAAGCGCCATCAGGGCCATGCTCGACGCGTGCGCGTGGATGGACACGACGATCTTGTCGGCGGGCGTCGGCAGCACCTGCCGCGAGAAAGCGACCTTCTTGATGTCAGCGGTTGTGTCGAGGGTGAGCTTCCGGGCGTTCGCGTCAACCTTTGCAGCATCGGCCCGGACCGAGTGGCACTGCAGGCAACTGGCGGCGACGATCTCGCGCGGCGAGGCCACCCCAAGGTCCGGGTTGTCGTAGTCCTGCTCGATCTTGCCCGACGTCAGCCACGCGATGAGCACCTTCCGCTCGTCGGGCTTGAGCGCCCCCGGGTGGCCGGCGTTGAGCGAGGCGAGCAGGGGCGAGGGGGCGTCCAGCCCGCGGTATGCGCTCTTCACATCGTCAACGGTGAACCCCGGCCGATCGTCGCGCTTGTCAAAGTGCGTGCGCATGTGCGAGAGCCCGGCGACCTGGCCGACAGCCAGGCAGCCGAGCACGCCCGTCAGGCCGAGCCGATGTCCAAGGCCGAGCTGGCCCAGTCGAGTGCTCCCCACGATCAACCCTCCACTTTCAGCATGGCCGGGTCGATCTTGACCTCCGCACCATCAACCAGCGACTTGTTGGCGAGGATGGCCACGATCGACGAACGGGCTCCGTCGGCCGCGTTGCACGATACCTTCCCCTGGCCCGCGGCGGCCTTGACGAAGCTCTCGAGCGAGTAGAACAGCGAAGTGTTCGGAAGCCCGACGCCGTCCTTGAGTTTCCCCTGCTCGGCGAGCTTGGTCGCCCCCGCGATCAGCGTGATGCCCACGTCGTTGTGGAATTGCTGCTTATTGGCGTAGACCTCCCACCCCTGCGTCGGCGCGTCGCTCTCCTTGAACATCCACCCGTGCGTCCAGCCGAGCTTGATCGTCGAGGACGATCCGACGAAGATCTCCTCCCTGCCCAGGAAGCTGCTCGCCAGCGTGCCGAACCAGGTGAGCACCGCGCCGTCTTCGTAGGTGAACGCTGCGTGCACCGTGTCGGCGATCTCGCGCCCGTCGTTCCAGAAACGCACACCGCCGGTCGCACGCACCGAGACCGGCAGCTTGCCCCGGTACCAGTGCGCCACGTCAAACTGGTGAGAACCGATCTCACCCAGCATGCCGGTGGAGACCGCCTTGTCAAGCCGCCAGTTCTGGCGACGCTCACGGTCCGCGTCGGGCGCGCTGAAACGCCAGCTGGTCTTCTGGGCAAACTGAGACCGCATCGCGATCATGTCTTTGAACGCGTCCGTGCGGAAGAACGAACGCGCCAGCGAATAGACCGGGTTCGACCGCCCCTCAAAGCCCACGGCGAACACCCTGCCGGCGGCCCCCGTAGCGGCGGCCGCGGCGGCAATGGCCTGTGCATCCTCAACGGTGTGCGCCAGCGGGGCCTCGCAGTAGACGTGCTTGCCGGCCGTGATGCAGTCTTCGGCGATCGCGCGGTGCTGATGCGTCGGCGTCGCGATGATCACGGCGTCCATCCCCTTTACCGTCCCCAGCATCTCCTTGTAATCAGCGAAGCCATCGGCGCCGGGCGCACGACCCTTGCCCGAGGCCAGCCGGTTCTCGTCGGTATCGCAGACCGCGACGATCTTCACCGCCTCCATCGACGACAACTCGGTCAGGATGGCGCGCCCCTGCCGCCCGACGCCGATCAAGCCCACCCGCAGCGGTTCGTTAAGGCGCAGGGCCGCCGGGAGCACGCTCGGAACAAGAGACACCGCTGCGAGCCCGCCCGCGGCCACAAGAAAGTCACGACGGTCCATCTGCATCAGTGCACGCTCCCTGGTTCACTCGCCGGCTCACCGGCAAACCGCTCTTCCCGGTCAAACACACGCCAGCCGTCCGGATCCTGATAGATCATTGCCGAGTATCCGGCGGGCCACCCGTCCGACGAAACCAGGCCCGGCTCAACCAGCAGCGCCGTCGACCACGCGTCGCACGCCGCGCACTGCGGGCCGGTCACCACGGTCCCGCTCGCGCTGCACGCCGAGCCGCCCGTCCGCGGGTCGAGAGTGTGCCCGTGAGTTGCGCCTAGGCCGTCACGGACCGTTCGCCCCGACTGAGACGACATCCCCAGCGCCTGGTCCACAAGCTTGAACACCCCGCCCCCCTCGCCGGTGCCGATCCACCACGGGCCGTTGCCCGCGTCGCCGATCGTGGCGACGCTGCTGGTGCCCCCGTGCAGCAGCGCGCGCGCCACACCCTGCTCGCGGAGCACTTCCATGGCCCGGTCGATCGCCCACCCCTTGCCGACAGCCCCGAAATCCAGCGCTACACCGGCCGAGGTAAACCGCACCCGCCACGCGCCGTCGCCCTCTTCAAGCTCAACACCCGACATCGCCGCGGGGAGAGCGTGCAGTGCGGCCGCCTCGCGGACACCGTCTCGAAAACCAGCCGCCCGCATGAGCCGGCCGACGGACGGATCAAACGCCCCCCGCGACGCCGCCGAGACCTCGTAACACCAGCGCAGCAGCCGCGCCACTTCGCCCGGCACCAGCACCGGCCGCGCCGCCGCCTCGCGGTTGACGCGGGAAACGACGCTGGCAGGATCGAACGCGCTCAGCAGTCCGTGCCAGCGCGTGATCTCCTCCAGCGCGGCCTCGCCCGCCGCTCGAAGGCGCGGAGCCTCTCCCGCCCCCACTCCAACAAGCGGGAGGAGCAGCTCGAAGCGCGTACCCATCGCCTGGCAGGCGAGGGCGACGGATTGTCCGGCCGCCTGAGACATCGTGACATCCTTGTTCTGCCGGGAGCGGAGCCCCGGCTCAACCCTTCGTCGCCACCAGCGTCTTGGGGTCAAAGTGCCACGTACCGCCCTCCCAGAGGCTCCGCGTCGCAAGCGCGCAGATGGTGACAACTTTCAGCCCCATCGCCGTGTCCGACGGCGGCTGCTTCCGGTCGCGGATGCAGTTAAGCCAGTTGAAGCGGTGCTGGTCCTGGTCGTCGCCGATGTTCTCGATCTTGGGGCGCTGCTCCTCCGCCTCCTCCGCGTACGGCTTCTGCGGGATGAACCTGACGGAGCCGTCGTTCACCTCGATGTTCCCCTTCGGCCCGCGGATCAGCGGCGTGAGCCCCGTGTCGTTGTTGGTTGCGCCCATCACCACCATCTGGAAGCCGGTCTCAAACTCAACCAGCAGGTTGACCGTGTCGTGGTTCTCCATCTTCTTGTCGATCAGGTGCGCACCGCTCGCGGTGACACGGATCGGCCACCCCTGGTTGGCGGCCATCATCATCGGCGTCATCACGTGCACCAGCAGGTCGCCGATGATGCCCGTGCTGAACTTGCGGTAGCGGCGCCAGCGGTTGAGGATGTACGGATCAAACGGCGTCTCCCCCGCGGGCCCGCACCACGCCTCCCAGTCAACGTCCTTGCCCGCCTTCCAGTTCGGGTCGACGTGGTAATAGTTCCACTCGCCCGCGGGCGTGTTGCGGCAGTAGCTTGTCTGGCCGCAGGTGGGCTGGCCGATGAGACCCTTCTTGATCATCTCCGTCGCCTTGAGGTACGACGGCAGGGCCATCTTCTGCGTGCCGATCTGGCAGATCAGGTCGGGGTTCGCGGTGGCCGTGTTGTGCATCGCGACCGCGCCCTCGAAGCGCAGCGTCATCGGCTTCTCGCAGTAGACGTCCTTGCCGGCCATCATCGCGTCGATCGCGTGCTGGTGGTGCCAGTGCTCGGGGCTGGCGATCAGCACCGCGTGCAGGTCGGGGCGCTCCAGCATCTGCCGGTAGTCGGCGTACGCCTGCACGTCGACGCCCTTCTGCCACTTCTCGGTGAGGTTCTTGTACGCGTTGTTGAGGTTCCGCGGCCAGGGGTCGGCGATCGCGATAATCTCAACGTTCGCGCCCCGGTTGCGGCTGAGGTTCGGGAACGCAGCGCAGTGCCCCTGCCCCATGCCGCCCACCCCGATCACACCCATGCGGATCGTCTCGCCATCCTTCAGCGGCACACGCGGCTTCGCCTTGCCCGCAGGCTGAAGGTGCTGGTAGCGCATCGCACGCTCACCGGCGGAGGCCGACCCGGCGACCGCGGCCAGGGCTGCCGTCGCTGCGGCGGCCTGCAGGAACTGACGGCGCGTCGCCTCGGAGAAACGCGAGGAGGATGGGTGGGGTGAGGAGGGGTTGCTGCTCATGAGTACACCTTTCAGGATCGGGTGATAGGCAACCGCCGCGCTCGAGCGCTTCCGCTGCCCTGCTCGACAAGCCTACCAACACGACGCGACGACTGCAAGCCCTTGCGGCCCGCGCCGTGAAGTGATTTCGCCGCACCCGCCGACACCGGGCAGTCCCTTACTCCGACTTCGCCGCGGGCGGACTCCGGAACAGCGCCACGAAGATCACCAGGATCACCGCCGCGAAGATCGCCGGCACCTGCCAAACCGCTCGCCAATCGGTCACATCGCCGGTCGTGTAGTGGTCCTTCAGGCGGCCGATCACCTGGTTGCCGATGAGCATGCCGACGCCCTGCGTCAGCAACACCAGGAACCCCTGCGCCTGCCCGCGGATCGCCGGGCCCGCCGCGCGCTCGACGTAGATCTGCCCCGTGACGAAGAAGAAGTCGTAGCAGATGCCGTGCAGGATGATCCCACCCAGCACCATCCACTTGAGGTCCTCGCTCGGCCCTGCGGCTCCCCACGCCGCGGCGAAGAGCCCGTAGCGCACCACCCACGCCAGCATGCCGATTGCCAGCATCCACTTCACACCAAGCCGTGCGAAGAAGAACGGCATCACGATCATGAAGCCGATCTCGCTCATCTGCCCGAACGTCATCTTGAACGGCACGTTCTCGATCCCCGAAGCCCCGACGTACACGCCCGCCAGCGAGTAGTACGCCGCCAGCGGGATGCAGATCAGCAGCGAGCAGACCGCGAAGACCGCGAACGAGCGGTCCTTGAAGAGCCGCAGCGAGTCGATCCCGATGATCGAGCCGACGCTGAACGGCTTCCCCTTCGCCGGCGGCGGCGTGTTCGGCAGGAAGAACGAGAAGAGCCCCAGCACGATGCCGCTCGCCCCCGCGATGTAGAAGAACTGCGGCGAGGCGTTGCGGGCGTTCTCCGTCGCCTTCACCGCATCCGCCGCCGTCATCGTTCCCATCGGCACAACATCCGCGATGAACTGCTTCGCCGCGAAGCCGACGATCAGCCCCGCCACGATCCACCCGATCGTCCCCCACACGCGGACCACCGGGAACTGCTTCTCCGGGTTGCTCATGCAGTTGAACGCCACCGTGTTGCTCAGCCCCAGCGTCGGCATGTAGCAGAGCATGTGCGCCAGCAGCACCACGAAGAAGAGCACCGGCTTCTCCGGCGACTGCACCGCCGCCCACGGCGCGAGCATCAGCAGCGCCCCGCCGATGGTGTGCAGGAACCCCATCAGCCGCTGGCTGGCGAAGAACCGGTCGGCCACGATCCCCAGGAAGAACGGCGCGATGATCGCAGCGATCGGCGCTGTCGAGTAGGCGTTGCCGATCCACGTCCCCATCTCCGTCCCGCCCATCCCGCGCGACGCCATGAACGGCCCCAGCGTCACGAACCACGCACCCCAGAGAAAGAACTGCAGGAACATCATCACCGAGAGGGGGATGAGGGCGTTGCGGCTGGCCGGTGCGGCGGCGTTCATCGGGGGCGGCTCCGTGGGGGGGAGGGGGAGGGAGATGGGACAGACCGGACGGGCGGAGAATACTGAATCGGGGCCCCGGTTGTCGGGGATGTCGTCGCGAATCGCCGGTCGCCCCTGCGCCCCCCCTCCCCCCCCTCCCTCCCCCTCCTCCCCTCCCGCCAATAACGAAAACCCCCCCGCGCTCCGCGAGCGCGAGGGGGAAAAAGGTGAAGGACCACTGAATGTCGGCGCCTGGATCAGCGGCGGCGGCGCATCGCCACCAGGCCGCTGAGGCCGAGCACCGCGGCTGCGCCGGGCGCGGGGACGAGCGAGAAGTGGGCGGGGCCGTCGGCGGGGATCCACGTCTGGCCGCCGTCGACGCTGAGCTCGGTGAAGATGTCGAAGAACGAGTCGATCTGGTACGTGCCATCTGGGCGCGTGGCGACGCTGTATCGGCCAAGCGAAGCGCGCGTCGGGCTCTCGCGGATCATGAACGGCCCGTTGGGCGAGTTGCCCACGAGGTCCATCGAGAGCATCTCGGTGTCGAAGTAGCGCGTGTGCCCGTCGATGCTGATATCGAAGAAGACGTCGAAGAAGCTCGATGGGCCGTGCATCGCACTCGAAGTCCCGCCCGGGAACACCGCGACGCCATCGTTGCCGCTGGAGCCGATGTTCTGGCCGGTGCCGGGGGGCGCGGGCGCGTGGGCGGGGCCCGTCATGGTGAAGGACACCTCGGTGAAGATGTCGAAGAACGCGCCGTAGCGCAGCGGCGGGCCGGACATCTGGTACGTGCGTCCGCCGCCGAGCGCGTTGGGTGTCGTCGACACGACCTGCGCCGACGCTGCGCCGGCCATCGCCAGGCCCGCTGCGCACGCCACTGTTGCCACGATTGAACGGTTCATGCTCTCTCTCCAGGTTGTGCGGGCCGATCGGTGCCGGGTGTTGCCACAAGGCGCACCCGACCCAAGCCCGCGCGTTGACCGTTGCGGCTCTCGCCGCGGTCACCGCTTCAGCCTACCTCCAACGCGCACCCGCCGCAAGCCCGCATCGCGTTTGCAGCAGGGCAATCTGTTGCCCGGAACAGGGGGAGGGGAGGGGGGGGGAGGGGGGGGCGAAAGGGCCACATCGCAAAGGGCCAGAGCGCCAAATAAAGAGCCCCGAGCGTCGGCGCCCCCGAGCGCGACGGTACGTCCGGCGCACTTTTCCGCGCGGGCGGTGACGGTTGTAACGCCTGGCGCGGTTATCCGGCCACGCGGAAGGGTCAAACCGTGGCGCGGTTGGCACAATTCGCCGCGCGGTTTAATCAAACGGCCGCGCGGTTTGTTCATACTGTCGCGCGGCGCACTCCTGAGCCGGACCGCGCTCACGTTCTCCGCCCCCCCCCTTCCCAACGCACGCGATTCGGGGGTTCCGGGGTTGCCCCGGCCGCAACGAGCAGTATTCTGTTGGGTATGAAGACCACCCTGCGTTGTGCCCTCTCGGGCGTCGCCTGCTCCTTCGCCATCTTCGCGTCGCTCGCCGCCGCCGGCCCGCTCAACCCCCCCGCGGGCGCCGTCGCGCCGACGGCCAAGCCGCTCGCCGAGGTTGAGCCGCGGACCGCCATCAACGCCACCAACACACCCGGCGATGCGACGAGCCTCTTCAAGATCACCCAGGCCGGGAGCTACTACCTCACCGGCAACATCACCGGCGTCGTCGGCAAGAACGGCATCGTCATCGCCGCCAGCGGCGTGACGCTCGACCTCAACGGCTTCGACCTCGCCGGTGTGCCGGGGATGGGCAACTTCGACGGCGTCACAGCGACATCGATCGGCGCACGGGGTATCGCCGTGGTGAACGGCTCTGTTCGCAATTGGGGCGGCGACGGCATCGACCTTGCCAGCGCAAGCACGATCGCCTGCCGTGTGGAAAAGGTGCTCGCCTGTGGCAACAGCGGTCACGGCATCGTCGTCTACGGCGGAACCACGGTTGCCAACTGCTCAACGGGCCACAACGGCGGCAGCGGCACCCGCGCCACACGCGGCTGCACGGTCTCAGACTGCACGGCGAGCAACAACGGCGACCTCGGCATCTATGCCGGCTACGGCTGCAAGGTCACCAACTGTTCCGCGGTCTTCAGCGGCGGTAGCGGCATCAGCACCATCTCGGGCTGCACGGTCGAGGGCTGCACCGTGTACAACAGCACGGGCAACGGCATCTACGCAGACGACGCCGGCTGCACGGTCTCGAGATGCACGGCGGTCGACAACTTCGGCATTGGTATCAGTGTCGGCGTCGGCTCCACGGTCGCCGATTGCAACGCTGAAAGCAACGTGCTCGACGGCATCGCGTGCTCCGCCGGCTGCACGATCCGCGGCAACAGCTGCTCGTACAACGGTGTCGGAACCGGCAACGGAGCGGGCGTCCGCGCCAACGGCAGCGACAACCGCATCGAAGGCAACAACTGCATCGGAGCTGACCGCGGCATTCACGTCGTCAACGCTGGCAACGTCATCATCAGGAACACCTGC
Organism: uncultured Phycisphaeraceae bacterium; assembly: GCA_964403525.1. Lineage (GTDB taxonomy): Bacteria > Planctomycetota > Phycisphaerae > Phycisphaerales > UBA1924 > JAJTGZ01. The sequence goes on along the minus strand of CAYOGE010000033.1, from coordinate 12,115 downwards.
TCTGGCAACACGACCGACTGGGACATCGTCGCCAACAACGTCTTCGGGCCGATCATCGACCGCCGAACCCCCGGCAGCGCGGCCGTGGTCGGGTTTTCCGCCGCCAGCACCCTCGGCTCCACCGACCCAAACGCCAACTTCTCGTACTGAGCCGCCCCCCCCTCCCCCGCCCCGCACTCACCTTGCCCACCTTTCCAACGCACGCGATTCAGTGTTTCCCGGTGGTCTTGACCGCAAACAGCAGTACTCTGTTGGGTATGAAGACCACCCTGCGTTGTGCCCTCACGGGCGTCGCCTGCTGCCTCGCCCTGGCGATCGCTGCGCCCCTGGCCGCCGGGCCGCTCAACCCGCCCGCGGGCGCGGTTGCGCCGACGGCCAAGCCGCTCGCCGAGGTCGAGCCGCGGACCGCCATCAACGCCACCAACACACCCGGCGATGCGACGAGCCTCTTCAAGATCACCCAGGCCGGGAGCTACTACCTCACCGGCAACATCACCGGCGTCGTCGGCAAGAACGGCATCGTCATCGCCGCCAGCGGCGTGACGCTCGACCTCAACGGCTTCGACCTCGCCGGTGTGCCGGGGATGGGCAACTTCGACGGCGTCACCGCCACCGGGGCCCTCATCACCAGTCTCACGGTGGTCAACGGCTCGGTCCGCAACTGGGGCGGTGGCGGCGTGAACTTCGCCTCCGTTGCCGCGACAGGCTGCCGCATCGAGGGGGTGGTCGCCAGCGGCAACGGCGGCAACGGCATCAACTCCGGCCACGCCAGCACCGTCACCCGCTGCTCCGCGTACGCGAACAGCGCGAACGGCTTCAACGCCGGCAACGGCAGCGTGCTCTCGGGCTGCTCGGCGCACTCCAACACCGGCAACGGCTTCGTCGGCGGCCTCGGCGCCGCCTTCAGCAACTGCGCGGCGTTCTCGAACGCCGCCAGCGGCTTCTTCACCACCGCCGGCAACACGCTCACGGGCTGCTCGTCGTACGGGAACAGCCTCAGCGGCTTCAACGTCGCGAACGCCGGCACGGTCGTCGACTGCAGCGCAAGGTTCAACGCCATCGACGGCATCGTGGCCAGCTCATCGTGCCTGATCCGCGGGAACACCTGCGCAAACAACGGCAACAACGGCGACGGGGCGGGCATCCACATCGTCGGCGCCGACTGCCGCGTCGAGGGGAACAACTGCACGGGCGCTGACCGCGGCATCGATGTGGACACCTCCGGCAACTTCATCGCCCGCAACACCTGCTCGGGCAACAGCGTCAACTGGGATGTGGTCGCGAGCAACACGATCCTCGTCGTCACGGCGACCTCGGCCGGCGCGGTGCTCGGCAACGCCGGCGGCACCGCCCCGGGCTCGACCGACCCCAACGCCAACTTCTCGTACTGACCCCCCTCCCCCCCCTCGCCCCCCCCGCCTTGGCAAGCTGGGCAAACATTGAACCGAATTCATACGCGACTGGCCTTGCACCAACACCCGTTGTGAGGGATACTCGGTCCGAGTTGTCCGTCGCCCGTCGTGCAGGCCTTGTGGTGTTGCACTGGTGCGGGCTGTATGCCGCCCCCCCCCGGGGGTCGTGTGGGAGATCAAGCATGAGCAGAACACTGATCGCAGCGTTGGTTGTCGCATCCGCCAGCGGCCTCGCCCTGGCCGATGGATTCTTTGACTTCAACAGCAACGATGGCGGGTTCACCACGTCCAATGCCGACGGCCAGGACTGGGCTTGGAACGGCTGGTCGTGGTCGGTCGGCTCGCAGACGTCGGTCGGCACGGGCTGGCTCACCTCGCCGTCGATGACCGTTGACGGCGCGGGGACCGTCACGGGCGCGTTCGTCCACCGCTACAACTTCGAGAGCGGCTTCGACGGCGGGCAGGTGCAGTACACCACCGACGGTGGCGCCAACTGGTTCACCGTCACGCAGGACATGCTGACGCTGGTGACGTACAGCAACACGATCTCGGGCAGCTTCGGCAACCCCATCGGGACCCAGCAGGCCTACAGCGGCGCCAGCGACGGGTACGCCAACATGCTCTTCGTGACGACCGGGTTCACTCTCGGCACGGGCGCAGCGCCCTACGTCAACGGCGCGGCCGCGCTGTTCAACGGCGGCGAGACGATCCAGATCCGCTTCTCCGCCAACTGGGACAGCAGCGTGCAGGCCGGCGCGCCCAACTGGGAGCTCGACGAGTTCCGCATCGCCAACGCTACGGTCGTCCCGACGCCGGGCGTCGCCGCGCTGCTGTGCATGGGTGCCCTCGCCACCGGCCGCCGCCGCCGCGCGTGATCGGCTGAGTGATTCTCGAACCCCCTCGCCCCACCCACCCCGCGCCGCGCACCTCCAGGTGCGCGGCGGTTTTCATTTCCGCCCCGCCACCCTCGCTCTTCACCCTCGACTCACACGCACGACCGTTCGAGTACACTGCCCCGATGCCCCCTTCCCCCCCCCGCCCCCCCCGTCCCGTCACGCTCTTCACCGGCCAGTGGGCCGACCTGCCGCTCGAGACGCTCGCGAAGATGGCGGGGAAGGATGGCTGGGGGTACGACGGGCTTGAACTGGCCTGCTGGGGCGATCACTTTGACGTGCAGCGCGCACTGAGCGAGACGGGCTACTGCAAAGAGCGCCACGACCTGCTGGCCAGGCACGGGCTGAAGGTCCACGCGATCAGCAACCACCTGGTTGGGCAGTGCGTCTGCGACCTGATCGACCACCGGCACAAGTCGATCGTGCCGGCCCGCATCTGGGGCGATGGTGAGGCCGAGGGTGTGCGCCAGCGCGCAGCGCAGGAGATGATCGACACCGCGAAGGCGGCCGCGCGGCTCGGTGTGAAAGTGATCAACGGGTTCACCGGCTCGTCGATCTGGCAGAACCTCTACTTCTTCCCCCCCACCTCGCAGGCGGATGTCGATGCCGGGTTCGCCGACTTCGCCAGGCGGTGGAACCCGATCCTGGATGCGTTCGACTCCGTGGGCGTGAGATTCGCACTTGAGGTCCACCCGTCCGAGATCGCCTACGACATCCACACCGCGCGGCGGGCGCTGGAAGCCGTGGGCAACCGCAAGGCCTTCGGGTTCAACTTCGACCCCTCGCACCTGCACTGGCAGTTTGTTGATCCCGTCGCGTTCATTCGGGCCTTCCCCGACCGCATCTATCACTGTCACGTAAAGGACGCCGCGCGGACGCTGGGCGGTGAGGCCGGCATCCTCGGCTCGCACCTGTCGTTCGGCGACCCGAAGCGCGGCTGGGACTTCCGCTCGCCCGGCCGCGGCGGGGTGGACTTTGAGGCGATTATCCGTGCGCTCAACGACGCGAAGTACGCCGGCCCGCTGAGCGTGGAGTGGGAAGACTCGGCGATGGCCCGCGAGCACGGCGCGGCGGAGGCGTGCGCGTTCGTGCGGCGGCTCGACTTCCCCTCATCCGCGCTGGCGTTCGATGCGGCGTTTGAGAAGAAGGGTTGACCACAGAGCCGCGCGCAACGCAGCGAAGCGAGTGAAGCCGGAGGTCAAGTAGCCGGGCAGGTCGAAAACCCGCACCACGGCCCAGAGGGCACAAAAAAGAGGGAGGAGGAGCCTCGGATGGACGCGGATCAGAAGCAGGAAGCCAACAGAGCGGAATCGTGGACTTCTTCCCGATTCCCTCCTCCACAATCTTCTCTCTCTCTCTTCTCTGTGCCTCTGTGTCTCTGTGGTAAACCCGCCTCAAAGCAGCGCGGAATACTGTTGGGTGACCGATCAGGAGGCTCAACCATGAAGCGTGCGATCCTTGCGTTGACGTTGGCAGGAGCGGTAGCGGCGACAGCCCTGGCCCAGCCGGCGGTCGAGAAGCCCGCGCCCACGCAACCGGCCAAAGAAAAACCCAAGGTCTACGACGAGCACGCCAATGCCAAGGACCAGATCGCCGCAGCGCTCGCGAAGGCGAAGAAAGAGAACCGGCGCGTGCTGATCCAGTGGGGCGGCAACTGGTGCAGCTGGTGCCTCAAGCTCAACGACCTGATGACCCGCGACCGCACGCTCTCGCGCGAGCTGATGTACGAGTACGACGTGGTGCACATCGACGCCGGCCAGCCCAGGGGCAAGAACATCGACCTCGCCACGAGCTACGGGGCGACGCTTGAAAAGGACGGCTTCCCGTTCCTGACGGTCCTCGACGCCGACGGGAAGGCGATCGCCAACCAGGAGACGAGCTCGCTTGAGAAGAAGGATGCGAACGGCGAATCAATCCTCGGCGAGGGGATGGGCCACGACCCGAAGAAGGTGCTGGCCTTCCTGAAGGCGAACGAGGCGAAGCCGCTGGTTGCCCAGAGCGTGGTCGATGCCGGCTTCGCCGAGGCGAAGTCGGCGGGCAAGCTGGTCTTCCTGCACTTCGGCGCGCCGTGGTGCCCCTGGTGCCACCGGCTCGACGACTGGATGGAGAAGCCCGAGCCCGCCGCGACCCTCGCGAAAGCGTTTGTCAACGTGAAGGTGGATGTTGACCGGATGACAGGGGGCAAGGACGTCCTGGCCAAGTACCGGCCGAAGGACGGCGGCATCCCCTGGTTCGCGTTCATCGACGGCGACGGAAATGTTGTGGCCGACAGCGATGCGGCCAAGGGTGGAAACATCGGCTTCCCCTCGGCGAAGGAGGAGCTCGAGCACTTCGCCTCGATGCTCGCCAAGGCCACAAAGCTGAGCGACGAGGATCGGTTGAAGCTGGTCGAGTCGCTCAAGAGCGACAAGGCCCTCTCGGCGGGGGGCGGGCACTGATGCCGGCTCCGCTGAAGCTGGGGATGGTCGGCGGCGGCAAGGATGCGTTCATCGGCGCGGTCCACCGGCTGGCGTGCCGGCTGGACGACTCGTTTGTGCTCACCGCGGGTGCGCTGTCGTCAACGCCTGAGAAGTCGATCGCCTCCGCTCGCGACCTCGGGCTTGCGGCCGATCGGTCGTATGGCACGTGGCAGCAGATGCTCGAGCGCGAACGGGCCCTGCCCAAGGGTGAGCGCATCGACGCCGTGACGATCGTGACGCCCAACCACACCCACGCAGCGATCGCGCGGGCCTTCGCCGAGCCGGGCATCCCGGTTGTGTGCGACAAGCCGCTGACGAGCACGCTGGCCGACGCCGAGTCCCTCGCCGCGGCGGTCGCCAAGAGCAGGACGCCCTTCTGCGTGACGTACAACTACACCGGCTACCCGATGGTCCGCCACGCGGCGCACCTGGTTCGCGCCGGCGCGATCGGCGCGGTCCGCAAGTGCTTCGTCGAGTACCACCAGGGGTGGCTCGCAACCAAGCTCGAAGACGCCGGCCAGAAGCAGGCATCTTGGCGCAACGACCCCGCCCAGGCGGGCGGCGGCGGCGCGATCGGCGATATCGGCAGCCACGCGGAGAACCTGCTCACCACCGTCACCGGGCTGGAGATCGAGCAGGTCGCGGCCGACCTGACAAGCTTCGTGCCGGGCCGAAAGCTCGACGACGACGCGGCGGTCTTCATCCGCATGTCGAAGGGGGCCAGGGCAACGCTCACCGTCTGCCAGGTGGCGATCGGCGAGGAGAACAACCTCACCCTCCGCATCCACGGCGACAAGGGCTCACTCTGGTGGCGGCAGGAAGAGCCCAACCACCTGACCGTCGCGACGCTGGACGGACCCACCACAACGCTCGCCCGCGGCAGCGGATTCAAGTCGCCCGCCGACAGCGCCTCGCGCCTGCCACCGGGCCACCCCGAAGGATTCATCGAGGCGTTCGCCAACATCTACAAGGGGTTCGCCCAGACCGTGCGAGGGTACAACGAAGGGAAGGCCACACCCGGCGAGCACCCGGGCATCCTCGACGGCCTGCGCGGCGTGCGGTTTGTCGACGCGGTGGTGCGCAGCGCCGGGAACTGCAGCGTGTGGACGGCACTCGACGGCCGGTAGCTCCACCTACGCTCGGCCATGGCGACCCCCACTGTCATTACACGCTCCCTCGGCCGCGGCAAGGCCTTGATCGGCATGGTGCACGTCCCGGCCCTGCCGGGCACGCCGACGTCGAAGTTGTCCGTGCGCCAGATCGCCGCGCACGCGGCCTCTGAGGCAAAGTCCCTCGCCAAGGCCGGCTTCGATGCCCTACTGATCGAGAACATGCACGACACGCCGTACGTCACGCGGCACGACGCCGCGGTGGTCGCCGCGATGACCGCGGCGGCGCTGGCGGTGCGCGAGGCGGCGCCGAACCTGCCGCTGGGTGTGCAGGTGCTGGCGGCGGGCAACCGCGAAGCGCTGGCGGTGGCCCACGCCGCGGGCGGAACGTTCATCCGCTGCGAGAACTTCGTCTTCTCGCACATCGCTGACGAGGGTCTGATGCCCACCGCCGAAGCGGGAGAACTGCTGCGCTACCGGCGTTCGATCGGGGCAGAGTCTGTCGCTGTCTTCGCGGACCTCAAGAAGAAGCACGCCAGCCACGCCATCACCGGCGACATCTCGCTGGCCGAAGTCTGCCACGCCGCCGAGTTCTTCCGCGCCGACGGTGTGATCATCACCGGCGCTCACACCGGCGACCCGGCCAGCGAGGGAGACCTCGCCGAGGCGAAGCAAGCATGCGCCCTGCCGATCCTCGTCGGCAGCGGCGTGACGACCGCCAACATCAGCGCCATGTTCGCCCGCGCCGATGCGCTGATCGTCGGCTCGTCGCTCAAACGCGGCGGGCACTGGGCCGCGCCCCTCGACCCCAAACGCTGCGCGGCGATCGTCAAAGCCGCGGACAAAGCCCGCTGACCTCTCCACTCCCTCCGCCATGACAGACGCTCCGCCACCCCCAGCCGGCCCACTCGCCCTGCGCTGCTCGATCCTCAAGCACGTGCCGCACGGATTCTCAACGCGCCGCGGCGGGGTTTCGAGCGGCGTCTACGCGTCGCTGAACTTCGGCAACCCCGGCGGCACGCCGATGGACGACCGAGACCCGCCGGAGAACATCAACGAGAACTACCGCCTGCTGCTGGACGCGGTGGGCGCAGACCCGCACGGCCGCGGCCGGCGCATCCTCGAGGTGAACCAGGTCCACGGCGCCACGGTCGATGTTGTCACCCGCGCAAACCCGCGCCCCGAACTCGCCCACGACCCCAGGGCCGACGCCATCGTCACCGACGACCCCGCGATGATCCTCGCCGTGCGCACCGCCGATTGCCTGCCACTGCTGCTCTCCAGCGGCGACGGGCGCATCGTCGCCGCGGTGCACGCGGGCTGGCGCGGCGTCATCGCCGGCGTTGTGCCCCGCACCGTGCGGGCGATGATCGAGCTTGGGGCAACCGAGATCGTCGCCGCCCTCGGCCCGTGCATCAGCGGCGAGGCGTTCGAAGTCGGCGAAGAGGTTGCCGCCGAGTTCGAGCGGCATTTCAAGCCCGACACGCTCGTGCTGCTGCGGCGATCAGCCGGCGGCGAACCGTGGCCCAAGCCCCACGTTGACCTTAAGCGCGCCGCGTTCCTGCAACTGGCCGCGTCCGGCGCTGTCGGAGCGCAGGTGCTGCCAAACTGCACGTTCCTTGAGCCGGAACTCTTCTTCAGCCACCGGCGCGAGGGGGGCAAGACGGGCAGGATGTCGTCGGTGATCGGCCCCGCAAGCTGAGGCTTTTCTTGCACCGCTGCGCAGGCGTGGTATGCTGAGGGCATGCACACCACCGCTTGCTCGCTGATCCTCTTCTGCACCGCCGCAGGCGTCGCCGCGGCGAACCCGGTCAACACGAACACAACCGGCGGCACGCAGGCCGTTCAGCACCGGCAGAACGGTCTCGCGCTCCACCACGTCGTACAGACGCAAGGACTGTTCGGCATCGGTGTGCCGATCCGCATCTTCGCCTTTTCAGATGCGCGGATGGCAGCCATCGCCTCGGCCTCCGGCACTTCAAACTGGGTCCCCGCCGACGGCCGCCTCCTGCCGATCAACGCCAACCAGGCGCTCTTCGCGCAGCTGGGCACTACTTACGGGGGCACCGGCGTAACGAACTTCGCAATCCCAGACCTCCGCGGGCGCTGCATCATCGGCGAAGGGCAACAACCGTTTGGCGGCCCAAACTATCCCCGCGGGCAAGCCGTCGGGGCTGATTCCACAACGTTGAGCGAAGCCAATCTCCCATCGCACACCCACACCGAGATCGAAGCTACCAGCGGCGTAACCCAGCCTGCCGGTTCAGCTGTCCCCTACAGCACGCTCCACCCGTCGCTGCCGGTCCGCAGTTCCATCCGCGCCACCGGCATCTTCCCAGGGCAAGGCGGACCGTTCGACGGTGCGGCCGTCGCGCCGAGCGACGGATTTATCAGCCAGTTCTACTTTCTCAGCGCAACGCCCAGCGAATCATTCGCCAACGCCCTGCGGATCGCCGACGGCACCCTCCTCCCGATCAACCAGAACCAGGCGTTCTTTGCACTCGTCGGAACCAGCTTCGGCGGGAACGGCCAGACCAACTTCGCCCTCCCCGATCTCCGCGGACGCCGTGCGGTCGCCAAGGGCCAGGGGACGGGGCTGACCAACCGCATCCTCGGGCAGCCCTTCGGCTCGGCGACCGGCACGCTCACCATCCAGAATCTCCCATCGCACAACCACACCGTCGGCGGCAACGGCGGCGCACCAGTCAACGCGCCCACCGGCTTCACCGGCGCAGCCCCGCCGGTGGCCGTTTCGTTCGAGCAGCCATCGCTCGCCATCAGCTACTACATCGCCGTCAGCGGGGTCTACCCGGGCTCAAACACGATGAGCGACCAGCTCGGCTACATCGGCGAGGTCATCGCCATGGCGAACAACTACGTCCCCGCTGGCTACCTCGCGTGCAGCGGCCAGCTGCTGCCGATCGCCGAGTACGACACCCTCTTCTCCCTGCTCGGCACGACGTTCGGCGGAGACGGCCAGACGACCTTCGCCCTGCCCGACCTGCGCGGCCGCGTGCCCGTTGGTGCCTCGCTGACCTCTGGCGGGGGCGGGCTCGCGGCGGGCACGGTGATCGGGAGCGAGAACGCCACGCTTTCGATCGCGCAGATGCCCGCCCACCGGCACACCTTCGACGCCTACTGCCCGTCGGATGTGGGCACCACCGGGGGCGTCGCCGGGCACGACAACACCCACGACAACAACGACTTTGTCGTGTTCATCAACTACTTCTTCGCGCAGAACCCGCTCGCCGACGTCGGCCGCCAGGGGGGCATCTCGCCCGGCGACGGCCTCTTCAACAACAACGACTTCGTCGTCTTCATCGACCGCTTCTTCCTCGCCTGCCCGTGACCGTCTCCGCGGGCCGAGCGGGTCTTGCGATCAGCTCTTCATGTTCACAAACTGCAGCGGCACGCCGATCGTCTCGTCGCCCTGCAGCATCGCCATCACCGTGCGCAGGTCGTCGATCTGCTTGCCGGAGAGGCGGATCTCGTCCCCCTGGATGCTCGGCTGCACCTTCAGGCCGTTGGCGGCGGCGAAGTCCTTGATCTTCTTGACGATCTCCTTCGCCTTCTCTGCTTCCAGACCGTTGGTGAGCTTCACGTCGCGCTTCAACATGCCCCCAAGCGCGTGCTCGGGCTCCATGTACTGGAACGCCTTGGGGTCGATCCCGCGGCGCATCGCGCACTTGTGCAACTCCTCGGCGATCCCTTTGTGCTTGGTCCCATCCTCGGCGACGATCTTGAGCTTCTTCTCCTTCTGATCGACCTCAATGGTCCACTTCGAGCCGCGGAAGTCGAAGCGCGTGGCCATCATCTTTTTCAGGTTGTTGATGGCGTTGTCGAGCTCGGCAAAGTTGAACTTGCTGACGATGTCAAGGGTTGGGGTGGCCATGATCGAGGGTAGTCGCCGCCAGTGTCCGATTGACAGCCGCGCGCCGACGGCGATAGAGAGCCGCCACGCACGATCAAAGGTCCAATCGCACCGCCGTCCGCCTCGGCCAGACCGCCGAACCGGCACGAACACCCACGCCACTTCCCACACGCCCGCGCGTTCTCACGCTTGCGATTGTGGCCCGCGAGCGGGGTCACACCCAGCGGCGGCCCAAAGAGCGGCCGTCGTTTCAGTGCTTCTGCGGCGTGCCGAAGTCGTCACGCTCACCGACGCCTTCGTCGGTGATCGAGTGCCCGTTCTTGTCGAAGGCAGCCGGCGCCTGCCCGTCCTCAGGGGCCATGAGCGGCTTGCCGTGCTTGAGCCCCACCCCGGCGACGTAGACCAGCGCCAGTGGCTTGGATGACTCTTTCCCCAGCGCGTTCAGGCGTTCCTGCATCGCAAAGACCCTGTCGGGGTGCGCCGCCGCGACGTTGTTCTTCTCGTACGGGTCCTCCGCAATGTTGTAGAGGTCAACGCTCGTGGGAATCAACGTCCGCCAGATGAGCTTCCAGTCACCCTGGCGGACTGCGCCGCGGAACGGCTCGACGTTGTAGACGACCTCCGTGCGAGGCGAAGGAGCGTTCTCGGCAATGGTGGTCCAGACGTTCAGGCCGTCGAGCGGCTTGCACTTTGCCGTGGATGCACCGGCCAGCGCGGCGAGCGTGGGGTACATGTCCACGGCGTGGATCATGCCGTCAACGGCCTGCGCTTTGATGTGGCCCGGCCAGTTGGCGCAAGCAGCGACGCGGCAGCCGCCCTCGAAGAGCGCGCCCTTGCCGTCCCGGTAGGGCCCGTTGTCGCAAGGGAGCTTGGTCTTGGAGAGATCGGTCATCTGGCCAGCGAACATCGCGTTCGTGGTGCCGCCGTTATCGCTGTGGAAAATGATCAGCGTGTTGTCGCGGAGCCCCTTCTTCTCTAGAGCGGCCACCACACGACCGATCTCGTCGTCGAGGCAGGTGATCATCCCCGCGTACGTCCGCCGTGTTGGGTCGGCGATGTTCGGGTAGCGGTCGATGTACTCCTGGGGTGCCTGATAGGGCGTGTGCGGAGCGTTAAACGCGAGGTAGAGGTGGAACGGCTTGTTCGCCTCCTGTGCGCCGATGTACTTGACCGCGTCGTTGCCGATAAGCTGCGTCGTGTAACCCTCTTCGATCACCGGCTTGTTGTCGCGGAACCAGTCGACCACCCCGGCATCGGTGTGCGTGTAGTAGTCCAACTCGCCGATCATTGCGCCGTACTGGTAGTCAAAGCCCCGCTGCTTCGGCCAGTACTTCTTGTCGGCATGACCGAGGTGCCACTTGCCGATGATCGCCGTGCTGTAGCCAGCCTCCTTGAGGCACTGTGGCATGAGCCACTCGGTCGTGTCCAGGCCGTAGCCGGCGGGGCCGGGAATCACGATTGTCTGCAGGCCGTACCGGAACGGGTAGCGACCAGTCATGAGTGCCGCGCGGGTCGGCGTGCACATCGGTTGCACGTAGAACTGCGAGAACTTCGCGCCACCGGCCGCCAGCGCGTCGATGTTCGGAGTCTTGATATCTGTGCAGCCGTTGAACCCGACGTCCTTCCACCCGAGATCGTCAGCGACGATGTGCACAATGTTGGGCTTGTTGTCCGCCGCCTGCACTGTCGGCGAGGCGCTGCAAAGAGCGACGACCGCTGTCAGAATCGACACGCCGCAGCTCAGAAACTTGAAGTTCCGCTTCACTGGTTTTCCTTTCGATGGCTCTGTCGCGTTGTTCATGGCTGGGGGGAGGCGGGGGCTGTTCAGTCCGAACTCCGCGTTGGTCACTTTCGCATCAGCAACGCCCCAAGGTCGCCTCGCGGTCGATCGCTTGGCATTACGCTCCAAGAACGCCGACACAACAAACTGCTGGACTCTGGCGGCTGCGCGAACACATCGGCAGCGTCCGGGGGTTCTTCAGACAAACTCGAGAAGGAGTGTACCGGTTCCGCAGGCGTTTTTTCCGGCTTCAACAACCGCTGCCGGCTTCGCACCCGACCTGACTTGGCGATGAGCCGCAAGGGTGGCTGCGGGGTTTGAGGGGGGGAGGGGGGAGGGGGGGGTATGCCGAAGTCGCGGCACCCCCCACCCAAACCACAGCCCTTTTTCCCGAGCGGCATCCTGGCGGTGGAGTCGCGCGCAACAGGTGCCAATCGCCTCCGCAACCTGCCTTGCCAATCCTGCATCCGCGTGGCGCACCGGAACCGGGCATGGTCTTCAAGAGCTCGACGCCTGCTCGCCAGCTGGGGCGCTACTTATACGGATCACGGCTCAACCTCGTGCGTGATGTAATCGCAGGCGCAGACCGAG
>CAYOGE010000032.1:0-40584 GCA_964403525.1 uncultured Phycisphaeraceae bacterium | reverse complement strand
CCCCCCCCCGCCAGCACCCCGTTCCGGGCCGAGCCGATCACGCCCGCCGCGCCCTTGCAGCGGGCGCTTTGGCGTTGGCTCTGCTGGCCGGCTGCGCGACGCCCCTCCACCGAGACTCGGAGCCCGAACTCCGCCGCTCGATACTCGGGGCGATCAAGCGCGACACCGAGGGATCGACCGTCCGGCCTGCCGGGGCCGATCCTGCTTTTCGGCCCACAACGGCCCCAGACCGTGTGCAGAGCCTGGGCCTGGCGCCGGACATCCTTACTCAGCTCGAACAGACCAGCGGCAAGGGCAGCTACAAAGACTTCCAGGCGCCCCTCGGCGCCTCGCTCAACGGGCAAGAGCAACAGGTCGCAAGCATCAGCCTTCGGCGGGCGGTCCTGACGACCGCGTCGAACAACCTCACGCTGCAGTTCGCCCGGCTGGTGCCTGCGATTAACCAGGCCAACACCGTTCAGGCGCAGGCCGCGTTCGATTGGGTGCTCTTTGCAACCGCCCAGGACCAGGTGCAGGACAACGCCTCACAGCGAACCGGCTTCGGCACGGGCCCCGTGCTGACAAAGCAGGAGCAGCGCTCGGGCACCGTCGGCCTGCGCCGCCGGCTCGAGACGGGCGGATCGTTCACCATCCAGAACCAGCTCAGCCGACTGGACAACAACTCACCCGGCACATTCCCCACCCCCGACCCCGCCGTGCAGCCGAGCATTACCGTGCAGCTCGACCAGCCGCTGATGCGGAACTTCGGAACCGATGCAAACCTCGCGGAGGTGAGACAGGCCGTCAACGCCGAGCGGGACAGCATCCAGCAGTTGAAGGCGACGCTGCTGCAACAGGTTGCCGACGCCGAGACCGCCTATTGGACGCTCGTGCGATCGTCGGGAGAGCTCAAGATCGCCCAGCGCCTGCTCGAACGCGGGGAAGAAGTGCGGGGGACGCTCAGCAAGCGCCGGGAGAAAGCAGAGGACGTGCGAGCCAGCCAGTTTTCGGACGCCGTCGCCACCGTTGAGTCGCGCCGCGCCGACGTCCTCCGGGCGCAGAACACCGTGCGTCAGGCGAGCGACCGCCTCAAGCAGATCATGAACGACCCGGACCTGACGGTTGGTTCGGAGGTGCTGCTGCAGCCGGTCGATGAGCCCGTGGGCGAGGCCCTGGTGCTGACGCTGCAGGACGTGGTGACCACTGCGCTGGCCAACCGCCCGGAGGTGCAGCGTGCCCTGCTGGCCATCAACGACGCGGCCATCCGCCAGCAACTCGCCGACAACGCCAGACTGCCGGCGCTCGACCTCCGGCTGCAGATGCGCGTCAGCGAGATCGCGAGCAACTCCAGCGACGCTTACTCACGACTCAACGACACGAACTTCATCGACTACCTCGTCGGTGTCAGCTACGAGCAGCCGATCGGCAACCGCGCCGCGGAGGCCGGCTACCGCGCCCGCTTCCTTGAGGCGAACCAGGCCGCGACGACCTACCGCGACGTTGTGCAGCGCGTGCTGCTGGACGTCAAGAGCGGGCTGCGCCAGGTTGTGACGACCTACCAGCTCATCGAGCAGACCAGGGCCAGCCGGATTTCCGCGGCGGAAAACCTGCGGACGCTCGAGGTCGAGGAACGCACGTTCCAGGCCCTCACGCCCGAGTTCCTCGACCTCAAGCTGCGGCGTCAGCAGGCACTGGCCGGTACGGAGGCCGCCGAGCTTGGCGCCTACACCGAGTACAACGCCGCGATCGCGCGGCTCTACGCGGCGATGGGGACGGCGCTCGAGCGCAACCGCATCCTCTTCACCGTTCCAAGCGCGACCGACCCACTCCCGGGCGACAGGACAAACCCGTGAGCGATCCGTTCGACTTCTCGCACATTGACGCCGCGGCCGAACAGCTTCGAGCGGGCGGCCTTGTTGCGTTTCCAACCGAGACGGTCTACGGCCTTGGTGCAGACGCGCTCAACGCCGATGCCGTTCAGCGCGTGTTTCTTGCAAAGGGCCGCCCACCCAACAACCCGCTGATCGTCCACGTCACCGGCATCGAGATGGCCGCCACCCTTGTTGACGGGCCGCTCGGTGACGCCGCGACCCGCCTCATGCGGGCGTTCTGGCCCGGGCCGCTCTCGATCGTCCTGCCGCGGCACAAGCGCATCCCCGACGTTGTCACCGGGGGCGGGCCGAGCGTCGCCCTGCGCTGTCCCGATCACCCGATCGCGCTCGCGCTGCTCTTTGCGTTTGGCGGGCCGCTGGTCGGGCCGAGTGCGAACAAGAGCGGGACCGTCTCGCCTACCACCGCCGCGCACGTGCGCGAAGCGTTTGACGCACAGACCGCGCTGGTGCTCGACGGCGGGGCGTGCCAGACCGGCATTGAGAGCACGGTTGTACGGCTCGAGGAGGCGGGGGCGGGCGCCGGGGGTGGCAGTTCGATGGGCGGCGGGGCAACCATCCTGCGACCGGGCGTCATCGGGGCTGAACAACTCGAGGCTGTGCTCGAGGCGCCGGTGCGCTTCGGACCGGGGACGAGCGAGGTTGACGCCCCGCTGCCGTCACCGGGGATGCTCGCAAGCCACTACGCCCCGTGCGCACGCACGGTGCTCTTCTCGGATTGGAACGAGCTTGAACTGCTCGCCGACGAAGCCGGAACGGACGCGATCGCGGTGCTCTCTCACTCGATCCTCGCGGAGGAGTCTGAGCTTCCGCCGCGTGCCCGCCTCTTCCGGCTCCCCGCAGCGCCGGTGGAGTATGCCGCGGCGCTCTACCACACCCTCAGAGAAGCCGACGCGCCGGGCACATCGGTGATCGCCGTGCACCGCCCGCCGCTGCCCCAATACGCGGCCGCCGAATCACCAGAGGCCGCCGCTATCTGGCGGGCCGTGCACGACCGGCTGATGCGAGCGGCGGCGCCGCGCTAGCTGAGCGCACGCACTACTCGAACGCGCCGAGAACCACGAACCGATACACGCCTGAGCCAACCCGCAGGCGCAATCGCCCGTTCTCCACCGCCGGATCAGCGGCCTCGATGCCCTGCACCTTGTCGAGTGCCATGCCGCCCTCACGCACATCCGCCGCCCCACCTGGAACCGCTAGCTCGATCTCTGCGCTCACGTTCGGCGGCACGGCGATCTCATACTCGACCGCGCCGGGCACGCGGCGCCAGGCGCTGCGCACGGCGCCCGCCACCGAGTCGTATGTCGCTTCGGCGTGCTCCAGGCCGCGTATCGCCGTTGGTGCGACCAGCACACGCGCGTAGCCCGGCTCGATCGGCGCGATCCCCGCGACGTGCCGATAGAGGTAGTCGCCGACCGACCCAAACGCGTAATGGTTGAACGAGTTCATCCCAACGTCCGCAAAGCCGCGCTCGGGTGTCCACCCGTCCCAGCGTTCCCACATGGTGGTCGCGCCGAGCTTTACCTGGTAGAGCCACGACGGATAGTCCTCGTTCAAAAGCAGGCGTGCGGCCACTGATTCCTCGCCGGCTCGTTGCAGACCGGGCAGCAGGCGCGGCGTGCCGATAAACCCGGTCGCAAGGTGCCAGTTCTTCCCCTCCACCGCCCTGGCGAAGTGCTCGGCAGCTCCTTTGCGCTGCTCCGGCGGGATCAGCCCCATCGTGAAAGCCAGTGCGTAACCGGTCTGCCCGCTCCCCTTGAGTTCTCCGTCCGGCGCGACAAACCTCGCTCGGAACGCGTCCACCGTCGCCGCGTGCGCAGCCCCAAACGCGGCCGCGTCCGCCCTCATGCCTATCGCGAGAGCCATCTCCTGCATTAGCCGAAGGAGTTCGGCGCGGTACGCTGTGTCGATCAGGTCTCCCGGCGTCGGGTCGTTCAGATTCAGCCAGTCGCCAAACCCACCGACGTGGGTGATCCCATCAGTGGTCCGCCCGTCCAGCCACGCCATGTACCGGCGCATCGCGTCGTAGTTGTCGGCAATAACTCGGGTATCCCCATAGGTCGTGTACAGCGCGTGCGTGCAGACGATGGCCGCATCACCCCACGCCGTCGAACCGCCGCGTTCGTTCACCTTCGGTGCCACGTGGGCGAACGTACCGTCGTGGAACTGCGCATCCTGCGCCAGCGTCTTGAGCCAGCGCGACATGAACGAAGCAACGTCGAACGTGTACGCGGCGGTGTTCATGAAGAACTGCGCATCGCCCGTCCACCCCAGCCGCTCATCGCGCTGCGGGCAATCGGTCGGCACCTCAAAGTAGTTTCCCTTCTGCCCCCAAACGATGTTCTCAACCAGCCGGTTCACCAGCGGGCTCGAGCAGCTGAACGTCCCCGCCGGGGCTAGCGCGCTGTGCGCGACAACCCCCGTCACCATCTCCGCCCCCGGCTTCTCGGCAAGCCCGGTGATCTCCACATAGCGGAACCCGTGGAACGTAAACACCGGTTCGAGCACCTCTTCACCGCCCTTGAGCGTGAAGAAGTCCGTAGCGGTCGCGCCGCGCAAGTTCGACGTGTAGAGCGTGCCGTCGGGGTTCCGCATCTCAGCGTGACGCACGACCAGGCGCTGCCCCGCTGTTCCCGACACGCGAAGCCGAGTCCATCCGACCATGTTCTGGCCGAGGTCAAAGACGTACCGCCCCCGGCGCGGCTCGCTCACGGAGCGTGTCGGCAATTCCTCGTACCTCCGTACCGGGTCGGTCAAGGCGGGCTCGATGGTCGGCGGCGGGGTGGGTGCGGCGGGCGGTTCACCAAACGTCGCCCTCGTAATCACGAACTCGCCAGTTTCACCCTTCCGCGGCAACGAGAGTGTTTGCCCTTCCTCCGCCGACGCCTCGTGCTCCACGCCCCCCGCTGTATACGCGACGCGCAGCCGCTTCACAACGCCGTACGCCGGATCCCCCAGCACTTCACGCCTCACGCGGAGCGCCAGTTTCCCGTTGCTGACGAGCCGCCGCAGCACGGCAGTCACGTCCGTCTCGCGCAGGCTCGATCCGATTCCCAACCCAACCTCGACCGGACGCCACGAGCCCGCCGAGCAAGCCGCGGTATCCCAGCCCGAAACCTCCAGCCGCGAGTCGTAGGCACTGCCCATGTAGTTGTCGGTGTACCGGACCGGCCCGAACGCCGCGAGCCAGTCTCCGCCACTGACGATCGTCTCGCCTGTGCCATCGCCATACTCGATCTCGAGCTGTGCCTTGAACCTCGCGGGACCGTGGTAGAAACGCCGCTGACCGGTGTAGCCCATCAGCCCCGCGTACCAGCCGTCTCCCACGATCGCCCCAAGGCAGTTCTCGCCGGACCTGATCATGTCGGTCACGTCGTACGTCTGGTGCTCTACCCGCTTGGCATACTCGGTCCAGCCCGGCGCGAACTCCGCTCGCCCCACTCGTGCACCGTTCAACTGGCACTGATAGAGCCCAAGCGCAGTCGCGTAAAGCGTTGCTCGCGTCACACGTTTCTCCGCCGACACCGCGAACGTCTTACGCAGGTAGGGCGCCGGCGGCATGAAGTGCTCGGTGTTCCGCGATGACCCCCACGCTGCGCCGGGCGACACCTCTGCCGGACGCCAGGAAGACTCGTCAAACCCGGCCCGACGCCATTCCGCCGGTGCCGCTCCGCTGCGTCCATCCCCGCCTTCTGTCCCATCCTTTAGCTTCCACGTGCCATCAAACGGGACGCGTTGCTCCCCACCACCAGCAAACCGCACCACGAGCATGCCCGTGACGGCGGGGTTCAACCCGTCGTGGTGCTCTACACGCACCGCGAGGGCATTCCGCCCGGGCTTGAGCGCGCTGCGCACGTCGATCGCCCTCACCGGCTCCCACCGGGCCAGTTCGCCCACCGATACGCCGTTCACCCACACCGCGCCGATCATGTCCGCCGTACCTGCAACCCACGCGCTCTCCACCTCACCCTCGCGCAGATCGAACTCCCCGCGGAAGCACGCTACACGTTCGTGCCCCTCCGGCCCGCCCGGCTGTCTGATCCACGGCAACTGTCGCAGCGCATCGCGCACCGTGGCAGTCAGCGGCGGCGGGGCCGCTTCGTCAAGGCCGATCCACTCGCCCTTCCAATCCGCCTGATCGAGAAGCCCGACGCTGAACGAAGCCGGCTCGCTCCACCCGCTGGGCCGGCCCAACTGATCCCACACCATCACCCGCCACCACACCCGCTGACGTGAGGTGAGCGGCCGCCCGCCCCACTCCACCCTCGTCGCCAGCAGCGGCGGATCGACGCGGTCATCGGCACCCTCGCGCCGGCGCACTTTGCCCGAATCCCACAGCAAGGCACCCTCCTGTCCAGCCGCGCCGCCGGCCGCCCCTTCTTTCCCGCTCGCCCCCTCGCGGAGCGCGTCGACCGTGCCCGCCGCCACAACCCGGAATGCACTCATGGTGACGCCGCGCTCGCGGGCATCGGCAGCCTTGAGCCGCCACGACAGCCGGGGACGTGCTGCCGCGATCCCCTCTGGTTCGACGCGGTACTCGCATGCAAGCCGCTCGGCAGAGACCGACGCTGGAGAAGAGCATCCCCCAAGCCCACCGCAAAACACCACACCAAGAGCCGCCGCCAAGGCCCATGCTGCCGTCTTCACTAGCGTGTTGAACCGTGTTGAACCCATGCGCACATTGTGGCACATCGGCGCTTTGTTTACACCCCCCACCACCGCGCCACACGGCCCTCACGGCCCCCACCACGTCGAACTCATGCCAGCGCCTTTCCTGACGTCGCCCCCGCCTTGGTGCGCCGTTCGGCCGCGGTGCGGTCGTGCAGCCCCGAGCCGTTCGGGTCGGCCAGCTGCACCCAGCGCAGCTTGGCAGATCGTGCACGGGCGTTGTACCGCACCTCTTCTTCGGTCGCTACGAGCGGGTCGCGGCTCTCGCGTGCGTAGATGCCATCCCTGAAACCCTTCATGAACGCGTGCTTCACCCGCCGGTCCTCGCCGCTGTGAAAGCTGATCACCGCTGCGATCCCCCCCGGCCTGAGCACCTCCGGAATCACCGCCAACAGCCGGTCGAGGTTCGCCAGTTCGCGGTTGACCATGATCCGCAACGCCTGAAACGTCCGAGCGGCCGGATGGAGCTTCGCTCCCGCGCCGCGCTCAACCGTGAAGTCGCGCGCCTCGCAGACGATTGCCATCAACTCCTGCGTCGTGGTGATCGGGGCGGCCTTGCGCCGCTCGACGATCAGCGCGGCGATCGCCTCCGCATCTTCCTCGTCTCCGTACTCTCGAAAGGCCTCCGCCATCTCGCGTTCACTCATCCGCGCCAGCAGCGCTGAGGCCGGCTCGCCCCGCGCAGGATCCATCCGCATGTCCAGCGGCCCCGGCCGCCGATAGGAGAACCCCCGCGCCGGGTCGTCGATCTGCGTGCTCGCCACGCCGATATCCGCGAGCACCGCATCCACCCGGCCACCCTCGACACCCGCTTCCGCGATCACCCCCTGAACGCCGGCGAAATTGGTGTTGAACAGGTCGAACCGCACCGCGCTCTTCCCCTTCACCTTCTCCAGCCGCCCTCTGGCGAGCCTGATGTTGGCCGGGTCAAGGTCGATCCCGATCAGCCTCCCGCCGGGTTTCAATCGCTCCAGCATCGCCGATGCGTGCCCGCCCAGCCCCAGTGTGCAATCAACGATCACCATCCCCGGCCGCGGGTCGATCACCTCCAGCACCTGGTCGTAAAGCACCGGCAGATGGAGGGTGTCACGCTTCTTCATGAGGGAGGGGGGGGGCAGGGGCGATGGTAGTTGCCCGCCGCGCCACGCCCACCCGCGCTGCCTCAATTCGCTGCTTGCCATTCTTCCCCACCCACCTCGCTCCCCCCACTTCCGTTACCATTCCCTCTATGGAGCAGAAGCAACCCGGATCGGCATCCCCCCTCTCCCCCACCAACCCACTCATCGCCAAGTTCAACCCGCTCTACCGACCCTACCTCGTCGTCACAATCGGGCTGACGATGTTCTTCACCATCATCGGCATCCCGCTGGCGATCGCCTGGTTCTGCGGGCTGGGACCGTGGTGGGCGCACCACTACTTCGAGAAGCTCAGCTGCACCCTCGACGGCAAGGCGCTACGCTTCCGCAAGGGGATCTTCTTCCAGGTCGAGAAGACGATCCCGCTGGAGAACATCCAGGACGTTACCTTCATCGAGGGGCCGGTCCTGCGGAAGTTCCACCTCGCGACGCTGAAGTTCGAGACCGCCGGCCACAGCGTCGGCCAGGCGCACGACATGCACCTGACGGGGATCATCGACGCCCACGAGTTCCGCAACCGCATCATCGCCGCCCGCGAAGCGCTCCGCCAGCAGCTCCACTCCCCCAACGCTCAAGCCCCAATCGCCGCGTCACAGGGCACCGGCGATGCCCCCACCGGCGGCGATGCCCACCTCGCCATGCTCGGCCGGATTTCCACCCAGCTCGACCAGATCGCGGCGCTGCTGAGCGAGAAACGCTGAAGCTGGAGCGGGCAAGCGCACAAGGGACACAGCCCTAGATGAGCGATGGCCCCAGGGCGGCTCCAAGCGCCACGCGCCGTGCGGCATGGCGCACAGGCCACTCTCCACGTAATGCGCCCGCGGCCCGCTCGTTTAGCACGCCGCGAAGTACTGATCGATGTAGACGATGAAGTCGTTGTTGTCGTGCTGGCCGTCACGGCCGGGGAGGCCGCCCCGCTGGCCCACATCTGACGGGTTCACAACGAACTGCGCGGGGTTGCTGGTGGTATCGCCGCAGCCGTTCGCGTGCCACTGAAGGCGCTGCCCTGACCGACTTCAGCGTGCCTGCCCTTCCCCCCCTAATACATCACCCTTCCCCCGCCAAGCCGCCATCACCGCCCGGCGGGTGATGGCCTGCACCGCCTCCGCCAGCCGCACCCGCGTGGCGCCGCCCTCGCCCCACTTCCCCTTCACCTTCTCGAACGTGCCCGGCGCTTCGGCGATGAACGCCGCCTGCTCGTCGGGCGTCAGCATCACCACGCCAAAGGGGCCGTCGTCGTCTTCGCTCAGCGTCGCGAAGACCCTTCCCTTCTCACCCGTGCGAAAGTCCGGGTGGCCCATGTGTGACCGCTCCACCGCGCCGGGCATGCACAGCGCGTTCGAGCGGAAGTCGTCCTCGCTCATCGCTCTCCCTCCACGTTTGGTCGTCCGACGCGCGCTGCCTGCCGCGCCCAATAGTCGGTCGAGGTGAGCACGGGGAAGACCTCAAAGTCGACAAGGTCGCTCCATCGCGAGACCCACAGGTCGATCCCCGCGCGGCCGACTTCGTCGGTCGTTTCCATCAGCTGGAAGCAGCTCGCGCCCGAGTCTTCCACCCAGCTCGCCAGGTAGGTCACGCCGGCCGGCAGCATCCGTCCCTGCTGCCGGAACCGCTCACCCACCGCCTCGCTGCGACCGGCCCTAAACCGCTCGATGACCATGAAAAGCATGGCGGCAGTGTACCGCCGCGGTTACCGCGCCCGACTCACTTCTCGCTCCCGCTGGCACCCCCACCATCCAGCACAATCTCCCGCAACGATGTGAGCAATTGGCCCGCGCGCCGCTTGGTCAGCCCCTTCAGCCCGTCCTCGCGCACCGGCGGCGTGCCACCGGCACGCCTCACCTTCCCGATCAGCACGCGCAGCTCGTTCAGGTCGGATTCGCTGGCTGGTTCCCAGGTCGTCATTCGGCTGGCCCCTCGCGCTACAGCGCCCTCCAAACCGCGTTGACAAAGTGTCGCACCGTCGGCTGGGCGGCCGAGTCCGCCGAGTCGTACTCCACCGCTACCACGTCGATCCGCTTCTTCACGCGCTGCCAGCCGTTGGCCCTGCTCAGGTGGTCCATGATGCCCAGAAGCTTGCGGCGCTTGAACGCACCCACCTGCGCTTCCGCCTTCGGCCGCGGGCGGTCCGGGTCCACGATGCGCGACTTCACCTCCACCAGCACGATCACCTGCCCGTCTCGAGCGATGATGTCGGCCTCGCCCATCGGCACTCGCACGTTCCGGTCAAGCAGGGCGTAACCCTTGCCCTTGAGGTACGCAGCGGCGGCGTCCTCCCCGCGCGCGCCAAGGGCCCTGGGCACCCCCCCCAGCCACCCGCCCAATCCGATCATGGCCATCACACGCCGCAGCACCGGGGCTATCTCGGTGATTCCGGCGTGCCGCTCTTGGGCTTGGCCGTCGGCGGAGGGTTCACGCTCACATCGTTCAACTCAGGCAGCGCCGGTGATCGTTCAAGCGCGGGAGAGGTGTCTGTCCCCAGCGGGTTCGCGTCACGAACGGCGTTTGCAATCTCCGGCGGAAGGTGACGCTGCGCCGCCAGCAGCAGAAGCTCAAGCGTCATGCGCCCGACGGGCGTAAAGCTCCCTTTCCCCAGCAGTTGCCCGAAGAAGACGCCCTGCTCCTGCCCCTCCTTCGCCTGCGTCAGCCGCGCGACAATCTCAAGCTGCGCATCCTCGAGCGTGCGGTGCGGCGTGGAATAATCGGCCTCGCGTCGGACCCACACCTTGTACTCGGCGGTATCGATCGGGCCGGCCGCCTCACCCTCGTGAAGCTTCGAGGCCGCCTCGTTCCAGGCCTTGTTCCCCACCCACTCAACCTCCGCGAACGGCTTGTCGAGCGGCTTGACCACCAGCCCGGCGTGCCCTCGGTCGAACACGTTCGCCTCCGACGCCGCCAGTTCGCGGAACGCGCCGCCGTCGGGCGCCGAGGCCGAGGCCTGTGCCTTCGCGACCGCTTCGGTGTTGGCACCGTCGATCATCACGATTCGCACCACGCCAAATGGGGGCGGGTTCAGCGTTGCCTGGTTCTCCTCGTAATAGCGCTCAACCTTGCGCCACGGCACGCGTACGTTGGGGGTGACGTTCTCCTTGATCAACTCACGGATCAGCGTCTGGTCGCGCTGGCTGCGCAGGAACTTGTCGTAGTCCTCACCCGTGCGCTCCTTGATCGCCTCCTCCGCCTGCGCCTGGCTGCCACCCTGCTGGCCACTGGCCCACTGGTCAACCCGCTTGAGGAAATAGATCAAGCCCTGCTTCTGCTCGGGCGTCAGCCGCGCCCTCGCCTCCCCCAACAGCAACTCGTCACGAACCCTCAGTTCGACCTGCTGGCGGATCAGGCGTGCTGCCTCGCGCACCCACGCCTGCGCTGCCGCTGGCGTCTTGACGTTCCGCGCGGCCGCTCGCAACTGGCCGTCCATCGGGTCGAGCACCTCGCTGGCGTAGACCGGCCGGCCCTGGATCTGGCCCACCATGCTGTCGGCCACCACGTCACGCCCCACCGGCTTCGCCTCAGCGTCAGCGTGCGGTGCAGCATCCACCACCGCAACCACCCGCGGAACGCTCTGGGCCGCGCGCCCAGCGGTGCCCGCGGGTGCCGCCGCTGGCATCGAAGTCACCGTCGCGGCCGGTGCCTTCGGCTCCGCCACCGCTGCGGTGGTGCTCCCCGCGGTCTCGCTCTTCGTGGCGACCGCTTCCTTGTGGAACGCCGCCGGTTGCACGGTCGGGCCGACCTTGCCGCCATCACCCCAGCTCGAGCAGCCGGACGTCACCGCAAGCAGCAGCGCAGCGCTGCCCGCCACGGCACGCGCCGAGGTCAGCCTCAACGTACCTCCCGAGCGTTCCAAGACGAGCATCCGTGCATAGTCCATTGGTGTGTTCATGAGTGTTCCGTGCGGTCATGCGGCGTCGATCACGCACGCAGCACACAGCATATCGCCTACCGTGCCCATTATGGCCGACCCCACCCCCCCCTCTTCCACCCCCCCCTCTGCACCCAAGCTCATCATCGACTCAGACTGGAAGAGCCAGGCTCAGGCGGAAAAGGACCGCCTCGCCGCACAGGAAGCCGAGAAAGCCAAGGCGGCGCCGGTGCCCGGTGCCGCGGGCGCAGCCGCGGCGGGCGCGGGCGTAGCCGCAACCGGCGGTCACCCTCAACAACTGCCACCGGCCGACTGGCAGGCCCTGCTGGGAACGATGGTCAGCCAGACGCTGATGTACATGGGCGCCTACCCCGACCCGGAGACCGGTCGCCCGATCGTCTCGCTCGAGTACGCCAAGTTCCACATTGACCTGATCGACGTGCTGATGCAGAAGACCAAGGGGAACCTGAACGATCAGGAAACGACCGACCTGACCCAGGTGCTCAGCGAACTGCGGATGCGCTACGTCGAGCTCTCGCAGGCGGTGGCGAAGATGTACGCAGCACAGTTGGCCAAGGGCGGCCAGCCGGGCGGCGCTCCAGGCGCGGGCCCGCTGCAGATGTAGACCCGTTCCCGCTGCTTATTCCGTGCATCCGGCGAAGAACTGCTCAATAAACACGACAAAGTCGTTGTTGTCCCATGCGCCGTCTGAGCCGGGCACGCCGCCCTGCACACCAATATCCGCACGCGGGTCGGACGCGAAGAAGCGGTCGATGTAGACAATAAAGTCGTTGTTGTTCAACAGGCCATCGGCCCCGAACAACCCGCCCGGGCGGCCAATGTCCGCTGGGCCACACGGGGGCAGGTTAAAGCCCGGCACCATCACCACGCCGGCACTGCCGCCGAACGTGCTGAAGAGAAGGCTGTTCGTCCGCGGGTCAAGGCACCCGCCTTCGGCACCACCCAGGCCCGTGATGAAATCACGCCGCGAAGCCGGCACGGGCAGGCCGCCGGTGCCGACGTCGTAAGACGACACGCGCCCGGCCGAGTACTCGCACACCAGCATCGTCGGCGTCTCATTGAAGATCGGAGAAAAGAGAGGGACGTACACGATTCCCTCGGGCCCGCCCGCCGCGAACAGCGCCTCGTTGCCTGATGACCCAAACGAGTAGGTCAGCGGAGCGGGCCCGGGGTTGGCAGTCAGCGGGAGCGTGTAATACCTGGATGTGCTGTACGAGGCGACGACAAAGTTGCCGGCGCCCGGGAATCCCGTGGGCACAAACTGGCACGTCCCCGTCGACGAGGCGATCCCCGTGGCGCTCAGCGACACGTACGAGTCGGGCGTCGTGCTCCCGGGCCTGAGTTGCCCCAGTGAATTGTTCGAGTAGGTCGTAAACACCAGCGTCCCGCCCGAACCGGGGATCTCGCACAGGCCGCCGTCAATGTTGGGGGCCGTCGCGAGCAGCGTCGCCGTGCCCGAAAAGCCGCTGATGTACCCGTTGGAGGTGCGCGTGATGCCGATCTCGTAGATAGCGCCTGAGCCACCGTTCGCCGAACCGCCAATCAGCAGCTTGTTCGCGTCGCCCGGCTTGAAGCAGAGCCCCCCGAGCGGCGCGGGCACACCGGGCGGATAGCCAAGCCCAACCAACTGATAGTTCACGTCAAACGGAGGCGCCAGCACCTGCCCCATCGCCGCTCCAGCCAGCGTGCTGATCAAGCCCATCGCCGCAAAGTTATTCGTGCGCATGCCGATTCCTTTCAACAAGTAGATTACCGCCAATGGCGCAATTGGCAACCCCGGTTTGTCGCGGATTTTGCCGTAATACAGCACACCGGCCCCGCCACAAAGGGCCGCGGGTCACCGTCTCACCGCGACGCTACGCCTTCACCGCGCTGCCCGCGCCCTGGTTGGGCACACGTCTGAGCCAGCGGCTCAGCGTCGGGTCGGCGTACAGCCCTTGCCGTGCCGCATCGTCCACGCCATATCGGCGCACGATCGCCGAAGCGATCAGACCGACAAAGAGCGGCTGAGGACGCAACGGACGGCTCGTGAGCTCGGGGTGGAACTGCCCGCCGATGAAGTACGGGTGTGCCGAGGCGGGGAGCTCCAGCACCTGCATGATCGGAACCGTCGGGTGACGCCCGCTGAAGATCATGCCGCCCGCCTCCAGCTGCGCGATGTACGCGGGGTCAACCTCGTAGCGGTGGCGGAAGCGTTCGCGAACACTCGTGCGCTTGGCGTACAGGAAGTGCGCCAGCGTCCCTTCCTTGATCAGCACGTCCTGCCCACCCAGACGCATCGTTCCGCCCAAACCCTCGATCTTCTTCTGGTCGGGCAACTCGCTGATCAGCGGGTTCAGTGTCGCCGGCTCAAACTCGGTTGAGTTCGCGTCCTTGAGCCCCAGCACGTTGCGAGCGTACTCGATCACCGCGACCTGGAACCCCAGACAGATCCCAAGGTACGGCACCTTGTTCTCGCGGCAGTGACGCACGCACAGAATCTTCCCCTCCACGCCGCGCCGCCCGAACCCGCCCGGCACGATCACGCCGTCAAGGTCAACAAGGCGCGACGAAGCGTTCGCCTCTGTCAGCTCAGTCGTCTCGATCCAGTGCAGCCGGATGTCGGTCTCCAGCTTCGCCGAGCAGTGCTCAACGGCCTTGTCGATGCTCGCGTACGCGTCGCGCAGGTGCGCGTACTTGCCGGTGATGCCGATGTCAACGACCCGCGCCCGCGCCTTGCGCGTCAGCCCGCGAACAAACACGCTCCAGTTCTCGCGGGCGCGGTCCTCCGCCGGCGAGTCCACACGCTCGTGCAGGCCCAGGATGCTCAGGATCTGCCGGTCGAGCCCCTCGCCCCGCATCTCGTCGGGGATCGTGTAGATGCTCGGGCGGTCGTGCATGCTGAACATGCGGTGCATCGGCACGTTGCTGAACATCGCCACCTTCTCGAGCACCTTCGCGTCAACCGGCTCCTCCGCCCGGCAGGCGATGATGTGCGGCTGCACGCCGGCCTCCATCATCCGCTTGATGCCAAGCTGGGCAGGCTTGCTCTTCTGCTCGCCCAGCGCGTTGGGCTTCACCACGTACGTCAGCGCGACGAAGCAGCAGTTGTTGGCCCCCGCCGTCTGCCCCTCCTCGAACGCCAGCTCGCGCAGCGCCTCGATGTAGAAGCCGTTCTCGTAGTCCCCCACCGTCCCGCCGACCTCGATAAACACGACGTCCGCCGGGCGCGTCCCGTCGCCGTACATCGCAAGCTCGCGGATCTTCCGCTTCACCTCCCCTGTAACGTGCGGGATCCACTGCACGTCCCGACCCAGATAATCGCCGCGGCGCTCGCGCTCGAGGATCGAGGCGAACACCTGGCCCGACGTCGTGAAGTTGCGCCGGGTGAGATTCAGGTCGAGCATCCGCTCATACGTGCCAAGGTCCATGTCGCACTCGGTGCCGTCCTCGAGCACAAAGACCTCGCCGTGCCGATACGGGTTCAGCGTGCCAGCATCGAAGTTCAGGTACCCTTCAAGCTTCATCGGCGCGACGCACATCCCCTTGTCGCGGAACAGCTTCGCCATTGATGCGGAGAAGATCCCCTTGCCCAGCCCGCTCATCACCGTGCCGAAGACCACGACGTACTTCGTCTGGCCCTTGCGGTACCCAGCGGGCATCGGCGAGTAGAACTCTGTCGAGTGCGTTGCACTCTTGTCCGCGGTTGCACGCAGCATGTCCCCGGCCTTGCCTGTATCGATCGCGTCGGAGTCATCATCCGGCGGGGGCGAAGGTGACGCCGCCAGCGCAAGCGGCGAGGGCACCGCCTGCGCACCGTGAGCGATGTCGTCGAAGAAGTCGTTCGGCTGGGGGGGCATGAGACAGCGTAGGGGCCCCGCGCTCGATCGTCGCACCGGTCGCCAGAGCAGGTGCCGACTCATCGCGCGCCGGCTCTACGCAGCGCTCGCGATGCCAACGCCCGGTTCACTCCGCAGCCTCCGCCGGAAACTTCGCCAACTCGCCCGTCGCGTCAGCCCCGATTCGGGACGCCAAAAATCAGCGCGTGCACCCTTGCCAGCAACCCATCCGAACACCTAACAGGGGGGATCTTGCCAATACCGTACAAAATCCTTGCATTTCTCCGTTCGCCAGGTATCCTTGGCGGCGGGATCGCTCATCCGCGCTTCACGACAAGGGGGAACCGTGTCTGATTACGCTGAGTACAACCGATTGCTCGCCGAGGCCAAGATCAAGGCTCTGGAGGCTCTCAAGAGCCTCCTGCGCACCTGCGAAGACCCGGTAGAGGCGCGTCGAATCGCCGACGCGATCTTGAAAGCAACAGCATCCAAGCCGCGGAAAAGGGGCGTGCCGGTACCGGCGGTGCCGCCACGAACGGCGCCACCGCCTCTGACACCTCACGCCCTCGGAACGCTCCATCTCGACGCGCAGTCATTGGCGGTCGAGCCGGGCGGCGACCATCCAAGCCCCAGCCTGAAGCCCGGGCAGTTCTTCGCGCTGCCAATCCGCCTTACCCCAAGCGATGAACCAACGCCCGGCGGAGGACCCGGCACCCCTCGTCCGCTGCCACCCCCACTCGGGTCGCATCGGGCCTGACGCATGACCGACGCCGTGAAACCCACTTTCGCGCATCCGTTACACTCCGAGGCTTTCGCCCGCTGCTTGCCCCACGAGAAACACGATGCACACACCGGCCACGCTCCTTCGCTTCGCACTCCCATCACTGCTCATTGCTCTTCCAGTCTGCGCCCCGGCGCTCGCAGACCCGCGCATCGACGACCAGACCGGGCGCTGCCTTGCCAACTACCCGCCCTCGGTCTTCTTCGATCACAAGCACATCAAGCTGACGATCGACATCCCCGACATCGAGAACGCGGCCTTCGACGGCGTGGCCACGCTCACAACCTCGCCGATCGGTTCCAGCCAGAGTTCGATCACCCTCGACGCCCGCAAGACGATGGCCTTCTCGAAGGTGACCGTCGACGGTGTCGACGCGACGTTCACCCACGCCAACGACCGGCTCACGATCAACTTTCCAAAGGCCGTCGGCCCGGGCGAAACCGCAACGGTCCAGATGACCTACCACGCTGAGAAGCCCAGCGGCAACGCTTCGGGCCTCAACTGGTTCAAGACGCGCGAGGGCCGTGAGAAGCAGGGCGCGATGGTCTACAGCCAGGGCGAGAGCAACTACAACTCATACTGGTTCCCCTGCCACGACTACCCCAACGACAAGCTCACCAGCGAGATCACCGTCACCGTCGACAGCGGCTACGAGGTCATCAGCAACGGTCGGCTCGTTGAGAAAGTAACCGGCCTGAAGTCGTTCGTCGGCGAGCTCGACGCGAAGACCGGCGAGTTGCTCAGCCAGACCGAGAAACCGCAACGCACGCGGTGGCACTGGCTGCAGGACAAGCCGCACGCGACCTATCTCGTCATGCTCGCCATCGGCAAGTACGACGTGGTCGATGTGAACGAGGGCCAGCCCGGCGTGCCGATGCCCGTCTACGGCCCCCCGGGCAGCGCCGACGACCTCAAGGCGATCTTCAAGCACACCCCGGCGATGGTCAAGAACTTTGAGGAGCTCTTCGACGAGCCCTACCCCTGGGACAAGTACGCGCAGGTCATCGTCCGCAACTTCCGCTGGGGCGGCATGGAGAACACCTCCGCCACGACCCTGGCCGAATACGCCGCCTCGCGCGGCGACGGTGAGGGCGCTCAGGACGACCTGATCAGCCACGAGCTCTGCCACCAGTGGTTCGGCGACCTGATGACCTGCAAGAGCTGGGACCACATTTGGCTCAACGAAGGGTGGGCCACGATGGGCGAGTGGCTCTGGATCCAGAAACGCGACGGCGACGACGCCTACTACCGCGGCCCGCGTCAGGCACTGAACATCCTCAAGCTCACCGCGAACAAGTCCGCCCCGAAGGGCATCGCGATGATCAGCCGCTACTACAAAGAGATCGACGACAACTTCACAAAGGCCGAAGACCCCTACAAGCGCGGCGGCTTCTTCCTGCACATGCTCCGCGAGCGCCTCGGCGACGACATCTTCTGGAAGGGCGTGCGCCTGTATATCGACCGCAACAAGTTCCAGTGCGTCGAGACGAGCGACTTCCGCAAGGTGCTCGAGGAGGTCAGCGGCCAGTCACTGGAGCGGTTCTTTGATCAGTGGGCGTTCCGCCCCGGCATGCCAACGCTGAAGGTCGAGACCAAGTACGACGAGGGCAGCAAGAAGATGAGCGTTTCGGTCGAGCAGAGCCAGAAGATCGACGCCGACAACCCCGCGTACGCCCTGCGTCTGCCCGTCTACTGCGAGTTCCCAGCCGAAGAGGGCAAGGAACAGCCCGCCGGCCAGTGGCTCTACGTAGACATGGACACCAGATCGGCCACCGAGTCATTCGACATGCCGATGAAGCCGAGCCGCATCCGCATCGACCCCAACGTTTCGCTGCTGGCAAGGATCAACGACGAACGCCGCACAGAGCCCGCCGGCGAGTAGTCTCTCCGTCACATATCCATCCCAAAGTCGATCCACACGGCGCTGTGAGTGAGGCCGCCGGTGCTGATCCGGTCCACCCCGGCCGCGGCGATCGAGCCGACCGTCTCGAGCGTCACCCCGCCGCTGGCCTCAAGCTCGACGCGCACCTTCATCGCGTCGCGGAGCGCCACCGCCTCGCGGAGTTGGCCCGGGTTCATGTTGTCCAGCAGCACGATATTGACCTTCTCCTCCCCCGCGCCGCATACCCCTCCCTCCAGCACCTGCCTGAGCTGGTCGACCGAATCGACCTCAAGCATGACAAACCGAAGCCCTTCCTTCCCGGCTTCAAGCCTCGCGCGCTTAACCGCCTCCTTCACCAGGCCCGCCAGGCTCGAAGCACCCAGGTCCTCGCGCAGGGCCGCGAGGTGATTGTCCTTGATCAGCACCGCGTCGTAGAGCCCGAGCCGATGGCAGAAGGCGCCACCGCAACGCACGGCGTATTTCTCCAACAGGCGCAGCCCCGGCGTTGTCTTTCGCGTGTCGTAAACACGAGCGCTGCCCCCGCCCGCCTTTGCCGCGGCGGTAAAGGCCGCGGCCCGTGTCGCGACGCCCGACAGCCGCATGATGAAGTTCAGCAGCACCCGCTCGAGCGTCACCATCGACTGAAGGTTGCCCTTGAGCGTCGCGACCGTCGCCCCCGCGGCTACGGCTTCACCGTCGGCGGCGCTCAAGTGCGCATCCACGTCAGCGCGGTAGGCCGTCAGCACATCGTCGATGATCGCAAGGCCCGCGACCACGCAGTCCTTCCGGGCGACGATCCGCGCTTCGCCCTTGGCCCACGGCTTGATGAACGCCTGCGACGTCACATCGGCGTGCTGCCACTCCTGGCCAAGGTCCTCCTCGCGCGCGAGCTCGATCTGGCGGCGGATGAGGCTGTCGCCCTGCGGAATGTCGTGCAGGTGGGTGTAGAGGTCGGGGAGCGGCAGTTCGTTCAGGTCGAGCATAGATGGATGGTACAGGATAAGAGCCTCGTGCGCGAGCACGAGCCGGCCGTGGCACGCGGCCTTTCGCCTTGTGCTCGCGCACAAGACTCTTATGCGAATACCATCCAGCATGACCAACCCCGCACCCTCGAAGCTCCTCGCCGGCAAGACCGCTCTGGTTGTCGGCATCGCGAACGACCGTTCTTACGCCTGGTACATCGCCGAGGCCCTGCACCAGCACGGGTGCCGCCTTGCCTTCACCCACCTGCCCGGAGAAAAGAACGAGAACCGCACCCGCAAGGCGGTCGATGCCCTCGGCATCAAGGACGCCTGGTTCTGTCCGATGGACGCCGGCAAGGACGAGGAGATCGACGCCGCGTTCGCCAAGTTCAGCGAGAAGCACGACAACCTGCACGTGCTGGTCCACTCAATCGCCTTCGCCGACCGCGAGTGGCTGCAGCCGGGGAAGTTCACCGCCACGCCGCGCGAGGCGTACAAGAGCGCAATCGACATCTCCGCGTACACGCTGGTGGCCATCTCGAAGCGCGCCCAGCCGATCATGGCACGCTCGGGCGGCGGCAGCATCATGTGCATGAGCTACTACGGCGGCGAGAAGGTCGTGCCGGGGTACAACGTGATGGGCGTCGCCAAGGCCGCCCTCGAGTGCTCGGCCCGCTACCTCGCCTACGAGCTCGGGCCGGAAAAGATCCGCGTCAATTGCATCAGCGGCGGGTACCTCCGCACGCTCGCCTCGTCGGCCGTCGGCGGGGCAGACAAGATCATGGATCGAGTCGCGGCACACAGCCCCCTCCGCCGGAACGTTGAGGGCGGCGACGTGGGGGGCACGGCCGTCTATCTCGCCAGCGACCTCTCCAGTGGCGTAACCGGCGAAACGATCTATGTCGACAGCGGCATCAACGTTCTGGGGCTGTGAAAACAGGCGTTCGGCGCCGGGCATCAGGCAATAGTGATGGCAATTCGGTAGAAATGCCGAAGGGTGCCGCATGCAGGTCAATCGGCCGAGCAATGTCCCCGGCTACGGGCAAGGGCCCGGCGCTGCCGACCGCTCCAACAAGGACGGTCAACGCAGGAACCAGGGGGGCAGGGACGAACCGAAGAAGCGGCCCGAGGCCAAGGACCAGGTTCAACTGCACACGCCAGAGCCGGGAGCGAACCCCGCGCCCGCACGGCCCGCTCACGCGGTTAAGCCGATCAAGCCGGGCCTGTCGAATCCGCCGCTGGACTTGTCGGCATGATCCGGCGATCGACGCGCGGGACCCGTTAGACTGCTTCGATGTACACCCGGATCAGAAGCGCCGTCGCACTCCTGCTCGCGTTGACGTTCACCGCGTGCTCGCAACCGAATCAATCTGCCGCGCCGACTGCCCCGGCCGAAGCCCCGGCCACCGCCGCCGAGTTGAACGTGATGACGTTCAACATCCGCTACGGGACGGCCGACGACAAGGACGATCGGTGGGACAATCGCCGCGCGTTGCTCCTGGACGTGATCCGGGCGAACTCGCCGGATGTGCTTGGCCTGCAGGAGGCGCTGCGGTTTCAGATCGATGAGATCCGGGCGGCGTTCCCGCAGTACGGGGAGGTCGGCGTCGGGCGCGACGATGGGAAGACGAAAGGTGAGTACTCGGCGGTCCTGTTCCGCACGCCGCGCCTGAGGCTTGCGGGCGACGGGCCGGCGTTCTCGGGGACGTTCTGGTTCAGCGATACGCCGGAGAAGGTTGCGAGCAAGACGTGGGGGAACGGGATCACACGCATCTGCTCGTGGTGCGTGCTTGAAGATGCGGCGACGCAGAAGCTCATCTCGGTGTACAACCTGCACCTGGACCATCAGTCAGAACCTTCGCGGAGATCGAGCGGGGAGCTTCTTGCCTCGCGGCTGAAAGGCCGTCCCGCCGCTCTGCAGACGGCGACAATCGTGACCGGCGACTTCAACTGCGGGGAAAGGTCGGCTGCGATTCAGGCGCTCCAGCGCGTGGGGCTCGTCGATTCGTTCCGCGTTGTACACCCGCTGGAGAAGAACGTCCGGACGTTCCACGCCTTCAAGGGCGTGAACGATGTGACCGGGCAGGGCGGCCCGCAGGGTGCCCTGACCGAAAAAATCGACTTTGTGCTTGTGGACGACAAGTGGACCGTGCTGGACGCGGCGATCGATCGGACCTCGCGGGGCGGCCGGTATCCATCGGATCACTTTCCCGTAACGGCACGGCTTCGGGTCAGGTGAGTCGCGTTGGGCCGTCCACGGCCGGGGCCGAGCGAACCGCGGCGCCGCGGCGTCACTTCCTCGCGCGCTTGTGGGCGAGGGTGATCCGGACCTGGTCATAGTCAACGGTGTCGTCGCCTTGCTCTGCGAGGCGGGCCCGGATGGGGCCGACCGCGGACAGGCGTTCCTGCTCGGCGATGGAGAGGATTCGATTCTGTGTGGCGCGAGGAACCCAGGCGTCGATGCTCGCCGGGAACTCGCTTGCGATGAAGTCACAGAGGTAGCCCATCACCGTGCTGCGTGCGCGGTTGGTCTTTTCCATGATCTCTTCGACCTGTGCCCCGCGCCGAAAAAGAGGGAACGCGGCCTGGGCGTTGGCGGTGATTCGCGGGGCGGCGTCGTCGTTGCTGTTGTCGCGCGTGGGCGTGAGGTTCGCGGGTATCGCGCGGGCCTTGCAGAACTCAGCGATAGCGGCGACGACGGGCTGGCCGAGGTCCTGGGCCTTCTGGCGGGCGATGCCGCGGACGCCGGTGAGGCCCGCGATGCTGGTGGGGCGCACGCGGCAGAGTTCCTCGAGCACGACGTCGGAGGCGATCATGTACGGCTGCACGCGGCGCTCTTCGGCGAGGCGCTTGCGGAGTTCGCGGAGGATGTCGAAGAGCTCCGACTCGGTGCGCGAGAGCGGGCGCGTGTCGACGCCTCCCCCGCCACCCCGGCCCGACCTGCGCGTGCGTGCGCCGCTGCCCTCGGCGACGAGGCCCTCCTTGGGCTCGACGAGGCGGGCGGTGATCTGGCTCTTCATGACTGCCGCGGCGTCGGGGCCGAGCTCGACCGTCGCGTACTCACCACTGCTGCGGGCGAGTGCGCCGGAGTCAATGAGCTGGTTGACGTAGGCGTTCAGGCTGTTCTCGCTCAGCTCGCGGAGGATGCCAAAGGTACTGAGCTTGTCGTGCCCGCGCGAGCGGACCGTTTCGGCGTTGGACCCGCGAAGGACCTGCACCAGGTGGCGAGCGCCGAAGGAGGTGGCTCGCCCGTAGCCGCTCTGATTGATGCGGGCGACGCACGAAACGATCTTCCGTGCGATATCGTGCCCGCCTTCGACTTCTTCGAGTTCCTTGAGGCAAACGTCGCACGCGCCGCAGCCCTCCACACCCTCAGCGACGGGCGCCTCGTACTCCTGCCCGAAGTAAGCACAGAGGGCCTTGTGGCGGCAGCGTGCGCCGCTGGCGAGGTTCTGCATCTGGTCAAGGAGGAGGCGCTGGGCCTCGATGTACTCGGGACTGACGGGGGTTTCGCTCTCTTGGGCGCTGCGGTCCATCAGGCCGCGGAGGCGGACGACGTCGGCGTTTGAGTACAGCAGGAGACACTCGGCGGGCAGGCCGTCGCGCCCTGCGCGGCCGGTTTCCTGCTGGTATCCCTCGACGGACTTGGGCATGGCGGCGTGGACGACGATGCGGACGTCGCCGCGGTCGATGCCCATTCCGAAGGCGACGGTGGCGACGACGACGGAGAGACGCTCGCTCTTGAAGTCGTCGCTGACTTTGGCGCGGGCGGTCGGCGTCATGCCTGCGTGGTAGGCGGCGGCGTTGATGCCCTTGTCGGCGAGCGCGCCGGCGAGGGCTTCGGTGTCCTTGCGGGAGAGGCAGTAGACGATGGCTGCGTTGTCCGGGCCGTGACGAGCGATCGCGTCGCGGGTCTGCTTCACCACGTCCACACGCGGGAGGATGCGGTAGGTGAGGTTGGGACGGTCGAAGTTGCCGACGAGCACCTCGGGATCGCGGAGGCCGAGCTGGTCGACGATGTCTTCGCGGACGCGCGGGGTGGCGGTGGCGGTGTACGCGCCGATCGTCACGTTGGGCAAGGCATCGCGCAGTTCGCGGAGGCGACGGTACTCGGGGCGGAAGTCGTGTCCCCACTGGCTGATGCAGTGAGCCTCGTCGATCGCGATGTGGGCCGGGTTGGCCTTAACGACAAAGGCCATGAACGAGGGAGCGAAGAGGCGCTCGGGCGCGACAAAGAGGATCTTGAGCTCGCCGGAATTGACGCGCGATCGCACCTCGTTGAAGTCATCGGCGTCCATCTTGCCGAACATGGCGGCGGCCGGCACGCCGGCAAGCCTCAGTCCGGCGACCTGGTCCTGCATCAGCGAGATCAAGGGCGAGACGACGAGCGTGAGGCGGCCCGTGACGAGCGGGGGCACCTGGTAGCAGAGGCTTTTGCCGCCGCCGGTGGGGAGGACGGTGAGCGAGTCGCGGCCGGTGAGTGTGGCGGCAATGGACTCGCGCTGGAGCGGACGGAGCGTGTCAAACCCCCAGAATTGAGTCAAGACCTCGCGCACTTTGGCGCTCTCACTGGGCGTATCGAGGTCGGTGGGCGTACTAGACATCGGGAGATGTTAGGTGGTCACCCGCAGACGGTTCCGGAACCGTTCCTGTACAGGTCGCAAGATCCTCAAAGGAGCCGGTCGAGCACCCTTGGTCTGCGGGCCGCGTTGGCACAGAGGCCGAACGAGTTGCAAGGCGTTTCAGTCTGATGTTCCTGCAAGCCGATAGCCTGACGGTTCCCTTCTCCCCTTCCCGCTCGATCATCCCGCTCTGGGGCGATCTCCGTTCTCCCTGCGAACTTCTCACATGCGAACATATGACCTCTGTGTAATCGGCTCTGGACCCGGCGGCTCGAAGGCCGCGATCGCTGCGGCCAAGCTCGGCAAGTCGGTCGTGGTGATCGAGAAAATGGACGTGGTCGGCGGGGCGGCGATCAACACCGGCACAATCCCCAGCAAGGCGCTGCGCGAGGCGGTGCTTGCAGTGACCGCGGCCCGCCAGGTGCTGACGGCGACTTGTTCAAGCAGCAGCGGCGCGACGCTCACCGTGAACGCGGAGGCCGAACTGCAGCAGTTGATGGGTCAGTGCCACCGCGTGATCGGCGCTGAGGTGAGCATCCTGCGTTCGCAACTGCTCAGCAACGGGGTGGAGATCATGACCGGGGCCGGGTCGTTCGTCGACGCCAAGACCGTGAAAGTCGAGGGCCGCGCGGGCACCGAGACCGTGCGTGCGAACTACTTCCTGATCGGCGTGGGGACCGTTCCGTCGCGCCCGCCGAACGTCGCGTTCGACAACGCCACGCTGCTGACCAGCGACGAGGTGCTGAAGCTGCCGACGCTGCCGCGGAGCATGATCGTCGTCGGCGGCGGCGTGATCGGCACGGAGTACGCCAGCATGCTGGCGATGCTGGGCGTGCGTGTGACGCTGATTGAGGGAAGGCCGCGGCTGCTTGAGTTCATCGATACCGAGATCGGCGAGGCGCTCCAGTATCACATGCGCCAGATGGGCATGACACTGCGCATGGGGGAAAAGGTTGTCAGCATGAAGGCGATCGAGGCCCCCAGAGGCGCCCGTTCGGCCGACGGTCGGATGGCCGAGGCGACGCTCGAGAGCGGCAAAACAATCGTGGCCGACAGCCTGCTCTACTGCGTCGGGCGCCAGGGGAGCACCACCGGGCTCAACCTGGAGGCCGCCGGGCTGAGCGCCGACAACCGCGGCAGGATCGCGGTGGATGGGAACTACAAGACCAAGCAGGACCAC
This sequence comes from uncultured Phycisphaeraceae bacterium, assembly GCA_964403525.1. Lineage (GTDB taxonomy): Bacteria > Planctomycetota > Phycisphaerae > Phycisphaerales > UBA1924 > JAJTGZ01. The sequence continues at coordinate 15,787 of CAYOGE010000032.1, read as the reverse complement.
ATCTACGCGGTGGGCGATGTGATCGGCTTCCCCGCGCTTGCGAGCACGAGCATGGAGCAGGGGCGGCTTGCCGCGATGCACATGTTCCACGAGCCGTGCGAGCAGTTCGCCGACCTACTGCCGTACGGGATCTATTCAATCCCTGAGATAAGCATGGTGGGGTGGACCGAGGAAAAGCTGACCGCCGAGGGCATCCCCTTTGAGAGCGGCGTGGCGCAGTACAAGGAGATCGCCCGCGGCCAGTTGCTGGGCGACTCGATCGGCATGCTCAAGCTGCTGATCCACCAGGAGACGCACGCGGTGCTGGGGGTGCACATCATTGGCAGCCAGGCAACAGAGCTGATCCACATCGGGCAGGCGGTGATGGCGTTCAAGGGGACGGTTGAGTACTTCGTCAACACGGTGTTCAACTACCCGACGCTCGCCGAGTGCTACAAGGTGGCGGCGTACAACGGGCTGAACAAGATGCGCTCGGCCTGATGCACACCGCACGGAATGGTGCATACCTTCGGCGATGCTCCGCGTCCTGGGCGCTCCATTGATCGGTGACTTTGAGGTACTACTGCTCCTTGCCGTGTGCGGGCTGGCGGTCGCCGTAGCCGTGCTGCTGCAAGACAGGCTCAGGGGTCGCACAGCCGAGCGTGCGCGGCTTGCGGCGGAGGCGGCACAGCGACGGGGGAACGAGGGAGGCGTCATGAACGAGAACGACCGCGTGATGTTCGAGCAGCACAAGCGCCTCAACGATCTGGCGATCCAGAAGCTCGAGGCCGAGGTTCAGCTGCTTCAGGCGCAGGTCAAGTCGCGTGCTGACGACGACGACCGCCTGCACGCGGCGAAGGAGTTCCACGAACTCTCGGTCGAGAAGACCCGCCTCGAGATCGACAGCCTGCGGCTGCACATCACCGAGCAGCGCAAGCGGATGGAGGACTGGGGGGGCGGTCTCGGCGGAGCGGGATGAGCGGTACGCTTGCCGCATGGCCAGGCTCGCACCCGTTTCCGCTCACGCGCTTGGACGCCTGCCGCTCCGACCGCGCACCGGCCACAAAGGAACGTTCGGCACCGTCTGCGTCGTGGGCGGGTGCTGCGCCGGCCAGGTGCGCTACGTCGGTGCCCCGGCGCTCGCCGCTCTTGGCGCGCTCCGGAGCGGCTGCGGCCTGTGCCGCGTGCTCGCCCCTGAACCGGTGATCCAGAGCGTGCTGCGGATCGCAACTTCGGCAACGGGCGACGCGCTCCCGGTCGGAAGCACCGGCGGCATCGGCTCCGCGACCGCGGTTCGGGCCGTCGTCTCGCGGGCGGCCGTCTCACACGCGGTCGTGGTCGGGCCTGGCTTCGGCACCGGGGCGGGCGTGGACGCGGTCGTGCGTCGCGTCTGGCGTGGCCTCGGCGTTCCCCTTGTGCTTGATGCGGACGGCCTGAACGCGCTGGCGTCGATGGGCAGGGCGAAGAAGGCGGGAGGGCCGACGGTCATCACGCCGCACCCGGGTGAGGCGAAGCGGCTGATGGCAGCGCTTGGGCTCACCGGTGACCCCACGCACGAGCGGTCGCGCCCGCGGATCGCCACGGCGCTTGCGCAGGCGCTGGGTTGCATCGTCGTGCTGAAAGGCGCGGGCACGGTCGTCAGCGATGGCGAGCGTGTCTACCGCAACAACAGCGGTGGACCGTGGCTGGCGACCGGCGGCACCGGTGATGTGCTGGCGGGCGTCATCGGCGGCCTGCTCGCGCAGCACGTGGCCTCCGGCGGCAGCACAGAAACCCGCGAGGTGTTCAGGCTCGCCGGGATCGGCGTGCTGGTGCACGGGCGCGCGGGGGATCGATGGGCCAAGGTTCACCAGGCCACGGGCGGCATGCTGGCCGCAGAACTGGCCGAGGCGGTGGCGCGAGAGGTCGAGCGGTTGCGGGCGTGAACGATCGGTCAGTCGATGCCGCGCGGCGAGGTCGAGGCGACGAGCCGGATGGTCGAGCTGGTGGCGTCGGTGGCCATCATCTGACGGTCAACGGTCTGACCGTTAACGGTCGTCGTCGATCCGAAGCGGTGCTGGTCGTCCTCCTGCTGGACGGTGTTGCCCGCGGGCCGGACGGTCATGTCGATCGTTGCACGCCGCAGGCGCGGGCCGGCGTCGTACTGCAGGTTGAACTGCAAGTCGACGATGCCGTCGAGCAGCGGTCGCTCGAGCGCAGCGCCGCCGCCGGCGGGCGTCACCGTGATCCACAGCACGTACGGGCCGCGGAGCGTGACCGACTCCGAGCCGATGGTAACGGTCGACGCGGCGCGGCGTTCGATACGGGTGATCTCGGTCGGTGCGTTTGCGGAGTTGCGCTTGGAAACGAACTCGATGTACGTGTAGTTGGCGGGGTTCTGGCTCGCGTCGAGCACGTCGACGGGGTAGGGCGCAAAGTCGGTGCCGGTGCGGATCATCGACAGCGTGCGGTGCATGACGGTGCGGGCGATGACGTTGGTGCTGGCGGAGTCGCTGATGATCTCGAACCGCTTGAACATCGCGTCGAACGCCACCAGTGCGCTCGTGAGCAGCGTGGCGGAGATCGTCAGCGCGATCAGCACCTCGATGAGGCTGAACGCGCGGCGGCGGTTGTGGCGTGAGCGGCTGGCTGTCATTGCTGTGTCCGTTGGGCGTGCCGGGATCGTCCCGTCGCGCGAAGGTGCGGTTACGCGTTGCGTGGCGCCTGGCTGGGTCATGGCTTGCCCTCCCGGTACGAACCGGTGACCGGCACGATGGAGATCGGCAGCATGATGCCGTTGGGCATGGGCAGGTCCGGGTTCCAGCGCACGCTGATGCGCCCGTAGCCGTAGAAGGGGACCGGCGTTGAGCCGGCCGGCTGCGGGTCGTTGGGGGCCGTGTCCGGCAGGCCGTCACCGTTGACGTCGTAGCCGACGATCTTGACGCCGCCGACGGTCGGCAGGGTGGCCGGGTCGAGCGCCTCCTGGTCGCCGTCAGATGGGCCGAAGTAGCCGAGCGTGGTGTTGAAGTTGGCCGGATTGCCGGCGGCCTGTCCGTTGTACTCCATCGGCGCCTGGCCAAGGACTGGCTTGAACGTCATCAGCAGCGTGCCGTTGATGTCGGTGTTGCCGCGGGCGTCGAGCACGCCGGCGATGATCGTGCCGGCGAGCTGGATGCTCTGGGGCGTGGGTCCACCCGCGAACGAGTCGGTGGGGCTGTTGAACTGACCAAGGTCAACCGAGTACTGCGGCAGCATGAGGCTGCTCTTGGCGATCTCGGCAACGTCTGCGCTCTCCGGGTTCAGCGCCGCGTTCTCCGGCTGGTCGGGGTGGGTCGAGGTGAACCGGGTCGAGCCGGTAAACTGCAGCTTGTTGCGGACGGGCGTGAAGACGCTCGGCGTGTCGCTCACGATCGACCCGACGAACAGGCAGTTGTGGAAGCGGATGTTGTTGCTGTAGAGCTTGGTGTTGCGGTTGGCGCCGGTCTTGACGGCGCTGTTGATCACCGGCGGGTCGGGGAAGTCGGCGTAGTTGGCGGGCCCGTCTGTGTAGACGTTGGTGGTGTAGCGGAGGAAGTCGCTCTTGTCGAGCGGCGTGGTGTCAAGCACTGGCGCGCCGCTGGCGCTGTCCCAGTTCATCTTGCCGTAGAGCGACCAGTTGGTGTGCGTGTTGGAGGTGTTGGTGCGGACGTACGTTGCGCCGACGAACGTGCAGTTCACAAAGAGGCCGTTGTTGCCCGCGGGGATCTGCACGTCGCGGAACGTCATGTTCTCGTAGCGCGGCCGGACGTACCAGTCGGTGAACGTGGGGCTGTTGAAGGGCATGCGCTCGAACAGGTCCTGCCCGGTGAGCGCCTTGGCCGCGGCGTTGCTCATGTTTGAGCGGAAGTAGCGGGGGACGCTGCCGCTGCGGGTCTCGGTGTATGTTGGCAGTGCGCCGGTCGAGATGCCCAGCTGCGTCGCGACCTGGGTGTCGAACGACTGCCCGTTCGCCGCGTTGCGCAGGCCCGTGGTCGCCGACGTCATGTCGGCAACCGTGATGTCGGGCATGTCCGACTCGCCCACGTTGAAGCTGCTGGGCGACTCGCCGGAAGGAGGGCGTACCGCGCCGTTGACGGCCGTCTGGTAGCGGTGCGACTGGCCCGTCTCCCACGCCGCCTGCGTCGTGCGGTAGAAGAGCCTGCCCCTGACCTTCGCGTACAGGTCCTTGCGGTCGATGAACCCGTCACGCCAGCCGAGCACGCGGTCTGGGTACGTGCCGGTCGCGGCGTCGAAGTCGTTGAGGTTCTCGCCCGCGTCCCATCGCCCGTTGCGGTTTGTATCCTGCCAGCCGCTGACGCCGTTCTTGTTGCGGTCGGGCAGGCCGCTGTCGATCAGCCGGGCGAGGTCGTCGTCGTCGGTGAACTCCGGGCTCAAGCCGGCGGCGGGGGTGCCGGCGGTGAGGGCGTTTGAGAGGACGAGCTTGCCGTCACCGTTTGCGTCGTAGTGCTTGAGGAAGACGTCGTAGTCATCGATGTAACCGTCGCCGGTGACGTCGGCGAAGGCGTTGTCGCCCGTGCCGTTGCCGTCATAGTCGCGCGTGCCCGGCGGGATCCCCTGGCTCTCGGTGGGGTGGTTCACGCGCAGGCGGTTGTCGCCGTCAACGTCGTAGGTCGCGATGCCCGCGAAGAGGTCGCGGAGCTTCGCGTCCAGGATCGGGTTGAGCCCGTAGAAGTCGCTCTTCATCACCAGCGGGTCGCCGGTGGGCTTGTCGACGTCGGTAAAGGCGGCGCCGACGGAGCCCTCGATGTTGACGCCGCGCCCGATCATGATCTTGGTGGGGCTCACGATGGCGTGCTTGTGCCGCTTGGTGAGCTTGAAGTCGCGGTAGATTGTGCGGGTGACGGGCGCTGTGCCGTCCTGGCTGCCGTAGGCGAAGCTCGTGCCGTTGGCCGAGATCGACGAATAGCCCGTCGCCACGACGCGGATGGTGTTGCCGTCGGCGAGGGGGATGTAGCTGATCTGGTAGGCCGCGGGCTTGGAGCCCGCATCGGTCGCGATGCCGTCGATCGCGACCACCGGCGTCACAACCCAGTTGGTGGTCTTGTAGACGTTGCTGTCGGTGCCAGTCGGCGCGCCGTTGATCGATGCCGTCGCCGAGTTTCCAGCGAAGACGAGCTTGTTGTTGTCGGCGTTGTGGCAGTTGACAAGCGCCTGGGCGATGCCCGCCGGCAGGCCAGACTCAACGAACCCAGCCGGGTTCTGAACGCTCATGCGCGTGTCCGAGCCCGTCGCCGTGCCGGACCACATCTTCCACATCAGCGAGCCGGTCGTATCGCTCGATGAGATGATGAAGCGTGCCGAGGCCTCCTGCAGGCGCTTGGCGCCCACGGCCAGGCCCGTCTCCGCGGCGCCGGTGGCCCGGATGACGTGTATGTGCGTTGACGCCGTGCGGAGGTTGCCCTTGGAGGCGATGGCCATCGCCACGCCGAGCGAGCCGAACAGCACCAGGAACATCATCGCGAGGATGGCGACCACGCCGCGCCGGTCGAGCCGGTTCTTCCTGATCGGTCGCCGAGTTGTGCCCTGGTTGGTGGTCATGTGCGGTCCTTGGGCCTCCGAGGACGGTGGTTGTGCGTGCGTGATCAAGGGACGATCCAGACCAGCCGCGCCATCTCGGCGGGCTGTGCAGCGCCGGGCGCGGCGTAGGTGACGATGACGGTGACGCGGAGGGCGTACTGGTTCACGGCGAGCACCGGCGCCGACCCGAGGTTCTCGTAGTCGTCGCTGCGCACCACCGCGTAGTTGAACGGCTCGACCTTGTCGACGATCACGCGCTGCTTCCAGCCGCGCAGCGCAACGTTCGCGCCGCCCGAGGTTTCGACAACGCCGTTGATGTCGGTCTGCGTGATGACGCGGCCCGATGAATCGATCGGCCCGGGGTTGGCAGCGCCGGTGCCGAACTCGACACCGTCGAAGTCGTCGACGTCGTCGTAGTCGGCGGGGGTGGACTCGCCAGCGTCGGGCCCCCAGCCGCTGAGCACCGCCCCTGTCTTGTAAAGGCCGGTGACCGGGTCGTGCTTGGGGAGCTGGCGCATCCGCTCGCGGATCTCTCCGGCGAGGTACGCGCCGGTGGCGCTCTGGCTGGAGAACTGGTTGGCGGTGTAGAAGTAGCCCTGCGCCTCGATCAACGCCAGGACGCCCACCGCGAGGATCACCATCGCCAGAGCGCACTCGAGCAGCGTGAAGCCGCGGCGGGCCGCCGCGCGGCGGCGGGCGCTGTACGTCGGGTTGACCGAAGGCGTGGGGATGTCCGGGCCCATGACCGCTCACTCCGGGCCCTCGCGGTTCCCGGTCCTGGCGCGCGGGGGCGCGTCAGTCCGGGTCACGGGGCCGCTGGTGAGGTATCGGCTACTTCACGACCTGACTCATCTTGAAGATGGGCAGGATGATGGCCATAGCGATAAACCCGACGACGGTTCCCATAAGGATGATCATGATCGGCTCGATCATGCTGGTGACGGCCTTGATCTGGTCCTTGAGGGCCTTGCCGTAGTAGGCCGAGATCTCGTCGAGCACCTCGCCGAGCTTACCGGACTCCTCGCCGGCCGAGATCATCTGCACCACCGACTGCGGCAGCAGCTTGTTCTTGTGGAGCGTGCTGGCGATCTTCTTTCCCTGCTTGACAGACGAGAAGACGCCCGACCACATGTTCTCGTAGAGCTTGTTGCCCGCGACGTCGCCGGTGATCGCCAGGGTGTCGAGCATCGGCACGCCCGCGTTGACCAGCTGGCCCATCGTCTTGAGCGAGCGGTTGATGTAGAGCGAGCGGAACATCCCCTTCACGACGGGGAAGTTGAGCTTCAGCGTGTCGAACCAGAGGCTGCCGAACGGCGTGCGGATGAACGCGTAGACGCCGCCGACGACGATCAGGACGCCCGCGATGACGATGTACCAGTTGTGGACCATAAAGTCCGACAGGCCCATCAGGAACTTCGTCGCCCACGGGAGGATGTGCTCCTTGCCCTGGAAGACCGCGCGGAACTTGGGGAGCACGAACGTGAGCAGGAAGACGGTGACGGCGCACGCCATCGTGCCGATGATGCCGGGGTAGATCGCGGCACCGATGACCATCTTGCGCGTCTCGATCTCCTGAGCGATGTAGTCGGCGATGCGGTCGAGCATCTCAGAGAACGAGCCGGACATCTCCGACGCACGCACCATGTTGATGTAGAGCGCACCGAAAAGCTTCGGGTGGCGCGCCAGCGCCTGGCTGAACTGCTTGCCGCTCTCGACGTCGTTCTTGAGCCCCACGATCACGCGCTTGAAGCGCGGGTGCGTGGTCTGCTCGGCGATCCCGTCCAGCGCTGCGCGAAGGTTGATGCCCGCCCGCATCATGACGGCCAGCTGGTGGGTCAGGTCGAGCACGTGCTTCTGCTTCGGGCTGCCCGAGTTCATCTCGCGCAGGCGCTGCATCAGATCGCCTCGGTCGGCGAAGCTGTTGGCCGGAGAGAGCGCGATGATGTGCGCCCCCTGGTTGCGCAGCACGGTGGCGGCGCTGGCGACCGAGTCGGCCGCGAGAACGCCCGTGAGCATCTGGCCGTTCTGGCCCTTGATCTGGTAGCGGTACTGAGCCATTGGGTGATCTCGAAGAAGCGGGCGTCAACGGGACAAACACAGCGACACAAGCCGGAACAACCGAACGGTCAGGCCGCGAGCAAACGCTCGAGCTTGTCGGGCATGGCGGCGCTGGCGATCGCGTCCTCGCGACCGATCATGCCGTTGAAGTAGAGCTCGGCGATCGACTTGTCGAGCGTCGTCATCCCCAGCGAGCGGCTGGTCTCGATTACGTTTGGGATCTCGAACGTGCGTGCCTCGCGGATGAGGTTCCGCACAGCGGGCGTGCACAGCAGCACCTCCACCGCCGGCACCATGCCCGGCTGGTCGATGCGCGAGAAGAGCGTCTGGCTCACCACGGCCTGCAGCGTGTTGCTGAGCATCGCGCGGATCTGGTTCTGCTGGCCGGCGGGGTACATGTCGATGATGCGTTCAACCGTCTGGGCCGCGGAGCTGGTGTGCAGCGTGCTGAGCACCAGGTGGCCCGTCTCGGCGGCCGTGATGGCAAGCGCCGTCGTCTCAAGGTCACGCATCTCACCGACCAGGATGATGTCGGGGTCCTGACGCAGGGCGTGCTTGAGCGCGCTGGTGAAGCTGGGCATGTCCTGGCCGAGCTCGCGCTGCTCGATGAGGCAGCGGTTGCTGGCGAAGACGTACTCGACGGGGTCCTCGAGCGTGATGATGTGCTTGCGGTAGCGCTGGTTCATCGCGTCGATCATCGCGGCCAGCGTGGTGGACTTGCCCGAGCCCGTGTCGCCGGTGACGAGCACCAGCCCGCGGGGGAGGTAGGTCAGGCGGGCGATGACCTCGGGAAGGTTGAGGTTCTCAAACGCCGGGATCTTCGTCTTGATCACACGCATCGAGAACGCCAGGTTTCCGCGCTGCATGTGCACGTTCACGCGGTAGCGGGCGAGCCCTTCGCAGTAGTACGAGAAGTCGGCGTCCTTGTGCGCCTTGAACCGCTCCTGGTTCTCAGGGCCCGCCATGGTCTTGAAGTACCCGTTCATCACCTCGGGGGTCAGCACCGGCAGGTCCATCGACGTCATCACCGTCTGGCAGCGCATCGCCGGCTTCTCGCCGTTGACAAGGTGCACGTCGGACGCACCGGCCTGGAAAGCGATTTTGAGGACGTCGTTCAGGGCGAGACTCATGGGTGATCTCCGTGCAGACCCCCGGGCCTTGCGGCCGGGAGGTGGGTTTGGACGTTTGCTGCCTCGTCGTTGATCGGACGTTCGAGGGGGTGGGTTGACCCTGACGGAGCGAACGTCCACATTGTCCTCAGGCCGCGGAGGGTCCCTGTCCGGTTATCACCCGCCGCGGGGAAGGACCGCTCCGGCCGATAGGTCAACCTTCCAAGAACCTGCTGGCGTAAGGGTGGATCGCAAGCCGATCCTCTAGTATCGTTTTGACCGGGTGGACAGAGCGGGCCAAACGCCCGTTCTTCCGCACCCCCCCGGAGGTTCTCATGTCCGCTCTCTCGCACGGACGCTCAAACGACGATAACGATGCGGCCCGCGCCGCCCGCGCGGCCGAACTCGCCGCCGATGAACCCGATAGACCGGGGCTGGGGGCGGCCGCCGCAACCGGCTCAGTGATCGGCGCGGCGGCGCTCGACAGCAAGGTGCTGGTGCTGAACAAGCTCTACCTCGCCGTGCGGGTGATCTCCGCGCGGCGCGCGTTCTCCATGCTCTGGAGCGACGTCGCCGAGATCGTGCAGGTCGAGAACGGGCACTACGCCAGCTACAACTTCGAGACCTGGACCGAACTGGCCGAGTACCAGCACCGCTTCGAGGCCGAGAAGCACGATTGGGTGCGCACCGTCCGCGTGCAGATCGCCGTGCCCCGCGTTATCCGCCTGCTCGGCTACGACCGCCTCCCCGCCCAGGCCGTGAAGCTCAACCGCCGCAACCTCTTCGCCCGCGACCGCAACCAGTGCCAGTACTGCGGGCGGAGCTTCCCCACCTGCGACCTGTCGATCGACCACGTCCTGCCGCGCAGCCACGGCGGCGGCGATTCGTGGGAGAACCTCGTGTGCGCGTGCATCAAGTGCAACGCCCGCAAGGGCGGTCGCACGCCCGAGCAGGCCCACATGAAGCTCACCCGCAAGCCGGTGATGCCCAAGCGCAACCCGCTCATCGCGGTGCGGATGGGTCAGGACCGTTACGCCTCGTGGCGGGCGTTCCTGGATCACGCGTACTGGTCCGTTGAGCTGGGCTGAGGTGCCTGTAGCAATGTGCTTTGCGCGCCGTGAGTGTGAGCATCCGCAGCGTGCATTTTGCCGTGCACGCCGAAGGCGTGGGCGTGAGTAGCCGGCGGTGAAGCTAAGCGCCACCGCCGGTTGGACAGGGGGAGAGACTGCACGCCGAAGGAGTGCTCGCACTGCGCTGCGTACGAATGACCGTTTCGAGCACACCTTCGGTGTGCGATCGCCTCTTTGCACGTTACCGGTGGTGACGCTGCGCTTCACCACCGTCTTCTGGCGTTCAGACCTTCGGCCTGATTTGGGCCGGTTCCTTCGAAAACCGCTTGACGATGCGTCCGATGATCCCCTTCCCAACCATGATGCTGCCAAAAGTGGCGGGGATGAACCCCAGCATCCCGACGCCGACAGCGATCAGCATCTCCGTCGACGTCTTCTTGCCGTCGATCTGCCCGTTCATCGGGTCGTCCATGGCCGTGCCGTACATCTGTGCGAACGCCCAGACCGCCCACGCGAAGCCGGCCAGCATGAGCAAGGTGCCGCCGATCATGAGGATGAGAGCGATGGTGGTTCTCATTTGGATCAGGTGTCGAGCGAGAGGTCGTCCCAGTCTACATCAGGCTCAAGCAACCACTGAAAAGCTCTTCGTCTTTCCCAAACCACGCCGGACACGAGATTGACCGGGGCGGGCTCGCGGCGCAGTTGGGCGTCGCGACATGCCCAGTGCATTCGATAGTACAGGTCTCCGATGTCCGCCAGATCATTGAACGAGCGAACCGGACCGATCTTGGTCAGATTCGTGTCTTGAGCCATACGGGCGATCATCGCAGCATCGCACTGTGAGGATGGCTCACCCAAGTCATTCACAAGCCCCAACGCCCACTGCAATACCCACGCACACTCGTACTTCCAGGTGAATTGAACACGGTCGCTATGACTCGGAACAGGTTGGTCGAGGAACACGCGTTCGTTCGCGGTGAGATGGGAATACACACTCCGCTCTTTGAGAACTCGCTCTGCAATGTCCTTCTCTAGGCCTTCACCGCGAGCGGCAATGATCGTCAGGCAAAACATCCTCGTCGCAACTTGGTGCCCAGAACGCGGCTCGGCGCCCTCCTCAACGAACAGCGGGAGAAAGGCGTTCACCGGCACACCCCTGCTCTTCAATAGTGCTTCGTTCCGGAGCTTTCTCAGGCCACCTGGAACAGTGCCCCAATCAGTCGGAATACCACTCACGGTTCACCCCTTCCGCACCGTCCGCTGCTCGATCCGCTTCTCCGGCTTGCCCACTACCACGCGGTCGATGAAGTTCCCAGGCGTGTGAACGCTGTCGGCATCGATGCCACCCACCGGCAGCAGGTCCTCAACCTCCGCGATCACAAACGCCGCGGCTGTCGCCATCATGGGGTTGAAGTTGCGCGCGGTCTTGCGATAGACGAGGTTGCCAAACCCGTCGGCCTTCCACGCCTTGACCAGCGAGAGATCGGCATAGAGGCCCGTCTCCATTACATAGTCACGCGTGGCCGTGCCTGCCTTGTTGCTGCCCGCAACCCGGTTCATGCCAGCCGTGTCGTCGCCCGGCTTGAAGAACTTGCGCGTCTCCTTGCCGTCGGCGACGATCGTCCCCACGCCCGTCGCGGTAAAGAACGCCGGGATCCCCGCGCCGCCGGCGCGGATGCGCTCGGCGAGGGTCCCCTGCGGGTTGAACTCGATCTCGAGCTCCTTGCTGAGGTACTGGCGCTCAAACTCCGCGTTCTCGCCCACGTAACTGGAGATCATCTTGCGGATCTGGCGCGTCTTGAGCAGCAGGCCGAGCCCGAAGTCATCAACGCCCGCGTTGTTGCTGATGCACGTCAGCCCCTTCACGCCGCTGTCCCGCAGGGCCGCGATGAGCGCTTCGGGGATGCCGCAGAGGCCGAATCCCCCCACCATCACGGTCATGCCGTCGCGCAGGATGCCCTTGTCCTTCAAGTCGGCAAACGCGGCGGAAGCAGTCGAATACCCGGTCTTGTTGGCCATAGACGCACAGTGTAGTGAGGTGGAAGTAGGCGGTTTTCAACCCTCCCTCTCCCGGCGGGATCGATGCCTGAAGGACAGCGAGGCAGGGGAGGGCCTTGCCGCCCCTGCATCCTCCGGCTCTCTCGCCAAGGGCATCTTTCCGACCGCACGCCGCGGGAGGGACAACCAGCTGTTGACTGCCTCTTCGCTCCGCCCGTGGTAGCATGGGACGGAGATTCCACACATGAGACGCAAGACGCTTACCTCAGTCGGTCTCGTCGTTGTCACGGCCCTCATCGGCGGCTGCCAAACAGCCGGCGAGAATGAGGGCTCGCCGCTCCGTGCGCAAACGGTCCAGCGGCGTGACGGGTGGATCATCCTGAAGCTCCGCGGCTCACCCTACGAACTCGGCCTTCAGCACGGGCTGACGCTCGCGCCGGAGATCGACGATGCAATCAAGGAGAACATCCTCGCTGAAGACCACGCCGACGGCGACGAGCCCCCTATGACCTGGGCGTGGGCACGCCAGGCCTGCAGGGACATGATCGAGCCGCGCCTCCCCTCTGACATCCGCGATGAACTCCAGGGCATCACCGACGGCGTCCGCAGGCAGGGCTACCGGTACGACTTCACCGACATCGTCACCTACAACGCGATCCTCGACCTTGAGTACTACCTGCCCATCTGGCGGAAGGCGCAGGGCCAGGCTTCGGCGTTCAAGGCGCCCGAGCGGTGCTCGGCGTTCATCGCCACCGGCTCGGCAACGGCCGACGGCCGCATCGTCGCAGCGCACAACACCTGGACAAGCTACCGCGACGGCATGCGCACCAACATCATTCTCGACATCACGCCCGACCACGGGCACCGCTTCGTGATGGATGCACTCCCCGGGTTCATCCATTCCAGCACCGACTGGTACATCAACGACGCCGGCATCATCCTCACCGAGACCACGATCAGCGACTTTGAAGGGTGCGACCCTCGCGGCGTCCCCGAATTCGTCCGAGCACGCCAGGCCGCACAATTCGCCGGCTCGATCGATGACGTCTACCGCTGGCTGCTCAAGAGCAGCAACGGCGCCTACGCCAACACATGGTTGATCGGCGACATCAACACCAGCGAGATCGCCAAGCTCGAACTCGGGCTCAAGAACGCCATCCTTCACCGCTCCACGCAGGGGGCTTACTTTGGCTCAAACTTCCCAGAAGACGCCAAGCTGATCGCCGAAGAGTGCCCGGATTTCAAGTACGACGCCAACGACGGCACCGAGGTGCGCCGCGCCAGATGGGCCGCCGTTCTCTCCGAGCACAAGGGCCACATCGATGCCGAGGCCGCCAAGTCATTCATGGGGGACACGGTCGATGCCCGCACGGGAGCGGTCGGAGCCAGTTCCTGCACGCTCTGCGGCCGCTCTGACCTCACGCCAAACACCAAGGGCGAGTACGGCAGCCACGGCGCCATGAACGCCAAGGTCACCACCGGCGAGATGGCTCGCGGGCTGCAATTCTGGGCCCGCATGGGCTTTCCCGACGGCTCGTCGTTCGACGCCAAGGCCTACCTCGATGGGCGCGGCAGGCATGACCAGTGGCAGCGCGGGGTGCTGAAGGACGTCCCGAGTCAACCGTGGATGCTGTACGAGGGGAAGTAAAGAGAACACTTCGACAGGGGACCTTCGGGCAGGGAGACAAGGCCGACTCCCCCTGTCTGAACGTCCGACAGTCCCAAAGTCCATTCTCCCGCTCGCGTCAAAACAGCTTCTGCTGGTCCTTCACGTCCTTCACCCGGTTCGCCATGCTCTGCAGCTCGGCCGCGAGCTCGCTGACGTCCTTGAACCGGTGGTACTCGCTGGCAAAGCGGATGTACGCCACCTCGTCGAGCACGCGGAGCCGCTCACAGACGCGCTTGCCGATCTCAGACGACGGCACCTCGCGCTCGAAGTCGTGGTAGACCGACTCCTCCACCAGCGAAACCAGCCGCTGCTTCGCTTCCTCGCTGATGGGCCGCTTGCCGCACGCCGCCTGAACGCCGCGCACGATGCTCTCACGACTGAACGGCACGTGGGTGCCGTCTCGCTTGACCACCATGATCTTCGCCGCTTCCTCGACCCGCTCAAACGTCGTGAATCGCTTGCCGCACTTGAGGCACTCGCGCCGGCGACGGATCGCCGCGGCCCCGTCGGTCGGGCGGCTATCGATCACCTTGTCGTCGTTGTGCTGGCAGAAGGGGCAAACCATGGGTGGGCCCACAGCATACCGACGATCAAACGCCGTTGCTTTCCTGCCCCCTGCACGGATCAGCGGCCTGCGCGAACGGTCTCAGCGGGCTCGGCCGCCACCGGCACGCCTTCAGGCGCTGGCGAGGCCGCTTCCGCCGCCACGGCACCAGGCTGCCGGGCTGTCTCACTCTGCGTCCCCGGGGCCATTACTGCCTCAACACGCGCCCGCCTCGGCGGCACCGGCCCATTCACCTGGCTGTTCCCAAACTGTGAGAGAATCCAGGCGACACGCTCGTGGTAACGGGGCGGCGCTTCGACAAACATCTTTGTGCCAACGACCTTCAGCCTCGCCGTATCCCCGCCGTTCTCACGCCAGCCGTCGGTCTCCACAAACTGCAGCACCGCCTGCACAAGGTCATCGACACGAGCATCGCACCGGTACGCCTCGGTCAGGTCATAGGCGACAAGCGTTGCCTCGAGACGATCGAACACGCGGCGTGGAGCAACGTCGAGCACATCATCCCTCAGGCGAAAGTCCAGGCGCTCCTCGCCGGTGAAACCGACCGCACTGTTCACCTGCCGGACCGCTCCCGCCAGGTCAGTAGCGACGAACTCGATCGACTCGATGCAGATGTTCGGGTCGAGCGTCCCATCCGTCTGGAAGGAGAGCTTCTTCCCCGTTTCCCGCGCGATCAATTCGGCCGCGCCGCGGAGGGTTGTGTTCTTCAGGCTGCCGCTGATCTTCGCCGCGGCCAGTTGCGAAGGCACCGTCGGACCAGCGACGGGGGGCGCGGCTTCAGACTGAACAAACCGGTAAGTGAGGATTGGAACCTCATCAAGAATCGGCGGGCGCGGCTGGACCGTGGCCTGAGAAGGTTGTACCGGTTCGCCCGCCCGCGCACCGACGTGGGATTGAAAAAGAGCCACAATGCTCACCACGGCCGCGCTCGCGGCCACGCCGATCGCTGCGATACTCATGAGGGTTCTCCTGCTTGGTCTGTGCGCTGCACGGAAATGGGAGGCAAGGTCCGCCGCCTCGCCGAGTTCATCGATCGCCCTGCGCATCCCCTCGTCTTCACTCATTCCCTCGAGCATGAGGTCCCGCACGCGCTCACGCATGTGCGAGTCAAGCTCGTCTCTGATTGCACGGCTCTGCTCACCGGGCAAGCGGAGAAAGCGGGTGAACACGCCGAGCCAGTTGTCGATGGCATCGCCGCGGCGCACCGGTGCGAAGCCGGACGTTTCGGAGGGGAGGGCCGTCGGTGGCGTCGCGGACGGGATCACTGCGTTTCCTCCTCTGCTGCGGGGAGGGCAGGAAGGAACGCTCGCAGCATGGCAACGTAAGCGTTGTGGGCCTTAACCGATCGCGTAAGCTGACGCTTCCCCTTGCCGGTGAGCTTGTACCACTTGCGGCGGCGCCCACCTTCATCGTCCTCTGCCCCGGCCTCTTCAGGCCGGCGGTCGGAGCGGATGACCTCCCACGTGCTGGCGATCAGCCCCGAGCGTTCGAGCCGCGCGAGCAGCGGGTAGAGAACGCCGGGCGTCATCTTGAGCTCGCCGCCCGAGCGTGCCCCCACTTCCTTGGTGATCGCGTAGCCGTAGAGCGGCTTGTCGGCCAGAACGCTGAGGATCAGCATCTCGGAAGCGTCGCGTTGGAGGGAGCGTGGGAACATGGGGTCGGGCTTGCTCAGTGTATCTACGTGCCGACCAATATATCGGATGCAGATATATTTGTCAACAGAGAAAATCTGCGCTACGGATTCGTGGGGTGCCACAGACTCCGGCTCTGTGGAGTCTGTGTTCCGGGCGGGGGGGGGGGGGGT
>CAYOGE010000031.1:0-42686 GCA_964403525.1 uncultured Phycisphaeraceae bacterium | reverse complement strand
GGGGCGGAGGGGGGGCGGAGGGGGGGGCGCACGAGTGTAGTGGCCCGTTGCCGCCGTTCGCGGCCCCGCATGCACCCTGCCTACAACCGGCCATGGCCGTGAGCGTTCTCCGGTACGAGCCGACGCCCAACCCGCACGCGCTCAAGTGCGTGCTGAGCGGGCGCATCTCCGATGCGTCGCTGCCGTTCCGCACGGCCGAGGCGGCGGCAGCGCACCCGCTCGCGGCAGCGCTCTTCGCCGTCGAGGGTGTCGCGGGGTTGCTGCTGCACAAGGACTGGCTGACGGTCAGCAGGTCACCCGCCGCCAAGTGGCCCGCGATCAAGCGCGGCGTGGAGCAGGCCCTTGCCGCGCACGGGTAAGCCCCCCACTCCATTCCGGCGCGACCGCGACATCACGGCGGCCCTCACCGCGTGGTTCGAGCAGGCCGTCCGGCCGCTCCCCTGGCGGACCGACTTCGCCAAGCCCGCGACGCCGCGCGACCCGTACCACAACCTTGTTGCGGAGCTGATGGCCCAGCAGACGCAACTGTCGCGCGTCATCCCCAGCTACCTGCGGTTCATCGCGCGGTTCCCAACCATCTCCGACCTCGCCGCTGCTGACGAGGGCGAGGTGCTGGCGCTCTGGTCGGGGCTGGGGTACTACCGCCGCGCCCGCAGCCTGCACGCGGCGGCCAAAGCCGTGGTGGCCGAGCACGGGGGGGTTGTGCCCGGCACGGCGGCCGCGCTGGTGGTGCTGCCGGGCGTCGGGCGGTACACGGCGGGGTCGCTGGCGTCGATCGTCTTCGGCGAGCGGACGCCGCTGGTGGATGGCAACGTGACGCGCGTGCTGCTGCGGCTCGAGGGCCGCGGCGACCTGGTGGAACAGAAGCCGATGGCGGAGTTTGCCTGGTCACGCGCAACCGAACTGATCGAGCACACCGAGAAGCCGGGGCGCTTCAACGAGGGGCTCATGGAACTGGGCGCCTCGGTCTGCGCTGCACCGCCGGCCAAGCCCGACTGCCCCAACTGCCCGCTCAAGAAGTGGTGCCGCGCGCTGGCGGAAGGAACGCAGGAACGAATCCCGGTGCCGAAGAAAGGGAAAGCCACACCCACGCTGCGGTGCGCGACGCTGGTCGTGCGGGACAGGCAGGGGCGGTTCCTGCTGGAGCAACGCCCGCCGAAGGGGATGTGGGCGAGCCTGTGGCAGTGCCCGACGCTCGAACGCGACAGCGCTGCGGAGATCCCCGCCGCCGACATCCGCGCGTTCGCCCAGATGCGCTCGCTCGACCCGGGGAGCCTGAAGAAGATCGGCGCGTTTGTGCACCAGACGACGCACCGGCGCGTGGCGTTTGACATCTACACCGCGACACCGGTGCCGTGCACGCGCAAGCGCGTGCTGACCCGCTGGGTGAGCCGGGGAGAGGTCGGGACGGTGGGGATCTCAAACGCGCAGATGAAGGCGATGCGGTTGGCGGGGGAGGGGTGATCGCGGCCGCACGTCACGCCTGCGGCAGCCGCTCCAGGTTCCCCATCACCTTCTCAAACGCCGTCGCGTACTGATCCAGCAGCTCGTCGCTCGCGCTGGGGAAGCTCGGCAGCTTGATCAGCGTGCCGTTGCCCGCGGTGGTCGCGGGCAGGTCGGCAGGGTCGTAGACACGCGCGCTCGCCGACGCGTCGTGGCGCAGGCGTGCAAGGTCGAGCCACTCACCCTCGGTGAAGACCGGCTGCTGGTGCAGCAGCGGGTAGCGCGGGGCCGTGACGTCGCACCCCTCCGCCTGCAGCGCCTTGGCGACGGCCTTGATCGGCGTCTTGAACTTCGCGGCGTCGTAGCGGATGAGGAACTCAAAGTAGACGCGCTGCGTGCCGCTGCCCGATTCGGACATGAACGTGTCGAACCCGAGCTTCTCGAGGCGCGCACTCAGCCGGCGGCAGTTGGCGGTGCGCTGCGCCGTCCGCGCGGCCGTCTTCTTCATCTGGCTCCGCGCCACCGCCGCGCTCAGCGGCGACATGCGGAACTTGTACCCGAACCCGGTCGCGGCGAACCGCGCCATCGGGTGGTCGATCGCCTTCAGCGGCACCAGCCGCTCGTACTGACCCAGCGCTGCCCCCTGCAGGATCATCTCCGGGTCTTTGCCCACCAGGAATCCACCCTCAGCGCTCGGCAGCAGCTTGTTGGCCTGCAGGCTGAAGACGGCGATATCGCCGATCAGGCCGATCGGCTTCCCCTTGTACGTCGCGCCGTGGGCGTGGCTGGCATCCTCCATCACCTTGATGCCGCGGGCTGTGCAGACGTCCATCAGCGCATCCATGTCCGCCGGCACGCCGAAGAGGTGCGTCACGATCACCGCCTTGGTCTTGTTTGTGATCTTCCGCGCCACATCCGCCGCGTCGAGCGCCAGCGTCCGGATGTCGGTCTCGGCAAAGACCGGCACACCCCCCACGTGCAGCACCGTCAGCACGCTGCTCCACCACGTGGTGCTCGGCACGATCACCTCGTCGCCCGGCTTGATCCCCAGCGCGAAGAGACCGCACAGGATGGCCGCGGTGCCGTTGTTGCACGCCAGCACGTTTGGCGCAACCTTGAACCCCTTGCCCGCCAGTT
Source organism: uncultured Phycisphaeraceae bacterium (assembly GCA_964403525.1). GTDB lineage: Bacteria > Planctomycetota > Phycisphaerae > Phycisphaerales > UBA1924 > JAJTGZ01. The sequence goes on along the minus strand of CAYOGE010000031.1, from coordinate 40,106 downwards.
GCGGCACCAGGTCGCCCACATCCATCACCGGCAGGCCGACCTTCGCGCCGCCCATCCACTCGGCGAACTCGCACTCGAGCGCGAGGATCTCCGGGTGCGGGCAGGGGTAGCCCCCCATCGCCTTGGGCAGGTGCCCGCTGGAGAGCTCGCCGCTGCGCAGCACCCGCATGACCGACGCTTCATCGTCGGCGTCGATGATCGGCCAGCGGTTCGCCTCGGTCTGGTCGAGCGTGACGGCCTTGGGCCCGCCGAGGATGGCGGGGGTCAGATCAATCGAAACCGGCGTTCGCGCGGGGGCGGTGGTCATGCCGCAAGTTTACAACCCTCCCGCTCCCAGCGGGAGGGTCGCTGGCGGCTTTGCGACAGCGGGGAGGGTTCCGGCGCTGCGTTCGACAGACCCGAATTGAGGCACCCTCCCCGGCCTCGCCCCCCCAGACTCGGCCGACCCTCCCGCTGGGAGCGGGAGGGTTCACGCCTCATCTACCCTCCCGCCATGCCCCTCACCGTCCGCCCAGCCACGCCCGCCGACGTTTCGACCATTGTCGCCCTGGTCAAAGAACTCGCCGAGTACGAGCAGGCCGCCGACCAGGTCGTCGCGACCGACCAGTCCATGCTCCGCGCCCTCTTCCCCGCCAGCGGACCACCCGCGGCCGAAGCGCTCATCGGCGAGATCGACGGTCGCGCAGAGGGGCTCGCCCTCTACTTCATGAACTTCTCCACCTGGGTCGGCCAGCAGGGCGTCTACCTCGAGGACCTCTTCGTCCGCCCCCCGGCACGCGGCAAGGGCCTTGGCAAGGCGCTCTTCCTCGAAGTCGCCCGCATCTCAACGTCGCGCGGGTGCACGCGCATGGACTGGGCCGTCCTCAACTGGAACACCAGCGCCATCGACTTCTACAAGTCGCTGGGGGCCAGGGGGCTCACCGAGTGGACGATCTTCCGTCTCGCCAACGATTCGCTCTCCGCCGTTGCGCGATCAAAATAGTTGCGCAAGCTTGGCAATCGCGCCCCTTCCGCGTCTAGTGTTCGAAACATGATCTCAGCACTCCTGCTCCAAACCAACGCCCCGGCGGTGGCCGGCGGCTCCAACAACACTTCGACCCTCGCCGACCAGGCCGCGGCAGCGGTCGTCGGCACGCTCGACCAGGTCGTGATGGGCAACACCATCAGCGCGTGGATCAGGTTCGCGGCCATCCTGGTCGCCGCCTATCTGCTCGCGTGGCTGGTGCGCACGGTCATCGTCGCCCGGCTCAAGAAGTGGGCCAGCCGCACGACCACAAAGCTCGACGACCTTGTCGTGACCCTCGTTGACGACATCCGCATCTGGCTCATGGCGCCGGCGCTTGTCTACTTCGCTTCACGCGGCATGACGCTCACCACGCAGGCCGAACGCATCATTTACCTGGCGGCCATGCTCGGCGTGGTCATCCAGCTCATCATGTCCAGCCGGCTGCTGATCGATTTCGGACTCACCGCGCTTCTGGCACGCAACAAGCTGCCCGACGGCACTCCGGACCCGACCCTTGCCAGCAGCCTCGGCGTGCTCCGCGTCATCGCGATGCTGGTGATCGGGTCGATCGTCGTGCTGCTGGCGCTCGACAACCTGGGTGTTGAGATCAAGCCTCTGCTGGCGGGCCTGGGCATCGGCGGCATCGCCGTCGCGCTCGCGCTGCAGAACCTGCTGGGCGACCTCTTCGGGTCACTCTCAATCCTGCTCGACAAGCCCTTCGTGATCGGCGACTTCATCGTCGTCGGCAACGAGAAGGGCACCGTCGAACGCATCGGCATCAAGACCACCCGCGTGCGAGCCCTCTCGGGTGAGCAGCTGGTCTTCTCAAACAGCGATCTGCTTAACGGTCGGCTGCACAACTTCAAGCGCATGCAGGAGCGACGGATCGTCTTTACGATCTCCGTGACGTACGAGACGCCGCAGGAGAAGCTCCGCGAGATCAACGACATCATCAAGAAGGCCATTGCGGACCAGCCGCTGACCCGCTTGGACCGCTGCCACCTAAAAGCGTTCGGTGCCTACTCGCTCGACTTCGAGGTTGTTTACTTCGTTCTCAGCGCAGAATTCGGCCAGTACATGAACATCCAGCAGGCGATCAACTTCGCGATCATCGCCGAGTTTGCCAAGCGGAAGATCGACTTCGCCTACCCGACGGCGGTCGAGTACCAGCGGATCGAGCACATGCCGGCGGCAAAGGTCGTCGAGCACCGGCCCTAGCCTCAGCCAGTGCCCGGCCCACTCCCCACGCCCGATCAGCTCCTCAGGCGGATCGACGACGCCATGCTCGTCGACCGGCGCGGGTTCCGCTCGCGCCTCGGTGCGCTCCAACGTGAAGGCGGCGGCGCAGCCGGCATCGCCGCCCGCGTTGAGCAACTCGCCGCCCAGATCGAATCCTCGGTCCTCCGCGTGCAGGCCCGCAGCAAGTCCGCGCCCGTTCCCGCTTTCGACAACGACCTCCCCATCACCCAACGGCGCGACGAGATCGCCGCCGCAATCAGCAAGCACCAGGTCAGCGTCGTCTGCGGCGAGACCGGCAGCGGCAAGACCACCCAGCTCCCGCAGATCTGTCTTGCGCTCGGGCGCGGGCGGGCGGGGATGATCGGGCATACCCAGCCGCGGCGCATCGCCGCCCGCGCAGTCGCGCAGCGCATCGCCGAGGAACTCGGCTTCGACATCACCCCCCGCGGCCCGGTGGGTTTCAAGGTCCGCTTCGGCGACCAGACCAGCGACGCGACGCTCGTCAAGCTGATGACCGACGGCGTCCTCCTCGCCGAGGCGAGCCACGACCGCGACCTGCTCGCCTACGACACCATCATCATCGACGAGGCCCACGAGCGGTCGCTCAACATCGACTTCCTGCTCGGGTACCTCAAGCAGCTCCTGCCGCGCCGGCCCGACCTCAAGGTGATCATCACCAGCGCGACGATCGACCCCAAACGCCTCAGCGACCACTTCGGCGGGCCGGACGCCGCGCCGATCATCGAGGTCACCGGGCGCACCTACCCGGTCGAGGTCCGCTACCACCGCGTCGCCGACATCGACGACGACGACTTCGAGATGAACGAGGAGGAAGCCCTGCTCCAGGCCGTCGACGAGCTGACCACCGGCGGCCTGCCGCGGGGCGACATCCTCGCCTTCTTCCCCGGCGAGCGCGAGATCCGCCTCGCCTCGGAGCTGCTCCGCAAGACGTACCAGAACGGCTTCGACATCCTCCCCCTCTACGCGCGCCTGAGCCCGCAGGATCAGCAGCGCGTCTTCTCACCCTCAAAGAACGGGCCCACCCGCATCGTCCTGGCGACCAACGTCGCCGAGACGTCCCTCACCGTCCCGGGCATCCGCTACGTCATCGACACCGGCCTGGCACGCATCAGCCGCTACAGCCACCGCACCAAGGTCCAGCGCCTGCCGATCGAGCCCATCAGCCAGGCCAGCGCCAACCAGCGCTCGGGCCGCTGCGGCCGCGTCGCCGCGGGCGTCGCCATCCGCCTCTACACCGAGGACGACTACAAGAACCGGCCCGTCTTCACCGATCCGGAGATCATCCGCACCAACCTCGCCAGCGTCATCTTGCAGATGAAGTCGCTGCGCCTGGGCCCGGTCGAAGAGTTCCCCTTCGTCGAGCCGCCCGACTCGCGGATGATCAAGGACGGCTACGACTCGCTCCTTGAACTCGGCGCGATCGACGAGTCCGGAGAGCTCACGCCGATCGGCAAGAGCCTCTCGCGCCTCCCGCTCGACCCGCGCATCGGACGCATGATCATCGCCGCACAGGAGCAAGGGTGCCTCACCGAAGTGCTCCCCATCGCCGCGGCCCTGGCCGTGCAGGACCCGCGCGACCGCCCCATGGAGAAGGCCCAGGCCGCCGACCAGGCGCAGGGCCAGTTCAAGCACGAGACCTCCGACTTCATCACCCTCTTGAACATCTGGGAGTGGTGGACCAAGGCCCGCCACGACGGCACGTGGAACCAGATCAAGAAAGGGTGCCACGACCGTTTCCTCTCGTTCAACCGCATGCGCGAGTGGGAAGAAACCCACAACCAGCTCCGCCGCTTGTGCGAAGAGCTCGACTTCGCCTTCAACGACCGCAAAACCAAGCCCGCCGGTGACGACGCGATCCACAAGGCCCTCCTCCCGGGCCTGCTCTCGAACATCCTGCTCAAAAACGAGGCCGCGGGCGCAACCCTCGGTGAGTACAAGGGCGCCCGCTCGGTGGTCGCGCACATCTTCCCCGGCTCCACGCTCTTCAAGAAGGGCGGGCGCTGGCTCGTCGCCGCCGAACTGGTGCAGACCACCCGCCTCTACGCGCGCACGCTCGCACGCGTTCAGCCGGAGTGGGTCGAGCAGGCCGCCGCGCACCTGCTCAAGCGTTCGTACGCCGACCCACACTTCCACGACGAATCGGGGCGCGTGATGGCGTGGGAGCGGGCCACACTGCACGGGCTCGTGCTCATCGCCCGCCGGCGCGTCGACTACGCAAAGATCAACCTCGCCGAAGCGCGCGACATCTTCATCTACGACGCCCTCGTCAACCGCTCGTACGTCCCCGCCTACGCCGAGAACGCAAACCCCGACTCGCCCGACGGCTGGTTCGCCCACAACACCCGCATCCTCGAAGAGGCCAACCGCGTCGAGGCCAAGCTCCGCCGGCACGACCTCATCGCAGAGAAGAACGCGCTCCACAACTTCTTCGACCCGCGCATCGCCGCCGACGTCACCTCGACCCACCGCTTCGAAGGGTGGCGCAAAGAAGCCCAGCGCGCCGACCCCAAGGTCCTCCACATGTCGCTCGCCGCCATCCTCCCCGAAGGAATCCCCGAGGAGGCCGACGACACCCTCTACCCAGACTACGTCCCGCTCGGCCAGTCGCTCGGCCTGCTCGACTACCAGCTCGCCCCCGGCAAGGCCGTTGACGGCGTCACGCTCAACGTCCCCATCGAGACCCTCACCGCCCTCGACGAGCACACCGCCGAGTGGCTCGTCCCCGGCATGGTGCAGGAGAAAGTACACGCCCTCCTCAAGAGCCTTCCCAAGCAGTACCGCACGCAGTTTGTCGGCCAGAAGACCGACGCGAGCGCCGACACCGGGCTGAACGCCTTCGCCGCCGAGCTCACCAGCCACCTCACCTTCAACGATGGGCGCCTCGCCGACGCCCTCTCCGCGGCCGTCGACGACCTCCGCGGCATCGCCGTCCCGCCCGACGCCTGGCCCATGCGCGGCATCCCCGACCACCTCCAGCTCAACATCCGCGTCCTTGACGAAGCGGGCAACGCGATCGGCGAGGGGAGAGACATCGACGAGCTCAAGAAGAAGTTCGCCGGCCGCGCACGCCGCTCGCTGTCGAACCTCGCCCGCCAGGAGTTCGGCAAAGAGGGCCTCACCTCCTGGTCGTGGTCGGAGGGTGACGAGCCTCTCCCAGAGTCGGTCGAGATCGACCGTGCCGGCTCCACCGTCGTCGGCTACCCGTGCATCCAGGATAACGGCGACAGCGTCGCCCTCACCCTCGCCGATTCGCCGCAGTCCGCCGCGCGCCTCACGCGGCGCGGCCTCATCCGCCTCTTCGCCCTCCAGTGCAAGGACGAGATCCTCGCCCGCCTCCGGTCGCTGCCAGACTCAGACGCCATGTACCGCCACTACGGCGCGCTCGGTGACCCCAGCGAGCTCAAGCGCGACCTGGTCGACCTGATCTGCGAGCAGACCTTCCTCGCGCCGACGCTGGGCGACCAGCCCGCCAGCAAGGACCAGTTCGAGCAGCGCCTCACCGGCCAGTGGGGTCGGCTCGGCGGCAACACCATCACCATCGGCAAGCTGGTGATGAGCATCCTCGCCAACCGCCAGAAGATCGCCGCAAAGATGTCCAGCGGCATGCCCAAGCAGTGGGAAGCCAGCATCGCCGACCTCCGCGAGCACGCCGCGTGGCTGCTGCCGCCGGGCGTCTTTCACTGCGTGCCGCTCGACCGCCTTCAGCACTACCCGCGCTACACCGAGGGCATGTGGAAGCGCCTCGAAAAACTCCGCGAGGGCGGCACGGCCAAAGAGGCCCAGTCACTCCCGCAGGTCACCGCCGCCTGGAAGCGCTTCACTCACTGGGTGCACACCCACCACCAGGAAGCGAAGCGCGACGAAGAGGAGGCAGGTCTCAACCCCCCCGCTCCCAGCGGGGGGGTCGGCGGAGGCTCTGCGACGCCGGGGGGGGTGAGTGCGAAGACGAAGGTCAAATCCGCCCTCCCTCAGGCCCAGGGCAAGAAGCGCGCCCGCATCGTCATCGCCACCGACGCCGCCGCCTGGGCGATGCAGTCGATCGCCGACTCGTCGATGCCGCAGGCGGTCGAGCACTACCGCTGGCTCCTCGAGGAGTTCCGCGTCTCCGCGTTCGCCCAGGAACTCGGCACCACCCAGCCCGTCAGCGCCAAGCGCATCGACGAGGCGTGGGCAAAGATCACTTAGACCCGTTCAACCGCGCACGCAACGTGGCCCATCGTCGCCGCAACGCCGTCTCCGTGCAGCCGGTCATCAGCGAAAGCACCGCATACATGCCCCCGCGGTTGGCCGCCGTGAAACCGCAACTCTCCCGCGCCCGCATCTGCAGCAACTCCGCGTCCAGGCGGTTGCCACCGGCGGCGTGCTCAACCCGCGCCGCCTCAGCGATCGCGCCCTCACTGTCAACCACATCCGCCCCGCCCGCGGCCCAGTCAACGCAACCCTCCCATGCGCCCCGTTCCCGCTCGCTCCGCTTCTCACTCTCGCGCGCGATGTTCTCCGCAACCGTCCACACGTATGACCAGAACTCCGCCTCGCACTCCGTCCTCAACCGACCCGACGACGCAACGTGGTCCATCCTGCGCAGCAGCGTCGCCGTCATGTCTTGGTTCTCGTCGCTCGCAAGCCCTCGCCTGCGCCGCATCCCTCTCAGCCGACGCTCGATCTGCGGCAAGTGGGAAACGAGAAACGCCGCAACCTCATCCCGACTCCGCGCCTGACCAAAGAAGCGTTCACCGTTACCGTGCGTACTCTGTCCGGGTGAATCCGGGCAAGATCCGGCAGGAAACACAGCGAACGTGTTGCAAACAGGTTCGTCCGTCTGACTTGCACCGCTCTTTTTGTGCTTTCTCATGAGATTCTGCTCACACGGCACCTGAAATAGACTATACACATAAGAATCATTACTGGTTTTGCCCGAGTTTTCAACCTCACATTTGGTGGAGTGCGCATGCCCAGATCGCTCGTGTCGGCCGCTGCTCTCTCGCTTCTGGCGGCCGCCGCCGTCGCCGTCCCTTGCCTCATGCCCACCTCCCACCCGGCCGACGGCACAGAGTCAATCCCCTGCTCGGCGTGCATCCGGTCAACCTACACCTCCTGCCCGACCCCCGATACCTGCCCCAAGGTGTTCTGGGCCGGGTTCGACGCCTGCACGACCAGCCCGCCCGTTTCGGTCCCGTGCATCGACTACTCCACCGCGCCGCCCGCCGGAGTGAACTCCGCCGGGTGCTGCAGCGGCGGCCTCAAGATCGGGAACTCGTCTACCAAGGCCGTCATTACCTACCAGATCGGCTCTGGAGACTGCTGGTGATCGCACTGTGCTGCCTGACGCTCGCCGCAACCGGCCAGGCGGTCGCTCCGCCACCCTCGGTTGCAGCCCTGCGCGCCGAACTCCGTCTCCCAAACGCCGTGCACTGCCAGGCGATATCAATCAACAACCAGGACGCCGAGCCCTACGACCTCTACGAAGTCGAGTCCGCCTCCGACTGGGGCAGGGCAACACAATCCTTGAACAAGGGCCCAGCCGGGTACGTGCTGCAGAGTTGCGAACTCTGGACCCCCGCCCTCACCGTCTCGTATCAGGTCGATTCACTCAAGGGCGTCGTCGAACACAACCCGCTGCATCACCGCGGCGGCGGATGCGAGTTGTTCGTCTCACCCATCAGCCTCTTGCGCTGCATGGAGACGCTCACTCCAAACGAAATCAAGTGGACCGTCGATCAATCGCTGTGGACGGCGGACTTTGTGACCTCAACCGGCGACCTCAAGCCTCGCCACCGCCACTGGACGGTCGCTTGGGACGGCGCAGCTCAGACGCTGAGCATCGTGTCCGGCTGGTCGCCAAGCAGCCGCATGTCCCAGACGTTCACGCAATGGAAAGATCTTCCTGGCGGCGCCCGGTGGCCGATGATCGACGACATCGTGTTCGGCCCGGCCGATGCCACCCCGCCCCCGCTCCGCAAAAGAGTCTCTTGCGTCAGCGTTGCGCCCATCACGCCCGGCCCGCCACCCCAACCCCGCCTGCCCAAGGGACTCGCGCTGCTGAACGTCAAGACCGGAGAGTTCATCGACGAACACTTCGAGCCCGTCGCCGCCGGTGAGCCAGGATCACCCGCAAACCCCAGCGCAGGAGCCGAAGGCTCCGCCTCGTGGATGGGCGTCGGCGGCCGCACCGCCGCCGCGTTGCTGCTGGGTGCCGGAGCCGGGGCACTGATCTACCGCCGGCTCCGAATGTAACTTCGAACGCGAAGGACCAGGTATGCAGCACGCCCCGACGCACGAAATGCCGCACCCGCACGCGTTCTCGATCGTCGAACTGCTGACGACCATCCTGGTCATCTCGCTTCTGCTGGCGATCGCCGCGCCGGCGATCGGCCTCGCACGGCGCGCCGCCAAGACCCAGGCCTGCGTCGGCGCGCTCCACCAGCAGGCGCTGCTCACCACCCAATACGCAAACGACTACAAAGACTACTTCCCCTACGGCTTCACCGCCGACCTGCACGACGTCCCCTACCGCACAACCGTTGACGTTGGCGCCCCGTTCGCCCCCGCCGGATACATCACCCTCGCCGGTTCGCGCCCCTGGCTCGCCATGTCAGGCGCCTTCGGAAAAGAACGCGCCTATCGACGACCACGCTGCCCAGCCGACACGCGCACAGACCTTGTCGAAGGCGAGAAAACCCCCGACGGTTCCCCGTTCGAAACCCCCCCGTCGTACTGGTTCTCCGCCGCGCTCTACATCAATCCAGACACGCTCGACCCCGCAAGTCCACGCTGGACAAAGACCTCCGCTCGCCCGGGCACCACCGCCACTGTCCGTCAGCCCGACCGTAAAGCCCTCCTCTTCGACAACTACCCGTACCACGAACACTGGGATGCGCGAACGCGCAGCGTCCCCCTCGTCACCTACAACCGACCCGTCGCCGCCGTCGACGGTTCCGCCCGCGTCCGGACCGCCGCCGAAATCATCAACGGCGTCGCCCTCGACGCCGCCGACCACCGCGTAGACGACACCCAACTCGGCATCCTCTACCGGCTCATGCTCACACCAAACGGTGTCCGCGGCGTCGACTGGTAGCCGTGCGCCAAGAGCGCACCACTCCACCTCCCCATCCACCTCCGCGCGAGTAACCGCGCCCCGCCGGGCCGCGGCGGTTCTCACCATCACCCGTCTGTCGCTCGAAAAACCCGCGCCTGACAAACCAGCTCGCGGCAGCGCGAACGCGCCCCCGACTCCACGCGTAACCGCAGTCACGCGCCCTCCTGCGCACCTGCGCCGCTCCATAGAGTCACACGCCTTGACGCAACGCCAGACCGCAACACGACCCCACGCCCAGGCCTTGCAGGTCTGGCTCGACGATCACGGCGATGCGCTCTGGCGTTTCGCCGTGTCGCGCGTCGGACAGCAGCACGCCGAGGACATCGTGCAGGAGACGCTGCTGGCCGCGCTCAAGGCCGCGGCCTCGTTTGAAGGCCGTTCATCCGCCGAGACCTGGCTCTTGGGAATCATGTCAAACAAGGTTGTTGACCACTACCGCCGCCGCGCCCGCGCCGGCGCCGTCGCTTCCATCGACCCAACGCACACCGAAGACCTGCCCCCCGAACCGACCGACGAGTTCAACCGCCGGGGCAAATGGGCCAGAAAGCCCGGAAACTGGGACCGCGCAGCGCCGACCGCCGAAACACCCGGCGAAGACCCGCTCCGCACCGCCTACCGCGCCTGCATGGACAAGCTCCCCGACATCCTCAAGGACGCCCTGGAACTCCGCGAGCTCCGCGACCTGCCCCCCGATACCGTCTGTCAGGCGCTGGGAATCTCCGCGACAAACCTCTGGACCAGGCTCCACCGCGCCCGCGCAAGCCTGCGCAAGTGCATCGACTCGACGCTGAACCCGCCGCCGGCCCCACGCGCCGCGAGCAGCGCGATGAAGAAAGGCTCGAAGTGATCCGGTACCTCCGCGACACATTCCGGGTCCTCAGCCGACCCTGCAGCGCGCAGGCCGTGTTCCTCTCGCGCCGCATGGACGGCCAGCTCTCGCCCGGCGAGCGCCTCGGCCTGCGCCTGCACCTGTGCATCTGCAGCTCCTGCCGCGCGTTCAACCGCCAGCTCGCAAAGCTCCGCTCGCTCGCCCGCGCAGAATCGGTCGCCGCGCCGTTGCCCCTCGCCATGCCCGCCGCCGTGCGCCAGCGTCTGAACACAACGCTCACAGAAAAACCGCGAGGCCGCGCCGATTCTCTGCAAGGCGCGCCGCCCGAGAACGACTAACCAGCGTCAGGGCTCCCCGGAGTTGTCGCCCGTCCGCCGGGCGGGGAGCGCCACGTTCTTTCACATCGCAGAGAGGAATCAACATGAACATGCTCCTTACCAGCGCGGTCGGTCTGCTCGCACTCGCCGGCGTCGCAAGCGCCGACGTCGTTCAGGTGCGCGTCACCATCCAGAGCCTCGTCGGCGCCAACGGCGTCGCCTTCTCCCCCTTCACCGTCGCCTTCCACAACGGGGGCTTCGACGCCTTCAACAACGGCGCCGCCGCCGCGCCGGGCACGCAGAACATCGCAGAGTCCGGCAACGGCGCCGCCTACCTCTCCGAGTTCGCCTCGTCCTTCCCGCAGGGCGTCTCCGGAACCGTCACCGCAACCGTCGGCGGCTTCGGGCCCGGCATCTTCCTCCCCGGCTCATCGGGCACCATGGTCTTCAGCCTCGACACGGCCACCAACCGCTACTTCAGCTTCGGCTCGATGGTCGTGCCGAGCAACGACATGTTCTTCGGCAACGACAACCCCACCGGCTACGCGCTCTTTGACGCCGCCGGCAACTTCCTCAACCCCTCAATCACCCTCACCGGCGGCAGCATCTGGGACGCCGGCACAGAGGTCAACGCCCCCTCCGGTGCCGCCTTCATCGTCGGCCAGAACGCCGGCGACCACACAGCAGAGAACGGGCTCATCACCCCCGGCGGCAACTTCAACCCCTACCTCAACGCCTCCACCCCCGCTGGCTACACCTTCTCAAACCTCCCCGGCAGCAGCGACCAGCTCGCCCGCATCACTTTCGAGCTCGTCCCCACACCTGGCGCTGCCGCCACGCTCGGGCTCGCCGGCCTCGCAGCGCTCCGCCCCTCACGCCGGCGCACCGCACGCTGATCCAACCCAGAACGACGACGCCCCTCTCCTCCCGGCAGCCCGGCGCACGCGCCGGGCTGTTCTTCATTCTGGCCCCACCCCACCCCCACCACCACCCACGCCCACCCATTCACATGCCGCAGCAGCGCGCCGCCACCACCATCGCCTCGCGCGGCCTGCCCGCGGGGATCAGCACGCTGATGTGATCGCCCGGCAGCAGCACAAGCTCATCCACCGGCAGCAGCGTCCGCCCGGCACGCTCCACGCCCACGATCAGGCAACCCGTCGGCAGTCCCGCGCCGGAGATCGGTGCCCCCGCCATCGGCGAGCCCGACTGCACGGACATGTACAGCGGCCGCACCGAGTCGCCCACCGTCGCCGCGTCGGCCCCGTTCCGCGCAAGGTCCGCCTCCAGCAGCGCGTCGTAGATCGGGTGATCGCGCAGCGCAACCGCCGTCAGGTACGCAAGCAGGCACACGATGCAGATCGGCAGCAGCAGCTCGTAGCCGCCCGTCATCTCGCTGATCAGCACGATCCCAGTCAGCGGCGCCCGCACAGATGCAACGAAGAACCCCGCCATCCCCAGCACCGCGATCGAGCCCGCCGCGATCCCCGTCGACGGCCACAACCGCTCAAGCCCCGCCGCAAAGATGCCGCCAACCAGCGTCCCCAGCACCAGCATCGGCGCAAAGATGCCCCCGGGCGCTCCCGACCCATAGCTCAACGCTGTCAGCAGGAACTTCAGCACCAGCAGCCCCGCGAGCACCGCAAGCCCCGCCTTCAACTCGCCAGTCAGCAGCGACTCGGCCAGCGCGTGCCCCGCGCCCGCCGCCTCGGGCACCCACCACGCCACCAGCCCGATCCCCGCGCACACCAGGCCGGGCAGCGCCCACCGCCACTTCTTCATCCGGCCCGGCAACGCGAAAGACGCCGCCGACGCACGCATCAACGCCCGGTTGAACAGCACGCCGCCCACACCCGCCGCTACCCCAAGCGGCACAGTCAGCGGCAGCAGCCCCAGCGGCAACGCGTGGATCCCCTTCACCGTGAACGTTGACACGTCACCAGTGAAGTACTGCGCCACCACCGTCGCGATCACCGCCGCCACCAGCGCACCCATCGCCGTGCGCGACGAGAACTCGCGGTGCAACTCCTCAATCACAAACACCAGCCCCGCCAGCGGCGCGTTGAACGCCGCCGCAAGACCCGCCCCGGCCCCCGCAGACAGCAACTGGTTCACGTCACCCTTCGGCGTGCGCAGCACCTTCGTCAGCATCTGCGCCGCCGCCGCACCCATCTGCACCGTCGGCCCCTCGCGCCCCAGGCACAGCCCCGACCCGATCCCCATCACACCCGCAACAAACTTCACCGGCAGCACGCGCCGCCAGTCGAGCGTCCGCACGTGCAGCAGCACGCCCTTCAGGTGCGGGATGCCGCTCCCGGCCGACTCCGCCGACCAGCGCGCCGTCATCCACCCAGCCAGCGAGCCCAGCACCAGACCGATCAGCGGAAGCACCGCCCAGCCCCACGCCGGAACGCTGTGGCAGCGCTCAAGCAGCGCCCACCGCGACCGCTCCGCGTGCCCAAGCGCCATCTTGAACAGCACCGCCAGCGCCCCGCTCACCAGCCCGATCACCGCCGCACGCAGCAGATGGTCACGTCCACGCGATCGAACCGGCGATCGTGCGGTCTCAGAAGTCGGCGAAGAAGCGGCGGGTGCGTTCACGTCTTGTGCGGCAAGGGGGCGTCCCCTCTGCCGCTCGCACTGTAGACCGCGCGCAAGCAAACGTCAGCGCGCACACACACCAAACACTGCGCCCGCCGCGAGAAAAACACGCCGCCGCTCACAACGCCCCGCGCTCACCGCCGACCCTTCGCACGCGGCCACTGCGCCTCCAGTCGGAACGCCGTGACCTCCTTCCCCTCCGCGATCTTCTCACCCCGCAGGCCGTCAGCGAGCGCTTCACGCGCCTCGTCGCCCTGCATCAACACCACCTCGCCCGCCTGCGCCGGCGAAGCCTCCGTGACCAGCCGCGGCCACTCGCGCCCCAGCAGCACCACGTGCGACGCCGCCTTGTTCGCCGCGGCCGTCGTTCGCACGCCCGCCGGCGGGTGCGCCGACAGCTCGCCCATCAGCGTGTCCCACACCTCAGACCGCGGCTTCTGCAACTGCACCCCCGCCACCATCGCGCCGGCAGACACCACCAGCCCGCAAGCCGCAACCGCCGGCCCAACCCACGTGAGCATCGCGCGCCGCACCGCCCGCGCCGCACGCGGCAGCGCAGCCGCGACCCACCACGCAACCGGCACGCACAGCAGCAGGTACGACGGCACCGCGTAGCGGCCGTGCTTGTCCCCCGCCAGACTGATCATCACCAGCCACGCCAGCGACCACACCCACGCCAGCACAAGCAGGTCGCGCGCACGGTCACCCTTCATCCGCCCGCGCGCCGAGAGCACGCCCGCCGCGACCGCCGCCGCGATCCACGGCCAGTACGACTGCACCGCGATCGACAGGTAGTACCACCACTCGCGGTTGGTCTCCCACCCCAGCCGCTCCAGCGACTGCTTCACAAAGAACGTGTCGGCAAACGACCCGGGGAACCGCATCACCATCGCCACAAACCAGGGCGCCGCCACCGCCAGCGCAACCGCCAGCGCCACCAGCAACGCCCCCCACCACGCGCCCGCCCGCCGACCCGTCACAAACAGCCACACCCCGCCCGCCACCAGCACAAACAACGCCACGATCGGCTTGATCAAAAGCCCAAGCCCTACCGCCAGCCCGGCCCACACAACACGCCACGGCCGCCCGTCGCGCCACGCCCACGCCACCGCCACCAGCCCCCACACCATCGCGCACCCCAGCCAGAGGTCCAGCGAGATCGCCCGCGTGTACCGCGTGTACTCGAGCGTCGTCACAAGCACCAGCCCAGACAGCAGCGCCAGCCGACGCCCACCCAGCATCGACACCAGCTTCACCACGCCCAGCGTCCCCCCCATCGCCGCGATCAGTGAGGGAAGCCGCGCCACCCACATCTTCACGCCAAACGTCGAGAGAAACCAGCCGTGAATCAGCAGCGCCAGCGGCGGCTTGTTGTGGTACGGCGCGTCCCCCAGCCGTAGCTCCACAAACTCGTGCGTCCGCCACGCCTCCATCCCTACCGCCGCGTAGTAGTGGCTGTCGGTGTGAAACCACCCGTCGTTGCACCCCGGCAGCCAGAGCCCCAGCATCACCGCAAGCGGCGCTGCATACACCATCAAACGCCACCATGACGATCGCGGAGAAACCTTCACCCACAAGCGTACCGCCCCGGCCGCACCCGCCCCGTCAACAATCGCTCATGACCCGGCGAGGACCGAGATTCCCAAACCGCTCGCGCTGCGACACCTGCGGCCACCCAAGCGGCCTCAAGCCCGGCCGCCCGTGCCCCGCCTGCGGCGGCACCATGGAAGCTACCGACGATGGATTCCGCGCCCCCGCGCCCGCAACCTTCCAGCGATCCTGGACCTCCTGGGTCGCCCTGATCGTCCTCATCGCCTTCGTCGGTCTCCCGCTCTTCTACTGGCTCCGTGGCCTTATCGGCAGGTAGTCCACCCGCCCTCCGCCCACGATCGACCCAAGGTTTCCCACGCGAAAACCGCCCCTTCGCGCCGCCCCTAAGGCCCACCCCTCCCCCCTATCATCCGCCCCCCGCACCCTTCCCTCCGTCCCACCGGGCGGCCGTCGCCCGCTGCTTTCCTCATGCAAATCCGCAACTTCTCCATCATCGCCCACATCGACCACGGCAAGTCCACACTCGCCGACCGCCTCATGCAGGCCACCAAGGCCGTCTCCGCGCGCGAGGCCAAAGCGCAGCTCCTCGACGACATGGACATCGAGCGCGAGCGGGGCATCACCATCAAGGCCTCCGCCGTCACCGTGATGCACCACCACATCCCCGGCGCAAAGTCAGACGACCTCGAAGAGGACGACGCCACCGCCCTTGAGGGCGAAGCGGCTTTGGACAAGACCGTTGACAACGCCCACGGCGGCGCGTTCATGCTCAACTTCATCGACACCCCCGGGCACGTCGACTTCAACTACGAAGTCAGCCGCGCACTCAAGGCGTGCGAAGGAGCAATCCTCGTCGTTGACGCAACCCAGGGCGTGCAGGCGCAGACCGTTGTCAACGCCTACCTCGCCATCAACGAGAACCTCGAGATCATCCCCGTCATCAACAAGATCGACCTCCCAAGCGCCCGCGTGGAAGAGGTCGCCATGGAGGTCGAGCAGGTGCTCGGCATCCCCGCCGAAGACTGCATCCCCGTCTCCGCCAAGACCGGCGCGGGCATCCCCGAGCTCCTCGCCGCCATCTGCGAGAAGTTCCCCGCCCCGCGCGCGCCCGTCATGAAGCAGACCCGCGCGCTCATCTTCGACGCTCAGTACGACGACTACCGCGGCGTCGTCGTCTACTGCCGCGTCTTCGACGGCGGCATCAAGGTCGGCGACAAGATCCGCATGATGGGCACAGGACGCACCTTCCAGATCACCGACATCGGCAAGCGCATCCCCAAGCCCGTCCGCGTCGGCCAGGCCGGGCCCGGCGAGGCCTGCTACGTCGTCGCCGCCATCCGCTCACTCGGCGATGTCCGCATCGGCGACACCATCACCCTCGAGAGCGACCCCGCCACCGAGGCCCTCGAGGGGTACAAGCCGCCCGTCCAGGTCGTCTTCTGCGACTTCTACCCCGCAACCGACGCCGAGAGCAAAGGCTCAGACTTCGAGAAGCTCCGCACCGCCATCGAGAAGCTCTCCCTCAACGACTCCAGCTTCACCTTCATCCCCGTCCACTCAGAGGCCCTCGGCTTCGGCTACCGCTGCGGCTTCCTCGGCCTGCTCCACATGGAGATCATCCAGGAACGCCTCGAACGCGAGTTCAACACCGAGGTCGTCCAGACCGCCCCCACCGTCACCTACAAGGTGAAGATGCGTTCGGGCGAGACCATCGACATCTCCAACCCCAGCGAGCTCCCCGACCCCGGCGTCTTCGAAGAGGTCCTCGAGCCCATCTGCAAGGTCGACATCATCGTCCCCAATGACAACATCGGCGCCATCATGAAGCTCTGCACCGAACGCCGCGGCGAGTTCATGAGCCAGCAGACCGTCGGCGAGACACGCCAGATGATGACCTGGCAGATCCCACTCGCCGAGCTCATCTACGACTTCTACGACAAGCTCAAGGCCATGACCAGCGGCTACGGAACCATGGACTACGAGATCAACGAGTTCCGCGTCAACGACCTCGTCAAGGTCGACATCCTCATCAACGGCGACCGCGTCGAAGCGCTCTCGATGATCTGCCACCGCTCCAACGCCGACTACCGCGGCCGCCTGCTGCTGAAGAAACTCCAGAAGCAGATCGACCGCCACCAGTTCGAGATCCCACTCCAGGCGGCCATCGGCGGCAAGATCATCGCCCGCGAGACCGTCAAAGCCTTCCGCAAGGACGTCACCAGCAAGTGCTACGGCGGCGACGTGAGCCGCAAGCGCAAGCTCCTCGACAAGCAGCGCGAAGGCAAGAAGAAGATGAAGTCCATCGGGCGAGTGATCATCCCGCAGGAGGCGTTCATGGCGGTGCTGGATCAAAGCGACGAGTAGGCAAAGACGAGGAAGTTGCCAGAAATGGGCTTGCCGGTCGAGATGATCGCACTGATCTTTGTCCTGGCTTTGCTCGTTGTCGTCACTGTGCATTTCGCCCAGCGGGCGCACTGACGTTGCCACCGGCTCCAGCCGGTGGTAAGCCCCACACCCCTGTTTCTTCCTTCTTTGCCTTTGGCCCAGCGGGCCAACTGATTCTGAGTACACTGCCCCATGCCCACCGCGTGGACACAACTCCACTACCACATCGTCTTCGGCACCAAGCTCCGCCAGCCACTCATTACCGACACACTCGCGAAAGACCTTCACCCCTTCCTCGGCGGAATCACTCGCGACATGGGCTGCTCGCTCCTCGCCGTCGGCGGCATGAACGACCACATCCACCTGCTCATTCGCGGCCGCCCCGATGTCTGCATCTCCGACATGCTCCGCAACCTCAAAGGCCGCTCCTCAAGCTGGTTCAACGAGCGCGGCCAACACCTCTACTGGCAAAAGGCCTACGGAGCCTTCGCGGTCAGTAAGTCCGGTCTCGACGAAGTGCGCGAGTACATCCTGAATCAGGCGGAACACCATCGCCGCCTGAACTTCAAGGAGGAGTTCGAGCTCTTCCTGTCCCGCAACGGAATCGACTTCAACCCAGAAGACCTCTGGAACGACGCCGACAGGGATTGACACCTCGCAGCGTCAACTCGCAAGCCCTCGATCTGCTGCCTCCCCGCCTCCGTACGTCCTTGCCTCTTGCCCCTCTGCCTTCCTGCCTCTCGCCCAGCGGGCGCACTGACGTTGCCACGGGCTTCAGCCCGTGGTGAAAGCCATCCGACACTCTTCACTTGTCTGTTCTTCTGGGCCCAGCGGGCCCACTAACCCTCAGTGGACCCGCTGGGTCCAAAGAACACAAAGAAAGTTGGCTCGCTTTCCACCGGCTGAAGCCGATGGCAACATCCGCACGCCCGCTGGGCGAAGAAAGCCCCAACCTCTACCCTCCCCACGGTGCCCGAGCTCCCCGACATCGAGGCCTACCTCACCGCCTTCCGTGAGCGCACACTCGGCGCCACCCTCACCGACATCCGCATCATCTCCCCCTTCCTCCTCCGCACCGTCGACCCACCCTACGACGCGCTCATCGGCCGCCGCGTCACCGCCCTCCACCGCCTCGGCAAGCGAATCGTCTTCGCCTTCGACAACGACCACTTCGCCATCATCCACCTCATGATCTCCGGCCGCTCTATGTGGTCCGACGACCCCAAGCTCAAGTCCCGCGACAAGGCCACCCTCGCCTCCTTCCACTTCACCACCGGAACACTGACCCTCGTCGAAGCTGCCACACAAAAACGAGCCTCCCTCCACATCGTCAAAGGCGGAGACGCCCTCGACGCTCACAACCCCAAAGGCCTCGAGCCGCTCACCGCCACGCCCGCCCAGTTCCAGGCCGCGGTCACCAGCGAGAACCGCACCCTCAAACGCATCCTCACCAGCCCCGCCATCATCAGCGGCATCGGCAACGCCTTCAGCGACGAGATTCTCCACGCCGCCCGCCTCTCCCCCATCAAGCTCTCGCAGAAGCTCACAGACGCCGAGCACAAACGCCTCTACGAAGCCACCCGCGAAATCCTCGCCCGCTGGACGACCACCCTCACCACCCGCGCCAAGAACTCCTTCCCCACCCGCGCCGAGGTCACCGCCTTCCGCCCCGAGTTCGCCGTCCACGGCAAGTTCGGCAAGCCGTGCCCCATCTGCGGCACGAGCGTCCAGCGAATCGTCCACGCCACCAACGAAACCAACTACTGCCCCCGCTGCCAGACCAACGGCAAACTCCTCGCCGACCGCTCCCTCTCACGCCTCCTCAAAGACGACTGGCCCGCAACGATCGAGGAGTGGGAGCGTGCGGATCGTGCGAAGCACGAGTAGCCCCAAGACGAGTAGCCGCAAGAGAAACTGAACGCTCCAACGGATCGCTCCCACTTTGTCACAAGGCGAGCGGGTGGCCCGGCTTTCCGCCCTTTCCCTTCCAACTGGGCCAACGAATTGATATTCTCCGCGAATGCTCCCCCACGTCCCCTCCCTGATCGCCATCATCCTCGCCGCCTCACTCGCCGCGTGCGAGCGCAAAGCCGCGAGCTCGGCCGCCCCTCCAATCCGCACAGCCGCAGACACGATTAGCCAAGGCTACAAGCAACTTCCAACAACGCCGACAGCCACGACACCGCTCACCTCTCCACCGCAGATCACCGCAAGCATGGAAGATGGGTTCGTGGATCCCTGCTTCTATCTCAGTGCGCACTCGACCGAGCCGGATGGAAGCCAGACGTTCATCGCAAAGGGTCTCGACGGTAACTTGCCCGTCGCCTTCATCGTCAAGCTCGAACCGGGTTGGAAGGGAAGCGAACTCGTCAAGGGGATAGACGTGTACTCGGGCATTGTGCACGTTCTTTCAGCGGGACCAGAGAGCGACCAACTGCTCAAGTCACTCGACCGCCTCTACGCGACCAACCTCAAGCCCGCGGCGATGACGACCGACGCAAAGCTTGCCGGCATCGCACTCGAAGGTAACCCGAAATCTCCCCAGAGCGGCCTGATGAGAATCAAGCTCTTCCGCGAGTCGGAGAAGAAAGACGAATACGCGGAGTTCTTCGTGAATATCGACCTCGCCAACAAGCGCATCGATCTGCGCGAAAAGGATGAGGTATACCGCAAAGCGGTCGTCAAAGCGCTCACCGCACCTTGACTCACCCCACCTCAAACACCCCCTCCACCCCCACACCAAACACCCGCGAGATCCGAAACGCCAGCTCCAGCGTCGGGATGTACTTCGCCCCCTCGATCGCGTTGATCGTCTGACGCGTCACACCCACAAGGTCCGCCAGCTCCTGCTGCGTCATCTCACCCTTCTCAAACCGCATCCGCCGGATGTGGTTCGTCACCACCAGCGCCACGCGCGGGTCAAACGCCTTGCCTGCTTCTCCCCGGTCTCGGGCAGAAGGGGCCGCCGGCTCTGCGGCGGCGGATGATGGGCGCTTCGCCATCACCCCCTCCTCCGGTACATCATCACCTGCGTCGCCAGCTTCGTCACCTCGCTCAGCACCAGGCACAGAAAGAGCGCGTGCCCAACCAGCACGATCGGCCCTGCCCCCGTCCGGCTCGCAGCGCCGGCCCAAGACAACGCCGCCGGCAGCGTGAACCACGGGCTCGACACAAGCACCCAGTACGCGTTCCGATACGACACCAGCTCCACCGCCGCATCACGCTCGTCCTTGCGCTCCTGCGGCGTCGTCACCGCTACCACCGCGTGCGCCGCGACCATCCCCACCACCAGCGCCACCACCGTGCCGACAAACAGCCCAAGCGTCGCCCCGATCTGCGGGTCGGGCCCGATGTACACCACACCGCCGAAGTACATCCCGTACACCACAAGACTAACCACCAGCGACACCCACGCGCTCTTCTCCCGGTACGACAGCGGCATCGACGACTCGCCACGCTCTGACATTGTGAGGCTCCTGACGGCCCATCCCGTCCAGAACCGAGTGTACATCAAGTTAGACACGGTGTCCAGTATCTTTGACACATCTGCCGAGCCCTTCTCTGCCGCCCGCAACCCCACCCCCCCCCCCCGCGTATCGATCTCCATGCCGCGCTCCCGCACCTGCCGCCAGTGCCGCTACTCACTCGCCGGACTCCCCACCCAGTGCACATGCCCTGAGTGCGGCCTCTACGACGACGGCGAATACGACTACCGCTCCGTCGGCCAGCGCCTCCGCGCCTTCCCGCGCGACCTCGCCCGTGCGCTGCGCGACGCCTCACCCTGGTTCGCCGAGCGATACCTCCCCTCGCTGCGAACCGCCGCCACCACCATCACCGTGCTGGGCTACTCCGCCGTTCTTGTCACCATCGGCGTCGTCACCGCCGACGCCCTGACCGGCTGCTTCGGCCTCCTCCGCCGCCGCGCCGCCACGATGCCCAACATCCCGGCCTACTTCACCGAGGCGCTCACCGCCACCGCGCACTGGGCACCGCTCTTCCTCGCCGTCTACGCCTTCGCCACCGCCTACCAGGGCATCGTGCGCCACAGGATCAACATCACCACCAGCGCCACCATCACCGGCCTCCAAGCGCGCGCCTTCGGCCTCTTCGCCCTCGCCGCCGCCATCGCCCTCGCGGGCCTCTTCGCCTGGGTCAGGATCGCAACACCGTGAACGGCCAGCACCAGCATCAGCCGCAGCAGCCGCAACGCTGCCCCTTCTGCCACTACGCCCTCACCGGCCTTCCCACCCGCGGCACGTGCCCCGAGTGCGGCACCGGGTACGACGCCACCTCCGGCACACCGCTCACCGCCGCCGACAAGGTCGCCCTCACCCCGCGCTGCCACCACTGCCTCTACAACCTCACCGGCCTTGAGCCCACCGGCACTTGCCCTGAGTGTGGCCACCGCTACAACACCGCCGACGGCCCACCGCCGACCTTCGCCGACGCAGCCGCCGAGTTCCCTGAGCGCATCGCCATCGGCGTGCGCGACGCCCAGCCCTGGTTCTGGGAGAAGTTCCTCCCCTCACCACGCAACGCCGCGGTGATCACGCTCGTGCTCGGCACCGCGACCACACTGGTCTGGATCGGCTGGGAATCGATGCGTGCCGTCTTCAACAAGTTCGCCGTCACAGACCACGGCCACCGGCTCACGCGCTCCACCTCGACACCGATCAAGATCGGCCAGGCGCTCGGCGACGCCGCCGCGCTGCTCGTCCACGCCCTCCCGTACGCGCTGGTCATCGCCGCGCTCGTGCTCGCCTACGCGGGCCTCCAGCGCAGGCGCATCAACCTCTCGCAAAGCCTCGCGCTCACCGACGCCGACGCGCAGAGCCTCGGACGCTTCGCCCTCTACACCGGCTTCGCGCTCGCGGCCTTCCTCTACTGGTCCAGCCTGGGCAACTGATCTCCCGTGCAGTGCACAGTTCTCTGCCCGCCCACAGGCGCCGCGCCCACCGCTCCAACACACTTCCGCATCTTCAACATCGGTCCCATCCGTCGTATGGGTCCCATTCGCGCGCCCCCTTCGCCCGACACCGCCCCGCGGATGCACCGTTCCCGCGCCCATCTTTTCAGCCCGATTCCATCCGCCCACGAATCCACCCCGCGCTCACACCGAAACCACTCCCGTCGGCAAGAAGCGTTCAAGCCGACACCCGCACGCAACCGCAAAGGAGTCCACCGTGCTCTCCCGTTCAACCCTGGCCCTCTCAGCGTTCGCCCTCCTCGCCTCTGGCGCAGTGATGGTCGCCAGCGGCCCAGAGGACATGAACAAGCGCGGCGGACGCGACCACGACACAAACTTCAACGTCCGCGTCAACATCGGCGGCGGCGACTGGTACCGCGCCTATCGCGAGCCCCCGCGTCCGGTCTTCTGTGCAGAGCCCGTCCCCGTCATCGCCGAGGCCGTGCCGCGCACGCTCGAGCTCCAGGCCTTCCAGGCAGGCGACACCGTCATCGTCCTCGCCCGCGGCGAGAACACCACAAGCGGGTTCGTCACCTCCCTTGAGCGCGACAGCCGCTGGGGCAGCCGCTACGACGGCACCACCCGCGTCGTCCTTCACAACTACGGCCCCATCTATAACTCGCCGCGTGCGCAGGTCTGCTCACCCTTCGCCGTCAGCGGCGGCTTCGAAACCCGCGAACGACTCACCGAGATCAACGTATGGATAGCGGGCCAGCAGCGCTGCATCCCCGTCCAGCCCATCGAGCAGATGCCAAGCGCGCGTTGAGCACGCAGCCAATTCTCACTCCGCCCATTTCCCTTGGGGCCCCCCCGTCACGTTTGGGGGGGCCTTTTTTCCTCCCACCTCTCGCGCGTGTAGCAGGAGAGGTCGCCGAGCCTCCGCGAGGCCGGCGAAGCTGCCTCTGCCGTAAGTCCTTCTCCCAGCTCCGCTGGGAGAAGGTGGCCGAGGCTCCGCGAGGCCGGATGAGGGTGCCTCTTCGCCTCGATGCTTCCCCCCAACCCACTCACGCTTCCCCCTCATGAGAGGTATTTGTTCGGCATCAGCACAAATACCTTGCACACACCAAACAAATCAAGTACACTTCCGTTCGAACACCCAGGGGCGGGGCAAGGGGTCGGGGGGACCGGCCATTCCACGCACCAAGCCACCGCAAAGGAAGCGCCGATGCCATCCATCCAGGCTCAGTTCAACGAAGAAGTCATCCAGGCACACCGCGAAGCGCTCAGCGCGCTCCGAGACCTCCTCGCCGTTGAGTCCGACCCCCTCGAACGCCGCAGGCTCGCCGTCGCCATCCTCCGCACCCGTCCGGTCACCACACCCGACGCCCCCGGCCCATCACAAGGCCCAGGCCGCAAGAAACCCGCGCCCAAGCCCGAAACGCCACCCGCCAGCAAGGCTCTCCACACTGACCCCACCCCCATCGGCTCCCCGCTTTCGACCTCCATCACCCCCACGTTCGCCGGCCTCCCCGCTCCCAACACCAACCACGCCTCACCCGCCACGCAATTCCTGACCACGCACGCCGGCACCCAAACGCCCATCCACAGCACACCCCCCCCCCCCCCCCCCCCCCCCCCCCCCCCCGCCCCACCCCGCCCCAAAAACACAGCCGCGGCGTGAACCCGTGGGGATGGGCTCAAACGCCGCGGCCTGAGGATTCCCGCGTGCAGAACGCGGAGACGGTCGGGATCAGTCGAACAGGCCGCTCACCGTGGGGAGCGCTGCGTTGTGCAGCTCCAGGGTCGTATCGATCCGCATGTTCGACTGCGTGGTGTGACGCTCGGCAAAGAAGAGCTTCAGCGGGTAGTCCTGTCCATCAACCAGCCACGGCACCTTGTCAAGGTCGACCGTCTGGCTGACGGCCGAGTGCACGCCGCCCAGGTCGATCACCATCTTGCCGCCGATGAAGACGTACACGTCGTCGTCACCGGTGAACGTGAAGACCTGGCCGCTGTTACGCCGGTACGTGAACGTCGTCGACAGCTCGTAGGTGAAGGAGAAGTTGTGAGACTGCCCCGAAGGGTTGCCGTACAGATCGGCGTCGATCGGGAAGAAGCCGCCCTTGGCCGAGTAGATGGTGTCGGACTTGTCGTCAAAGGTGTAGATGTTGCTGCCGGCGTTGCGCTTCAGGGTGATCGGCACCGTCTTGCTCAGGTTCACGCCCGGCGTATCGCGGAACCACTGGGCAAAGGCCGCCGAAGTCGTCGTCGAACCGCCCAGAGACGTCGCGACCGAGCCGCGGCTGCCGCCGGCCCACTGGCCGTTGTCGCTGAACCCGCTCATGGCGGGCATGACGTTGCGGCCCGCGGCGTCCTTCGCTTGGGTGTTCACCTTGTACCCCGTGCTGCGGAAGACGGGCTTGCCGCTGCTGTCGAGGTTCTCCTCAACCTGGCCGACGTAGTGGCCGTAGCCCCCCGTTGGCGTGCGCTCAAAGTCGGCGTGCCCGCCCGTCGTGCCCGCCGGCTTGAAGTCGCGGACCGTGCCGTTGAGCGTCAGCGTCAGCGGCAACGCGGCGTACGCCTCGGTGGGCGGGGCGGTGAAGCGGGCGTTGGTCGTTCCCACGATCGCGGCAGCGCCACCAGCAGCGGCAAGCAAGGAGAGGGTGAGGACCAATCGGCGATTGCGGACGGAGGTGTTGCTCATGGAAGGAACGTGCGATTCAGATTGTGCGGATGCAACCCGACCCTGCCGCCCGATTGGCAAGCTGTGACGCCCGGGAGGGTCGGGCAAAGCGTCGCCCGGCCACCCGCCGCGCAACACCCCACAGCGCTGCAGGAAAGGGCCCTCCGTTTTCAGGCCCCGCGCCCGCAACGTCCGAGATATATTGCCCAGTCAGGACAGGCCCGGGGACGGACCCCCGGAGCGGCAACGTGCGAGCCCCCCGCTCGCGGTCAATCAGGCAGCAACAGGCCGCGCAGACCCCGGCACGGGGCGCCCGGCAGGAGACGGCGATGGATCGCTTTGACATCCGCGGTGGCACCCGACTCGCCGGACGCATGACGGTCCACGGCTCCAAGAACGCGGCCCTGCCGCTGCTGGCCGCCGCCCTGCTCACCGATGAGCCGGTCGTCCTCCGCGACATCCCCGACCTGGCCGACATCAAGTCGATGCTCGCCCTGCTCCCCAAGCTCGGCTGCACCGTCGACCACCAGCGCGTCACCGACAACGAGCTCTCCGGCGGCGTCGTCAACCTCCACACCACCGACACCACCATCAGCCACGCCCCCTACGAGATCGTCCGCACCATGCGGGCCTCCATCTGCGTGCTCGGGCCCATGCTCGCGCGCCGCGGCCTCGCCCGCGTCAGCCTCCCAGGCGGCTGCTCCATCGGCGAGCGCCCCGTTGACCTGCACATCCGCGGCCTGCAGGCGCTCGGCGCCGACATCACCCTCGACGGCGGCGACATCACCGCCCGCGTGCCGCGCGTCAACGGCCGGCCGGGCCGGCTCAAGGGCGCCCGCGTCTTCCTCGGCGGGCCGTTCGGCAGCACCGTGCTGGGCACCGCCAACGTCATGAGCGCCGCCACCCTCGCCGAGGGACGCACGATCATCGAGTGCGCCGCCTGCGAGCCCGAGATCGTTGACCTTGCCAACATGCTCACCGCCATGGGCGCACGCATCAGCGGCGCCGGCTCGCCTCGCATCACCATCGACGGCGTCGAGCGCCTCAAGGGCGTCGACCACACCGTGATCCCCGACCGCATCGAGGCCGGCACCTACATGTGCGCAGCGCTGATCACCAACGGCGACATCACCATCGACAACTGCCCAGCCGATGCGCTGATGGCCCACATCGACCGCCTGCAGCACGCCGGCGCGCACTTCACCATCGACGAGAAGGGCGACCCCATGCGCGCCACCGTGCGGGTGCAGGGCGCCGGCAGCCGCGGCATCCAGCCCATCGAGGTCACGACGCAGCCGCACCCCGGCTTCCCCACCGACCTTCAGGCCCAGCTCATGGCCACCCTCACCCTCGCCGACGGCAACAGCGTCATCACCGAGCGCATCTTCACCGAGCGCTTCCTCCACGTCGCCGAGCTTTCACGCATGGGCGCAAGCCTCTTCCGCCAGGGGCCCACCGTCGTCGTCAGCGGCGTCCGCCGCCTGGTCGGCGCACCGGTCATGGCCAGCGACCTCCGCGCCAGCGCGTGCCTGGTTCTCGCCGGGCTCGCCGCCGAAGGGACGACGCAGATCAACCGCGTTTACCACCTCGACCGCGGCTACCAGCGCATGGAAGAGACCCTGCTCACCCTCGGCGCCCACATCGAGCGCGTCAACGAGAAAGAGCCCGCCGCGTCGTGACCGTCAGGCCCACGAGCCCTGTGCGGAAGCACCGGGACGGCTCAACCCAAACGCCCCGCGCGAACCATCACCAAGCCCCGCGCGGATGACAAAGCAGAAACGGCCACCGCCGTGAGGCGATGGCCGCGCTGTTGAGGGATGGTTCTCTCCCGATCAGTTCCGGCCGCGGCCCTGACCCTTGCCCTGCTGCTGCTTCTTGAGCATCTGCTTCTTGTGGTGGTGGCGCTTGCCGTGCTTGCCCGCCTTCTTACCGGCGTGCTTGCCGTGCGCACGGTGCTTGCCGGCCTTCTTGCCGTGGGCGCGGTGCTTGCCCTGCTTGCCGGGCTCCTGCTGACGCTGGCCCTGCTGCTTGCCGGGGGGGGCGATCTCCGCGGCGGTGGCGAGCGTGGTGCCGGCGGTAAGGGCGAGTGCGGCGATCAAGGCGGTGACGAGGTTCTTCATGGTGTCTCCAGTAAGGAAAGTGGCTTGCGTGAATCGACAACAGCCAAACGCCCGCACCGCGGGCCTATTGCTGCAAATCCCGCGGCAAATCCGCTCGAAACCCACGCCCGACCGGTAACCGCTGTACGCTTGCTCCCCCGTGCCAACGCCCCCCCCACAACCCGTGCGCATCGCGATCAGCACCGGCGACCCGCTGGGCATCGGCCCGGAGATCAGCCGCGCCGCAATCGACGGTGCGCCCGATGGCGTCGAGATCACGGCCTTTGGCTCACTGGACACCTGGCAGTCACAAGGCCCGCGCAGCGCGCGGGCCGATGCGGGTCGCGCATCGTGGGATGCGTTGTCCGCGGCGATCGAGGCGGTCAAGCGCGCCGACTGCGACGCGATCGTCACCGCGCCCATCAGCAAAGAGGCGTGGCACGCCGCAAACGTCACAAAGCACCCGGGCCACACCGAGGTGCTGGCGGAGGCTTTCAACAGCCCCCGTTCGGGCATGCTCTTCGTGGGCCCCAACCTGACGGTTATGCTCGCAACCGTGCACATCCCGCTCGCGCGCGTGCCGCAGACGCTCACCACCGCTTCGGTGCTGCGCGCGGTGGAACTGGCGCACGAGGCGTGCGCATCGCTTGGGAACTCCCGCGCCCGGATCGCCGTAGCCGGTCTGAACCCGCACGCGGGCGAGCACGGGCTGCTCGGCGCTGAGGACGACGCGGTGATCAGGCCGGCGGTCGAGCGGGCAGCGGCGGCGGGCATCAACGCGAGCGGCCCCTGGCCCGGCGACACCATCTTCAACCGCGCGCTGAGGCGAGAGTTTGACGCCGTCGTCGCCATGTACCACGACCAGGGCCTGATCCCCGTCAAGCTGATCGACGGGATGCAGTCGGTGAACATGACCGTCGGACTCTCATGGAACGGAAGGCCCGTCGTGCGGACATCACCCGCCCACGGCACGGCGTTCGACATCGTGGGAGAAGGCAAGACGGACCCAACGAGCATGATCGAGGCGGTGCGGCTGGCGGCGGAGATGGTGCGGGGCGGGGGTGGAGTGTGAGCGCGCCCCCAAACCGATCGGGTGTCACCGACTCCGGCTCTGCGGAGTCTGTGCGCCTTGAACCCACCAGCACAGACTCCTCCGCAGAGCCGGAGGAGTCTGTGGCACCCGACGGCGCGTGCCCGGTCGGGGCTGCGCAGGTGCTCGACTGGAAGGACGACCCGCGCCCGCTCTGGTCGCTGCTGAAGCAGGCAGCGCCGAGCGTGGCGACGATGATGTCGTACACCGTCATGCAGTTTGTCGACGGGCTGATGGTCAGCCGCATCGGGCCCGACACCGTCTACCTCGCAGCGCACGGCAACGGCGCGCTGGCGACGTTCTGGCCGCTGTCGATCGGCATGGGGCTGATCGGCATGACCAACGCCTACGCGGCGCAGCACGTGGGAGCGGGCACGCCGCGCAAGGCCGCGGCGTACGCGTGGAACGCGGTGTGGATCTCGGTGGCGTTCTGGCTGCTGATGCTGCCGTACGCGTTCGCGCTGCCGTGGCTGTTCCGGTGGCAGGGTCACGGCGACCACCTGGTTGAGCTGGAGTCACGCTTCGCGCAGACGCTGCTGTTTGGCAGCGTGCTGACGCTGGCAGCGCGCGGCATGGCGCAGTTCTTCTACGGGCTGCACCGGCCGAAGATCGTGCTGGTGGCGGTGATCGCCGGCAACGTCGTCAACTTCGTGTGCAACTACGCGCTGATCTTCGGCTGGCCGCTGGTGGGCATCCCCGCGCTGGGCGTGCCCGGCGCGGCGATCGGCACGCTGATCGGGCTTGCGGTTGAGCTGGCGATCCCGCTGGCGGTGTTCCTGTCGCGCCCGATGAACGAGCGGTTCGGCACGCGCGCTCCGTGGCGGCTGAGCCTGTCGCACGTGAGGGACCTCGCCCGCACCGGCTGGCCGTCCGGCCTGATGTACGGGAGCGAGATGGCCTGCTGGATGGTCTTCATGGTCTTCCTCGCGGGTCGGTTCGGGCCCGAGCAGCACCAGGCGAGCTGGATCGTGCAGCGGTACATGCAGATCTCGTTCATGCCCGCGGTGGGCGTTTCGTTCGCGGTGACGGCGGTGGTGGGCAAGTGCCTGGGCGCGGGGCGGCCGGACCTTGCCCGCCGGCGCGCGTGGCTGGGGGTCCGCTGCTCGATGGTCTACATGGGCGTGTGCGCGCTGGTGATGGTGGGCCTGCGCCACCAGCTGGCGTGGCTGTTCATCGAGGGGGGCACGAGCCCGGAGAAGGCGGCGGAGATCGTGACCGTCGCCGGGCACGTGATGCTCGTCGCGGCGGTGTTCCAGGTCTTTGACGGGCTGGGCATCACGATCGTGGGCGTGCTGCGCGGAGCCGGCGACACGCTCTGGCCGGGGGTGATCACCGTGGTGCTGTCGTGGACGTGCATCGTCGGCGGCGGGTGGGCGATGACGGTGCTGGCGCCGGGCCTCGGCGTGGTGGGCCCGTGGATGGGCGCGGGGCTCTACATCGTGGCGCTGGGCGGCTTCCTGGGGTGGCGGTTCACGTCGGGCGCGTGGACGAGCCGGAAGCTGCTGACAGAGTCGGCCGCGCACTGAACGAGCCCTGCGCGGGAGCGCGGTGTTTAGTAGTAGTGGTGGCCGCGCCAGGGGCGGCGCTCGCGCTGGTAGACGGGGATCGCCTGCGATGAGGTGCTGGTGAAGACGGGCAGGTAGATGATCCGTACGTCGTTGGCGTCGGGGGCAGGGTCCTGCGGCCACTGGTTGGTCGCCAGTCGGACCGACGGGTAGGCGATGTTCATGCGGTCGTCGAGGCGAGCGAGTTCAGGGAGCGCCTCGCGCCCGTAGTAGCTGACGATCTCGTTCGCCTCGGGGGCATCGAACACGGCCTCGCTGCGGGCGCCGGCGTTGCCGCCGTGCGCGACCAACGGACCGTCGCCGAGGCGCATCGACTCGACGCGCGCCGGCTGGCAACCCCCCATCACCGCGGCGAGCGCGGCGGCCACCAGCAGCGCTGCACGCAGGCACGCGAACTCGATACGCGGCGTGATGAACGTCGGAAGGGTCATCTCTTTCTCTCCTAGCGGGGCGAGCGGCCCTTCGAGGCGTGGGGGTGGGCCGCTCATGAAGTGTGCAGCCTGCTTGAGCCCCGTGCCAGTGGAACGGTCAAAGTCGCCGTTCCTGGGCCCGCACAGGCGGCACAATCCGCGTGCGCTGCCGCCGGGGCCGTGCCAGGCGTCAATCCGGACGTTGCGCGACCGCCGAGTTCAGCGGGCCTCGGCCTCGTCGGCGCCCGCTCGGCCGCTCATGCCCACGGCGGAGGGGGGGATCGGTTTGCCAGCGGCGCGGGCCGCGCGCGCGGCGAGAAGGTCCTGGTACCACGGGTCTTCCGCGAGCACATCCTTGAACTCGGCGATGAACGCGCTCTTGTCGGCCGGTGGCCCGGCCCAGGCGCGGTCGAGAATGGTCCAGGCCTGGTCTTCGTGGCCCGCGTAGAGGCGCTCGATGGCGGCGCGCCACACCGCGGCGCGGTCGGCGGTTGCGTCTTGTGCGCCCATCGCGTCGTGACTGTTGCGCGCGGCGCTATCGAGTTCCCCGGCGGAAAAGGCGGGCTTGTCGTGGCGGTCGAGCGCGATGCGGAGTGCGCCGCCGTTGAGCCGGTAATAGACGGCGGGCATCGGCGACTCTGCGTGCGAGACCTTCCAGTAGTCGAACGACTGATCGGGGATGTTGAACACCCACTCGCCGCCGGCGGCGGTCGGCGCCTCGACGCCCATGCCGTTGCGGGCGTCGATGTCGGCGACAATGACGGCGCCGCTTTCGCGGAGCTCGATGATGTAGACGCGGTAGCAGCAGTGCGCGCCGCCGCTGTAGCACTCGATCACGGCCTCCTGCACGCCGTTGTTGTCCGCGTCGATGAACGTGGGGCGGCTGTGGTTGTAGCCGCTGAGTGAGACGGCGTAGTCGTCGCTCGCGAGGACCTGCTTGCCCTTGCTGGTGACGACCACGCGCTCGCCCCAGTCGTCGGGGTTGCGCACGCGGTAGCGGCTGATGGTGGTGCCGTTGCCGCTGACCTCTTCGGCGAGCTTCCACTTTGGCATGACGGCGTAGTAGACCTTCGCGGCGTGGAGCCGGGCGAAGACGACGGCGAGGGGGAGGATCAGCAGCAGCGCGGCGAGCGCGTGCCACCAGTGGCGGCGCGTGCGCTGGAGGTCTGCTTTGGTTGCGGCAGTGTGGCCGCACTCGGGGCAAGTGGCGGGCAGGGTGGTGCCCTGCATGTCGTACCAGCACTTTGGGCAGCGGAGGCGGCCCTTGTGCCGACCTTTGAAGAGGGAGCAATAGTGGCCGATGAGGCCGACGGCCGCGAGAAGGGCGGCGGGGATGTAGAACCAGAGGGGGAAGTTTGGGAGGATGGTGGACACTTGAGCGAGGGTAGTGGCGCGAGTAGTCGCCTTGGAGGTGCGGAGGCGGAGATTCCTTTGCCCCTTCGGGGCAAGGCGCGCACGTGACGGCTGCCCCGGGTTCCGGCCGCTGCGCGGCCTTCACCCGTGGCTACAGCCCGTTGCCCCGCTGGGGCAAAGAAAACGCCCCGCGAGGGCGGGGCGTTGGGGCGAACTGATTCGCAAGCCAAGGGGTTGACTCACGCTCGAAGACACCGACTCCTCAGAGCAGGAGTCGGTGGCACCCGACGTCTATCACTTGCAGGCGGCCTTGAGGGCGGCGGCCTTGTCGGTCTTCTCCCAGGTGAAGGTGTTGAACTTCTTCTTGCCGTAGGTGATGGTGCCGGGCTCACGGCCGAAGTGTCCGTGGCGCGCCGTCTGGCCGTAGATGGGGTTGCGGAGGCCGAGGGTCTCGATGATGGCGCGGGGGGTGAGCTTGAAGACCTTGGCGACGGCCTTGCTCAGCTTCTCCTCGCTGACCTTGGCGGTGCCGAAGGTGTCGACGTAGATGCTGGTGGGCTCGGCGACGCCGATGGCGTAGGAGAGCTGGATCTCGCAGCGCTCGGCGAGCCCGGCGGCGACGATGTTCTTGGCGATGTAGCGGCACATGTAGGCGGCCGAGCGGTCGACCTTGGTGGGGTCCTTGCCGCTGAACGCACCGCCGCCGTGGCGGCCCATGCCGCCGTAGGTGTCGACGATGATCTTGCGCCCGGTGAGCCCGGTGTCGCCGTGGGGGCCGCCGATCTCGAAGCGGCCGGTGGGGTTGACGTGGGTGATGATGCCCGGGTTCCACCACTTGCCCAGCACGGGCTTGATGATGTGCTTGACGACGGCCTCTTTGAGCTGCTTCTGGCGCTCGTTCCACGTGTTGTCGTGCTGGGTGGAGAGGATGACGGTGTCGACGCGGACGGGCTTGTCGTTCTCGTACTCGACGGTCACCTGGCTCTTGGCGTCGGGGCGGAGGCCGGGGATCTTGCCCTCGCGGCGGACGTTGGCCTGCTGCTCGACGAGGCGGTGTGAGAGCTGGATGGCCAGGGGCATCAGCTCGGGGGTGTCCTTGCAGGCGAAGCCGAACATCATGCCCTGGTCGCCGGCGCCGTCCTTGTCCACGCCCATGGCGATGTCGTTGGACTGCTTGTTGAGGGCGACGAGCACCGAGCACGAGTCTGCGTCGAAGCGCATGTCGCCGCTGGTGTAGCCGATGTCGCGGACGGTCTTGCGGACGAGTTCGGGGATGTCGACGTAGGTGTTGGTGGTGACCTCGCCGGCGACAACGACCAGGCCGGTGGCGCAGAGGGTCTCGCAGGCGACGCGGCTGTAGGGGTCGTCTGCCAGCATGGCGTCAAGGACCGCGTCGGAGATCTGGTCGGCGACCTTGTCGGGGTGGCCCATCGAGACGGATTCAGAGGTGAAGAAGCGGCTGCTCATGTCTGCTCCAAGAGGGGGTGGCGACCCAGATCGGACGGAGTCGGGCCCAAGGTTAGACCGGAGGGGCGGGGGTGGCACGCGCCGCGGCGGGGGGTGGGTTATCGGGGGGATGGGCGAGCGAGAGGTGGGGTTCACAGCTCTGGATCAGGGCTCGAATCCAGAAAAACCCGGACACGATGACGAGCGAGCGGGCTCTGCTATGCTGGGCGAATGACGTTCATGGTGTACATGTGGCTCTTCGCAACGGTGCTCATCGCGGTTGGGGGCGCCTTGCTGGCCTGCGGGTGGTGGCTGGACAAGGCGGCAGGCAACCATCGGAGGGCTCGCTGCCGCAAGTGCTGGTACTCCTTGGAGGGGGCGGCGGCTCGCGAAGACGGCACGACGCTTTGCCCCGAGTGCGGGACGGTCGCTCGACGGGCCCGCGACATGCACCGCGTGAGGCGGAGCTGGGCACCCTTGTTCGCGGGGCTGGTCATGGTCGGTGCCGGGCTGTTCCTGAGCGGGCGGCCGTATCTGCAGAACGGGGGTTGGCTCTATCTGTTGCCGCGGTCGATGGGTGCGCGTCTGTGGGCGTGGGCGGGCGCCGAGCAGTACGGGCGCGAGGTGCGGATGCGCGTGGCGCAGGGGATCGCAACGGATGCGGAGATCGACTCGGTGGCGGGCGGGGCAAAGGCGCTGGTGCTGAGGGCGGTCAAGTCGGCAACGGGGATGATCACTAGCGACGTGGAGGCGGCGTTCGCTTCGCTGTCAAAGCAAGGAGCGGACCCAGAGGTTGAGAAGGCAGCGTGCGCCCTGATGCTGCAGCCGGGGCCGTTTTACTCCAGGCCGGCGATCGCGTACCTGGACGCGATGAAGGTGCCGATGAAGCGGAGGGTCGAGCTGGCAGCGCCGCTCCTGAAGGGGACGGCAGGCCCGCCCGTCGAGTACTTTGAGATGCTGGCGGCGTCAAAAGACCCTGACGCGCTTGCGGAACTCGTGCGTGCGTCGCTCGGTAGCGGGATGAACGCCAACTTCGCCAAGAGCCGCCTGATTGAGGCCGACGTGCCGGGGCTGCTGGCGATCTGCACAGCATTTCGGGACGCGAAAACCGATTCAGAGCGGGAAGAACTGTGGACGCTCTTTGAAGGGACAGCGCCGTTCCATTACGGGATCGAGGTCGTGCCGTTTGTTGAGGAGGTGGGCGCCCTGCCGGTGTTCTCCGAACGGGCAAAGCGGGCTGCCGGCATGTACTCCGGCCGCATCAAGCTGAGCGTCGAGCAGGTCAAGGCGATGCTCGCCTCGGACAATCCGGTTCAGATCGCGATGGCATGCAGGGGGGCGGAGCAACTTCCCGCGTTGCCGGAGGGGTGCGGCGTGAGGATCCTGCACCTGCGTGACGGGGGCGACGCGGCGATGACGAACGCAACTCAGCAACTGATCTACAAGTTCGCTGGGCCGGACCGGCTGCTGTGGATTCCGAGGCTGAAGGAGGGTGGGGTGGAGTCGCGCCGCGAGGCGTGCTTTGTGATCCGGAACATGACCCCCGTCCTGCAGGAGGCGGTGCCGGTGCTGCGGGGTATCGAGGCAAGCCCGGCCGAGTCGGAGGAGATGCGAGTTGCGGCTCGGGATGCGCTGCGGCAGATGGGGGAGGGGCGCGAGGGGGCAAAATAGCCGAATCGGTTCATGACAGAGGGGCGAATGGGGAACCCCTCATCCGCCCGCCGCAGAGCTCCATGAAAGGGCAAACGCTTCGCGTGACTACTTGACTTCCGGCCTTCGTCCGCTTGGCTCCCGAAGGCACGGTCTCCCGCGGAGCCGGGAGTAGGAGGGATTGGGCCACTATCCTGCGTTCCATGGCCACCTCTACCAAGCGTCGCCCCCGCAAGCCTCTCAAGCTCACCTACGCCCAGTCGGGCGTGAACCTAGAGGAGAAGGACACGTTCACCGACGGGCTGGTGGGGATGATGCGGCGGACGTACGGGCCGCGGGTGATCGACAACCCGGGCGGGTTCGCGGGGTTGTTCCGGCTGGACTTTAACGAGAAGCTTTTTGCGCGGAACCACAAGCACCCGGTGCTGGTGGCGTGCGCCGACGGGGTGGGCACCAAGTTGAAGCTGGCGGCGGACATGAAGAAGTACGACACCATCGGGATCGACCTGGTGGCGATGAACGTGAACGACATGATCGTGCAGGGCGCAGAGCCGCTCTTCTTCCTGGACTACATCGCCACGCCGAAGGTGGACAAGGCGATGCTCACCGACATCGTCAAGGGTGTGGCCGACGCGTGCGTGGAGAGCGGGTGTGCGCTGCTTGGGGGCGAGACGGCGGAGATGCCCGACGTGTACGCGGCGGGTGACTTTGACCTTGCGGGGTTTGCTGTGGGTGTGGTCGATCTGGACCGCGCGATTGATCCGTGCCGGGTGGAGGTTGGTGACATCGTGCTGGGGCTGGCGAGCAACGGGATTCACAGCAACGGGTATTCGCTGGTGCGGAAGGTGGTGAAGGAGGCGGGGCTGGATTTGGGGAAGGTGTATCCGGAGTTGGCGGGGGAAGGGAACGGAAAAGCGAAAAGCGAAAAGCGAAAAGCGAAGAACCTCGGAGAGGTACTGCTGACGCCGACGCGGATCTATGTGAAGCCGATTTTGAAGCTGCTGGCTTCGTACAAGGTGAAGAAGGTGATCGGGGGGATGGCGCACATCACCGGGAGCGGGATGAGCGGGAATCTGTGCCGCGCATTGCACCCGAAGGTGGACGCGGTGATCGACACCAGGAGCTGGCCGGTGCCTGCGACGTTCAAGTTCCTGCAGGAGCGCGGCGGCGTTGACGAGGCGGAGATGCGGCGGGTGTTCAACATGGGGATCGGGTACTGCCTGATCGTGCGGCCGACGTTTGCCAAGGCTGTGAAGGACCATCTGAAGAAGCTGGGGGAGAAGGTGTATGAGATCGGTGTGATTGAGAAGGGGAAGGGGGAGGTGCGGGAGGTGTGAGGGAGGGGAAAGGGCCGAGGTTTGAGGGCCGAGGGCCGAGGCGGGAAAGAGATCCTCAGATTGAGCGGACGCTGGGTTTCCCCTGTGCACTCGGCCCTGAGCCCTGAGCCCTATTCTTCCGCATGCAGCCGAGCATCAAGTACAACAACATCATCGACGGTGACGAGGCCCGGTTGGCGCAGGCGGCGGCGGATGCGGCGCCTTCGATGCCGGCGGAGAAGATCGACCAGAACAGGTTTTACATCACGCAGCAGTACCACAAGTACACGCGCGAGGACCACGAGGTATGGCGCGACCTGTACGACCGGCGCTGGACGGTGCTCGAGTCGCAGGTGAGCCGGACGTTTCTGGATGGGATCGCGGTGCTGCGGATGAGCCGCGACCGGATCCCGCTGCTGTGCGATCAGGTGCTCGAGGCCGACTGCACGATCGCCGGCGGTGAGGTGCTGAAGAAGGGGACGAGGTTCGAGGGGATCAATCGGTTTCTGGGTGAGGTGAGCGACTGGGCGAGCTACGGCGTGCCGGGGTACCTGCCAGCGAAAGCGTTCTTCGCGTGCCTGGCGGCACGGCAGTTCCCCACGACGGTGCTGATCAGGCCGCGGGACGTGATGGACTACCTGCCCGAGCCGGACATCTTCCACGACGTGTTCGGGCACGTGCCGCTGCACGCGTCGCGGGTGTTTGCAGACTTCCTGCAGACGTACGGGCGGGCGGCGCTGCTGTGCGAGGACCCCGAGCACATCGAGCGGCTGGGGCGGCTCTTCTGGTTCACCGTGGAGTTCGGGCTGATCAAGGAAGACGGCAAGGTGAAGGTGTACGGCAGCGGGCTGGTGAGCAGCCACGGCGAGGCGGCCTACTCGCTCAAGGGCCAATGGGAGAAGAAAGGGGCGGGCACGCCCGACTGCACCGAGCGGCCGGTGGCCGAGTGGCGGCCGTTCGACCTTGACCGGGTCTGCTCCACGAACTTTGAGATCAACCACTACCAGCCGATCTACTACGTGCTGGAGAGCTTTGAGCAGCTGCGCGACGCGATGAACTCGTACGCGGAGCAGGTGATCGGCAAAGCGGCGATGGCGGCGGTTTCGGGGCGATGAGGGGAATTCGGCGGCGGGGCATGGGCCCAAAGTCGTTGTGTGATCGGGTAATCTCTCGGGCATGAACACAGCCGCCGTGCCCCAGGGCCCTGATGCGAAGACTCTTCCGGGAACCGTTGACCGGGTGCAGCCGTGCGTTGGCTGTTCGTACAACCTGCAGGGTCTGCCCGCGGCGGGTGTGTGTCCGGAGTGCGGGCTGCCGGTGCAGGACTCGCTCAAGGGGATCCTGCTTCAGTACGCCAGCGTTGAGTATCGCACCAAGATTGCGCGGGGGCTGTCGCTGGTGCTCAACGGCATCCTGCTGCAGATCATCTTCACGATCGCTGCGATGGTGGCGGTGTTCGCCACGGGTGGAAACCCGCTGGTCACAAAGCTCGTCGGGATCGCGGGCGTCGGAGTCTCACTGATGCTTGTCGCCGGGTACTGGTTCTACACGGAGCCTGACCCCGGTTACACGGGCCTTGAGAAACCAAACTCGGCGCGTCAGATCGCACGCATCGCGGTGCTGGCGTCGGCGGGCGTGCAGGTGGTGCAACTGGTGATGTCGCTGATGGAGCCTGCGGTCGCGACGGCCGGCGCGGGCTCGACGGGCGGTGTGCTTGTCACCGGGCTGACGCTGCTGTTGAGTCTGGCGGGGCTGGCGGCCTGGGCGACGCAGTTCTTCGCGATCGTGCTCTACACGCGGTGGATCGGCTCGCGCATTCCCGATGCTTGGATCACCAACAGGTCAAAGACCTACATGTGGCTTCTGCCGGTGCTCTCGACCGTGGGGCTTCTCGCCGTTGGTCTTGGGCCGCTGGTTGCGCTTGTGCTGTACTGGAACATGCTCGACCGCGTTCGCAAGCACGTGAAGTCGATCAACAGCACCGGAAGTCCGGCGAAGCTGCCTGGGACGACGGTTGGTTAGGCGCCGGTTGAACCGAAGCCGCCCGCTCCTCGGGGCGTGGCGTCGAGCTCTTCGACCTCCAGCAGCGTTGCGTGGCTGACGGGGGCGACGATCATCTGCGCGATGCGGGTGCCGTGTTCGACGGTGTACGGCTCGCGCCCGAGGTTGATGAGTGCAACGACCATCTCGCCGCGGTAGTCGCTGTCGACGGTGCCGGGTGAGTTGGGGACGGTGATGCCCAGTTTGGTCGCGAGCCCGGAGCGCGGGCGGATCTGGGCCTCGTAGCCGATCGGCAGCGCGATGGCGAAGCCGAGGGGGATCTTGACGATCTGGCCCGGGGCGATGTTGACGGGGGCGTCGAGGCAGGCGGCCAGGTCCATGCCCGCGGCCTGCTCGGAGTGGTACTGCGGGGTGACTGCGCGCGCGTGGAGGCGCTTGAAGCGGACGGTGACGGGGGAGGGCATGGGCAAGGGTAGTGGCTTCGGCGTCGGGCGCTTGGGGCGGGGCCTGTGCCGGGCGCGCGGGGAAGCACAGACTCCGCAGAGTCGGAGTCTGTGGCACCCGGGCGAATGGGTGGGACGATGGGTCGGGTGCCGCAGACTCATCGGCTCTGCGAGGAGTCTGCGTGGATCGGCCGCCAGGCACAGACTCCGCAGGGCCGGAGTCTGTGGCACCAGGACAGACCGGGGTCAGTCGGCGCGCTTCATCTCGGGAACCCACTTGCGGATGGCGGCGACGACCTGCTGTTTTTCGGAGGCGTTGGTGCGGAGGGGTTCGAGCTCGGCGAGCATGGCCGCGGCGTCGGTGGTTGTGGTGCGTCCCCACTGGCTGATGGCGGGGTGGGCGGTTGGGTTGAGCAGTTCGGCGTTGTAGGCAAGCTCTTCGTGGAGCTTCTCGCCGGGTCGCGCGCCGGTGAACATGAGCGGGTAGGCGGCGGCGTCCTGGAGGTCTTCGATCTGCGGGAGGCGGTAGCCGTCTTGCCTGGCGGCGGTGGGGATCGACTTGCTGTCGATCGCGGCCTCGTATCCGTGCTGGCGGAGGAAGCGGACGGCCATCTCGAGGATGCTGATGGGCTCGCCCATGTCGAGGACGTAAACGGGGGCGGCGGCGGCGGGCTGGTCGAGTGCTGCGGCCTGCACGACGAGCGTTGCGGCCTCGGGGATGGTCATGAAGTAGCGGGTCATGCGCGGGTCGGTGACGGTGACGGGGTGCCCCTCGGCGAGCTGCTGGCTCCAGATGGGGACGACGCTGCAGGCGCTGGCGAGGACGTTGCCGAAGCGCACCATGCTGAAGCGGGTGGTGACGCCGCGGGAGGAAGCGAGGGCGGAGATGTACATCTCGGCGAGGCGCTTGGTGGCGCCCATGACGCTGGTTGGGTTGACGGCCTTGTCGGAGGAGATCATGACGAAGCGCTCGACGCCGGCGGCGAGGGAGGCGTCGGCGATCGAGCGTGTGCCGAAGAGGTTGTTGGTGAGGGCGTGGCTTGGGTGGTCTTCCATCAGCGGAACGTGCTTGTGGGCGGCGGCGTGGAAGACGATGTCGGGCTTGAGCTGCGCGAGCGCCCGGTGGGTTGCGGGCTGGTCGACGACGTCGTGCAGGACGGCCTGGCGGTGCACGCCGGGGAAGCGGCGGCCAAGCTGCTGGTCGATCTCGAACAGCGCGTTCTCGGCGCGCTCCATGAGCAGGACGGCCGAGGGGGCGAAGCCGGCGACGACGCGCGCGAGCTCACCGCCGATGCTGCCGCCGGCGCCGGTGATGAGGATGCGTTTGTTCTTGATGATGCGACCGACGGCGGCCTTGTCTACACCCCAGTGCGTGCGGCCGATGAGGGCGGCGACGTCGATGGTCGGTCGGAGGCCAGCGGCGGCCTGGGCGCCGGGCCCGGTCTGGATCGGGGCGAGCAGGTCCTCAAAGGTGGGGACGAAGCGCTCGGCGATTGTGAGCTGCTGGAGGAGCGCGCGGATGCGGCGCGTTTGCGTCTGCATCGACGCGGGGATCGAAACGATCGCGGCTTTGAAGCGGTACTTGGCCTGGAGGCCGATCAGCTCGTCGCTGAAGCCAAGCAACGGGGGGAGGATTCCGCCGGCCATTGAGTCGTCGCTGTAGCCGGAGCTGCGGCAGGCATCGAACCGGTTGATGAGGATGCAGCCGACGGGGATAACGGCTTCGCGCCAGCCGGCGAGTTGGGCGGCAAGAGCACGCACGGTTGAAGTGGTGCCGATGAGGACAAGTCCGGTCCGTGGCAGGCCCATGGGCCCAACGTCTGGGCGCTTGAGTGCGAGGGCTGGGGAGGGGTTGTCGCCGGGGACGCGGAGTGCTGACATGGCACTGTTATCGGCCTGTTGGGGCGTGGGGTTGAGTGGAAGGGAAGTGTTCGGGCAGCGGACAGGCGGGCGGGGTTGCGGCTGCAAGGTCATGCAGCGCGGCCCTGCCCGGTGCGCTGAGCGGGGGGGGGAACCGTAAACGAAAAACCGGCCATCGAACCTATCATACGGAACCCCGAAAAAACTCGTGCGCGTACGGCGCATGATCGGGTTGCGCG
>CAYOGE010000030.1:0-42819 GCA_964403525.1 uncultured Phycisphaeraceae bacterium | reverse complement strand
CCCGCACGCGCGCACAGACCGCGCGACCTCGCCGCCCGCGCGGCTCGCCGCGAACCCCACGCGCCGCATCCCCGCTCGCTCAAACACCGGGCAGACCGCGCCCATCGCCGCCAGCGCCTCGGTCAGCGGAGTCAGCGGCGCAGCGAGGTACGCGCGCACCAGCAGGCTCCCCACGCCGCGACCGCGAAACGGCGGCGCCACAACCACCCGCGCGATCGTGCGCAGCTGCGCGTTCAGCGCCTCCGCCCGCTCCCGCTTGGCGAGCCCCTCCAGCCAGCAAGGCCAGGCGGCGCTGCGCCACGCGCCGTTGAGCACCGGCATCGACACCACCAGCACGCCGACGGTCCGCCCGCACGCGACTGCACGGAGCGTCCCGCCGCGCGCGGCCACCGCCGGGCGCCCGGCCCGGTAGTGGTGCTCCGCCAGCGCGTCGTAATCGCTCACCCCGCCCTGCTCAACCCGCACGCCGTCCATCGCACACCCCCTTCCGCGCCCGGGCACGCAAGGCGCACCGTCACATCAGCCACGAGCACCGCCGCAAGATCGTCGTGGGCCGTCGCGCCGATCAGGCGCACCCCGCGCTCCCGAGCCCAGCGCGCTGCGCCGGCCGCAACACCCGCCGCCGTCGGCCGGTCCAGCACCGAGCACCACTCGTCCACAATCAGCGTGCGACGCGGGCCTCTCGCCCGCTCACACCGCGCTGCGCTCAGCGCCAGTTCCAGCCGCGCCCGCTCGCCCGCCGACAGGTCGCCAGCGCAGCAGACCAGCACCCGCGCCTCCGCGAGCCCAAACCGTGACAGAAGGCCGAGCCAGCGCGCAAGCGGCGTCCGCACGCTCAGCGAAGCGACACGCGCACGCGCCTGCCGGGCCGTCAGCCGGCGCACCGTCACCGCACCCTCGGCGCGGGCCAGTTGCCGCAGCAGCATGCTCTTGCCGGCGCCGCTCGGACCCGTCACCAGCGCCACACCCCCGGCACCGAGTTGTGCATCCAGCCGCGCCGCGACAGACGCCAGCGCCGCGCCCCGCTGCCTGTGCGCCCAGCCGCCCGCAGCACCGTCGATGCCCAGCGCCGCCGCGGTGCGCAGCGTGCGCGCGTCGATCAGGCTCTTCATGCCGCCTCCCCTCTGCGCCCGCGCGCTGCGCGGAGCTCAACGCCGATCGCCCGGATCGCACGCGCGTACTCCTGCGCACGCGACCGGCACACCCCGGCCTCCTTGCCCGCCGCCCACGCCGGCTGCCCCCGCAGAAAGACCGCCACGCCAACGGCCGACATCGCCGCCGGCCACTCCGACCGGTGCCACACCACCGCGTCAAACGCCGGCGAACTCACACGCTCAACCAGTTTCACCACCCGCCGACGCACCCGCCGCGCCCCCTCGCCGGTCAACGCCGCGATCTCGCTCAACCGTCGCCCGTGCACGAACACCGCCTCGAGCAGCGCGCGATCTCGCGCCGGCAGATACTCCAGGCGTGCCCGCACGCACCGCTCCACCGCCGCCGAGCGCGACAGTCGCTGCTCCCTCCTCCGCCGCATCGAACGCACGGGCGGCCGCTCGCCCTCCGCGGCCTGCACCCCACCCGCGCCCGCATCGCCGCTGGCTTGCCCAGTTCTGGCCTGGGGCAACCCGGCAGATTCCCCTTGCACAATCGTTTGGATTGTGATAGGATTTGCCAGAGAGTGAACACATTCCCTGTTTCGCATACCGCACCCCCTTTATCTTGACGATCCAAGTCGATACTGATCGAAGTTTATCACAAAATAGACATTCTGCAAGTCATTTGTTCGGTTTTTGATCAGGTTTTTCCTTTTTGATCGCTTTTTGTACGGTTATCCACACCTTGTCCACACCCCCTCGACCATGCTGGTTGCCCCGCCGCAAGCGCCGAAAGACCGGCCAGACGCTGCCCCCCGGTACGTCACCCGGCTCGCCCGCATGGGAGCTCCCCCGGTCGCTCAGCCTCGGTGAGGCCATGCGCATGCAGCGCTCGATGCGCGGGCTGAGCCTGCAGGAACTCGCCGACGCCGTCGGCTGCGGCAAGAGCTACCTGAGCCAGATCGAGACCGGCACCAACGCCGGTACTCCCGCCGCCACCCTCATCACCGCCATCGAGCACCACCTGGCGATGCGCCCGGGCGACCTCGCCGAGCGCTCCGCTTGGCGCAGCGCGCCCGAGCCGATCAAGCAGCACGTCTCGCGCATGGCCCAGCGCGACCGCGCCGCCCAGCAGTTGGCGCTCTTCCTGCGCGAGCGCGGGCTTGATGCGCTCTACCGCTCCGGCGAACTGGGCGCACTTGTCGACCAGCTCGCCCCTTCGACCAACGCCGACGCGGGCGCAACGCCGCCGCTGGACGCGGCGCCGATCGAGCTGCCGATGGAAGTGCCGCTGATCAACTCCGTCGCCGCCGGCTACCCGCGCGCGTTCACCGACCTTGGCTACCCCGCGCGCGTCGCCGACCAGTACGTGCGCTCGCCCGACGTGCGCGACCCGGACGCCTTCGCCTGCCGCGTGGTGGGCGACAGCATGGAGCCCGACTACCGCGAGGGCGACGTGGTGATCTTCTCCCCCGCCCGGCCGGTGAAGGACGGCGTCGACTGCTTCGTGCGCTTCGAGCGCGACGAAGAATCGACGTTCAAGCGCGTCTACCTCGAGCGCGACGGGGGCGAGGGCTCGCCCGTCGCACGCCTGCGCCTCCAGCCGCTCAACGGCAAGTACCCGGCGCGCACCGTCGCGCGTGAAGACGTCGCGGGGATGTACGCCGCGGTGAGCGTGACCCGCGCGATCGGCTAGCGCCCTTCCTTCGGCGCACCGCCCTTGCCTTCCAGCGCGGCGTACGCACGCTCCACCCCAGGGTCGTCAAACACCGGCGCGCCGCTCGCGCCCCACCGCCACGCGCCGTGGTGATCAGCCAGCAGCTCAAGCCGCTGCGCGAAGCGCTCGTACACGGCCGCCGCCCCGTCGCACCCGCTCTGGAAGGTCTCGGTGCTCACCCGCGCGGTGTAGAGCGAATCAAACTGCTCCGCACGCGCCCGGCTCACGCCACGGGCAAGAAACGGATCCACCACCGCCCGGTGGAGCGCCGCGAAGCCCGCGCCCGCCGCACGCGACTCCTCCGCCGCCGTTCTCGCGCGGCGGGCCATGTCGGCCAGCACCTCGCGCGACGCCGGCCGCTGCTCCCACTGCGTCGTCACCGCTGCAAAGTCCGCCCGTGCCGGAGCGTCGGCGTTCACCAGCGCAACCGCCGCCGCCTCCGCGGCTCGCGCCGCGTCGTCGTACGCGCCCGTCGCAAACGGCGGGCGCAGCACCGTCGTTGCGTAATAGGCCATCACCGCCGGGAGCGCCACCGCCGGCGCCAGCGCCACCCACCCCAGCGCCCGCGCCACGCGCGACGAGCGGTTCCACGCCAGGAACGCCAGCAGCACCGGGCCCGGCAGCACCGCCGAAGCGACCTTCACCACCGTCCACGCGCCCAGGCGCACCGACGCGGGGGTGGCGTCAAAGTGAACGATCATCCAGGCCGTCCACGCGAACAACGCCACCGCCGCCGCCGCTCCCGCGAGCATCATCACCTTGAACAGACTGTGCGCCGGCCGGTCCTGCGTAGGCATCGCCCGAGTCTAGCGGGCGGCTGCGCCCCGCCTCCGCCGTCACACCCCGCACCCCTGAAAGAAGCGATCGATGAAGACGACCAGGTCGTTGTTGTCGAACGCGCCGTCGGGCCCGGGCACACCGCCCGTGCTCCCCATGTCGGCCACCGGACGCCGAGAGAAGAACGCGTCGATGTAGACGATGAAGTCGTTGTTGTCCAGCAGGCCGTCGTGACCGGGCACCCCTCCCTGCGTGCCCAGGTCCGCTGCGCACACGGGGTCGAGCCCAAGCCGGGCGACAAACGTGAGCGCCTGCTGCGTCGAACGCTCGATGCACGTGCCGCTCACCGTGCTCGCATCGGCGCTGATGCACCCGAGGCTGATAAGGTCGTACGCCAGGTGCGCCGTCTCCCCGTTCCACGTCAGCAGGTCGTCGGCACGCTGAGCCCGCCCGAGCGCATCCCACACCACCGCGACGTCGCACCCCGGCGGGACCGTTGCGCCGCTGCTGCACCCGACCGTCCAGCGTCCGTCGGCCGACGTGCTGAACGCCTCTGTAGGGATAGCCGGGTCTTCGGGGTCGCTCGGCGCGGCAAGGTCCAACACCCCGCCGGCGCTGCGCCAGCGGAACCCGCGCAGCACCGCGCCAAACCGCCGCACGCCCACAACCGTTGATCCGTCACCCGACACCGCGCTCGCCTTCCCCTCGCCGATCTCGCCGCCGTCAACCGTCAGCGCACCGATCCCGTTCCCGGCCTTCCAGACAAACGGAACGTTCCCTGTGCCGGCGCGGGGCCCGCTGCTGTATCCGACCACGACCGTGCCGTCGAAGCTGATATCAAGAGCCGTCGCGCTGGGGTCTTCACCGAGCGTTCCAAGGTCCTGCGTGCCCCCCTGCGCTGTCCACAGGAACGCGCGCGCCGACTGCGACGCGTCCGTACCCGAACCCACAACCGCCGCGTTGTCCAGCGACGACGAGTACGCCGTCTCCGT
Source organism: uncultured Phycisphaeraceae bacterium (assembly GCA_964403525.1). Taxonomy (GTDB): domain Bacteria; phylum Planctomycetota; class Phycisphaerae; order Phycisphaerales; family UBA1924; genus JAJTGZ01. Next base: position 38,239 of record CAYOGE010000030.1, on the reverse strand, counting down.
CATCATCCCGCCCGGCGCATCGGGAAACTCAAACGCCGCGCCGTCGCGTGCGATCCGCGCCGCCCGTTGCGTGGTGTAGTTCAGCCCCAACGCCCAGTACCCGTCGGGCGAAACCCGCGCTGCGTACCACGGAGACGGCAGCGGCGTAAGCGTCCCGTCGCTCTGCCAGAAGAAACCCGCACGTACACCCGATCCCCCGTCAGCGCTCAGCCACACGGCGCGGCTTGAGCCGAGCGGGAGCACCCGAAAATCCTGTGCGCCGGCTGCGCCCGCCAGTGCACACGCGGCAACGAAGGTCAATCGCCCAGTGATGGTTCGTCTGTTCATGATCTGCCCTCTGCTTCATCTTAGGGCAAAGCCATGATGTGCTGAGCCCATCCCACCTCAATCCGCGCTTCGGCGCGCGCCGGTGGCCCACCAACGGGTGCCCGCCGCGGAATCTGAGCGTTCTCCGAAAATCGCACGATTCAAACGGCGGCACGCACGGTTCTCCTCCCTTCACCGCAGCCAGATGACCGCCAAAAGCCCGCCCGCCGGCGCACCCGTGCCCCTCTGTGACGGGACCGCCGGTGATCGACCGGACCGGCCCGCCCGAGCAGACGGAGCCGGCCATGGACACCCAGCACACACAGCGACTCACTGCCGCACTCTCAGCCGCGGCCGCCCCCGGCGGGCTCAATGCGGGCGCGCTCGCGGCGCTGCTCGCCCAGCACCAGGCGCAGCGCCCCGCCCTCGCCGGGCTCTGGGCCTATTACCGCAACCCGCTCACGCCGCGAGCACCCTCGCGCTGCGGCCGGCCGTACGCACTCGCGCAGCAGCGCGGCCTGCCGCTGCGGCTCTCAAACCCCGCCGCCGTCGGCGGGAACGTTGACGACCGCCTGGGCGGGCGCGAGATCGTGATCGAGAACGACATCGCCTGGCGCATCGGTGCCATGATCGACTTCCTCGTCGGCAAGCCGATCCGGCTCGTCAGCGCCGCCGGCGATGCGCGCCTGGCACGCCTCATCGAGCGCGTGATCGAGACCGCGTTCGAACACTCCGGCGGCCTGGCGATGCTGCAGGAGGCGGCGCTGCTGGGGCACATCTACGGCTCGGTCGATCTGCTGGTGCAGACCCTTGACGACGAACTCGCTTCGCTCAGCGACCCGCTCCACGCGGCCGAACGTGTCCGCGTCACGCCGGTTGACCCCGCCCGCGCTGCGCCGCTGCTGAGCCCAGACGACTGGCGCCGGCTCGACGCCTACGCGGTGATCGCCGACCGGCCCGGCGCCGGCGAAGCGCAGCAGCGCCGCACCGTGGTGGAGGTCTTCACGCCGGCGCTCCGCCAGGTGCTTGAGGTGAGCGGAGAGGGTGACGGGGTGAGCGCACGGCTGCTGGGCCAGTCGCCAAACCGCGTCTCGCCCGGCGCGGTCCCTGTCGCGCACATCCAGAACGTCGCGCAGCCCTTTGTCTACCACGGGCTGGGCGAGGTCGAGCCGCTGATCCCGCTGCAGGACGAGCTGAACACCCGCCTGAGCGACCGGGCCAACCGCGTCACCATGCAGTCGTTCAAGATGTACCTGGCAAAGGGCGTCGACGGCTTCGAACGTGCGCCCGTCGGCCCGGGCGTGCTGCTGAGCACAGACAACGAGAACGCCTCGATCACCGCCTTCGGCGGGGACGCCGCCAGCCCCAGCGAAGACCGGCACATCGACGAGCTGCGCGAGGCGCTGGACAAGGTCAGCGGCGTGCCGCCGCTGGCGACGGGCGTCGTGCGCGCCAAGGTGGGCAACCTCTCAAGCGAGAACGCGCTGCGCCTGACGCTGCAGGGGCTCATCGCGCGCACCGCCCGCAAGCGCATCACCTACGGGCGCGGCATCACCCACGCCTGCTCGCTGATCCTGGGCGCGCTCCACCACGCCGGCGTGCTGCGCACCGACCCGCGCGACCGCGCCGTGCGCATCGAGTGGCCCGACCCGCTCGCCGACAGCCAGGCCGAGCTGCTCCGCGCCGCCGAGTCGAAGCGCGAGCTGGGCGTCCCCGCCTCACGCCTGCTGAGCGAGCTCGGCTACGCGACAGAAGACGCCGGAGTGGAGTAGTCCACCTCCTTCTCCCTGCTCTGAGGGAAAAGGTGCCCGCTGCCCTGAGCGGGCGGATGAGGGTGCCTTTCTCACGTCTCACGTCTCACGTCTCACCATTTTCAAGGAGTCCCCATGTCCGACACCAACCGTCCCATCACACCTGACACCACCGACGGCGAGGGCCTCGCCCAGCGCCTCATCGAACAGGTCGCCGCGCTGCAGCAGCGCATCGACAAGGCCGAGCGGCGCAACCGCATCGAGCGCGCCCTCGCCGACGCGCAGGCCACCGACATCCCCGCCGCCGCCGACGAGATCGAGCAGGGCGACACCGGCGGGGGTGACCTCGCCGCGATCGTCCGCACGCTCAAGCGCGCCAAGCCCGGGCTCTTCGCCCCGCCCGCCAGCGCCGCGCGCGGCGCAACCGAACTGCCGGCCGTCGATCCGCCGCGCACCGACCCGCACCTGATGGTGCTGCGCGAGAAGGCCGCCAGGGGCGACCGCGCCAGCCTGCTGCTCTACCTCCGCGCGCGACGTTCCAAGGCCTGACACACCGCCACTCCCGCCCCATTCACCACCCACCCCTCTCCCGCCGAGCCGGGAGAGAACGCAGTCGTTCTCACCACCCGCACGCTCCTCAACACCCACGCCCCTGAAAGGAAACGCCCATGCCCTTCACCGGAAAAGCCACCTACTCCGCCGCGCAGGACCTCCCCGAACTGGTCGAGGATGTCTCCGACATCATCGGCATCATCAGCCCCTCCGAGACGCCGCTGCTTGACCACCTTGGCGACGGCGAGCGCAGCGCCGCCAACACCATCCACGAGTGGCTCGAGGACGAGCTGCTGGCCAACACCGACACCGTGAACCAGGGCTCCTTCAGCCCCAACGCGCAGGACGCCACCGCCATCACCGTCACCACCGGCACGCGCTTCCGGCCCGGTGACGTCGTCCGCCCGTGGGGGAGCAAGGAGGTGGTCTTCGTCACCGCCGTCGCCGCCAACGTGCTCACCGTGGTGCGCCGCTACGGCGGCAGCCCCGCCAGCAACCTCACCAACGGCCAGAAGCTGCTGATCATCGCAAGCGCTGCGCTGGAGGGTGACGATGCGCCCGACCCGCGCTTCACAAACCGCGTGCGCCGGCGCAACTACACACAGATCTTCAGCTCCTCCGTGCAGGTCTCAGGGACGATGGAAGCGGTGCGCGGCTACGGCGTGACCGACGAGCTGGAGTACCAGAAGTCGCAGCGCCTGCGCGAGCTGCTGCGCGACCTTGAGAACAGCGTGATCAACGGCTTCGCACCAGCGGCCAACCAGTCGGGCGGCGCATCGGTGCGCCGCACCATGAACGGCCTGCTCGCCACCGTCGCCACCAACCAGTTCACCCCCGGCACCGGTCCGATCCCCAGCGGCGACGGCTCGGGCACCGACTTCAGCGAGGCGGTGCTCAACGCCGCGATGCGCACCGTGTGGGAGGGGAGCAGCGCCCGCATCGACACCATCGTGGTGGGCGCAGCGCTCAAGCGCCGCATGAACATGTGGATGGCCCCCTGGCGGCAGACCTCGCCGAAGGACGAGACCTACCGCAACCTCGTCACCCGCTACGAGAGCGACTTCGGCCGCTGCAGCGTCGTCGTCAGCCGCTACCTCGCGCCCGACACCGCGCTGCTGATCGACTCGTCGCGCATCGCCGTGCTCCCCCTGGCCGGGCGCTCGTTCCACTACAAGCCGCTCGGCGCAGCCGGTGACCGCACCGGCGGGCTCGTGGTGGGTGAGTACACCCTCGAGGCACGCAACGAGCAGGCCCACGCGGTGATCCGCGGCCTGACCTGAAACCCGGGTGCCGCGTACCGGGTGCCACAGACTCCTCGGCTCTGCGAGGAGTCTGTGCCGGGCGGCCCGGCTACCGCGCACCCCACTCTCCTCCGCACGCGTTCATCCAGCGGGCCGTCACCAGACAGACGCCCGGAAACGCGCCGCGGACCGTCGAACGCCCGAAGGGACGTTCGACGGCTTCCCGCTTCTTCATTTGCCATTTGGCCCTTTGCGATTTGACCATTTCCCCCCCGGAGCCCACCATGTTCGCAACCGACATCGACCTGCTGGTCATCGAACCGAGTCTCTTCGCCGAGGTGGGCTGGAGCGGCCAGCGGACGGTCTCCGCCGCCGGAACCCTCAGCGGAACCACGCTCACCCTTGCCAGCGCCGATCTGGTCGCCGCCGGAGTGGAAGCCGGGTGCGTGGTGCTGATGAACGGCGTGCCGCTGGAGGTCGTGTCGCGCACGAGTTCCACGGTGCTGAGCGTCTCGCTGGTGCGCTGGGGACGGACGGGGCCGGCGATCCCGCCGGTGGGCCTCACCACCGGCGCGTGCGAGGTCTACACGTTCAGGCCGCAGGCCGCGGTCGCCCACCGCATCGTGCTGCGCATGCTGGGGCTCAGCGAGGGCACCCCGCCCGCGACGGTGCCGGGGAGTGACAGCCCGCCCCTGGGCGAATCGGCGCTGCTCAACAGCGCAGATGCCGCGACGCTCGAGGCGCTGCTGACGCTCCACACGGTCTACGCATCCGCCGGCGCGCTGGCGCCGGTGGGGAGCGGTCTGGGCGCAAAGGCCGAGCAGTACCGCCGGCGTGCGGGCGCCGAGCGCGCCCGCCTGAGCGCGCTGATCGACACCAACGCAGACGGCGTCGCCGACGCCACCCGCCGCCCGGGCGTCGTTCCGCTCGTGCGGGGCTGATGCGCACGCACCGACCACGGAGACTTCGCGATGATGATCCTCAACCCCGAGCGTGTCGAGTTCGGCACCGCGTTGCTCGACCGCGTCACCGCCGTCACCATCGACCGCGCCACCGTCACACCCGTTGAGCAGTGGGGCGCAACCGGGCCGTGGTGCCGGCTGGTCGACAGCACCAAACGCCGCGTCAGCGTGACGGTGAAGCAGGAGCCCGGCGCGGGTCCCCTCGATGCGGGGCCCGCGCTGGGATCGCAGGCGGAACTGCGAATCGCCGTCGCACCATCGGCCAGCGACCGCAACCGGCGGCGGGTGCGCTGCACCTGCGTGGTAATGGGCGTGCGCTACGAGCAGCCGGTCGGCAAACCAACGGTGCGCACACTGAGCCTGCTGGCGGTGAGCCTGGCAGCCGCCCCGCTCCCCGCCGGCGCGGTTGATCCCGTGGTGATCGAGGAGGTGACACCGTGAGCAGCTTCAACGGCGAAGACCTCTTCGGCAGCGGGCCGTGCACGTTCACCTCCGGCCCGCGAGGCAAGCAGTGGGCCCGCGCGGTGGACCTTGGTTCCAGCGACCCCGGCATCACCGTGCTGGGTAACCACACGCGGACGGTCGAGGTGCGCGGCCGGCTCACGGCGGCGACCACCGCCGACCTGGCGGCGCTGACCGATGCGATCGAGGATCAGGCGGGCAACAAGGGAGACTTGATCGACGACGCCGGGCGCACGTGGAGCGGCCTGACGCTTGTGGAAGTGGTGTACGACGGGCCGCCCGAAGCGGGCAGGGTCTGGAGCATCGGCTACCGCGTGCTGCTGGCGATGATATGAAAAGCCTCAGGGGGTTGAAGCTGTGGCCCTCGATCACCTTGCCGGAGCAATCAGGCACGCTGAGCGAGCAAGCGGCGGCGACAGAAACATCGACGAGGGTGCAGGGTGGGTGCGCAAAAACAAGCCGCCCGCGCCAAGGCGCGGGCGGCTGAGGGATTCAGATGTCGCTGATCACAAACGATCAGGCGCGACGGCGACGGAAGCCGGCGAGGCTACCGAGGCCGAGCAGGGCGGCAGCGCCCGGCGTGGGTGTGAGCTCAACACCGACGAGCGTGATGGTCACGTCGTTCATGTTGCCGGTGCCACCGGTGTAGCCGTTGCCCCAGCCCACGAGCGTGGTGCCGCCGCCAAAGACGACGGGCGTGCCGAGGGCGAGCGTACCCGAGGTGAAGATCGCGTCATTGCCGTTGCTGGGGGCGCCGGTCGGGCCCTCGTCGATGGTGGCACCGTTGGAGAAGCGGTTGTACCCGCCCCACTGGCTGGCGCCGACGACGGCGGCCATGTCAGCGGCCCACGAGAAGTCGCCGGAACCGCTGTAGTTGAAGTGGAAGATGATCCCCGTCAGCGTGCCGTAGAGGGCGGGGCTGGTGGTGGAGAAGTCCTGGCCACCGGTGAACGCGCCGCCCGGAAGGCTGATGGTAACATCGGCCGAAGCCACACCGGCCAGGGCGACGACTGCTGACGCTGCGATTGCAAGGTTCTTCATTTCTCTGTCCTCTCAAATGATCAACCTGAACATCAGCCACCCCCAACGCACACACGTCGGAAATTCGCCGCGGAGAACGACGAAAAACGGCCGAGCCCGGGTTGTCTGGAATCCCTCTCCGAATTCCGTGGGGAATATGCCCTACGCCACTCGCATTTGCAAGCGATGAAGACCGCATTAGCGTTTTTTTAGATCAAAAACGCCGTTTTCGTGCTCTTCTGTGGATCTGGGGAACCTTGCAGTGGCCCATAAGCACGCGATGACTACTTGTCTTTGTAGTAGTCGAGGTTGACCTGGACGTACTTGGTCCACTCGGCCGGCAGGTCTTCCTGGGGGTAGATCGCCTTGACCGGGCACTCCTCGACGCACAGGCCGCAGTCGATGCAGGTGTTGGGGTCGATGAAGAGCTGTTTGACCTGGCCGTAGTCGGCCTCGTTCTTGGTGGGGTGGATGCAGTCGACGGGGCAGACCTCGACGCAGGCGGTGTCCTTGGTGCCGATGCAGGGTTCAGCGATGATGTGGGGCATGTGGGATCAGTCCTTGTCGGGTCGGTCCGTCGGCCAAGATTAGGCGGAGGGGAACCGGCCCGGCAGCGAGCGTGGATCGACACGGCGGCGGGGCGCTCGGCGCAGACGTCACAGCTTCACAGCGGGCTTGAGCCTGCGGGTTGCCGGGGCTGGGAATGAATCGGAAGATGTGTGTGCTCCCTGCCGCTTTGCGACGGCGGCTCGGGGCGACCCCTGCAAGCGCCCCGCGGCGGAACGCCTCCCTGCCGCGGGGGCTTTTTTCATTGGGGCTGATCGGGGAGCTCGACCCAGACGGTCGTGCCCTCTCCCCAGACGCTGTCGAGGCCGCAGTCGCCCTTGAGCGCGTGGACCGCCTGCTTGACGATCGCCAGGCCCAGGCCTGTGCCGCGGCGGCCGGTGACGCCGGTGCGGGCGGGATCGACCTGGTAGAAGCGTTCCCAGACACGGTCCTGGTGTGCAAGGGGGATGCCGGTGCCCTTGTCGGCGACTTCAAGGCGCACGCCGCCTTCGGCGAGGCACCGGGCGGTGACACGGACGGTGGTCTGCGGGCGGGCGTGCTTGGCGGCGTTCTCGATCAGGTTGCGGAGGATGAGCGAGAGCAGGCGCGGGTCGCTGGTGATGAGGCGCGAGGCTTCGTCGACCTCGATGCTCAATGTGACGTGGCGCTCGGCCATGATGGGGTCGAAGGTGGCGCGGAGCGATTCGGCGGCGGCGCGGAGGTCGGTGGGGCTGAGGCTCGCGGTGAGGGCGACGGCGTCGGTGCGGGAGAGGTCCATGAGGTCGCGGATGGTCTCTTCGAGCCTGTCGACGTGGTCGGCGATGGTCTTGAGCAGGCGCGTGCGCATCGCGGGGTCGTCGGCGGCGCCGTTGTCGAGTGTCTCTGCGGCCATGCGGATGGCGGCGATGGGGGTGCGGAGTTCGTGGCTGGCGTTGGCGACAAAGTCTTTCTGCACCTGCACGGTCTGCGCGAGCTCGGTGATGTCGCGGAGGACCAGGAGGACGCCGAAGACGCCCTCGCCCCAGGCGGCGGGGAGGGGCTTGGCGGCGACGTCGAAGATGCGCGGGCCTTCTTCGGTCGTCATGGCGGCGCGGGCGTGGGCGAGTTGGCCGGCCTTGGCGCGGGCGTGAACGGCGAGGACCTCCGGGCGCGTGAAGAGCCCGCGGATGGGCCGCCCGGTGAGGGTGGCGAGCGAAGCGCCGCTGCCGGTGGCGCCGCCCCCACCTCCACCCCCACCCACTTCGCTCACGCCGGCGAACTTGAGCATCGCCTTGTTTGCGAGAAGGGCCTCGTCGTTGGCGTCGGTGACGATGAGCGGGTCCTGGATCGCGTCCAGGAGCGACTCGAGGTTGCGGGTCTTCTTGGCGACCTCTTTGACCTGCGCGCTCATGCGGGTGCCGAGCTGGCTCAGTGTCTGGCGCAGGCGCGAGACGTCGTCGTCGCCGGCGTCTGACTCAGGCCGGCCGAGGGTGGCCGCGGCCTGCTGGGGCGTGCGGTGCTCGGGAGAGAGCAGCCGGCGGGCCTCGATGTTGATGCGGGCGATGCGGGCGGAACGTTCCGCGGCGGCGGCGAGGACGATCGCAACGCCGGCGGCCATGCCGGCGGCGATGAGCAGGATTCCCCACGGGAAGAAGGGGAGCGCCGCGGCGATGGTGGCGGCCAGCGTGGCGAGCGCGACGGCGCTGAGGGGTGCGGCGATGTCACGCCGGGCGGGGAGCATGCGTGAGGGTAGCGGAACGCGCGAACGGATTAGACCTTGCGCGCGGCGGCGTTCAGGCCTCGGCCTGCTCCTCGGCGTGGACCTCGGCTGACATCTGGTAGCCGACGCCGCGGATGGTGCGGATCTGGCCGCCGGCGTGGTTGAGCTTGCGGCGGATGGAGGCGATGTGGACGTCGATGGTGCGGGTGGTGACGATGACGCCCGGGCCCATGACCTTGGCGATGAGCTCGTTGCGCGAGAGGACGCGGCGGGGCGACCCCATGAGGGCGACGAGGAGGTTGAACTCGGTGAGGGTGAGCTTGACGGGGTCACCGGCGGAGGTGACGGTGTGCTGCTCGAGGTCGGCGTGGACGAGGCCGAGGGTGACGCTCCCGGCGGGTGCGGACTGGCCTCGGGAGGGGGTGCGGCGGAGGAGCGCCTCGATGCGCGCGAGGACGACCTTCACGGAGAAGGGCTTTGTGACGTAGTCGTCGGCTCCGGCGGCGAGGCCTGCGAGTTCATCGGCTTCTTCGGCGCGGGCGGTGAGCATGAGGATGGGTATAGAAGTAGTAGAGGGCGACTCGCGGAGGATGCGGGCGACCTCCAGCCCGGGCATGACGGGGAGCATGAGGTCCAGGACGATGCAATCGGGGGGCGCCTGCTGAGCGAGCTGGACGGCGCGCTGCCCGTCGGAGGCGACGGTTGGGAGGTATCCGGCGCGGGCGAGGTTGTAAGAGAGCATTTCGGCGAGGTCGCGCTCGTCTTCGACGATGAGGACCCTGCGCGGGGTCCCCCCGTGCGTTGCGGGGAGCGTGGTGGGGATGGGTGTAGCGGCGGATGGGCGTGCCTGGTTTGCGGGTGGTTGACTGTTCATCTGACGCGCCCTTTGGGTTTGTACGGTTTTTGACAGGTATTTCGCGCAACCTCTGCGCTGGCGAAATGGGTCTGTGGCGTGAGTTTAGAGGGTGGAATGAAGGGGAAATGTAAAAAGATGGTGGAGATTGCCCGTAAGGGGTCGATGAATTGCGGGACGGAGTTTGCAATTGCTAAGTTGTCGGGGGTACAATCGGCCCGACAGAATCGAGCCCATGTGGGCGAAGCCGGAGCGGAGGCCTTCGGCGGACAAGTGAGTGTTTACCAACCGCTTCGGAGTCAGGATGATTTCGGAGCAAGGACCACACGGACGGGCGCGGAGACGGGCGCTCGACCTACTCAAGTTCACCGTCTCATGATGCAAGGAGTCTCAAATGACGAAGATCGCTCTGATGCTGCTGGCCGGCGCCACGGTTTCGACCGCTGCCCTGGCTGACACCAACTCCATGACGCGCGACGAAGTCCGCGGCATGGTCTCCGAGATGCTGTCCGATGCCGAGACCCGCAGCAGCCTGCTGCAGGGTGGCGGCATGGTCGGCTACGACAAGGGCTTCATGGTCGGCTCGGCCGACGGCAACTGGAAGCTCAAGTTCAACGGCCTGATCCAGTTCCGCTACGTCGCGAACTTCCGCGACAACAGCGACATCCCCTCGGGCGCTGACGACTTCTCCAACGGGTTCCAGTTCCGCAAGTCGCGCGTGATCCTGTCGGGCAACGCCGTCAACCCCAACCTGACCTACAAGATCGCGTTCGAGACGGGCACGAGCCAGCAGGGCACGGGCACCGTGATCGATCCCGACGGCACCCCCGGCAACGGCGACGAGTTCACGATCAACGCTGGCAACGGCGGCTGGATCGCGAACGACGTCATGTTCGCCTACAACATGGGCGACGGCTGGGCGATCCGCGGCGGTCAGTACAAGGTCGGCTTCCTGCGTGAAGAGCTCAACAGCGAGACGTACACGATGGCCGCTGAGCGTGGCGTCATGAACGCGTTCTTCAACCAGGGCCGCAGCCAGGGCGTCGGCGTCACGTTCGAGAACAACGATTGGCGCTTCAGCGCTGACATCACCGACGGCCTCAACACCGCCAGCACCGACTTCAACAACTCGGCCGAGTCCGAGTTCTCGGTGACGGCTCGCGGCGAGTGGAAGTGGGCGGGCAGCTGGGAGCAGCTGAACGACTACACCAGCAAGCCGGGCGATGCGAACGCCGGCAGCGTGGGCGTCGCGGCGACGTGGCAGACCGCCACGCAGCCCGCCGGCCCGACCGATGCCTCGAACATGTGGGGCCTCACCGCTGACGCTCAGTGGGAAGGCAACGGCTTCGGCCTCTTCGGCGCGTTCGTCTACACGGCGATCGAGACCGGCACGGGCACCAGCGACGCCAACCACATGGGCGGCACCTTCCAGGCGAACTACCGCTGGAACGAGACCAGCGAAGTCTTCGCCAAGTGGGACGGCATCTTCCTCGACAGCGATGACGCGGGCGTTTCGACCGCTAACGACGAGGACTGCCACTTCCTCACCTTCGGCTACAACCACTACTTCGCCAGCCACAACGCCAAGCTGACGATCGACTGCATCTACTCCTTCAACGACACGACGAACCTGGGCACCGCCACGACCACCAACGGTGGTCAGGTCGGCACCCCCGGCTCGGGCCTGGCGACCAGCAACGGTCTGCTCGGCAGCAGCGACGGTGGCGAGTTCGCCATCCGCGGCCAGTTCCAGCTCGCCTTCTGAATCTGATTCAGAAGTCGGTCTAGCTACGTAACCTTGCATCGACCGCCCGGGTTTCGGCCCGGGCGGTTTTTCTTTTGGGGGGAGAGGCGATCGAGAAGAGACAGCAATGAGGGGCGGTGAGCTACCTCCTCTTGATCCCTTGATCCCTTCCTCCGCTATCCTCAGGCGATGGCGTTGCTTGAAGCGCAGAACCTGGAGAAGTCGTTCGCGGGGCGGGCGGTGGTGCGCGGGGTGAGCGTGCGGGTGGACCCCTCGGAGATCGTGGGGCTGCTTGGGCGCAACGGTGCGGGGAAGACGACGAGCTTCCGCATGTGCATCGGGATGATCGACAGCGACGGGGGGACGGTGGTCTTTGACGGCCGGACGGTGACGGGGCTGCCGATGTACCAGCGTGCGCGGCTGGGGATGGGGTACCTGTCGCAGGAGCCGAGCGTGTTCTGGAAGCTCACCTGCGAGCAGAACCTGCTGGCGATCCTGGAGACGCTGGACCTTGACAGTGCCGCGCGGCACAAGCGGGCGGCGGAGTTGCTGGCGCAGTTCGGGCTGACCCACAAGGCCAAGCAGGCGGCGCGGACGTGCAGCGGCGGCGAGCGGCGGAAGCTGGAGATCGCCCGGGCCCTGATCACGCGGCCGCGGATCATCATGCTCGACGAGCCGTTCAGCGGTGTGGACCCGATCGCGGTTGAGGACCTTCAGAAGGAGATCAAGCGCCTGGCGGGTCAGGGGATCGCTTGCCTGATCACCGACCACAACGTGCAGCAGACGCTGGCGGTGTGCGACCGGGCGTACATCATCGACGAGGGGCGGGTGTTCGCGGAAGGGACGCCGAAGGAACTGGTGAAGGATGCGGCGGTGCGGAAGGTGTACTTTGGTGGGTTGTTCCGGGGGGATGAGTTTGATGACGCTGTCGCGCGGTGACGCGGATGGATTCTCAAACTGACGAGCTCCCTCGGCGCGTTTGGCCCCTTCCGGCCAGCTTGGCAACGCAAGGCACGCAGACTCCTCAGAGCGGGAGTCTGCGGCACCCGGGGGGTGGGGTCGTATCCTGCGGCATGAGCACACTGGGGTCGTACCGGTTTGAGGAACTGCTGGCGGCGACGGCCGCGAAGACGCCGACGCCCGGGGGCGGGGCGGTGGCTGGGGCGACGGGGGCGCTTGCGTGTGCGCTTGCGGGGATGGTGGTGAGCTACTCGGTGGGGAAGAAGGACCTTGCGGCGTTCAAGGAGCGGCTGGAGGGAGCGGGCGCTGAGTTTGAGCGGTGGCGCAGCGAGTTTCTCGCTCTGGGTGATGCCGACGCGGAGGCGTACGGCCGGCTGAACACGCTGCAGAAGCTGAGCCCGGGCGACCCGGCTCGCGAGGCGGAGTTGCCGGCGGCGATTGAGGGGGCGCTTGGGGTGCCGGTGAGGTGCCTGCGGCTGAGCGTTGAGGTGGTGAAGCGGTGCCTGGAGGTGGCGCCGATCAGCAACCGGCACCTGCGGAGCGACCTGGCGATCGCGGGCGTGCTGGGCGAGGCGGCGGCGGTGGCGGCGCTGTGGAACGTGCGGGTGAACCTGCCGCTGATCGCTGATACGTCGCGGCGGTCAACGTTCGGGACGGAGTGCGAGGGGCTGGCGGCGCGGTGCGCGGAGCTGCGCGGCAGGCTGGCGCTGGCGTGCTCGTGAGGGCGGGTGTGTGAACAGAGGAGCGGTTTGTGGCTGACGGGTCGGGCGGACAGATTGATTCGGCGGCGGACAGCGCGGAGTGGTTTGCGCGCGCCGACGGGCCCGAGGGGGGCGCGGGGCTGCGGTTCTCGTGCACGATGTGCGGCAACTGCTGCTCGGGCCCGCCGGGGTATGTGCTGGTGAACGACGCGGAGTGTGCTGCGCTGGCGGCGCGGCTGGGCGTGAGCGTTGAGGCGTTTATCGAGGGGTACACGCACGTGCTGGCGGAGGGGCGGAGCCTGATTGAGCGCGAGGGGCCGCGGGGGTTTGACTGCGTGTTCCTGGACCGGTCGAAGGTGAGCGGGCGTGCGGTGTGCGGTGTGTACGAGGACCGGCCCAGGCAGTGCCGGACGTGGCCGTTTTGGAACAGCGTGCTGCGTGACGGTGCGAGTTGGGCGCGGGCGGGGGGCGTGTGCCCTGGGATCAACAAGGGTGAGCTGACGCCGGTTGTGCAGGTGCGGGTGCTGCGAGGGGTGGTGGACATTTGAGCCGGTCTTCTTCTGAGCTTGTGCGCGGCTGGCTCGACGCGGCGCGGCGGCCGGAGGTTGCCGCGGACCTGGTGGCGGTGTTTGCGGAGGTGGCGGAGGAGGTCGAGCGTCGGGCGCCGGCGTGCTGGGCGAGCGGGCGTTGCTGCAACTTCAAGCAGACGGGGCACCTGCTGTTTGTGACCGGGCTTGAGGCGGCTTACACGCTGGAGCGGTGCGGGAGCCCGGGGCGTGCGCGGCTCGACGCGGCGTTGAAGGCGGGGGGCTGCCCGTTCCAGGTGTTGAACCTGTGCGGCGTGCACGGCGACAAGCCGCTGGGGTGCCGGCTCTATTTCTGCGACCGGACGTCGTTTGTGTGGCAGAACGACGTGTACGAGCGGCTGCTGGGGAAGATCCGGGCGCTGCACACGCGGCACGGGGTGGAGTATCGCTACGGAGAGTGGCGCGGGCTGCTTGCGGAGGTGATGGAGCACGGCGTGCTTGGAGCGTGGCCGGGCGGGGCCGGCGGGACGGGCTTGACCGTGGAAGGGGTCTGAGGGCGGGCGGGGTGCGGATTGGTTGCGCTGGGCCTGCGCGGCAGGGCAAGAATGCCGTCACGTGCGCGACTTCTGGGCATTTGCGAGGATGATGGGCAAGTACCGCGGCCGGCTGGTGCTGGCGGTGGTTGCCTCGTTGATCGGCGCGACGAGCCTTGGGGCGAGCCTGGGTGGCATGGTGATCGTGCTTGAGCACATCCTTGGGCAGGGTGGGAAGAACCTGCCGCAGCTGATGGCGGAGCTGAACACGAAGCTTGACAAGAACGCGGTAGCGCAGAGCGTTGGTCTGCGTGTGCCCGACGCGTGGATCGCGGCGCTGCCGACGGGGGCGTACGACGCGGTGCTGTGGACGGTGCTGGTGCTGGGGGTGGCGTCGGTGATCGGGGCGGTTGCGAACTACGTTCACTCGCACTCGGCGCTGACGGTCGCGGGGTGGACGCTGCGCGACCTGCGTCAGCGGGTGTTTGCGCACGCGGTGGCGCTGCCGGCGGCGACGGTTGCGCGGCGCGGCTCGAGCGCGCTCGTGAGCCAGGTGGTGTTTGACACGCAGCAGGTGTGGGGCGGGTTCGTGCTGCTGCTGCAAAAGACGCTGGCGCAGCTGCTGAAGGGGGCGGTGGCGGTGGGGATGGCGTTCTACTTCAACTGGCGGATGGCGCTGGTGGGCATGGTGGTGCTGCTGCTGCTGGGACTTGTGATCCGCCGGGTGGGGCGGCGGGTGAAAACGGCGGCGAAGCGCGGGCTTGAGGCGCAGGGAGAGCTGCAGCGGACCACGGCGGAGGCGCTGGGGCACGTGCGTGTGGTGAAGACCAACAACGCGGAGGATCGCGAGGAGCAGCGGTTCGCGGTGACGACGGCGGTTCAGCTGAGGCAGGAGCTGAAGGTGCGGACGGGGCGGAGCATCACCGCGCCGCTCGCGGAGATGGTCGGGTCGCTGGTGCTGGGGCTGCTGGCGCTGGTGATGGCGCACGAGATCATCCACAACCAGCAGCCGCCCGAGCGTTTCATCGTGACGCTGGCTGCGCTCGCGCTCGCGGCGAACAACCTGCGCCCGCTGACTGGGCTGTACACCGATCTGCAATCGACGGCGGCGGCCTCGTCGCGGCTGAAGGAGCTGCTGCGTCTTGAGCGCGACGACGAGCACGACGCGGGGAAGCCGGCGCTTGGGCCGCACAGGGAGTCGATCGAGCTGCGCGGGGTGACGCTGACGTACCCGGGCGCGGAGACGCCGGCGCTGGTGGACGTTTCGCTGACAGTGAAGCACGGGGAGACGGTGGCGATCGTCGGGCCCAACGGGAGCGGCAAGACGACGCTGCTGAGCCTGCTGCCGCGGGTGCTTGATCCGGACCGGGGGCCGGACGGGGTGGCGGGCAAGGTGCTGATCGACGGCGTGGACATCGCCGGGGTGACGCTTTCGAGCCTGCGGAGGCAGATCGGCGTTGTGACGCAGGAGACGGCGCTGTTTAAGGGGAGCATCTTCTGGAACATCGCCTACGGGGTGGAGGAGGGTGTGAGCGATGAGCGCGTGCGCGAGGCGGCGCGCAAGGCGCGGGCTGAGGAGTTCATCGCGGCGAAGCCGGGCGGGTACGACTTTGTGATCGGCGAGGGGGGCGGGGGGCTCTCGGGTGGGCAGCGGCAGCGGCTGTGCATCGCGCGGGCGGTGCTGCGCGACCCGTCGATCCTGATCCTGGACGAGGCGACGAGCATGGTGGACGCCGACAGCGAGCGGAAGATCGCCGACGCGCTGGCGGAGTTCAGCCGCGGGCGGACCTGCCTGATCGTGGCGCACCGGCTGAGCACGGTGGTGCACGCGGACCGGATCGTGGTGATGAACTACGGGCGGATCGAGGATGTGGGGACGCACAGCGAGTTGATGGTGCGGAGCGCGACGTACCGGCTGATCGCGGAGCACCAGCTCATGAAGAGCGACGGCAAGGCCGACGAAGCGGGGGCGGCATGAGCGGCGGGTGTGCGTTCGGCGTTTTGCGGGCACGATCCCTGTGCGGGATCACGGGGGCGGGTTGCCGAGCGTGCTTGCTCGCCGTTATCACCTTCGGCAGGGACGGGCCGCCGGTGCGCACTTTCTCCACGCCTGTGCGTGGTGCTGGTGGGGGGCATTGATGCACAACACCGAGGCGGAAGGGAACGAGTACTTTGTGTGTGACTTCTGCCGGCGGTGCTGGGCGGAGGACCGGCCGATGGTCGAGGGGCACCGCGGGGCGCTGATCTGCGGGCCGTGCCTGACGGTTGCGTATACGGAGCTTGTGCACCTGCACATGGGCGAGGAGCGGAAGGGGACGCTGTGCACGATGTGCCTTGAGCACCGCGACCAGCCGCAGTGGGAGAGCCCGAGCTACCCCGCGGCGCACGCGTGCGTGCGGTGCGTGCGGCAAGGGGCGGGCGTGCTGGGGAAGGACCCCGAGAGCGGGTGGAAGAAGCCGGAGGCGGCGGCGGGGGTCGTGCCGAGCGAGGTGGAGAAGGGGGAGGAAGAGGATGTGGACGAGGAGCACGTGTAGAAGCGCGTGCGAACAAGCCGCGTGTTCAACGGTCAACGCCGGGGGGAGGGATGGGGACAGTGACGTCTACATTGCCATGAGCTGGACAGCGTTCTTGAGGATCCATCGCGCTGGAGGCGTGAGCTCAGCGCTGCTCGTGGCTTGGAGGAACGCGTTGACTTCTGATCGGGGGAGCCAGCGGGCCTGGGTGTACTCCCACGCTTCTTCGCGGCCCGGGGCGAGTGACCACCCGTCGTCGAACTGTGCGGGCCACGGGAGGATCGCGACGAGTTCGACTGAGCGGGCGGCGGGGTCGTGGATCAGGGCGACAGAACGGATGCTGGGGAGAGAAGCCGCCGGGTCGATGCCGAGTTCTTCGCGTGCTTCGCGGGCGAGCGACTCAGCGACACTCTGCTCGGTGAGCGGGGCGCCTGTGTCGACCCCTCCGGCGGGCGCGGTCTCCCACATATTGGCGTAAGTCCGGACGCGCCAGCCGCGCCGGGCGATGAGGATGCGGGGCTCTCCCGCGCGGTCGATAGCTACGGTGAGCCCTTTGACACCGAGTTGGCGCACGCCGAGATCGCCGATGGCGGGGTCGTGCTGGACGGCGAGGTGCTTGTAACGCGCCTTGGCGACCGTGATGGTTGCGGCGGTCGCGTCGGCGACCGTCCAGATCGGACCGTCGTGGAGCCTTGGGTTCTTGGCGCGGAGGGCCTTCCAGACGCGCTCGTGCCGGTCACTCCACGCGGGCTCGGCGTGCTGCGCCTGCGCGACGGAGGGGAACGTGCCGTGCAACAGTTCTGCGCGGACGGGCGCGGAATGGAGGTGGTCGCTCATGCGCCGAGCATCTTCTCGAGGCCGGGCATGTCGGGGAGGCCGAGGGCCTTGGCCTCTTTGGCGATTTCTTCGGCGGCGATTTCTTTGGCGCGGTTGAGCGCGGCGTTGGTGGCGGCGGCGACGATGGCGCCGAGCTTTGCGCGGGAGGGCTCGTCGGTCGCCGTGGCGAGCAGCGCGGGGCTGATGCTGGTTGAGACGATGGTGAGCTTGCCGGTGACGACGATGGTGACGCCGGGGAGGCCGTCGGCCTGCCTGGCGCCCTCGACGGTGATGAGGCGCTCGGCGAGCTCGGCCTGCACCTTGGCGAAGGAGGCGGCGATCGCCTCCTTGTTCTTCATGATCTGGGTGAGGGCACCCATGGCTTTGAGTGAGTCGAACATGGGTGTACCAGAGGGCCAGATCGCAAACTGCAAAGTGGCCAGTAAAGGAGGGCTTCAGGTCTGTTGCTGCGGCGGATCGTTGCGGGCGGTGATGCGGACGACCTTGGCGCTGAGGAGTTCGGCGGCGCGCTGGACGAGGGGGTTGGCCTTGGCGGCTTCGACATCGACGGGGGCCATTGGTCGCGGGGCGGGCGGCGGCACGGGGGCGCTGCGCGCTGCCGCGGTGGCCGGCTCGGGAAGCGCAGCTGGGGCGGTGTTTCTCTGCGCGGGGTGGGCGTTGTGTGACTGCGGTGATGGCGCGGCGGGTGCCGGGAGCGGCGCGGCGGTGCGCGGAGCATCCTTGAGCTGCATGAGCGAGACGGCGACCTTCCTGCCGAGGGTGCGCTCAAAGAGCTGGGCGAGGTGGCCGAGCGCCATCTCGGCGGTGAGGCGGTCGCGCTGGGCGTGGCCGATGACAGCGCGGTCGGGGTTGAGCGAGACCAGCGTGAGGGCGCTGATCATGGTGTGGACGGAGGCTCGTTCGCTCGCGGCGTCGAGGATGGCCTGCCAGACCTCGGCGGGCTCCAGGTGTGGAGTGGCGCAGGGGATGGAGGGGGGGGATGGGGGAGAAGGACCGTCCATCACGGGCAGAGGATCAGACGACGCTGCGCGTGCGTCTTTGCTTGCGGCGTTCGTTCGCTGCGCCCCAGAACGCACGGCACCCGACCTTGCAGAGCTATCGCTGGATGAGGGTGGCGATCGTTCTGATCGCACCGCTTGGGTTCCGGCTTCTCGGGATCCATCCGATTCGCTCGGTTCGGCGGGGAGCGGGAGAGGAGAGGACGCAGACTCCTCAGAGCAGGAGTCTGCGGCGCCCGGGGATTGGAGATCGGCGACGGGCTCGGGTTGAGCCGTCGCCGTTATGGTTTTTTTGCGGGGGCTGCCGTTCGTGTGGGTGTGGTGACGACGGCGGGGCGCGCCGGCGCGCTGGCGGTGTCGGTGACCAGCGCGGTGACGTCGGCGAACTTCTCGGCCATGGCGAGGCGGACGATGAGCGCATCGACCAGGGCGCGGGGGAAGGAGCTGGACTTGGAGCGGCCGGCGACCGACTCAACCAGGGTGATCATGTGGACGAGGCCTGCGGCGTCGAAGCGTGCGGCCTGGCGGGCGGCGACGGCGCGCGATTCGTCTGAAAGCTCAACGAGGGAGGTCTCTGGCCCGCATGCGGAGAGGACCATGAGGTCGCGGAACCGCTCGGCGAGGGTGGTGAGGAGCTGGTCGACCGAGACGCCCTTGGTGAGCAGGGCGCCGGCGACGTCGAGGGCCTGGGCGGCGTCGGCCGCGGCGAGGGCGTCAACCAGCGAGGCGACGACGTCACGGTCGGGGAGCCCGAGGAGGCGCTCGAGCATGGGGAGGGTGAGCTTCTTCTCGCCGGCGGCGATGAGGCGGTCGAGCAGGCTGAGGGCGTCGCGCATCGAGCCGTTGCCGAGGCGCGCAACCTGGAAGAGGAGCTCCTCCTCGGCGGAGAAGCCTTCTTTCTTGAGGATGGCGGCGAGATGGGCGGCGATCTGGGAGACGCCGATGTTGCGGAAGTCGAAGCGCTGGCAGCGGCTCTGGATGGTGGCGGGGACCTTGTGGGTCTCGGTGGTGCAGAGGATGAAGACGACGTGGGCGGGGGGCTCTTCCATGGTCTTCAGCAGCGCGTTGAACGCGGCGGTGGAGAGCATGTGGCACTCGTCGATGATGTAGATCTTTTTCCGGCCGCGCATGGGTGCGTAGACGGAGTTTGCGATGAGGTCGCGGGCCTCGTCAACGCCGGAGTTGCTGGCGGCGTCGATCTCGATGGTGTCGGTGTCCTGGCCGGCGAGGATGGCCTTGCGGATGGCGGGGTCGGCGTCCGGGTTGTTGATGGCGTCGGCGAAGAGGCGGGCGGAAGAGGTCTTTCCGACGCCGCGGGTGCCGGTGAAGAGGTAGGCGTGGGCGACGCGGCCGAGCTTGATGGCCGTCAGCAGGGTGTTGACGGTGGCCTCCTGACCGACGAGCTGGTCGAAGGTCTGGGAGCGGTATTTGCGTGCGAGGACGAGGTAAGAGGACATGGGAAGGGAGCGTATCAGGCGGGGGGCGGAGAGGGGGAAAAAGTTCAACGCTCAGCGTTCAGATTCGATGGCGGGGTCTTTGGAGGTCGCAGGGCGTAGCCAACAGCGGTCGTGAGTATCTGGGAGGCAAGCACGCCGCCGATCCAAAGCCACGCTGTCTGGTTGGGCCAAGCTCCCCAGAAGAGGCGGATGAGCAGCACGACCGGCATCACGGCAACGACCGCGAGGACGGCGGCGATCAGGATGCCGACAGACAATCCTGTAAAGAAACGGGGCAGCACTGTGGTATGCAATGATCAGTCGGTCGACTTGGCGGAAGGAGCCCCACCCCCGGCCCCTCCCCTCCGAGGAGGGGAGATCGTCAGGCCCCGTGGTTGACGGCCAGGACACCGATGGCCCGGCCGACGCCGCTTATGGCTGCTGCGGTCAAGCCCTGACCAGGTTCACGGGCCAACCGTTCACCGGGCCCGGCCGTCAACCTCGGGGCGTGCGTTAGGGCACGCTGGGAAGCGGGGCGATCATAGCTGACCCCACGAGGAGCGTGGGGGCACCCGGGGCGGAGCTTGGGGTATTTGAAGCACCCTCATCCGCCCTCGCTGAGCCTCGGGCACCTTCTCCCAGCAAGCTGGGAGAAGGGCTTCAAGGTCACTCGGCTTTGGGGGTGGTGGTGACCTCGGCGGCGGTCTGCTCGGCGGTGACCGCTGGCTGCAGATTGATGAACATGAGCCGGGCGGCGACTGAGCGGAGCCTGCGGGGGGCGAGGGCGACGGCCTCGGCGACGGCGCTTGGCATGGTGAGGCGGATGAATGCGGCGTAGATGAGGCCGAAGGCGAGTGCGAGCGAGCCGCCGCGGAGCATCTCGGCGCCGGCAGAGGACCAGCGCGGCGAGAGGTGGGCGTGGAGGGCGAGCCAGTCGCGCAGGGCGTTCCAGCCGTGCGGACCGCTGAGGGCGATATCAGCGGCCCAGACGATGCCGGCGGCGAGCAGGGCGAGCCCCCACGCGGGGAACTGGGCCATGATGCGCTGGCGGGCGCTGATGCCTGCCTGCTTGAGGACCATGCCGGTGATCCACGCGCGGCTGAAGACGAGCGTGAGGCCGACGAAGAGGGCGGGCCACTCGGCGCCGGGGGCGTACCACGCGCCGGCGCCGGCGGCGGCGAAGAGGAGCGCGGCCTCGATGACCGAGGTGATGGCCCAGGCACGGAACTGTCCTTTGGCCTGCATGATGGCGAGGGTGAGGCCGTAGGTCATGCGCATGGGGAAGAAGATGCCGAAGATCTGCACGGCGAGGACGGAGGGCTCCCACTTGTCGTGCCAGATGACGGTCATGACCGAATCGGCGGCGACGGAGAAGCCCAGGCAGAGGCCGCTGGCGACCAGGACCATTGCGCGGGTGGTTTTGAGGATGGCCTGCCCCTGGCGGACGGGCTGGTCGTTGAGGCGGGCGAGCGCGGGCATGAGGACGTACTGGGCGTTGACCGAGAGCAGGACGACCAGCTGCACGGTGAGGCCGAAGGCGAAGTAGTAGTAGCCGACGATGGCCTCTGACCTGAAGATGCCTACGGCGGCGCTGTTGCCCCACTCGACGAGGAAGTTGCCGAAGAAGCCGACGGCGAGCCAGATGGTGAGCAGGATGAAGCCGCGCCATAGCTCGGGGCGTTTGGGCTCTGCGAAGAGGTTGATGCCGACGACGCGGCGGAAGGCGACGAGCTCGAATGCGGCGACGGCGATCCAGGCGAGGAGGAAGGCGAAGGGCCCAAAGCCCGCGGCGGCGAGGGCGATCATGGTGCCGTAGCGGACGAAGCCGCTGCCGATCTGCACCTTGCCCAGAGAATCGAAGCGGAGCTCGAGCTGGAGCTTGGCGCTGGTGAAGCTGCTGGGGGTTGAGATGCAGATCATCACCGCGCCGAGCACGAGCAGCCAGGGGAGGCGCGGGTCGCGGAAGGAGAGGGGGAAGAACGTGGGGAGCGTCTTCATCACGCCCGCGAGGATGAGCAGGGCGACGGCGAGGCCGACGGTGATCGTCATGGCCATCCAGAAGAGCGGGCCGACGAGTTCTTTGTAGCGCGAGGGTCCCTGCTGGATGAGGTAGTCGCGTGCGCCGCCTTCGCGGATGAAGGAGCAGAGGCCGACGATGGCGAAGGCGAGGGCGAAGACGCCGAAGTCCTTGTCGCTGAGGTACCACCCCATGGCGACCTGCGCGACGAACGAGAGCGCCTTGATGAACACGCTGGTGCCGAGCATCCAGGCCATGCTCTTGCCGACCTTGCCGCCGATGCCTGCGGTGAGGTCGGCGGGTTGGCTGACGGGCTCTGCGGGCGGTGGCGTATTTGGATTTTGATCGGTATGGCTTGCGGCGGTGGTCATGAGGTGAGCCGGTTGGGCGTGTGGAGTACGCGTGCCGCGATGGAATGGGTCTGGCGTGTGGCGTGGTTTCTATCGGTCCTTTGCGCCCGGGTCATGGACTGGCGGCTCCCGCCCGATACCGTCCTCTCCTATGGACCTTTCAAGCAAGCGGATCATCGTCACCGGCGGGGCCGGTTTTCTGGGCAAGTGCGTCACGGCGGCGCTGAAGAAGCGCGGCGCGGCCGATGTGCAGATCTTTGTGCCGCGGCGGAAGGACTTTGACCTCACGTGCGAGAGCGACGTGATCCGGCTGTACAAGGACGCGTTCCCGGGGCAGAAGGCGGATGTGGTGATCCACCTGGCGGCGGAGGTGGGCGGGATCGGGGCCAACCAGCTGAACCCGGGCCGGTACTTCTACGCGAACATGGCGATGGCGCTGCACCTGATCGAGCAGGGCCGGCGCGACGGGATCATCGAGCGCGGCGGGAAGTTTGTGCAGGTGGGCACCATCTGCGCGTACCCCAAGTTCACGCCGGTGCCGTTCCGCGAGGCTGAGTTGTGGAACGGGTACCCGGAAGAGACCAACGCACCGTACGGCGTGGCGAAGAAGGCCGCGTGGCAGATGCTCGACGCGTACAAGCTGCAGTACGGGATGAGGAGCTCGTACCTGCTGCCGGTGAACCTGTACGGGCCGAACGACAACTTTGATTTGACCACCAGCCACGTGATCCCGGCGTTGATCCGCAAGTGCGTGGAGGCGCAGAACCGCGGCGACGACAAGATCGTCTGCTGGGGCACGGGGAGCGCTTCGCGCGAGTTCCTCTACAGCGAGGACGCGGCGGAGGGGATCGTTCGGGCGGCCGAGGTGCTCGACGACCCGACGCCCGTGAACCTGGGCGCAGGGTTTGAGATCACGATCAAGAACCTGGTCGAGCTGATCGTGAAGCTGACGGGCTTCAGGGGGCGCATCGAGTGGGACACGAACAAGCCCGACGGCCAGCCGCGGCGCTGCCTGGATGTGGAGCGCGCGTCGAAGCTGCTGGGGTGGCGTGCGCAGGTGGGCTTTGAGGACGGGCTGAAGCGGACGATCGACTGGTACCGGGCGAGCGTGAAGTAGAGAACGCCTCCTTCACCTGACGACCGCTTCGAGCGTCTTGATTAACCGGGGCAAGTCTTCTGTCAGGACGGCCCAGAGGATGTCGAAGTCCACCCGGTCGTAGCCGTGGATGAGCCGGTTGCGCATCGAAACGATCTCGGCCCAGGGGATCGCGGGGTTGGCCTGCTGGGTAGGTGCGCCGACGCGGTTGGCCGCTTCGCCGACAATCTCCACGAGCCGGACCAGCCCGAGATTAAGCAGCCGATCGCTATCCAGGTCCGCCCGCTGCCGCCCTTGGATCAGCGCGACAGCCTCTCGGGCGTGGGAGAGCATGTGGCGCAGTGCCAGGTTGTCGTCACGCCGCGACATAGAGGTTCTTTGCCTCCTTAAGAACGTCGGCAACAAAGTCGTTGCTGATCCAGCCTCGCGTGTTCAGGTCTACCGGTCGGCCGATCAGCTTCGAAAGGTCCGCCTGGATCGTGAAGTACTCAAGCCCGATCTTCCGGCCTTTGACAAACTCCACCAGGAGGTCGAGGTCGCTCTCTGGTCGGAAGTCGTCGCGGAGCGCAGAGCCGAAGACCGCGAGCCGCGCGATGCCTCGCTGACGGCACAGGTCGGCGATGGCCTCCAGCGGCAGTGTGGACAGGTCCAGCGGCATAAGCGGATTGTAGTTTGGCTGCTACTGCTGGTAGATGTAGGTCGCGTCGAGGGCCTTGCCGATGCGCACTGAGCACTCGGTGAGGTGGGCCTTGGTGTACGGGTCGATTCCGCCGTTGTTGAGGTTCTTGTCGATGCGCCCCTTGAGCTCGCGCAGGCGCAGCACGGTGAGGTTCTGCACCGGGCGGTAGCCGGCGGTGAAGGAGCCGTCTGGGAGGGTGAGGTCGATCATGCGGGCGACAAGCTCACGCTGCAGGTTGCGGCGCAGGCTTGAGATGCTCGGCTTGCGTGCGGTGCCGTCGGGCAGCTTGTCGAGCTCGCTCCAGGCGGTGGAGACGATGCTGTCGATCAGCTCGGGGATCGTGAGCGCATCCTGATCGGGGGCGCGGCGGAGTTCGTTGTCGTAGACGCGCTGGAGGGTGACGGGGTTCATCAGCATGGTGACGGCGGCGGACTGGATGCCCAGCACGCGGTCGTGCACCTGGTAGGCGGGGTCGCTGAAGGCCTCGCGCATGCCGCCGGCGTCCATCCACTTGTCGACGGTCATCTTGGCGAGGAGGTCGCGGTCGAAGCCGTAGGCCTCGTCGCGGAAGGCGTTGTCGACGACGAACTTGAGGGCGCGGCGCTGCTGGACGGGGTCGATCGGCACCACGGGGTCTTTGGCGCCGGGCTGCCCCTTGACGACGCGGTTGATGTCGGCGCCGCCGATGTAGTAGCTGGCGATGCGCAGCGCGGCGACGTGCTTGCTCAGCAGGAGCTCCCACGCGCGCCGGCCCTTGGCCCAGCTCTCGCCGTCCTTGACGATCTTGGAGGCGATCTTTGTGCGCAGGTGCTGCGAGAGGCGGAGGGTGCTCTCGGCGTAGTCGAGCGAGTCCTTGCCGAGGTCGAACTGCTTGATGAGCGGGTCGGGCGAGCCGAGGTCTTCGTCGGTGCCGAAGGCGAGGCCCGGCTGGGTCGAGCGGGCGACGATCTCCTTGAGCTTGCCGTTGTCGGTGGTGTAGCCGTACTCGATGGCCCAGTAGTCGTAGGGCCCGATGCCGATCGGGCCGAAGTCGCCCTGGGTGACGCCGTCGTTGAAGTTGATGTTGAGGGGGGTGTAGTCCATCACGCTGGCGACGATCGGCTCCTTGCCCTTGCAGGCGGGGTCGTTCATCTCCTTGATCGACTTCCAGGTGCTGGCCTTGAAGTTGTGACGCAGGCCCAGGGTGTGCCCCACCTCGTGGGCGACCAAGTCGCGCATCAGGGGGCCGACGAAGCTCTCGGGCATGCCGTCGAGCAGCTGCTCCTTCTTGGCTTCTTTCTTCTCGCCGTCCTTCTTGTCGTCTTTCTTGTCCTTCTTGTCGGCGTCGCCGCTGGGCGGGTCGTCGTTGAGCGCGGCGATCTCTTCGTAGTTGAACCGCATGAGGGCGACGTCGAGCGCCTTGCCGAGCATGGCGGCGCAGGTGCCGCGGCTGAGCATTGCGGCCGAGGAGATGTTCTGGCCCGTCGGGTCGAGCCCGACTGCGCCAAACTGCAGCGGCGCGCCGGAGCGGAGGGTGAGCATGGGCATGGCGTTCGCCTCCATGATCCCCTGGCGGACGGCGGCGATCTGCTCGGCCTCGGCGGCGTCGCGCAGCAGGGTGCGCTGGCGGACGATTGCGTCACGCTGGCCGGGCTCGGCGAGGCGGACGCGCGGGTCCCACTGGGGGTTCTTGTCGAGCCAGGCGATCATCTCCGCCGGGTAGCCGGTCATGGCGGTCTCGGGGAGCAGCTCGCTGAACTGGCGGAACCAGCCGCGGATGAAGCCGTCGTCGAGGACCACGTCGGCGTCGAGGATCTGGCCGGTCTCGGGGTGGACGCGCGATGGCCCGATGGAGAAGCCCATGTCGGTGCTGGTCCAGCGGATGAAGTTGTACCGGACGTCCTCGGGGTCTTTGTCCATGTTGGCGCCGCTGGAGGCGTCCTGCTGGACGACCTCGATGGCGCCGTCGATGCCGATCTTTTCGAAGGCCTTGTTCCACTCCAGCACGCCCTCGCGGACGTACTTGCGGTAGTGGACGGGGAGGGTGTGCTCGAGGTAGAAGACGATGGGCTGCTTGGGGGGGCTCATCTCGAGCTTGGGGTCGCGCTTCTCGACCCACCAGCGGTTGATGTAGCGCACCCACTGGGTGTCCTGGCTCTGGCGGCTCACGTCGCGGTAGGCGGTGGTGAAGAAGCCGACGCGCTGGTCGGCCTCGCGCGGCTGGTAGCCGGTCTTTTCGGGGATGCTGCTGATGGAGTAGTAGAGCGTCTGCAGCTTGCCGTCGCCGCCGGGCATCTCGAAGGCGAGCTCGAGGTTCTGCGGGAAGGCCTTGCACTTGGCGATGCGGGTGAGGCCCTTGTTGTTGCGGGCGGCGCCCGGCCCGAAGAACTTCTCAACCTGACCCACGAGGAGGCCGGAGAGGTCGATGACCGGGCCGCCACCGGCGCCCATCGAGGCGATGGGGACCTCGAGGATCACGCGGTCGGTGTAGAGGCGTTCGCCGCTCTTGCGGCTCTCCTGGTCGCCGGTTGCGCGCACCTCTGTGTTGGGCTCGATGAGGGCGAGCTTCTTGTCGTAGCGGCGCCAGTAGCAGTAGAACTCGTTGAGCTGGATGCCGGTGTTGGAGACACCGCCGGCGTAGGTGGTGGCGATGAAGACCTTCTGGCTCTCGAAGTTGCGCGGCAACTCGGCGAGGAGGCGGGCGTCCTTGTCGCGCTTGTAGAGGGTGTACATCGACGGCGCGCCGTCGGCGGAGGTGCCGACCTTCTCGAAGCCCTTGCTGACCTCGGCGAAGGGGGGGAACTCGTGCGGGGTCGGGGGGGCCGGCGGGGCGGGTGGCTCTTGGGCAAACGCGGCCGTCTCCACAGGCAGCGGCAGGCCGCAGGCCAGCAGAAGAGCGAGGGGGGCGACCACAACAGCGAAGTGCTTGCGCATAGGGGCTGCGTCCTGCAACCGACACCCGGGCCATCCGCACGCTCCGCGCGCGTTGTTGACGGTCCGATGGGGTTTTGATCGGCGGGGGGTGCGCTTGGGCTTCACAATTGGGACAAGGGGGTGGATCGGGTGCCACAGACTCCGACGCTTTGGGCGGAGTCTGTGACCGGCGGCCACTACACGCAGACTCCCCGCAGAGCCGGGGAGTCTGCGGCACCCGGCGTAGCCCCTTTTTTGTGCGTTCGCTGTATCCTCGCCCGTGCGCCGCTTCTTCCTCCTTGTTTTCGAGGGCCCGCGCCGGCCGTGGTACGTGACGCCGCTGCTGGTTGCTGCATATCCGGTGGCGTGGTTCCTGCTGGCCGCGAAGCTGCCGCAGCCGCTGATCTGGCTGATTCCCTGGCTGCTGTTGCTGTGGTGGCAGGCGGTGCGGTTTGCGGAGGTCGGTCACTACCTGCGGCTGAGCCAGCGGACGTTCGACTGGACGTGCCCCATCTGCAGGTACCCGCTCGCGAAGCTCAAGGCCGACCACGACCCGCGCACCAGCCGGTGCCCAGAGTGTGGGCATGTGCCCACGGAGGTGCTGAGGGACGCGAGGGAGAAGGTGAAGCGGGCTGGGAGGTGGTGAACGCGCCTGGATCAAACTCGTGCGCAGTCTGTCCGTCCTCTTGGGCACTGAAGCTCAAATCTTGACTCGCTCCAAGTCATAGAAGTGCGCGAGCGAGGCAGGAATGGGGTCGGCGCCCACCCCCTTCATGTAAGGAAGCCCGAGTGCTCGGCTCACATCAATGCTGATCGCTCCTTCAAACGCAAGAGTAAAGGAGCCGATTGGACCGTGGCCACGGTGCGTCTTGTTGCCTTGGGTATCCATGAACTCCCCCTTGAGGCAATCCCAGAACACCTCGCGGGAGAGCCGTTCATCGGCCCGAATCTCTCTGTGCAAGCGCGTGACGAAGTACCCCTTCGTCCAGCACCAGGGGCCTGTTACTACGGGCGGAATGAGAAGCTGACTGACGGGCAGATGGGTACCGTCAGACTCATCGCACCTGGTTCGATACAGATACACAAGGATGAGTCCCTCACGAGAGCAGGGAAGACCGTTAAATCGGACCCCTACATCGTGAACGAGGCCATACCGATCGGCACCATCTGTGGCTTGGTACACGAATACATCGCCCCTGCTGACCCATTTCTGCGACCGCTTTAGGCGACGCAGATTCATGATGTACTCTGGTCGTTCCATCAGCACTCGCCGCTCAGTGCGCCTTCCGCAACCGCCCCGTCGGGATGTTCAGCTGGCCGCGGTACTTCGCCACCGTTCGGCGGGCGATGTCAAAGCCGCGCTTCTTGAGCTCTTCGGCGAGGGCGTCGTCGCTGAGGGGGTCTTTCTTGTCCTCAGCGGCGATCACCTCTTCGAGAGCTGCCTTGATCGCCTCCCAGCTCACCTCTTCGCCCGTCTCGGTCGTGGTGCCGCCGGTGAAGAACTTGCGCAGAGCCACCACGCCCCGCGGGGTCTGGATGTACTTCTCCGCCACCGCGCGGCTGACGGTGGCGACGTGGATGCCCAGCTCCTCGGCGACCTTGGTCATCGGCAGGGGCTTGATCGACTGTGGCCCGAAGTCGAAGAACTCGCGCTGGTGCCGCACCACCGCCTGGAGCACGCGCAGCAGCGTGCGCTTGCGCTGCTCGATCGCCTCGATCAGGAACTGGGCGTTGCCCATGTTGGTCTTGATGAACTCGCGGGTCTGCTTGGGGGCCGCTTTGTCCTTGGCCAGCAGCGCGTACTCCTGGTTGAGGCGCAGGTTGGGCAGGCGGCGGTCGTTGAGGTAGGCGATGTAGCGGTCGTTGTCGCCGTCGTACTCGACGATGCCGTCGGGCACGATGCCGGGGGGGGCCTCGCTTGAGAGCTGGCGGCCGGGCGCGAGGCGCAGCGTGCGCAGCTTCTCAACGGCGAGCTTGAGCTCGTCCATGCCCACGTTGAGCTTCGCGGCGACCTTGGGGAGGCGGTTGTTTGCCAGGTCGTCGAGGTGACCGTCAACCAGTGCCCGGGTGAGCGTCCAGACCGCGGCGTCGGCGGCGCTCGCCTCGTCCTGGCGGGCGTCGATCTGCAGCAGCAGGCACTCGCGCATGTCGCGGGCGCCGATGCCCGCCGGCTCGAGCAGCAGCTGCACCGCCTTGATCGCGTGCTCGGTCTGCTCGGGCGAGGGCTTCGAGCCGTCTTTGTTCAGTGCGCCGCCGACGGCCCGGTCGATGATCACGTCAACGCCCGTGCGGAGGTAACCGTCGTCTTCGATGAACGAGATGACGTGGTCGCCGAGCGCCCGCAGGGCGGGGTCAACGTCGCACAGGTGCCACTGCTCAAGCAGCTGCTCCTGCACGCCGACAGCGCGTGACGACGTGTTGGCCATCGCCTCGCTCTTGGCGTCACCCTCCACGTCACCGGCACGCTCGCGGGGCTCGTACTCCTGCAGCTGGGGGCGCTCGTCTGCGCCGTCGTCGCCGCCGCCCTCGCTGAGGTTGTCGTGTTCGAACTCCTCTAGTCGCTCGAAGTCGTCGCGGTTTGACTCGTCGCCGATCGACAGGGGAACCTCGTCGCTGGTGCGCTCGCCGTCGCTGAGCATGCCGGCGACGTCGCCGTCGTCGTCTGCGCTCTCGCCGGCGGAGTCGCCCGCTTCGTCACCGCCCGGCTGGTCGCTGAGGCCGTCGGCTGTTTCGCCGTCGGCGGCGGGGGTGGGGGCGGGCTCGGTGCCGTCGCCGTCGGCCTGCTCGAGCGTGGGGTTGCTCTCAAGCTCCTGCTCGATGCGCTCCTGGAGCTCCGCCAGGGACATCTGGAGGATCTCCATCGACTGGATCATCTGCGGCGCCAGCTTCATGTGCTGGCCCATCCGCATCTGTTGGAACGCGTCGAATCTCATCGCTTGATCACCGCCTGCACTATCGGCTGTTTCCCCCGGCCGCTGCGGCCGCGGGGGTTCATGACACGCTCTGCCTGCCGCTGATGGCGTCGGCCAGCACGGCCTTGCTGGCGAACTCGAGTTGCGAACCGGTTGGGAGTCCGCGTGCGAGCCTGCTGACGCTCACGCCCGACTCCTTGAGCTGCTCGGCGAGGTAGAGCGCTGTGCCGTCTCCCTCCAGCGTGGGGTTGAGGCCCATGATGACCTCACGCACGGGCGCCCCGCGGGCGTTGCGCGCCGCGTCTCGCACGCGGGCGAGCAGGTCGTCAACCGTCAGCGCCTCGGGCCCGATGCCGTCCATCGGGCTCAGCCGGCCCAGCAGCACGTGGTAGACGCCGCGGTACATGCCCGTCTGCTCAAGGGCCAGCAGGTCGCGCGGCTGCTCGACGACGAGCACCAGCCCCGCGTCGCGGCGTGCATCGGCACAGACGGCGCAGACGTCGCCGTCGGAAAGGTTCGAGCAGATGCGGCAGTTGCGCACGAGCGTCTTGACCGACTCGATCGCGCCCGCGAGCGCCATCGCGACCGACTTGTCGCGCTTGAGCAGGTGGAGCGCCAGCCGCTCGGCCGAGCGGCGGCCGATGCCCGGCAGCGCTGCAAGTTCATCGATCAGCCGGGCGACCGGCGCGGGGTACCCCCCACCGCTGCCGGCCGCGGCGGATGCCCCCGCCCTGCCCGCCTGCTTGACGAAGCCCTCCCCCTTGCCAACACCCCCACCGCTGGGCTCAACGCCTGTCGCGCTTCCTTTCGCGTTTGGCCCGTACTTTGCTTGCACCGGTCTAGTTTAACCGCGCCCGCGGGCGCGTGCCGGGAAACCGCGCAAAGCAATGTTGAGCTATCCGCGCACGAACGCGCCCATGACCCGGACGTGGTCGGGGTCGTCAACGCAGGCAACCTCGGCGACGGGGCGCATGGAGGCCAGGCCAGCGCCGGCCATCAGGTTCTCAAGTTCAAAGGCCGTGAGCGGCCAAGGGGGGCCCTCTTCCGGCCCGACCTCGTCGGCGTGCTTGCCGCAGCTGATCGCCAGCACCACGCCGCGCGGAGCGGCGAGGCGCGCCAGCGAGGCCGCGGCGGTAGCGCGAAGCTCGGGCGCCACGGACTGGAGCGTGCAAACCTCAACGACCAGATCGAACCGGCCGACCATCCGCGCGGGAAGGTCCAGCAGGTCGCTGACGAGGAAGCGGTTGGCGTGGGATGGGAAACGGCGAGCCGCCCAGCGCACGGCGGATGTTGAAACATCAAAGCCCACAACGTCAAACCCACGGGCGGCGAGCTCGGCGACGTCATCACCCAGGCCGCAGCCGACGACGACGGTGCGGCAGCCGGGCCTGACCAGGCGCGGCGCCTCGTTGGCGAGCCACTTCAAGAGCATCCCGTCGGGCCCGCAGCGGCACCAGGGGACGCGCTCGGGGTCACCGTCGGCTGCGCAATAGACGCCCTCGCACCACTCGGCGTTGGTGAGCGGTCGGACGGGTGACAGATCGGTCGAGTCGACCTTGGGGAGCGGAGCCGAGATAGCGTCTGCAGAGGATTGGTTGCCGCGCTGATTGCTTTCCAACATGCAGCCTCCTTCCGCCTGATGACGCCCGTTGCGTCATCGTCGGCGAAGCACGCACACCCCTCCTCCGCCCCCGCGGGCGATGAACGCTCCCTGTCTTCCTAGATTATCACAGCTACGTGGTAGGGCAAGCACCTAGTTCCTGCGATTGCAGAAATAGTAAAAAAAAGAAAGCCCCGGCACGGGCCCGGGGCTGGACTGTTCGGTTTTTATTCTGCACTTAGCGGCAGTAGCTGGGGGCGTTGAAGAACTGATCGATAAACACGATGAAGTCGTTGTTGTCCCAGGTGCCGTCGCTGCCGGCGACACCGCCCTGCTTGCCCATGTCAGCAAGGGGGCTCTGGGTGAAGAAGAGGCCGATGAACACGACGAAGTCGTTGTTATCAAGGTGCTCATCGCTGCCCTCAATGCCGCCCTGCTGGCCGACGTCGGCCGGGCCGCAACCGGTGTAGTTGCTGCGGATTGCCCAGTTGACGTCGCCGACATCCAGGTTCGTCACGTAGTCGTTGACGACCCAGAAGCGGTTGTCGCCGTAACCGGCGCAGCACATGCTGACCTGGAGGTAGTAGGTGCCCGCGGGGAGGTAGCCGTCGCGCCCGTCACCGGCGGGCAGGTTGGTGTTGACGGAGCTGTAGTCGCGCGAGAAGTTACCGGTGCCGAACGACATGGCGGCGTTGCCGCCGGTGGGGTTGTCAACGCCCCAGCCCGGCGCGATGTCGTCGTTGAGGCTCATGAGGTTTCCGGCGCTGTCGTAGAGGGCGATGTTGGTGTCGTTCACCGGGTCGAGCGAGTTCGCTGTGTCGATGTCGACGTACTTGTTGGTGGTGTCGTTGGCGTCGGTGGGGATCGAGAACTTGATCCACTTGAAGCGGGCGCCGGCGTCGGCGGGCATGTTGGCAACGCCCGTCACCAGCGAGGGGAGCGAGCCGAGGTTCTGCACCACCGCGGGCGTCACCGCCGGGGCGTTGGAGTAGTAGCGGACGCGGACAACGCCGGGCGTGTTGGCCTCGGTGCTGCCGACGACCGACCAGAGGCCCGGGCCGAAGGCGGTGCCGTCGTCACCGGAGCAGACGGCGAGGTAGTAGTCACCCGCCGGCGCGGCGGGCCAGGCGTTGACGTTGGTTCCGCCGTTGGGGGATGCGCCGGGGTTCTGGCCGTCGTAGGGGATGCCGTCTCCGTTGCGGGTGCGCGTGCCGGCGCCGAGGCTGATCTGCGGGAGCAGACCGGGCCCGGTGTTGAACGAGTTGGCAACGCGGACGCCCGAGCTGTTGTAGAGCCCCATCGAGAAGTCGTTCTCGGGGAGGCCGTTGCTTGTGGCCATGTCGATGTCCATGGCGCTGCCGAGCCCGCTGTTGATGGCGGTGGGGAAGACGATCTTGAGCCACGACACGGTGTTGGGCGCGGTGATCACCGGGGCGGTGACAAAGTCGGACTCTTCGACCGTGGCGCCGCCGTCGACCAGGGCGGGGAAGTTGGTGGCCACCGGCGGTGTGGAATTGACGAACGTGAACGAGACGTTCTGCCACACGCCGTCGACGCCGGTTGGCTCGTCGGTGAGTTCGTAGAACTCGAACGTCCACTGGCCCGTCACCGGCACGCCCGCGGCCGGTGCGCCGGGGATGCTGACGGAGATGTTGCAGGTGCCGGTGCTCACGCCGCCCAGCGGCGGAACCACCGTGAACGCGGCGAGGCCGGTTGAGATCGGCGGGGTGATGCGGATACGCGCCTGGTTGGGGACGGCGTCGAGGTTGTCGGCGCTGACGAGCGACTTGGTGGTCGCCCGCCCGACGACCTGGATGCCGTTGATCAGCCCGGTGTCGGTGATGGTGGAAGTGAGCACGGTGCTGCCGGCGCCCTGGGTACCGTCGCTGTTGACGTTGCTGAAGGCAACGGTGACGCCGGGGCTGGGGACGACCGTCGCGGGGGGCGGCGCATCGTCGAGGGTAAAGGTGATCGACGACCACGTCTGATCCACCTCACCGGGGTTGGTGTCGTCGTAAGTCTCGGCGAACTTGAACGTCCAGACACCGGCGGTGTCGAACGTGCCGATGGGCACGACGTACCGGCCGGCGGGGATCGGCAGCGAGCCGACGTAGCCACCGGTGGTGATGGGGATGCAGACGAAGGACTGGCCGTTGGGCGGGGTGATCTCGATCACGGCCTCGCGCGCCCAGGTGCCGCTGAGCGAAGTGTCGGTCACCGTCCCGCTGACGGTGAGGTAGCGTGCGGTGTAGGTGCCGCCGCCGTCGCTGCCGTTGAAGGTCACGGTGCGCACCTGGTTGGCGGCGTCTGTGACCCATCCCACGCTGTCGACGTTGGTAAAGGTCACGCTCTCACGCGGCGCTCCAAACGCAGCGCAAGCGGTACCAGCGACCAGAGCGATCATCAGAGCCTTCTTCATGTGTTTCTCCATTTCCCTGCGCGGGCTGACCCGGCAGCAATGAACAGACGTGCGATGTCCACAGGCACCGCCCCTTTACTCCGTCTCTCAACTTCAAACATACATAGCTGCGCGTCGAGCACAAGTAGAAAGCGAATGAACTCCGCATCATGTAACGTTTCTAATCGAAGGAAACGCCAGATTCACCGATCGTTGTGCGAACAAAAACGAAAAAGCCCCGGTCCTGGTGGACCGGGGCGATGGTGTTCAACTCGAATCCGACGGGCTCAGCGGGCCCCGCGGATCAGCCCTGGCAGAGGGCGGTGTCGTTGAAGAAGTAGTCGATGAAGACGATGAAGTCGTTGTTGTTCCACTGCCCGTCAGCGCCCTGCACGCCACCCTGGCTGCCAAGGTCAGCGGCGGGGGCGCTGGCGAAGAAGAGGTCGATGAAGGCGATGAAGTCGTTGTTGTTGAGCAGGTTGTCGTGGCCGGGCCCACCGCCCTGCACGCCGACGTCAGCCGGTGAGCACTGCGTGGGAAGCGCGGGGTAGTTGTTGCGGAAGTTGAGGACGATGTCGCCGTTGCCCAGGCCGGTTACGTAGTCGTTGATGGCCCAGAAGCGGCTGTTGCTGTACGTAGCGCAGCACATGCTGACCTGGATGTAGTAGGTTCCGGCGGCGAGGTAGCCGTCTGAGCCGTCGCCGGGGTACGCCTCGAGGTCGGCGTTGATGGCGGAGTAGTCACGCGAAGGAGTGGCCGAGCCGAACGACAGGGCGCTGTTGCCGCCGGTGTCGTTCACGCCGGCCGTCCAGGCGTTGATGTCGTCGTTGAGGCCGGCCAGGGCGCCGGTGCTCGTGTAGACGGCGATGTTGGTGTCGTTCATCGGCGCCGGCGTGGGGACGGTGTCGATGTCGACGTACTTGCCGGTGGTGTCGTTGGCGTCTGCGGGCAGGGTGAACTTGAACCACTTGTAGCGCTTCTGGGCGTCGAGTGTGGCCGTGGTGGTCACGATGGGCCCGCCGATGGTGCCCAGGTCCGTGGACGGGGGAACGTCAAACGGTGCGGAGTTGCTGTTGAGCCACGAACGGAAGTTGACCTGGTAGTTGCCAACGTTGGTCTCGGTCGTGGGGTTGATCGCGAAGAGACCGGCCTGGAAGATGACGCCGTCGTCACCGTTGCAGACGGCCACGTAGTAGGTTTGGCCTGCGGTCAGGTCAGGCCGGTAGTTGCCGCCGGCGGCCGACGGAGAGCGGCCGGGGTTGGCGCCGTCGAACGGCAGACCGGGGTCGGCATCGGTCGGCAGACCGTCGGGGTTGCGGATGCCCTGGCCGAAGCTGATCTGGGGGAGGAAGCCGGGCCCTGTGTTGAACGACGTCGCCGAGACCGCGCCGCCGCTGTTGTAGACGGCCATGCACGTGTCGTTCTCGGGGGTGAGCGACGTGCCGGTCATTCCCAGGTCGAGCGCCGTGCCGGTGGTGCGGCTGATGGTGGTGGCGCCGACGGTGAACTTGTACCACTTGGTCTCGCCGACCGCGGCGAACGTGCCCGTCTTGGTCACGGTGGCGCCGTGCACGAGCACGACGTTCTCAGCGCTGGCGGGGGGAGCGCCCTGCACCAGGTTCACGCGGACCTTGTTCCACGTTGACTTGAACGCGGCTGTTGTTGCGCTGGAGAGGTTGGAGAGGAACTCGACCTTCCACTCGCCGGTGTTGGCGGGGATGGCGGGGTTGAGCGAGCCGGCGGGCTCAACGGTCGTATCGACCGCGGCGATCGCGACGGGCGACCACTGCAGGCTGGTCGACGATGCGGCGCCGACCGGGTTGACCGCGTAGCGGTTGCTGCGGAAGCCGCCGCCGAGGGTCGGGTGCACGGGGGGCTTGACGCGGATGAGCATCGATCGCGTGGGCGTGATGTTGTACTGCGTGTTGCCGACGTTGATGCCGAATGCGTTGGCGGCACCGTCGAGCGAGGTGCCGGTGGCGATGCCGGAGACGACGACCGTATCAACGATGTTCGAGGAGGTCGGGGTGAATGCCACGAAGTTGTGCGTGTCAACCGGAGCGTTCCACGGCACGTCGCACGTCACGTTGTCGAACGTGTACTCAATGGTCGAGGGGACGAAGACCGGCAGGGCTTGCAGCGCGACCGGCGCGTCGTCCATCGTCAGCGTGAGCGTGGTCCAGGTTGCGTCGGGGACGCTGGCCGCGAGACCCTCCCACGATGACTCAAAGAAGCGGAACGACCACTCGCCGGCGTTGGCGGCGATCGCCGGACCAACGGGCACCGTGAACGAGCCCGCGGGCACGTTCTGGCCAGCGGGGGCTGCCATGTTCGCCGTGCTGGTGAACGGCTGGATGATGAACTGCGGAGCGCCGCCGGGGGGCGTGACGAGGATCATCGCCTGGCTGGACCAGGTGTTGGTGATGTTGTTGACCGCGTTGCGCTGGAGGTTTCCAGTCACCGTGATCTTCGCGACGTTGCCCGCCGCGGTCGGCGTCCACGTGCGGATCTCGTTGAGGGCATTGCCCTGACGGCCGATGCTCGGAACGTTGGTGAAGGTGATGGACTCGAGGGGCGCGGCCTGCAGGGCCGACGCAAGGCCGGCAGCGGCCACAATCATCGCAGACTTCTTCATTTCAAATCTCCATTTCCCACACGGGGATACCACACATCAAGGCTTGTCCCACACATGCCGTGCGATTGCGGCCCCACAGCCGCAAGTGCACCGCGATCACATCGGAGAACCCGACCGTCAGAAGCAGTCTACAACAAATTTCACAAAGCACAAGCCCTTAGGGGTGCCATACACAACACCCAGACACCCAAAAAGAGGGTCCGGTAATGCGGCGTCTGGTGAACAAAAAAAGCCCCGGCCAAAGCGGCCGGGGCTTGCTGCAATCGAGGGTTCAACTCAGCCGCGGATCAGCGGCAGGAGGCGGGGGCGTTGAAGAAGTTGTCGATGAAGACGATGAAGTCGTTGTTGTCGTAGGCGCCGTCGGGGCCGGGCGCGCCGCCGGTTGCGCCCTGGTCGGCGATGGGGTTCTGGCTGAAGAAGTAGTCGATGAAGACAACGAAGTCGTTGTTGTCGAGGTGGTTGTCAGCACCCGGCG
Source organism: uncultured Phycisphaeraceae bacterium (assembly GCA_964403525.1). Lineage (GTDB taxonomy): Bacteria > Planctomycetota > Phycisphaerae > Phycisphaerales > UBA1924 > JAJTGZ01. The sequence continues at coordinate 1,544 of CAYOGE010000030.1, read as the reverse complement.
CACCGCCGACGCCGCCGACATCGGCCAGGCCGCAGGCCGGACCGGCGCTGACGCGGCAGACGCCGGTCAGGTCGATGCGGTAGTTGCCGGTGGTGGCGTTGGTGCCCATCCAGCCGTCGAGGATGCCACCGGGGTTTGCACCGTCGGGCTGGCGCTGAGCGGCGAAGGGGGTGTCGGCCCAGATCTCAAGACCACCGCTGGTGGGGTCGATGTCGTAGCGGCTGATGGCGAGGTAGTAGTTGCCCGTCGCGGTGATGAAGCCGGTGGTGTTGTCCAGGGCGGACCACAGGCCGCCGCCGCCGAGGGTGTTGTCGTCGTTCATCACGACGCCGGTGCCGTCGGCGTTAAAGAGGAAGAGCTGGGTGTCGATGGCGGGGGTGCCGGCGGTCGATGCGCTGAAGTTGGCGGTGTCGCAGATGTTGATCTTGTACATATCGACGTCGTCCGCGCCGAACGCGCCGGTGATGCGCGGGAGCGCGCCCGTGCCGCTGACGACCTGCGCGGAGGCGAGGTCCTGTCCGGCGTCACCGCCGCCCTGGGCGGTCTCGTCCCAGATGCCGACGGGGGGCGTGGTAAACGTCTGGAGCAGGCTGAGCTGAAGCTCGCCGCCCGGACCGGTCGAGGTGACGTTCCACTCCGTCAGGCCGAACGTGGCGTTGAAGGTGCTGACGGCGATGTAGTAGGTGCCGGCGGCCAGCGGCCCGGCCGCGCCACCCTCGCCGAACACGAGCTGGCTGTAAAGGCCGCCGCCCGCGTCGTCGTTGGCGAACAGACCAGCACCGGTGGAGGAGTAGACACCGATCTCGCTGTCGACGCCCGAGGTCGAGGAGAGGGTGTTGATGTCGAGCTTGCGGTGGGCCGCGTCTGAGGCATCGGAGGTGGTCACGGTGAACCACTTCACGCCGCCGGCGTCGACCGTCACAGCCTGTGAGACGAGCGTGCCGTCGACGAGCGTGCCGAGGTTGGTCGCGGCGGGGGCGGTAAGGGGCTGGTCGTCGAGCGTGACAACGATGTTGTTGAGCGTTGACTCGGGCGAGACGCCGTCGCCGTCGACGAAGTCGTCGGTGCAGCCGAACGACCACGTGCCCGCGGGGGCGTAGGTGCCGTTGAGCGACGAGTTGACCGCGATCACCTCAACGGTGTATTCGGCGTAGTTCTGCGATGCGCGGATGGCCACCGGGGCCCCGCCGGGTGGGGTGACGTTGATGATCGTGTCGAACGCGTAGGTGAACGGCGCCACGGCGGTCATGGTGCCGTCGAAGCGGATGCGCGTTGCCGAGTAAGCGCCGCCGCCGTCGCTGCCGGTGAAGCTGAGCGTGAACGTGTTCACGGCCGGCTCGCCGGGGACGTCAACCGAGGCCGGGGCGTTCTGCGACTCACGCGGAGCCGCCATGGTCGTACCGGCGAGGGTCAAAAGGGCCAACAGCGCGACAGTCTGATTCTTCATTGCCACTCCCATTCCTTGATAGTTGAACGAAAACCCTTGTTACTGAGCTTGCCCAGGTCCGGTGGACGGGTTCAATCGATGGGATACTTCCCGTCGG
>CAYOGE010000029.1:0-42890 GCA_964403525.1 uncultured Phycisphaeraceae bacterium | reverse complement strand
GGGGGGGGATTGGCGCGCGCAAGAAGAAGCCCGGGCAACCTGCCCGGGCTTGTCACTATCTTGCGGATGCCCGATGCCTGACGGCCGGTGCCTGAGCCTCAGCCGACCTTCGCGATGGCCTCGCCCTTTTCGAGCTTGGCTTCGATCGCCTTGATCAGGCCGGCGACATTCGCTCCCGGGCCCTTGATCTGGGCGGCGAGCTTCTTGCCGGGCGACACGATGAGCGTGACGTTCTGGCCGACCGCCTCGTCCTTGGTGGGGAACTTGCTGAGTTCCTCAACGCCCTTCTTGCCCTCAAAGAGCGTCCCGTCGAGGATCGCGCCCTTGAGCTCGAGCGTGGGGAAGTCCTTGAGCGACGCGACGATCGCGCGGGCGATCTCCACGACGCTCTGCCCGCCGTAGACCACGGCGCTGGGGCCCGTGAGCAGCTTGCCGAGCCCCTCGAGGCCCGTGCCGGCGAAAGACTTCTTGCCGAGGCTGTTGCGGACGACCGTCACCTTGATCTTGTTCTTGGCGAGGCCGTTGCGCAGCTTGGTCGTGTCGATGGCCTTCATGCCACGGATGCTGATCAGCATGCCGTCGTTCTGGCCGCTGAGGCGGGCGGTGTAGTCCCGCATCAGCATGTTCTTGACTGTCTTGGACATGGTTCACCTCTGCTCGCCCCCGGCTGTCGCCGGCGGCGGTTGATTACTTCTTCTCAGCGGCAACGTCGGCCGACACGTGCTTGATCTGCACGCCCGGTGTCATGCTGCCGGCGATCACGATCTTCTTGACAAAGACGCCCTTGGTCGACGACGGACGCATCTTCTCGATGGTGTCGATAAACGCCTTCAGGTTGTCGACCAGGTCCTGGTCCTTGAACGACAGCTTCCCGAGAATCGCGTGAACGTTCCCCGCCTTGTCGTTGCGGAACTCGACCTTACCTGCGGAGAATTCCTTGACGGCCTCGACAACCTTCGGGGTGACGGCGCCGGTCTTGGGCGAGGGCATCAGGCCCTTGGGACCCAGCACTTTACCGAGGCGGGCGATGATGCGCATCATGTCCGGCGTCGCGACCGCGACGTCGAAGTCCATCCAGCCGCCCTCAACTTCCTTGACCAGCTCCTCGCCGCCGGCCTTCACGGCACCGGCTGCGAGGCAGTCCTTCACCTGGTCTTCGCGGCAGAAGGCGACGACCTTCTTGGTCTTGCCGATGCCGCGCGGGAGGCTGACCGACCCGCGGATGCCCTGCTCGGCGGCCGTGGGGTCGATGTTGAGAAGGATCGCGATGTTGACGGTCTGATCGAACTTGGGGGCCTTGAACTTCTTGAGCGCGGCGATCGCGGCGGGCCCGTCCTGGGGCTCGTGCGGGGCCAGCTCAAGGTTCGCCTTCATGCGTTTGTTGATGCGTGCCATATGAGTTAACCCTCCACCGTCACGCCCATCGAGCGGCACTGGCCCTCGATGATGCGAACCGCTGCGTCCATGGAATGCGAGTTGAGGTCGGCCATCTTCTCTTTGACGATGGCCTCCAGATCCGCACGCTTGATCTTGCCGACCTTGTTCTTGTTGGGAACGCCGGAACCCTTCTCGATCTTGGCCTTCTCCTTGATGAGCACCGAGGCGGGTGACGCCTTGATCTCAAAGGTGAACGACTTGTCGGTGTAGACCGTCACCACGCAGCCGACGACCTTGCCCTTGAGGGCCGCCGTCTTGGCGTTGAACTGCTGGATGAACTGGCCGGGGTTGACACCCTTTGCGCCCAGAACCGGGCCGAGGGGTGGCGCCGGAGTGGCCGAGCCACCCGCCGCCATGATCTTAAAAAGCTCTTTGATTTCTTTCTTTGCCATTCGCGTTCCACCTCCGACTGACCTGTTTGCCCCAGGAGGGCGAGCCCCGGATAAGCGGTCCGGGCAGGTCGAGTCGTTCATGCGGTGCCGGGGATACGCCCCCCGGCGGCTTGGGATTTGGGGGAGGAGTGTAGACACGACCCCCTAGGGGGGCAAGAGACGAAACGCTTCTCGCCGGTGCGCAAGACGCAGGGTATCTACCGAGCATCGCCGGTAATCTCCAGACGACGCATGGCAACTGCATCCGCCGCTTTACAAGATAGTAAACACTAACATGTCTGACCATCCCCCTCCATCTGACACGCTGCTTCAGGCGATCCTCGACCAGCTCAAGAGCTTGGAGCAGCGGCTGGAGCGACTCGAATCCAAGGCCGAGCCCGCCAAGACGGTGATCGCGCCCGCACCATCCACCCCCACCCTCGCACACGGACTCACGCAGCCCACCGCCCCCGTTGCAGCCTCACCGGCGCCAACTGTCTTGCCCGCAGCGGCAGCCGCGCCACCCACACCCGTTGTGCCGCCGCCGCCGCGAGCGCCCGGGCCAAAGTCCGCACACGCGTTGCCCGCCGAGCTGCGCGGAGTGCAACCGCACGCGCCAGCCACAACCTTCTCACCTGCAGAGCCTCAACCGGTTTCACCGAGCCCAGCGGCCACGCCCATCGTTCAATCGCCATCGGCGTCGACGACCAAGGTCGAGGCGGTCAATTCTCTCAGCGGTTCAGCGCCCCGACCCGAGCCGACGGCCCCGCCGATCGCGCCACCGACGGCCCCGCCGATCGCGAGCGCCGCAGCACCAACCTCACGACCTGCCGCCGCCGCCGCCGCGAAGAAGCCCTTCAACCTCGAGTGGATCATCGGCACCAAGGGGCTCGCCGCCGCGGGCGCCCTCGCGGTGGTAATCGGAGTGATCTTCTTCCTCAAGTACGCGGTTGAGCAGGGGTGGATCGGCCACCTGCCGCCGCTGGTGCGTTGCCTCTTCGGTGTCGGCTTCGGCGGCCTGCTCGTTGCGGCGGGCGAGGTCGTACGCCGCAAGGTCAACGCGCTGGGCGGCGCGGGGCTCTACGCCGCTGGCATCGCCTGCGCGTACGCGTCGGTCTACGCCGGGTACGGCTACTTCAGCCCGCCGGTGATCGGCCAGACGACGGCGTTTGTCGCGCTGGTGCTGATCAGCGCGCTGGGCATCACCCTCAGCGCGGGGACGCGCCTGGCGAGTGTCGCGATCGTCAGCCTCGTCGGCGCGTACCTCGCGCCTTTCCTCCTTCAATCGAGCAACCCCAACCCGCTGGTCTTCCCCGTCTACGCCGGCGCGCTGCTGGCGACGGGGCTCGTGCTCGCTGCGTGGCTCCGTGGGCCGTTCCGCTGGGTCGGTCGCTCGGTCTGGTGGGCCACCATGATTCTGGGCGGCGCGTGGGCGGGCTTCAACATTGACGCCCACCCGGTGCTTGTGATCGGCTTCGTGCTGTGCGTGTGGGGCATGATCCACGCGGCCCACATCGTGGCCGCTCGCGGGAGTTTCACTTCCGGCGATGCCCAGGGCACCCCGCGATCGACTGGATCGACGCTCCGCAACAGCGGGCCGATGCTCTCGTCGTTCTCCGTCACCGGCTGGGCGACCATCCTGATGACGCTCGCGCTTCGCCAGATCAACCCCGCGATCGACTGGATCGGCGCGTGCGGCGTAACCGCCGCGACGGGCACGCTGGCGGTGGTGCTCGCGGGCCACCTGAGCGTGGTGAAGAACCGGCCCCGCACCGACGCCGAGCGCCTTGGCGCGAGCCTCGCACTCCAATCAGCCAGCGCGCTGATCGGCACCGTTGCCCTGGCGACGAGTTCCGCTGGCCCCGCGGCCGCGCTGCTGTGGCTCTGCATGGGCCTGGGCGCGATCTTCGCGGGCCGTTGGGCGGGTGCGCTGGCGGCGGTGATCTACGGCACAGTGCTGATGGTGATCGGCACCGGTCGGCTGGTGCTGTGGGACTCGTGGCACTCGTCGCTCTTCTCCCCCACCGTAGATGCGCTGGGGCTCGCGCTCTCGCCGTGGGCAGCGTGGGCCGCGCTGGCGTCGGTGACCTGGCTTGTCGCGGCCTGGGTGGTATCGATGGGCACACCCGTCGGCAAGCGCAGCATCTGGGGCGCGCTCAACGCCGCCGTCGGTGTGCTGCTGCTCGTCGCTGCCCTTATCCACCCCGAGAGCGACCCACACGCGACAACGTGGGCCGTGCTGATCCTCTGCGTGGTGCTGCTGAGCGTGCACAGGCTCCGCCGGCAACTCGCGCTGCACGTGCACACCCTCGTGCTGCTGGCGGTGACGACGGTGAAGATCGGGCTCACGGATGTGCTCACCGGAAGCATCCCAACGGGTGCGCCCCGGCTGCTGGGCCTGCCGCTGACACCCTCGCTGTGGCTGTGCATCGGCGCGGCCGGGGCGTGGACGGCGCTGGCGCTGGCGGCGCGCGCGATGATCGGGAAGCACCCGCAGGCTCTGAGGCGCGCCGTCGCCTGCTCGATGATCGCGTTGGTGATGCTGCTGCTGGCGCCGGTGACGCAGGATCTGGAGCATTCGCACCTTGTCTGGCCGTGGGCGCTGGTGGCGGTCGCCCTATCGCCGGTGTCGCGCTACGAGCCGCGTCTGAGCCTCCAAGTCGGCGCAGCGATCGCCGCGTGCATGTCGGCTACGGCGTGGGCGGTCGTCTGGGTCATTTCGCCCGGCTTCGTCCACTGGTCAACGACGTACCCCGCGCTGCTCCACCCCGGCCTGCTCAGCGCCGTCGGGGTGGTCGCGGCCCTGATCGCCGTTGCGAAGGTCGGCCGGTCGGCCGCCAACGGCAAAGGCAGTGCGATCGAGGAGCCGCTCAAACTCGTGTGCTTCGTCGCCGCGGGCGCAATGTTCTGGCTCTCGACGAGCTTCGAGGCGTCGCGGATCGCCGAGATGGTCACCGGGTCGATCCCCGCGCGAGGCCCTGCCGTCTCAATCTGGTGGGGCCTGCTGGCGGTTGCGCTGTTGTACGCCGGCTTCCGCCGCGCGTTCCCCGGCCTGCGATACACGGGGCTGGCGCTGCTCGGCATAGCGGGCACAAAGGTCGTGCTGCTCGACATGGCCGACGCCCCGCAACTCGCACGCGTGGCGGGGTTTGTGACGCTCGGTTTGCTGATGCTGGGCACGGCGGTTGGGTATGCCCGCGTGGCGAAAGCGCTCGACGCGGCGAGACCGAGGCCGGAGGCCGCGGGAGGGGAAGGTGGACCGACTCCGCCGGCAATGTGACGGCCAGCCCCATCTCGCGCATCTCACAGCGGTATCACCGGGAATGGCCGCTTCGCACGAGGAGCTCTCATGCACCGCTCGCACGCCGGGTTAATCGCACTGGCCGTCACCGCCACCCCCCTCGCCTTCGCGGGTGACGCCCCGACGATTCTCCAACAGCCCACCGACCGTGCCCTCTGTGCGGGCTCACAGACAGGCTTCACTGTGCGGGCGAGCCCCGAAGGGGTCACCCCCGTCACGTTCGATTGGCAGGTCGAGTCCGCAGACGGTGAGTGGTCGCACCTTCCCATAGCCGCCGCTGCCCCGGGCGTCTGGGTGCGGGTGAGCGTGGGCGTTGACGAAACCACCAACACCTCGTCGCTCGATTTCTCGTGGATCGGCACCGGGGATACCCGGCGCTACCGGTGCCTGGTCTCGGGCCCGTTCGGGTCGGCGGCCTCAGACCCCGCCCGCCTGACCGCCCTGACCGCCGACTTCGGCTCATCGGGCGGCCAGCCCGCGCCCGATTGGCGATTCGACAGCAACGACTTCATCGCCTATTTCGACGCCTTCTTCGCCAACAGCCAGGCCGCCGATCTTGGCTCAGCCGCTGGTCAGCGCGGCGGAGACGGTCTGCTTGACAACAACGACCTCATCGTGTTCATCGACCTGTTCTTCAACGGGTGCGTCGAGCTGCATTGAACCCGCTTTGCCAAACGGTCCGGCGGGACGGTATCCTCACGGCGATGAACCAAGCCCGACCCCGCTGCGCCGCCGTCTTCATCTCGTGCGCGGTTCTCACGCTCACCCTGGCGGGGGGTGGCTGCGGCGGCATGAAGTTCTGGGGCGGGCCCAGCGCAGAGGTTGCGGTGGTCAGCGCCAAAAGCGGCGCAGCGCTGAAGCCGCGCTTTGCAACCGTTGTGTACCGATCGGCGGACGAATCGACCATCGACGTTTACCTCACCGACCTTCCGCTGAGCAGGCTGCAGGACGGCAGCGACAGCCTCGATGGACTGTCGGGGAGCATCGTGCACGTGGCGCTCTTCCTGCAGCCGACCGCCGGCAAGACGCCGATCGACCCGACGGCCTGCACCGGGGCCGTGAGGCAGTTGGTCGTCGCCGATGGCGCGATGGGGATGTACGGCGGCGGCGCGTTCATCACGACCGCCGACCCCGGCAAGGAGACGCTTTCGGGCTCGGTGCGCGGCGGCACGGTCCGGCTCACGCGTGCCTCGGGCAACTTCAACGACCTGCTTGGGCCGGCGAGCATGGAGGGGAAGTTCACCGCCCGCTACGACGACGCCGCGTGCCGCGCGATCGCGCAGCGCCTGCAGGACGCCTCGCTGTCTCTGCCGGCGATCAAGTCTGAGCTCAGGTAGTCGACGGGTTCAGGGGTGCTCGCTCCACCATCGCTCCAGCAGCGCATCGGCGGCGTCAAAGTAGAGACTCTTGAGGACCTCGCCCGGGAGGCTGAAGCCGCGAAGGGTCGGCGCGCTCATCGCATCGAACCGCGAAGGGTCGACCATCTTGAGGTCCGGGTCGGCGATCGGGCTCTCGCCCTCGTAGCCGGTGTCGAACATCGTGCGCAGGGCCCAGTAGCGGCTGGCGTAGAGCTCGAACGCTTCCTCCGGTGAGTTGGATAGATCGCCCATCGCGCTCAGGCCGCTCTTGACCGTCGAAAGTTGGTCCTCGGTTGTCACCAGGTCACTGCCGAAGAGGATCCGGCCTTTCCACTTCCAGAAGAAGGCGAGCACCTCGTCGCGCGGGTGCCTGCTCAACTCGCGCACGATCCACTTGGTGGCGCTGGTGTCGAGGTGGAGGTTTGGGTGCGCTTCAAGGAGCGAATCGAGGAACGGGAGATTCTCGGGCCAGCCGCCCATGTGGGCGGCGATCCACGGCACGGTGAACTCGTCGAGCATCCTGCGCAGGCCTATGTACTGGTGCGCCTTGGTTCCGTACGTTGCGCTGTCGGTGTATCGCGTGGCGAACCAGGTGTCGGGGTCGGCGACGTGGACCATGATCATCATGCCCAGGCTCGTCGCCAGGCGTGCGTGCTCACGCCGCCATGCGCTGTCGATGTCGGCGAGGTCGGTCGCGCCGCCCGGCAGGATCTCGCGCAGCCGCGGCGACGCCCAGATCTTCATCATCCTTGCGCCGAAGCGGGCGTGAAACCGCTCGATGTCGCGCAGGTAACCGGCGCGGTGGTTGTCGTTCCTGTCGCCGGTCATGAACGCCGGCATGGTGATGAAGCGGACCGACTCGCCCAGCGCATCGCGCACCTCATCGGCGAGGTGCAGCTGCGTCATCGTGTACGTGCGTGTGACGTTGAAGAGCCTGCGGGCCTGGTCGTACAGGCGCGCCGCGTTGGCGCCGTGGATGTGGGTGTGCGCGTCGATGACCGGCCCGGCGTACGCCGCGCCGTGGCTGGCTGAAACCAGCTTGGCGGCCTCGCGGCGGTAGTCGATGCCCAGGCGATTGGCTGCGGAGAGAGGCATTCCGCAGCGTACGCGAGCGGCAATCATTTAGATCGTCGTCAATTTAATCGGGATTGAGAATCTTCGTGTGCAAAGACTGTCGACAAAGGCACCAAATCACCGGCATTCGGTTCGATAAACGCCTGCAAACAAGCAGCTTGTGTCGTTTTCCACCGTGAGTTCCCGAGTTTTCCACAACCTGTCGGTTCCCATGGAATGGTTGCAGAATGGGGATCAGTGGGGTATTGTGGGGAGTCTGGTTTCTGGAGTGCTCGTGCGTGGTGTTCACCGGCCAATCCGACAACCTCATCGACGCCAAAGGGCGTCTTGCGATACCCGCGAAGTACCGCAAGGAAGAGTGGGGAACGGGTCTGCCGGGGTCTGCCTGGTACTGCATCCCTTGGCCCACCGGTCACCTCCGCCTGTACACGGAGGCGACGTTCAACCGGCTGGCCGCGGAAGAGATCGGATCGCTGACGCCCGACGAGGACGCGGCGGAGATGGATCGGCTGCTGTACGGATCGGCCGAGCGGTTGGAGACCGATGCACAGGGGCGCGTGGTGCTGCCCAGGTGGCACCAGGAAGAGGCCCGGATCGGAACGGAAGTGACAGTTGTCGGCGCGAGGGACCGCGTCGAAGTCCACGGTCGAGCGGCATGGAAGGCCTTGCTCGAGCAGCGCAAGTCACAGATGGCGGCGGTGCAGGCACGGATGTCTGCACGGAGGGCCGCCGAGTAAGAGCCTGAGCCACGGACGGCTCGTTGACGCCCCCTACCTCCACGCAAGGATGCGCGGCGGGACGGAGCGGAAGAAGGCGACGAGCCCCGCCGGCCCGAAACGGCCGGCGAGGCTTTGAAAGCGTCGGACCTACCCCCACTTCAGCATCAACACGCCCGACGTTCCGACCGTTTCAGCTCATTTGCGCGGGAGAACGAACGGACTCTTGCCCCGGCCCAACACGCCCGCAAGGACGCGAGCGGATGACCGGTGCGAATCTCTCGCCGATGCCCACGCCCGCCGCGCGTTCCATCGCCCGGCGGGCGTTTTCGTCGGCAAAGTTGGGGCGCGGCAGATGTCGTTCATGCCTGAAACCGCCGGAATTCGCGCAGCACCGCTTCCGCCCCGACTCTGTACCTGACGATTCTGCGACAGTATCCGGCGATCGGCACCGCCATGAGGAGCGCAACGGCGTCATGCACTATCAATTGAACCTTGTGAGGTTGCGGCATATCCGCCCAATTGCTGCTCGCGTTCAAGTGATACGGCGAAACAAAAGCCAGCAGGAAATAGAGATCAGATGCCAGAATTGATGCGACGACGAACACCGGTGCGTAGGTGAGCAGTCCCAGGCCGCCGCGAGCGAAAAAGATCCGTTTCCCGGGTGCGCCGATAACGCTCAGAAGCAATGCCCTAAAACTGCTCTCTGTTGCCGCTGAGCGTCGTTGTGGTCCCTCGCTTGCCAAGCGCTCAATAGGGTCGTCGTCATTCCCGGCCAGCGAGAGAACGGCGCCTGCGTAGATTCCGCGTACGATGAACTCCTTTGTCTGGTTGTCGGCCTCCGTCGAATCCCGCAGCAGCCATCCGATTTCACGATTCTCCCGTCGAGAACACATGCAGTAGTAAAAAGTGAGAACGAACAGGAGCAGCGAACCCAGCACCTGAATATCGTCCACGCTGAACCGCAATCCGAGGACTGAGACTGCAATCATCTGACTGTCTGCCCAAGCCTTGATCAATTCTTCTTTTACGAGAGAGGCGCCCCACTCCTTTGGAGCAACATTCTGAAGCGCGAACAGGCGATCCCAAGCCAGAAACTCGTTCCAAAGCGCACCAACCAACACCGCCGAAGCGATGAGCACGAGAAACAAGGCTACCCGCGAGCGTTGCTGAGCGTCGCGAATTCCTTCTAAACGAAATCGCAGAGCCTCGGTTGAGCTTGACATTCGTCCAGCATACCAATGCTCGCCTAAGATAACTGCTAGTACGCGTCGGCTTTGCGCAGTCCAAATCTGGCTGCCAACACGGCCTAGTCTTCTTCATCCTTCGGCTTGAACGCCGCCATCACCTGCTGCTGCACCGCCGGTGGTGTTCGCTCGTAGTGGCTGAACTCCATCTCGTAGCTTCCGGCGCCGGCGGTCAGGCTCTTGAGCTCGCTGGCGAACGTGGCCAACTCGGCCAGCGGGGCGACGGCGGTCACGACGCACTGGTCGCCGTCCAGGTCCGTGCCCTCGATGCGCCCGCGCTTGCCGCTTACCTCGGCGGTCAAGTCGCCCATGCGGGTCGCAGGGCCGACGACGGCGAGCTTGACGACGGGTTCCATGAGGGTCGGCTTCGCTTTCGTCACAGCGTCGATGAACGCCTTCCGCCCGGCGGTGATGAACGCGATCTCTTTGCTGTCGACGTCGTGGTACTTGCCGTCGTAGACGCTCACCTTCACGCCGGTCATGGGGTAGCCGGCGAACGCGCCGTGCCCAAGCACCTGGCGGATGCCCTTCTCGATCGCCGGCATGTACTGGCGCGGGATGCTGCCGCCAACGGTTTCGTTGATGAACTCGAATCCGGTCGCGTGATCGGCCGGGAGGGGCTCGACGCGGAGGAAGACTTCGCCGAACTGGCCCGATCCACCGGTCTGCTTCTTGTGCCGGCAGTGCCCTTCGGCTCGCCCGCTGATGGTCTCTTTGTAGGCGACCTTCATCGGCTTGGTCTCCAGCTCGATGTGGTACCTGTTCTTGAGCTTCTCTAGCATCATGCGCAGGTGCAGTTCCCCGCAGCCGCGGAGAACGGTCTGGCCCGTCGCGGCGACGCGTTCCATGTGGAAGCACGGGTCTTCCTCGGACATCTTGTGGATGGCGTTTGTGAACTTCGACTCGTCCGCGTGGTTCTTGAGCTCGATCGCCAGGCCCGAGAGCGGGACGGGCGTTGGCAGGTGGGCCGGGTGGATGTGCAGGTTGGCGTCGGCGTGCAGCACGCTGCCGACGCGCAGCTCGTCGACCTTGGCCACCACGCCGATCTCGCCCGGCGCGAGGCTCTCAACCTCGTGGTGCTCCTTGCCGCGCACCTTGAGCAGGTGACCGATGCGGAGGACGCGCCGATTCTCGCCGTGGGTGATCTCGCTCTTGCCCGCGAGCGTTCCCTGCAGCACGCGCACGAACGAGAGCTTCCCGACGAACGGGTCGTTGACGATCTTCCAGACGACCGCGACGCACGGTGCGCCCGGCTTGGAGAGGTCGAGCGCGATTTCTCCGCCGTCGCCTCCCATCCCCGTGGTGTGCGGGAGGGGGGGGTGACCCTCCAGCGGGCTGGGGAGCTGCTGAGAGACAATGTGCAACAGGTCCTCGATCCCCGAGTCGGTCTTCGCCGAGCAGAAGGCGACGGGGACCAGGTGCCCGGCGGTCAGCGCCGCCTCCATCGCGCGGTGCAGCTTGGCAGGGTCGAGCTTGTCGCCTTTCTCGAAGTACTCACCGGTGAGCTCCTCGTCCATCTCCACAACCTGCTCGAAGATGTGCTGGTGGGCGTCGGCGACCGACATGATCTGCGAGTCTTCCTGACCCTCAGCGGTCGAGTGGTCGAAGACGTCGATCACGTCGGTGTTGTTCTTGATCGGCAGGTTGATGGGGATGCACTCGGACCCGAAGACCTCGTGGATGCGGTCGAGCAGGCCGGGGAGGTTGGAATCGGTGTGATCGATCTTGGTGACGAGGAGAAGGATCGGCAGCCCAAGCCCTCGCGCGGTCTTGAAGAGCCGGCGCGTTGTGCTCTCGATCCCGCGGGTGGCGTCGATGGTGATCACCACCGTCTCGACCGCGGCCATCGCGGCGACGGCGTGCCCGAGAAAATCGCCGGCGCCGGGCGAGTCGATCAGCGTGATCTGCTTCCCCTCGTGGTTGAAGTAGACGACCTTGCTGCTGAGCGAGTGCGCGTGAGCCTTCTCTTCCGGCTCGAAGTCGCACGCCGTGTCCTTCGTCTGCACGGACCCCATCTTCGTGATCGTCTTGGTGTGTGCCAACAGCCGCTCGACCAGCGTCGTCTTGCCGCTTCCCTGAGGCCCGCAGAGAAGGACGTTGCGGATGTCGGCGGTTTGTACAGATCCCATGGGTGGTTCTCCTTACGAATCGGCGTCGTCGCGGCGTTGCACTGAGGGCCGTGGGTAACCACGGCGAGTGCGAGCGTCGCGATCCGTCGGAGAAGCGACCGGCGCAACAATGCGCCGGAGGCCGGCGGCACAGTCAGCGTACCTCAACAAATCCAAAATGGAAAGAGTCTCCGTGAATCGGAGCTTCGCCGGCGGTCGCCTGGCGGCCGGCGGGTTTCTGGTCTGTTCGCACCTAGGGGCGGGGCAACGCGCGATCCGCTCGGGCGACCGGACCATGCGCCACCGCCAGGCGCTCAGGCCTGCTGGTCAACCAATTGGCTCCGCGGCACAAACTGCACCACGCGGTACGCACGCTCAACCTCCCACGTGACGTTGATCGGCGATGTGACCCCCTGCACACCCGGGATGGTGAACTGGTAGGTCTGGCGCTGGCGAAGGAAGCTCTCGATGATGGCGCCGAGGCTGTCATCGGTGCTTCCGCTGTCGGTTGCACTCAGACCCGCGGAGCCGGCGTTGCCGGAGAAATCGACGCTATCGCTGGCGGGTGCACCGTCGGTGCTGTCGGTCCCGTCGTTGGAGGGCGCATAGCCCAGCGACTGGGCCAGGGCCTCGTTGCCGCTGTCTGACGCCTTCTTGGCGGCATCCAGCGTGCGCTGAGTGAGGCCGGCCTGAAGCTGGCGGTAAAGGTCTGCGGTATGAACGAGTTCTGAGATTCTCACGCCGGGCACGGGCGAGCCGCGTGCCAGGCCGCAACTTGAGCCGAACGGACGCTCGGCGCGTGAAGCTGTAACGCGCGTATGGTCTGTGCGGCCGGTTCGCGTCCCAGTCGTGTTGTCCGTCGGCAACGTGTCGCGCTCCGGCAACACACCTCCACCCCGCCGCAACCCCTCACCCCAGGCGACCCCCACCGTGTTGAACGTCAGCGACCTTGAGTACGACCTGCCCGAGACGGCGATCGCCCGAACAGCGGTGGAGCCGCGGGACGCGGCGAAGCTGCTGGTTGTGAAGCGGTCCGACCCGGCGTTTATCCAGCACCGTCAGGTGCGCGACCTGCGAGAGCTGCTCGAGGCGGGCGACCTGCTGGTGCTCAACCGCACGCGGGTAATCCCGGCGCGGTTTATCGGTTATCGGGCGGACACGCAAGGCGCGGTGGAGGGGCTGTTCCTTGGCCTGGCGGACAAGCAGGACAATGAACGCAGGTGGAGGGTGATGCTCAAGGGGAAGCGGATGAAGCCCGGCGCAACCGTCAACCTCAAGGATCCTGCGGGTGCGGAGTCTGGTGTGCGGCTCGGCTTAGTGGCTCAGATCGAGGAAGGCGAGAACGCCGGACAGTGGACGGTCGACGTCTACGGAGGCGACGCCGGGCTGAGCGCGACCGGTCTGCTGGAGATCGTCGGCAACACGCCGCTGCCACCGTACATCCTCGCCGCACGCAAGCGGCACGACGAGCGCGTGAGGGAAAACGACGACCGCGAGCGCTATCAGACGGTCTACGCCGGGGAAGAGGCGGGCTCGGTGGCCGCCCCCACAGCCGGGCTTCACTTCACACCGAAGCTGCTCGATGCTCTGAAGGAACGGGGCGTTGAGCGGGCGGAGGTGACGCTTCACGTCGGTACTGGCACGTTCAAGCCTGTAGAAGTCGACGTCGTCGAGCAGCACCCGATGCACGCGGAGTGGTGCCAGGCACCGGCTTCGGTCGGGGCAGCGGTGGCATCAGCTCGGAAAGCGGGCGGGCGCGTGCTTGCGGTCGGCACGACGTCGGCCCGCACGCTGGAGAGTTTCTCGCCCGAGGAACTGTCGGCGGGCGGCGAGAAGTGGTCACGCCTGTTGATCACGCCCGGGTTCCAGTTCCGCAACCTCGACGGATTGATGACCAACTTCCACCTTCCCCGCAGCACGCTTATGGCGATGGTCGGCGCGCTGCTGGACGGACGCAGCGGCGGGGCGGGCGATGGCGATGGCGTGGCGCGGCTCAAGGCAATCTACGCCGAGGCGCTGGAGAAGGGGTACCGGTTCTATTCGTACGGCGACGCGATGCTCGTGCTCCCCTGAGCCGGGGGTTGCAGCGGCTCGCCCGCCGCCGCGTTCATCTCAGCCGCGCGAGGATGTCCACCACGCCCTTCGCCTCCGCCAGCGGGCTGATGTAGTGGGCGTGCTCTTTGATCGCCGGCTTCGCGTTGCTCGGGCAGGCGAAGTACCCCACCCGCTCGGCGATGCACTTGTCACCTTCGGTGTCGCCGATCCCCGCGATCCGCTCGCGCGGGATCTTCAGCTCGCCGAGGATTCGATCAAGACCCGTCCCTTTCGAGACGTGCGCCAACTCACAATTGATGTAGTACCACGTGCTGGTCACCCGGAACGGCCAGCCCCGCCTATCGCACTCGGCCTGCACCAGCGGCAGCAGCGTCTTGAGGAACACCGTGTCGCGGTGCCAGAGCGTCACACTGGCGTTCTTGCCGGGCTGCTGCGTCACGCCGGCGCGACCAAACGCTGCCGCGCACCAGGCACCCAGCGCGTGGACCGCTTCGAGGTGGGCCGGGGTGATCGCCGGGTCCATCTCGTACTTGTTGGTGCCGGGGTGGTACGTCCACACCCCCATCTCGCACACGCACGGCACCAGCAGGTTGCCGATCAGCCGGCAGATGCTCTCGGCGTAGGGCTGGGGCCTCCCTGAGCAGACCGTCACCACGGGGCGGTCGCCGTTGTCGATCGCCAATCGGTTGTGCTCAGCGACGGCGGCGAGGCTGGGAATGTCGAAGACCTCCTGCCCTTCGCCCGCCAGGCACCCATCAATGTCGCAGATCACAAGGTCGTACTGGCGCAAGGGAAGGGTGCCGGGCATGTGGTCGGAGCGTAGGAAGTTGCGCAGCCCTCCCTCGCCCGACGGGCGAAGGATGCCTCGACCAGCTTTGCGCTGTGTCGGAACCGCCCCTTCCAGCCGATACCCTCACCACCGATGGCCCACCTCTCCTACCAGACCGCAGGCGAATCCCACGGGCCCACGCTCTTGGCGGTTGTCAGCGGCCTGCCCGCCGGCCTGCCGGTTGACCTCGGACTCATCAACGCCGAACTCGCCCGCAGGCAGGGCGGTTACGGACGAGGCGGACGCCAGAACATCGAGACCGACACCGCGACGGCGCTCACCGGCGTGCGCATGGGGCACACCATCGGCTCCCCCGTCACCCTGCAGGTCGCCAACAAGGACTCACGCCTCGACGACGACAAGAAGACACCCCCGGTCCACACGCCCCGGCCCGGACACGCTGACCTCGCCGGCAGCGTGAAGTACCTCACCACCGACTGCCGCGAAACGCTCGAGCGTGCCAGCGCCCGCGAAACCGCGGCCCGCGTGGCCGCGGGCGGTTTGGCTCAGTGCCTGCTGCGCGAGCTGGGCATCGAGGTCTTCGGCTTCGTGCGATCGATCCACCAGGCGGCGACCGCCGTTGAAGTGACCGAAGCTAACTGGCGCACGATGCTCACCCATCGAGATGCCAGCGATACCTACTGCCCAGACGCCGCGGCCACCACCGCCCAGCAGGAAGCGATCCACAAAGGAAAGGTCGACAAGACCACCGTCGGCGGCGTCGTCGAGGTGCACGTGTTCGGCTGCCCGCCGGGGATCGGCAGCACGATGGACCGCCGTGACCGGCTCGACGCCCGCATCGCAGGGGCGGTGATGGGGGTGCAGGCGATCAAGGGCGTTGAGGTCGGCCTCGGCTTCGAGTGCGCAAGCCGCTTCGGGCACGAGGTGCACGACCCGATCGCGTTCGATGCGTTGAAGAAGGGTGGCGCGTCGCTCGGCTTTGTGCGATCGTCAAACAACGCGGGCGGAATCGAGGGCGGCATGACCAACGGCGCACCGGTGGTCGTCCGCGCCGCAATGAAGCCGATCAGCACGCTGCTGCGCGGCATGCCGAGCGTGGACCTGAACACCAAGCAGGCCGCCCAGAGCGCGTACGAGCGGTCGGACATCTGCGCTGTCAGCGCGGCGAGCGTGGTCGTTCAAGCGGTTGTAGCGTTCGAGATCGCCGCTTCGCTGCGTGAGAAGTTCGGCGGCGACTCGATGGTCGAATTGCGCGAGCAAGTGCGGGTGTACATGGACCTTGCCCGGCGGCTGCCGTTGGATCGCTGAGGCCGCGTTCAGTCTCCCCCGCCGCCGCAGCCGCCTCCGCTGCTGCACCCGCCGCCCCCTCCACCGTCGCTGGCACCACTGCAACCGTGGCCGACGCCATCGGACCCGCCAGAATCGCCGTGACCGTGCCCGCTATGGCCATCGCCGCCGTGGCCGTGTCCGGTGGAGTTGGACGAGCTATCGCTGAACCAGAACGGGAACAGACCCGTCGACGAACATCCCGTCGAATCATCGCCCCGCCGGCGACGACCGCGCTCATGCTGCGTCGAGCCGCCGGCGGCCTTTGCGATCAGCACGATGGCGATCAGCAACGGGATCGCCACGACGACGCCGATCACCGCCGCCTGCCCGTTGCCGACGCCCGCACACCCCGCGCTCGCGCCAATAGCGGGAACCAGTCCGAGCCACAGCCAGTTCCGCCGACGCTTCCGCCGCACGAGCCGAAACTTCGCAAGGTCGACCCACTGCATCCGCGTAGGCTCGAACCGGGCTGCAGGTGACGGCCAGATGTCCGCGGGGGGCTCAATCTTGAAGACCCGGCGATAGGTCTCCAGCGTACGGGCGTACCAGCCGGTGAACTTGGCGCTCTCGTCGCTGCCGCCGCGGGTTGGGTCATGGTGGAGCGGTCGGCCGACGATCTGCTGGCACATCCCGTCCCAGTACGACCGGGTGTAGGTCATGTGCAGGTGCCAGGCCTGGTCGACGTCGTCGCTGGGCGTCACGGGGTGGGCCGCGGTCGCCATCAGGCAGACGAAGCGCTTGTACTCCTCGATGACCCGCAGGGCGTAGGCCCGGCTCCAGCCGTTCTCGCGGGCGAGTCGCGAAGAGAACGGGAACGCGTCCCCGGGCCGGTCGATTTCGAACGCCTTGATCTTCTCGTACATCCCCGCCACCCACGGAGAGACGCCGCTCTTTTTGGCACCCTCAACCTCAGTCCCCGTCTGCCCCACCGCCCCGCCCACGTTCCCCTGCTCCTCGCACCTTCCGCCCGTCCGGCTTGTGCTCTTCATCTGGTTTCTCCTTGCGGCCGGCCCGATTGCCGACCTTGTTTTCACGTTCTTCTTGCCAGAAGTATCGTCCAAAAAGACAAGCCCGCCACCTTTCGGCAGCGGGCTTGATCCAGTCTTGGCTGGGCGTTTGGTACTCCAGGTTGTGGTCTTGCTTAGCCCGGCGGTCCCGGCCCGAATTGGCACTGCCCGGCGGGGACCGCCGGGCTACCCGATCAGGCTTTCGCCATCGCCGGGGCGGGCTTCTTGCCCTCGTTCACGAGCTTGCGGAGCACCGTGTGCAGGATGCCGCCGTTGCGGTAGTAGAAGATCTCCACCGCGCTGTCGAGCCTGCAACAGACCGTGAAATTCACCTTCGACCCGTCGGCGCGGGTGGCCACGACACGCACCTCGCCGCGCGGCGTGAGCTCGGCCGGCAGGTGGACATCAAAGCTCTCGGTTCCGTCGAGCCCAAGGCTCGCCGCCGTCTGGCCCGCCATGTATGTCAGAGGGAGCACGCCCATGCCGACGAGGTTGCTGCGGTGGATGCGCTCGAAGCTCTCGGCGATGACGGCCTTCACGCCCAGCAGCATCGTCCCCTTGGCGGCCCAGTCACGGCTTGAGCCCATGCCGTAGTCCTTGCCCGCCAGCACGATCAGCGGTGTGCCTTCCGCCTTGTAGTGAAGGCTCGCGTCGTAGATCGTGGCGATCCCGCCGCCGCCCGCCTTCGAAAGGTCGCGCGTCCACCACCCCTCCTTCACCTTGCCGTCTGCGCCCACGGCGAGCTTGTTCTTCACCCGCACGTTCGCGAACGTGCCGCGGGTCATCACGCGGTCGTTGCCGCGCCGGGAGCCGTAGCTGTTGAACATGCTGCGCGGGACGCCGAGGCTCTTGAGGTAAACACCGGCGGGAGACGATTCGGCGATATCGCCCGCGGGAGAGATGTGGTCGGTGGTGACGCTGTCGGCCACGCTCACCAGCACCCGCGCGCCGGTGATCGGCGGCATGGCGCCCTCGTGGGCCTTGCGGCTCATGCCGTCAAAGTACCCCGGCCTCTGGATATACGTGCTCTTGTCGTTCCAGTTGTAGAGGCTGCTCTTGCTGACCGCGACGTCGTTCCACATCGCGTTGGCCGAAAAGACCTGGGCGTACTGCTTCTGGAACTGCTCCGGACCGGTGCAAGCGGCCTTGGTGTCGAGCACTTCCTGGTGCGTCGGCCAGATGTCCTTCAGGAAGACTGGCTTGCCGTCGCTGCCGATGCCCAGCGGCTCGGTCGCAAGGTCGATCGCCACGCTGCCAGCGATCGCGTACGCCACCACAAGCGGCGGGCTGGCGAGGTAGTTCGCCTTCACCATCGGGTGCACGCGCCCCTCGAAGTTGCGGTTGCCGCTGAGGACGCTCGCGGCGATCAGGTCACCCTCGCGGATGCAGGCTTCGACCTCCTCCGGGAGCGGGCCGCTGTTGCCGATGCACGTCGTGCAGCCGTACCCGACTGTGTTGAAGCCCAGCGCGTTCAGGTCGGCCGTGAGGCTGCTCTTATCGAGGTAATCGGTCACGACGCGCGAACCGGGGGCGAGGCTCGTCTTCACCCACGGCTTCCGTGTCAGCCCTCTGGCGTGCGCCTTACGCGCCACCAGGCCCGCGGCGATCATGACGTCGGGGTTGCTGGTGTTGGTGCAACTGGTGATGGCCGCGATGACCACCGCGCCGTGGGTGAGCTTGATGCCCGGCTCGCCCGCCTTGCCGCCCGGCACGTACGTGCCCGCAGCGCCCGCGACCTTGTCGGCCGCAAGGCCGAATGCGGTGTTGCCCAGCGGCGCCGTCAGGCTCTTGGCAAACTCGCTCTTGACGTTCTTCAACTCGACACGGTCCTGCGGACGCTTCGGCCCGGCCAGGCTCGGCTGCACCGTCGAGAGGTCCAGCTCCATCGTGTCCGTGAACTCCGGCTCCGGTTTGGAAGCGTCCCACCAGAGCATGTTGGCCTTGCAGTACGCCTCGGTGAGCGCGGCCTGCTCGGTGCGGCCGGTGAACTTCATGTACGCGATCGTCTTCTCGTCAACGGGGAAGAAGCCCATCGTCGCGCCGTACTCGGGCGCCATGTTGGCGATGGTGGCGCGGTCGGGCACGCTCAACGCCGCGATGCCCGGCCCGTAGAACTCAACGAACTTGTCCACCACGCCCTTCTTGCGGAGCATCTGGGTCACGGTGAGCACGAGGTCGGTCGCGGTCGTCCCCTCGGGGAGCTTGCCGCTGAGCTTGAAGCCGACCACTTCCGGCGGGAGCATCGAGTAGGGCTGGCCGAGCATGACCGCCTCGGCCTCGATGCCGCCAACACCCCAGCCGACCACCCCCAGACCGTTGATCATCGTCGTGTGGCTGTCTGTGCCGACGCACGAGTCGGGGAAGACCTCGACCTCGTTGCCGACCTTCCGGGTGAGCACGCCCGGCGAGAGATACTCAAGGTTCACCTGGTGCACGATGCCCGTCGCCGGCGGCACGCACCGGAAGTTGTTGAGGCTCTGCTGCCCCCACTTGAGGAACTCGTACCGCTCGTTGTTGCGCTCAAACTCCTTCTGGCTGTTGATCGTCAGCGCTGTGGCGCTGCCGAAGGCATCCACCTGCACGCTGTGGTCGATCACCAGATCGCACGGCACCAGCGGGTTGATCGCCTCCGGGTTCCCCCCAAGTTCCTTCATCGCGTGACGCATGGCCGCAAGGTCAACCACGCACGGGACGCCGGTAAAGTCCTGCAGCACCACGCGACCGACCATGAAGGGGATCTCCCCCTTGGCGGGCGACTTGGCGTTGTACGAGGCGAAGCCCGACACGTCATCGGCGGTGACAACGAAGCCGTCGACGCTGCGGAGCATGCTCTCGAGAACAACGCGGATCGAGTAAGGGAGCCGCGCCACGCCGTGACCGATCTTCCGCTCATCGAGCGCCGCCAGTCGGTAGTAGGTGTACGTCTCCTTGCCGACAACGAGCGATGCCTTGGCGCCGAACGCATCTGGGCGGGGGTTTGACACGGTGAACTCCTGGGAAGGGTGCGAAGATCGTCGAGCTGACGGTGAACCGTACCCCATTCTCGACATATGTCGAATCAATCGTTACGACTATTTGTATCAATATTTGTGATTGATCAGCCGCCGAGCTCCAAGAAATCTCGTGCGTTGCCGCGGGTTTGTGGTATCTTCTGTTCATGCACCACGCACTGGCCGTGCTCATCCTCTCAGCCTCCGCCTGCGCAGCCACCGCGGCAGGACCCCTTAACCCGCCCTCCGGCGCTGTCGGCAGCACGGGCAAGACGCTGACAGAAGTGGAGCCGCGCATCGCGATCAGCGCGACCAACACACCCGGTGATGCCGACAGCCAGTTTCGGATTACCGCGGCGGGGTCGTACTACCTGACCGGCAACATCGTCGGCGTAGCGAACAAGAAGGCGATCGAGGTTCAGGGTTCGAACATCACCATCGACTTGAACGGCTTCACGATCCAGGGCGTCGGCGGGGCAAGCGCAGGAGACGGGATCAACATCGACACGGTCTCTACTTCCGGCACGGTCGTCGTCAAGAACGGTTCCATCACACAATGCCGGACGGGCATCAACATGCCGCTGAACTACGGCGGTGTAAGGCTCGACGATCTGACCGTCTCGTTCTGCACCAGTTCCGGCGCGATCGTCAACAACGGCTCCGCCCGCTCTTGCCACTTCCGGAGCAACACCGGCAACGGGCTGCTGATGACCGCCGCGTTCACAGCAGAAAACTGCACCTCATCAAACAACAGCGCCAACGGCTTCAGCGCCTCGGTGGGACTCTGCCTGCTCCGCGGGTGCACCGCCGCGGGGAACACCGCCGACGGATTCGACACCCCCACGGCCGTCATCAGCGAGTGTCAGGCGCTCTCAAACGGTCAACTCGGGTTCGACAGGCCGAACATGATCACCAACTCGTACGCCCTGGGCGGCACCACGCCGCTGGCGATGAGCGCCGGCGTCGCGACCGGTTGCACCCTCGAGGGAGGCTCGGGCGACGGGGTCACCGCGACCGCGCGCGCCAGGATCAGCAATTGCCGCGTCTTCGGCGCAGGTCAGAACGGCATCCGCGCCACCGGCGCAGGGTGCACAATCAAGGACTGCACCGTGAGTTCGTGCGGCACCAGCACCGGTGCCTTCGCCGGGATCAAGGTCGACAGCACCGACTGCCTGGTGAGCGACAACCACGTTTCCCAGATGACCACCGGCGGCGACGACATCGGAATCTGGATCGTCGGCACCGGGAACATGATCGTCCGCAACGCCGTCACGACGGCCAGCGACTGGTACAACATCGCCGCCGGCAACGCGGCCGGGCCCGAGATCGGCTCGTCCGCCGTCGCAACAACGACCAACCCGATGGCAAACGTCGGCTTCTAAACGGCACGCGTCAATCTCGGTTGGGCTCGGGGTCGTCGCGCCGACGCGGCCCGTACCAAACGCCGAGCGCCTCCCGGGACTTGAGCAGGTCCGGGTTCCGCACAGCCGCGAGGAGCACGCCGACGAGTTCGCTGAAGCTGTGCGAGCGGAGCTTGCGCCCCGAGGTCAGCACGCGCTCGTTGATGACCACGAACCGGCCCAGTTTCTTCAGAGCGATCGCGAGGTAGATCTCCTCGGCTGCGAAGACCGACTCATCCCAGCCGCCAACCTCAGCAAGCGCTGCCCGCGTGCAGAAGAAGAACGCTCCTCCAGAACGCCCCTTCAGCCGAAAGGCCAGGTTGACCAGCGGCGTGATGGCACGCGCATAGAGCGGAACCCGCCCGTCGAACACCATCGACGCCCCGCCACCGACCGCGCCCGCCCTGATCGCCTCGACCGCCTGGCGCAGGGCCGTTGCGCTTGGCCATGTGTCCGCGTCCACGAAGATCAGCGTGTCCCCCACTGCTGCCCCCGCACCCAGGTTTCTCGTCGCCGCGATCTGGCGGCGTTCGTGCCGCACGACGCGAGCGCCGGCCCGACGGGCCAGTTCGCCGGTCTCATCGCCTGACGCGTCGTCCGCCACCACAATCTCGAAGTCGATGCCCGCCCCCTCGGCCGCCTCGCGAAGGCGCTCAACTGTGCGACCGATCAGCCTCGCTTCGTCATGGGCAGGGACAATGAGCGAGACAAGCAAGGTAGACTCCCTACTGCCCGGGTGCCTGAAGTGCGCCGGCCGCGCATCCTAACCAGCAAGGAGCCACCCCATGCCCCTGACACGACGCTCGTTCCTCGCTTCTTCGATCGCGGCCGCCGCCGGTGCACAGGCCGCGCTCGCCGCTTTGAACCAGCCCCCCAAGCCGCAGTCGGTGCCCGGGGAGGCAACCGAGCCGGCGCCCAACGTCCCAAAGGCAGAAAAGCCGCTGAAGGTCCTGTTCCTCGGCGGAACGGTCTTTCTCGGCCCACACACCGTTGAACGGCTGCTCGCCCGCGGCCACACCGTCACGCTCTTCAACCGCGGCAAGTCATTCCCGGAGCTGTTCCCTCAGCTTGAGAAACTGCGCGGCGACCGCGGCACCGCCGGCAAGACAAAGTCCGAATGCGACTTCAAGTCCCTCGAGGCCGAGATCGCGAAGGGACGCAAGTGGGACGCGGTGATCGACACCTGCGCCTACGTCCCCAAGTACATGCGCGCCTCAACGTCGCTGCTGAAGGACGCGGTGAGCCACTACGTGATGGTGGCCTCGATCAACGCTTATAAGAGCGAAGCCGAACCAAACCAGGATGAGAACGCCCCTACGTGGGAGACCTGGCCCGAAGAAGCAGGCGTCGATGAAAAGACGTACGGCCCGATGAAGCGAGGCTGCGAAGTGGCCCTCAGCGAGCTGATGCCCGGACGCTGGGCCTCGGTCCGACCGAGCCTCATTGTCGGCCCCCGCGACTGGAGCAGCCGGTTCTCGTACTGGCCGTTGCGGGCGATGCGCGGCGGTGAGGTCCTCGCGCCGGTCGGCCCCGAGGAACCGTGCGCCTTTGTCGACGCCAGGGACGTCGCCGGCCTGCTGGTCAACATGGCCGAGAAGAAGGCGGTCGGCCCCGTCAACGCCCTTGGCTCGCCCGGTCTGACCTTCGGCACGACGCTCTCCGACGTGCTGGCCGCGGCAAAGGCGGCCGGTGCCCCACCCAGCTCGCTGACGTGGGTGCCTCTGAGCTTCATCACGGCAAACAACGTGCAGGCTTGGTCTGACCTGCCGGCGTGGGTCCCCAGCGCCGACCCTGAATACGCCGGCTTCGCGTCCCGCAGCGGCATGCGGAGCATCGAGCTGGGGGCGACCTTTCGGCCCGTGAAAGAAACCAGCGCGGACATTCTCAAGTGGTGGGCCACTCTGCCGGAAGCTCGCCGTGCACGGCCGCGACCGGGGCTCTCTGCAGAGCGCGAGGCTGAACTGCTGAGCAAGTGGCACGCGAGCCGCCCGTAGGGAGCGCAGGGCTACTTCGGCTTCTGCTCACCCTGCGATTCGTCCTCCGGCTCGAGCGTGATCGACGCGCTGTTGATGCAGTACCGCATCCCCGTCGCTGTCGGCCCGTCGTCGAACAGGTGTCCCAGGTGCCCGCCACAGCGGGCGCACGTCACCTCGGTGCGGACCATCCCATGGCTCGTATCCCGGTGCTCCTTCACCACGCCCGCAGCAGCGAGCTTGTCAAAGCTCGGCCAACCGCAGCCGCTATCGAACTTATCGCCGCTGGTGAAAAGGACCGCTCCGCACCCTGCGCACGAGTACACGCCGGGGGTCTTTGTGTTCCAGTACTTCCCGGTGAAGGCGCGCTCGGTCCCCTTCTCGCGGAGGACTTCAAACTGCTCAGGAGTGAGCTTCTGGCGCCACTGCGCCTCGGTCATCTCAACTCTGTCGCCGGCCGCCCGTGTGTTTTCCATGTTCGTTGCCTTTCCTTCTGGTGTCTTTGTTGGCGACGGAGCGGGTGTCGAGGCCGGCTGAGGCTTCTCAACCGGCGTACCGGCCGCTGACGACTGTCGGTCGCACGCGGCGCACCCTCCTGCCAGGAGGAGCAGCCCAGCCAAGAGACATTTCAGAGGTGTTCGCATTCAGAATCTCCAAACGAAGTGCAAACGCGCCGCAGAACCGTACGAACCGGGCAGGCCAGGGGTTCGTTCCTATGGCACGGCTGAGACTCAGTCTCAACCGCTCCCTATACTGGTTTCGGACCGCTCCAGCGGCCGTTTCGATTCGCTCAACTGTGACCCACGGAGGCCCCATGGCCCTGCAATTCCCAATCTACATGGACCACGCCGCAACCACTCCCTGTGACGGGCGTGTGGTTGAAGCGATGCTCCCGTACTTCACGCAGAAGTACGGCAACAGCGGCTCACGCAACCACCGCTTCGGCTGGGAGGCCGAGGAAGGGGTGGACCAGGCCCGTGAGTCCGCGGCCAGGCTGATCGGCGCGACCGACAAAGAGATCATCTTCACCAGCGGCAGCACCGAGAGCAACAACCTCGCCATCAAGGGCGCCTGCTACATGTACGAGAAGGCTCCGGCGGGGAGCAAGAACCGCGGGCACATCGTCTCGGCGACCCACGAGCACAAGGCCGTGCTCGACCCGGTCAAGCGCATGGTGAAAGAAGGCTTCGACGCGACGTTCATCGAGCCCGGCGCCGACGGAATCATCACCGCCGAGATGGTCAAGCCGGCGATGCGCGAGGACACGATCCTCGTCACCGTCATGTGGGCCAACAACGAGATCGGCACGATCAACGAGGTGCGACAGATAGGCGCTCTGTGCAAGGAGCGCGGCGTCCTCTTCCACACCGACGCGACCCAGTGGGCGGGCAAGATGCCGGTGAACGTCGACGCGGACAACGTCGATCTGCTCTCGTGGTCGGGCCACAAAATCTACGGGCCCAAGGGCGTGGGCGCCCTGTACGTCCGCCGGCACCGCCCGCGCGTGCGCCTCCAGGCGCTGCAGGACGGCGGCGGTCAGGAGCGAGGCTTCCGCTCCGGCACGCTGAACATCCCCGGCATCGTGGGCTTCGGCAAGGCCTGCGAGATCGCCCTCGCCGAGATGGAGAGCGACGCCCTGCGCCTTGGCAAGCTCCGCAAGCACCTCGAAGACTCGATCCTGGCTCAGCTCGACTCGTGCGCCGTCAACGGGCACGGTGAGAAGCGCCTGCCGCACATCAGCAACATCTCATTCGGGTTTGTCGAGGGGGAGGGGCTGATGATGGCCGTCAAGGACATCGCCTGCTCCAGCGGCTCGGCCTGCACCAGCGCATCGCTCGAGCCGTCGTACGTGCTCAAGGCGCTGGGCGTGGGCGATGAACTGGCGCACTCGTCGCTGCGCCTGTCCCTGGGAAAGCAGACCACGCAGGAGCAGATCGACTTCGCGATCGGGAACATCGTCCAGGCGGTGAAGAAGCTCCGCCTGATGAGCCCGCTCTACGACATGCACAAAGAGGGCATCGACCTGAGCAAGGTTGAGTGGGCCCACCACTGAGAACAAAGGCCCGATGGCAAAGTGCCAAACGGCCGTAGCACGCGACTTCCCCACATGGCCCTTTGGCCATTTGCGATCTGGAGATTTGAAATGGCATACGGACCCAAGATCATCGATCACTACGAGAACCCGCGCAACGTCGGCAACTTCGGCTCGCAGGCCGAGATGAAGTCGGACAAGAAGATCGGCGTCGGCCTCGTCGGCGCTCCCGAGTGCGGCGACGTCATGCAGTTGGCCATCAAGGTCAACCCCGAAACAGGCCGCATCGAGGACGCCAAGTTCAAGACGTTCGGTTGCGGCTCGGCCATCGCCAGTTCCTCGCTGGCCACCGAGTGGCTCAAGGGGCGGACGCTCGAGCAGGCAAACCAGTTGAGGAACACCGAAATCGTGGAGGAACTCAGCCTCCCCCCCGTCAAAATCCACTGCTCGGTGCTGGCCGAGGATGCGATCAAGGCCGCCCTCGCTGACTACCGGGCCAAGAACGGCCTTCCGGCCGAGTCCCCCGACCACGCCAAGGCCTGATGCGGCCGATGGCCCCTGAACGGGTTACCAGACCAAACCGCCTTTACCCTTTCAACGTATAGTGAGTAGCAATGAGCACGACCCACACCGACACCCCGGCCCCCAGCACGACCTCAACGCCGCTGCTCCTGAGCGAGTCGGCCGCGCGTGAGATCAAGAACATCATCAAGCAGCAGGAACTCGACGCCGACAAGATCCGCCTCCGGGTTGGAGTAAAGGGCGGTGGCTGCTCCGGCTTCTCATACCTTCTTGACCTGACCGAGGCCCAGAAGGAGACCGACGAGGTCTTCGAGGCCCACGGCGTCAAGGTGATCTGCGACCCCAAGAGCCTGCTCTATCTCTCGGGCGTGACGATCGACTTCAAGGACGAGATCATGGGGAGGGGCTTTGTGTTCAACAACCCCAACGCCACCAGCACCTGCGGCTGCGGCTCTTCGTTCTCCGCGTAACCACGCCCGGAATCTCAACCCGCCCTCCTTCCTTTGCCCGGCAGCCGAGCCGGGCTTTTTTGACCCCGCTGCAGGTTGGTCGCCACAGTGCGCGGTGTTGCTGCTAGACTCGCGCCATGTCCCAAGCGCCGATCCCGACCGAAACCGCCCGCGGGTACCAGTCAGCGTGCCTGACGCAGTTCTCTGTCTTCCTTCCAAACAGGGTGGGCAAGCTGCACGAGCAGATGCGGGCGTTCGACGAGAACCATTGCAGGGTGTGCGCGATGGCCGTCCACGAGGCGTCAGACCACGCCGTGATCCGCATCGTCGCCAACAGCGCAGAAGGCGCCCGCGCGGTCCTCAAGAGCCAGGGCCTGACGTACATCGAGAGCGAAGTCATCGGCGTCGCTCTGGACGCCAACCACTCACTCAGCGCCGTTTGCGAGCACCTGCTCCGGGCAGAGCTCTCGATCCGGTTCGCCTACCCGCTCTTTGGATGGAGCACCGGCCCGATGTGCATGGTGCTCGCCGTTGACGACCTGACCCTTGCCGTCCAGATCCTCAGGCGCAAGGAATACCGGTTGCTCGGCGAGGCCGACCTCCCCAAGTACGGGGACTGAACACCCGGTCGCTTTCACTGCTGCACCGGCACCCCGTCTCAGCCCTGGCCTTGGCCCCCGCCCCGGCCCCGGCAGGTCCAGCCAGAACAAAAGCCGATGCCCCCTTGCAACGCGATGGAGGGTTGTTATTCTGTTGCACGCACTCAACAAGGGGAACCGCTTGAAGTATCGAGTATTGTTTGCCGGCGCACTCACCATCATCACCATCGCAGCGCCCGGCTGCTCGCGTCTCGCCCGTACGGCGATGCGGTCTCAGCGGTCATACGCCAGTTCCGGCCAGAGCACCCCGCCCGAGGAGTTGCGCATCCCGTTCAAGGAACTCGACGCGCAGGCCGTCAAAACGATCAACGCTCATCGCGCCAAGTGGTCGGAATATGTTCAAAGATTTGAAGCAACCGACACCGAAGGGGCCGCGCAGGTTGTCGCCGTAATGAACGGGTACATCAACGCGCACTGGTCCGAACGCCCCCAGCCGGAGGACTTCGTCCGCCCCCTCGGCGTGGCGATCGGTGACGTTCTCAAGCGCGAAGGGAACGTGAACTGGGTGCTCGCGGGAGGACGCACCATCTGCCTGGTGAGCCCGAACGGCAAGGTCGCGGTTGCACCGGTGAACATCGCCAACAAGTGGATCGCCTCAAAGTCACACCCGATCGACAAGCTCATCGGCGAGGTCGCAAAGGCCGCGCGTGAAACCACCGGTGAGCCGGCACAGATTGGTTTTCTTGAAGACGAAGACGAAAGCGACCACGACATGGTTTGAGGCCGGCAACCACCCGTGCTGCCCCCTTGCTGCCCCGTGGGGCCTGGAGTTGGGCTGACAAACCGCCCCTCGTTCAGTCGACGCCTGCAGCCGCAAGCCACCGCTCGGCATCCAAGGCCGCTACGCAACCCATGCCCGCGGCCGTCACGGCCTGCCGGTAGTGGCTGTCGGCCACATCTCCCGCCGCGAAGACACCCGGGAGGTTGGTGTAGCTGCTCCGCTGCTTCAGCGCGATGTAGCCGCTGTCGTCAAGCTCTACCCCGCTGCCGGCGAGGAACTTCGTCGCCGGGGTGTGCCCGATGGCGACAAAGAGCCCGCCAAGGTCGAGGCGGCTGCGCTCCCTGGTGACGGTGTCCTCCAGCGTGACGCCCTCGATCATCTGGTCTCCCAGAACGTCGACGACCTGCTTGTTCCAGAGCACCCGGGCGTTGGGCCGGCTGAGGAACCGCTCCTGCATGATCTTGCTTGCCCGCAGCGAGTCGCGCCGATGGATGACGTAAACCGTTGAGCCGAACTTGGTCAGGTACGTCGCCTCTTCCATCGCGGTGTCGCCGCCGCCCACGACCGCCAGCGGCTTGTTCCGGAACCCCGGCAGCGCGCCGTCGCACACGGCGCACGCGCTGACACCCCCACCGCTCCTTGCCAAACGCATCTCGTTGGGGAGCCCGATCCAGTTCGCAACCGCACCCGTAGCAAGGATCACCGCGTGCGCCCGCACCACCGCGCCCTCGCTCGTGTGCAGTCGGTGCGGGTCTTTCGCGGGATCGCGGCTGAACTCGCAGCGGACGATCTCCTCCCCCACGACGCGCGTTCCAAATCGCTCGGCCTGCTCCTGGAAATGCTGCATCAATTCCGGACCGGTCACACCCTTTGGGAATCCGGGGTAGTTCTCAACCTCGGTGGTCAGCATCAACTGCCCACCCGGCAGCACGGGCCCGGGGTCCTGCTTTGCGAAGCCGATGTAGGCGACGGGGTTCAGGTTCGCGCGGGCGGCGTACACCGCCGCCGTCCAGCCCGCTGGCCCGCTCCCGATGATCAGTACTCTCTCGACGCCGTTCTGGCTCATGCCGTTCTCCAATCAAATCCGGCTGCTGATTTCTTCCCACGCGTAAGCCGTCGGCAACGCCCGCGCCTCCCCCGCGAGGGGAGAGCGGATCGAGCACGCCCGCAGCGCCGCGGTCAGTTACGGGCGCTCTTCCGGCTTGGAAGCGTTGTCGATCCTGAACTGACGTGCGAGCGACAGCACCGGCGGCCAGATGAGGTAGTCGCCGTGCTCGTCCTTGACCATCTGCGTGGCCCTGGACACCCCGTTCTGATTGCCGTCGGGCCCGGCCGAGTAGACCACGAATTGGCCGGCCTGCACCTTCGCCTCAAAGTTCGGGTACTCAACGCCGGCGACCTTCGGGAACACCCGGATCAAGATCGGCTTGGGCGCGCCGCCGACCTCCATGTTGTCGATCGCGGCCCGCAGGTACGCGACGCGCCGGCCACGGTCCTCCTTCGCGTCCTTGTCGAAAGGATCGTCCATCAGGCTGATCTTGCCGACGTACTGCGGAACGATCGACTCGAGCTTGACCGGGAGCGACCCCTGCCTGAGCCGGTACCCGTAGCAGCCAAGCGCTGCACGCGTGCCGATCCACTCCGCACGCAGCTCGCGGCGCTGGGGGAACACCCGTCCAACGTCTCCCATCACCAGGTCGAGCGCGGCGTACTGCACCTTGTCGAGGCGCGCATAGTCAGTCGGAAGTTCCTGGATCGAGTCCCACTGGCTCAGGTCCCAGCGCCGGTCCCAGTCGCCGTACACGTCGCGGATGCGCTTGGAGGTGTCGGCGTAGTTTCCGTGGAGCTTC
This sequence comes from uncultured Phycisphaeraceae bacterium, assembly GCA_964403525.1. Lineage (GTDB taxonomy): Bacteria > Planctomycetota > Phycisphaerae > Phycisphaerales > UBA1924 > JAJTGZ01. The sequence goes on along the minus strand of CAYOGE010000029.1, from coordinate 13,501 downwards.
TGGAGCGTGTCCCACTTGGCCGTTTCGCTGAACCGGCGGAGCGGGCGGCTGCCGGCCGCCACCTGCGCAAACACCCGAGCAAAGGAGCCGGGCTTCGGTCCACCGTCCGGCGTGAACGTCCGGGCGACGAGCTGCTGGGCCGCGAGCTTCTCCGCGGCGGGCAGCGAGAGCCGTTCGATGTTGATCGGGTTGCGGTTGCCGAGCTTGGCGATGACGTCCCGCACGCCCTCGGCGGTCATCGACGGCCTGTCGGAGATCATGTCGGTGTACGCCAGGTCGCGCATCCGCGTGAACGCGAGCGAGAGCATCTCCATGCCAGCGAGCTTCTCCTTCAGCATCTCCCGGGCAGCGATCTGGTAGCTGAACCATGCCCACTTGCGCATCAGGTCCAGGGCCTCGTTCCCCTTCCCTTCGGCCAGGAGGCGCGTCGCCTCGACGTGGCAGAGGATCTCCATCCGCCGGATCGCGGGCAGGTAGAGGAACTGCGCAGCGGCGAGGGTGTTGTCCTCGCCCAGCTCGGTGTACAGCCCCATGTCGACGAACTTGGGGTCGACCGCGCCCGCTCCGTACGGTTGCCCGAACGCCCACCGGTTACGCCAGTCGTCCTCCTTCGTGACCGTGGTCAGCGCCTTGATGACGTCCTGCTGTTTCTCGCCCTTGGCCCAGTTCGCGGCGGCTTCCCAGTTCACATTCTGCGGCGTCATCAGGACCGCGCTGAGGTAGTCACCCGGTTCTTTCGGCGGGGCATCCATGGCGTGCAGCACGGGCAGGAGCACCAGGTCGCTGCGCCTGTCACTCTGAATCGCCGAGTACAGAGCGTTCGCCTTGTCCAGCGGCTCGTCGGCCCACGCAGGGCTCACAACGGCCGCCACGCTCAATACTCCGATCAGCACCGCCCTGCCCGAACCCGCCAGCGTCCAAAATCCCATATGGTCATCTCCGTTTGAACTGAGGACCGGAGTGTAGCGACCACCGCTGGAGATTACCCCCCCCGGCCGGAACGGCAACAACCCCGGGCAAGCCCCGGGGCATCAAGACACATGAGAAGTTTCCTCCCGACTCGGGCGCGGACTCAGCCAGCCATCTTCAGCGGAGCCGTCGACTCGATCACATCGACAACCACCCGGTTCCGTCCACCGTGCTTGGCGGTGTAGAGCGCCTTGTCGGCGCGCTCAAGCCAGACCTCGTGCGTCAGACCGGCGGTCCCGGCGTTGATGCCGGCGATGCCGACCGAAACCGTGACCTTGTGCTCAGGATGGCGGGCCCAGGTCGTGCCCTCCATCGCTTCACGGATGCGCTCGCCGACAATCCGCGAGGCCTCCGGCGCGGTCTCGGGCATGATGATGCAGAACTCTTCGCCCCCGTACCGGCAGGCGATATCACAGTCTCGGGTGAAAGCGACGACAACCTTGGCGAATCCCTGGATCACCTCGTCGCCGGCGGGATGCCCGTAGGTGTCGTTGATCTTCTTGAAGAAGTCGATGTCCATCACCGCGAGCGAGAGCGGTCGCCCGTAGCGCTGGCTCTCGCTGGTTTCCTGCGCCCAGCGCCGGTTGAACGCGGCGCGGTTTGCCAGGCCCGTCAGGCCGTCAACCTCGGCCCGCTCGGCGAGGAGCTGCATCAGGCGCTGGGTTCGCAGCGCGCTGCGGACGCGCGCCCGCAGCTCGGAAAAGTCAAACGGTTTGGTCACGTAGTCGGTCGCGCCGAGGTCGAAGGCGGCGACCTTGTCCTGCGAGTCGCTCAGGCCGCTCAGCACCACAACGGTCGTGTTGACGGTCGCGGGGTCCGACCGCAGGGCGCGGAGCACGGCGAATCCGTCCATCTCCGGCATGTCCAGCTCCAGCAGCACAAGGGCGGGACGGTTCTTCACGCAGAACTCGATCCCCTCTTTGCCGCTGGCGAACGCAGAAATCTCGATCGGCTCTGAGCGCAGCCTCGCCTTGAGCAGACGATGAACATCGACGCTGTCGTCGATGAGCACCACCATCGGTTTGTTGTCGCTCTCTGCCACTGCGTACACACCCTTCGTATTCGGACCAACAGTCGGAGAAGCCGATCCTTACATCGTCACCCGGCGGCACATACTCAACAGGTCTTCGAACTGGTTGCGCAGCTGGTCCAGCGATGCGCTGGCGGAACCCTCTGCCAGCGCCATGAGCGATCGCTCGACCTTCCCCGCGGCCGAGCCGACTGGCGCAAAACCGTACCCGCCGCTGGCACCCTTTAGCTGGTGCGCCAGCCGCTTCAGATCGTCCATCTGCTGTGCGGCCCACAGTTCCTGGAGCTTGCTCACGCGTGCGGGCATCTCCTGCACGTACATCTCTACGATCTCGCGCATGTCGGGGTCGTTAGAAAACTCCGAGCGGATCGGGCCGGACACCGGCTGCGGATTCGGCGTTGGGGATTGGGACATTGTGCCTCCAGAGCCCCGAACATCGACGCAAAGAGGGGACGCCTTCACTTCAAATCGACCCAAAGCGGCCCCGTTCGGTCGCACAGGCGGCGCAGCTTCTCAAGTCCCCCCCAAAAAATGAGCGAGCCCGCCGGACACAGGCGGGCTCGCGATCAAAGTGACCCCTAGGGGATTCGAACCCCTGTTCCCAGGATGAGAACCTGGTGTCCTAGACCAGGCTAGACGAAGGGGCCAAGTCGACAATGCACGAAACGGGGGGAGCGAGTTTAGCCTCGCCAGTCGTTCGGTCAATCCGCCCGGCCCGGAGGCACGCCAAACCCCCCTCTTACACAATCTCAAGTATCTCGAAGTGCTTCGTCCCTCTGGGAGTCCGCACCGCGATGGTCTCTCCGACGCGTGCCTTCATCAGCGCCTCCCCCATCGGGCTGTTCGCGGTTACATCAAAGATGTCCCCGCTGTTGGTGGAGGTTGCTTCCCCGACCAGGCGGAAGAGTTCCTCCTCGTCGGAACCCTCCTCGCGGAGCTTGACGGTGGCTCCGAGGAAGACGATGCCGGTCTCCTTCGCGGATGCATCGACCACTGAAACCGTTGCAAGCCGCTCCTGCAGCCGCCGAATCTCGGCCTCTTCGATGCCCTGTTGCTCGCGGGCGGCGTGGTAGTCGCCGTTTTCCTTAAGGTCCCCCATTGCGCGGGCTTCGGCGATCCGCTGGCTGACGGCCTGGCGGTTGCCAAGCAGTTCGTTCAGGCGCTTCTCGATCTGTTCTTTCTCGGCCTTGGTGACCATTTCCATCGCATAGCTCCAATGCTCGGGTTCACGCCCGTCACGCCAAGAACACGGTTGCACCGATCCGCAGCCCCACTCAAGCCCGCGTTTCACGACCCCGACACCCCGGCACACATTCTTGGCGGCCTAACGCCGCTCGGCGCGCCGACGATCGGCGGACGTTCGGGTCGGCTTGACCGCCTCGGACTCGGCTGCAGCCTGCTCGTCCGCTGATCCAATCGCGGCCCCAAAGGCCTCGCTCGACTGATCAATCATGATGCCGCGGGGGCTGGTGATATCCACAAGCGGGCGGCCCGCGTCGATCCGACGGCCGAATTCCGGTCCGCTCTTGAGGTGAACCAACCACTTGAGCTTCTGATCAGGGCTCGGCTCGCTCGGCGCCCAGTCCTGCGGAGCTGCGCCCCAGACCACCTTTGCCCCGGTGTCTGTCACGATAACCAGCTTCCGAGCGGCCGCGTACTGAGAGACGTCGATGCCCGCGACCTGACCGTACACGGTGGAGGGATAGAGGTACGCGAGCAACTTGAGGCCGGCCTGAACGTCCGACCCCTCCCACTCTTCACCGAACTGCTCGGGTGCCGGTCGAGCTGCGCCGAGGATGTAACGCATCGCGGTTGTCCCGGCCGGGTAGTCGATCGGCAGCAGCTGCGCTTTAGCGCTGATCAGCCGGTCGACCTGCCCCAGCGGACCTGCAACGCGCACGACCGCCACCGGCGTTCGCCAGTGCCCGATGATCTCGACCGCGTTGCCGTCGGCCCGGCGAACGCTCTCGATCGACTCAAACCAGCCCGACTGCTCCATCGCTTGCGCCGTTCGGGCAAGCGCATCTCCGTCGGTCGTGGAGCCGGTCAGTTGGCTCAGGGCCAGGTCGGCAAGGTCCTGCTGGACCTTCAGCGGCAGCCACGACCTGCGGGAACCGTCGGGAGCAACCGGCGTTGTCGCGTGGACTGGCCAATTGAATCGCACCGTAAGGGGGCCTTGCGAGCCGCGGTGTGTGCCGGCCGTGTCGGCAAGATGCTGGTAGCCAGCGACGGTGCCGAGCCCCACCGCAGCCACGAGAGCCGCCGTGGCGGCCGTGGCCCAGAAGGCCTTTGTCTTGAACAGGTTGACGTTATTGCGTGCCATAGTGTGCCCGATCGAGCGGAAGGGCTCCGGTAGATCGGCCCGCAACCCCCTCCAGGTCCAAGGAATGGGCGTGCTCCCTTGGCGTCGAAACGCGGACGGGGGGAAAGTTCCCGTTTAGAGGGGCCACTGCAGTCCGATGTAGAACATGGGGGCGTTCACATCGGGGTTATTCGTATCTCCATCCGCTCGCGCGTTGCTCATGTGGTGCCAGCGCACGCCCCCGACCAACCGCGTCTGCGTATCGCCCAGGCGCGCTGTGAACCCCACACCGGCCCTCGGCGCCAGGTTGGCGCTGGTCCCGCCGTCGGGCACATCGTCACCGCTGAAGATCATGCCGATTCCTGCGTCGGCGTAGGTCGTCCAGTCGTGCCCCTCGCCGCCGCCGTAGGCACCGTGCCAGAAGTGCCAGCGCAGGTTGATCGAGAAGCCGCCGCCGAACGTGCTGTCAGGCTCCTGGTTGAAGTACCAGCCGCTCCCTTCCAGTTGCAACTCCAGCCCCTCACCGATAAACGTTGACGCAGCGACAAATGCGTCGTAGTGCGTGCCGGGATCACTGTCTGCGGCGACGCCGCCACCGACGGTGAGGTACCAAACGTACGGCTGCCCCTTCTTGAACGAACCAAACGGAGCGTTCGAAGACGCGGCCTGTGCCGGCAGGGTCGGCGTTTCCGGCTCGCGCACCATCGCCAGGAGGCTTGCAGACACATCGAGAGTCATGCCCGAAGCCGCCGCCACGCTCAGCGGTTCAAGGCCGCTCTCCATCGCCGAAGCGGCACCACCGGTGGCGAGAACGACCGCGGCGAAGAAGGCCTTTTTCATGGTGGATGAGCGTACCCTCAACGGCGGACAGAATCATGTCAACACACGGCCAACCCGACCCCTCGCGGCACCCGCACGTCCAACGCATCGAGCGGCTGGAGGAACTGCTGATGTTCGCTGACCGCCGGCACGAGACGCTCTCAGATCATGTGGACGAACTGTCGAAACAGATCGCGGCGATGCACAGGCTCGTCGAGCAGCTCAACAACCGACTGAAAGACACGGAGCGCAGCGCTGCAAGCGGCGAGCCCGCACGCACGCCAGAGGACGAAGTCCCGCCGCACAACCCGTTCTAAGGCGCGGCGGTCCTGCTGCTGCGTCGCTCAGGCCGATCCAAGGGTGGCGCGCAGCAGCGCGAGGCTCTTGGGGATCGCTGTTTTCCAGTCCTCGTTCCCCTCGTATTCCAGCGAGACCCAGCCGCGGTAGTTGTGCCGATGAAAGATGTCGGCGATCCGTTTGTAGTCAAGGTCGAGGGTGTACCAAACGCCTCCGCCGTAGTAGGTCTTTGCCTGGATCAGGCAGGTCTTGTCGGCCATCAGCTCGAGCCGGTCGTACGGGTCCTCGAGGAAGCACCCGGTGTCGCTGGTGCATCGCAGCCACGGCGAGTCCACCGCGTCAACGATGCGGAGCACGCCCTGCGGCGTCAGCCCGAGGCCCCAGTGGTTCTCCAGCCCCATGCAGACACCGTGCTTCTCCGCCGCGGGGATGCACTTTTCAAGTGATGAGATAACCCAACCGAACGCCTCGTCCTCGGTCACCCCCGGGATCGGCGCCTCGATTCCACGGTTCGCCATGAGCTCATCGAAGCTCTTGGTGGTGCCCCAGCGGCCGGTGTTTACGCGCATGGTCGGGATGCCCATCGCGCCGGCCTGCTCGATGCACTTGATGGTGTGGTCAACGTTTCTTTGCCGTTCGGCGGGGTCCTTCTTCACGAAGCCCTGCTGGATCGAGTACCCCATCAGGCAGACGCCCTCGTTGTGAGCCGTCCGCTTGAGCACCTGCATGTACCTGTTCTCCTGTGAGTCCATCTGCTCCATCAGGATCTCGACGCCGTCAAAGCCCATCGCGGCGGCGTAGCGGATGCAGTCTTGAACTGGGATTCGGCAGTCGTCCTTGTAGCGCCAGAATGCGTAGGTCGACACGCCGATCGGGTTCGCACGCGGCTTGGCGGAGTCGGCAGGACTAAACGGCGTTTCAGCCGCGAGGGAGGCATTGCCCGACCCGGCCCGGCCCGTCGCGCACCCACCCAGCGCGGCGGCCCCGACCGCCGCTACACCACCCGCCACAAACGCACGCCGTGAAGTCTGCATGGTGTTCTCCATGCCCGGGAGCATAACGACTCTCTCCCGTTACTTCCCCCGCAGCAGACCCGCTACGCCCGCTTCCCGGCGCATCGCCGTCAGCGCGATCGCCAGCGCGTCGGCCACGTCGGGCGGCTTGGGCATCTCCTTGAGACCAAACTCAAACTGCATCGCCCTCTGCATCTGGTCCTTCGCCGCGTGCCCGTACCCCGTCGAAGCCTTCTTCACTTCGTTGGGTCGCAGTTCAACCAGCGGCACGTTCGCCCGGCGGATCGCCAGCAGAATCACGCCCCGGGCGTGCCCCATCACGATCGCCGTTGCGGGGTGCGCGTAGTGGGCGTAGAGCTGCTCGACGCCCACCAGGTCTGGCTTCACCCGTTCGATCAGCGCGGTCAGGTCGTTCTCGAGGTCGAGCAGCCGGTCTGAAACGCTCGCCTTCACGTCCAGCCTGAACACCCCCGCCTCGACAATCCGTGCCCCGCTCGGCGTCGCTCCCTTGCTGCGCAGCGGCTCCACGCAGCCGTAGCCCGTCAGCCGCAAACCGGGATCAATGCCGATCACACGCACGGCAAACCGTAGACAGCGTCAAGACAAGGCCGGTGTGACCCGCTCAACGGGGCCCAACCGCGGCCTGATACAGTCTTCCGATGCACGCGAAGGGAACAACGGCACGCCGAACCGCGGGGCACGCAAAGAGCGTCACCGCGGGGAGCAACGCCTCTATCGCGATCCCCGCGCTCCTGGATACGCACGGCCCGAAGCTTCACGCTCTGGCGCTGCGCATGTGCGGCAACCGGGCCGACGCCGACGACCTGGTGCAGGAGACGTTCCTCCAGGCATTCCGCAAGTGGGACACCTTCAAGGGCAACGCCGATCCGGGCACTTGGCTCTACGCGATCGCCGCGCGTTACTGCAAGCCGCGCTTACGACGCAGGGGTGGGGTCGACAAGCGCATGCCGGCGGTCTCGCAGCTCATGCCGTGGCGCGAGTCCACTGTCATGGAAGTCGCCGCCGCGCCCGCGGGTGAAGAAGACCCGGCGGAGCGGAGCGAGGCCATCACCCGCGTGCAAGCGGCGATCGCGGGCCTGCCAGAGCACCTGCGCGTGCCGCTTGTGATGAAGGAAGTGCTCGGCGTCAGCGTCGAGGATGTTGGCGCAGCGCTCGCTCTCGCGGAGAACACCGTCAAGACGCGTCTGCACCGTGCGCGCCTGGCCCTCCGCAAGGCGATGACAGCGAAAGCCTCCTCGGTGCACGCGCCGGCGCCGATCTACGAGAAACAGGTCTGCATCGACCTGCTGAAGGCGAAGATGGAAGCGATGGACCGCGGCGGTGCGGCCGCGGGCTTCAGGGTGCCGCAGGCGGAGATCTGCGCACGCTGCCGCGCGGTCTTCCGCGAGCTTGATCTGGTGCAGGACGCGTGCGCGCAGATGTCCGCTGGGGCGCTCCCCGGGCCGCTCCGCGCGGCCATCCTCAGGGCGATCGCGCGGCGGGACGCCTCCGAGCGCACATCGCAGACGCCGGCGCATCGCGGGCGCAAGCCGCTCAAGCGGTCGGCCACCTCGCCGCGGCGGTAGGTCTCGGCGTTACTTGCCGCCGGCCTTGCAGGTTGAGACCTTCAGCGGAACGTACAGCGGGCAGACACCCATCGCCGCTGTGCCGAGCATGACCACGCCGACCAGCGCGGCGACGATGCCCGCCGCCGCGCCGGCTGTGAGGCCCAAGGTCGTGAAGGCGAGCACGATCGCGACGATCCCGACGACGATCCGTACCGTCCGGTCGATCGTGCCGACGTTCTTGCAAGTGTTCATGGTCGAAGCTCCAAATGAGGCGCAGCTGCGCCAAAGTACAGAAAGGGTCGCTCGATCAGTTCGGAAGACCTGCGCTCTCGAAGTGCTCGAGAGCGGCGGCGACGACAGGCGTGTACGTGTACACCGGCCCGCCCCCCATCAGCACCGCGACACCAGCGGCGTCCATGACTTCCTTGGGCGTTGCGCCGGCCTTGAGACACTTTTCGACGTGGGTGTAGATGCACGGCTCGCAGCGCACCGCGACGCCGATCGCCATCGCGATCAGTTCCTTGTGCTTGACCGAGAGCCCACCCTCGCCCCCGTCCTTCATGAGGCCCATGAAGAACGGCCCGAACGCCTTGCCGATGTCGGGCCCCTTCGACTTGGCCATGCCCATGGTTGCGGGCCAGGATTCGTAGAACGCTGCTGCATCGTGAAGCATGATGAGGCTCCATTTCCCGTCAATCAAAAACCGGTCAGACGCATCCGCCGGTGGCGCAGGAAACGCCCCGTGCGGCCTTGTTCCAGGGCATCTTGCCCATAACTGTCGCCAGAGCGCAGGTGCCAGAAGCCCCCGCGAACGTGAGCCCTGCCCCGAAGAACGCTGGCACAACGATGAACCCGGGGTGCACAAGCCACGTCAACGCCGACCCTGTCAGCACGCCCAGCCCGATGACCAGCTGCACCTGACGCATCACGCTAATACCGCTGACGCTGGTGTTCACTTCTACCGGAAGGCCCGCGCTCTTCCACCCCTCGATGCCGCCGGTGAGGCTGTAGATCGGCCGGTCCGGCCCGGCGAGCGACGCGGCCAGGCGGCAGGCGTCCGCTGATCGCTTGCCACCCTTGCAATGGAGTACGATTCGCTGGCCGGGCTTGGCGAGCGCCGCGGCCTGCGCCGCCCCGAATCGCGAGAGCGGGAGCAGCTGCGCCCCATGGATGTGTTCGCGGGCGTGTTCGTCTGTCTCGCGGACGTCAATAAGCACCGCTTCACCCTTGCTCAGCCACTGCTGCGCCTGAGCGGGCGCGACCTCAGCGAGAGCCGCTGGCGCAGCGACGGGAGCGAGATCAGACGTCGCTTGCAGGATGTTGGGCCTGGTCGAGATCATCGGAGACTCCGAAAGGACAGGGTGAGTACACCTTGTTAGAGGCGGCAAAGGACGCCGAGGTTCCAATTGAGCCAAAGAACAACGCAAGTACATGGAAATCGCCTGCGAACAGCGGCCGATGGAGTCCTTTGCCCCACCCGGGCCGGGCTCCTGGTCTGGGATTACCCGCCGCCCTTAACCGTCGGCTCGTCCCCCCGAGGCACCTCGAGCCGGTCGCGCGTCGTGCAGTACCCCTTGGGCCCGCTCATCCGGCCGAGCGCATCGAGCGTCACCGGGTCGATGTGCAGCCGCGCGTTGACCGCCGCATCCAGCACGTGCACGTGCACGACTCTGCCGATGACCACGTTGCCCCCGCCTGGCGCACCGGGGTTGGTTCGGATCACCCGCTCCGTCACACACTCGAAGCTGATCGGGCACTCGCCAACCCGTGGTGGCCGCACGTTCAGGCTCGGCGCCCGGGTCAGGTGGCTGAAGGCGAACTCGCTCTCGCCGTACGGAAGCGGCGCAGCGCACGCGGCCATCGCCTCGGCGATCGCCACGGGAACGATGTTGACGACAAACTCCCCCGTCCCACCCTCGCCGATCGGCTTGGCGTTGCGGAGCGTGTCCTTCTCCGAGCCGTCTTCCTTGTTCGCCGGGCAGAACATCAGCATCATCGGGTCAGCCCCGATCGCGGTGAAGAACGAGAACGGCGCAAGGTTGACCAGCCCGTCAGGCGACACCGTCGACACAAAAGCGATCGGGCGCGGCACCACGCCTCCGATCAGCAGCTTGTAACGCTCGGCGCGGGATATTGCAGACGGGTCGATCTCCATGCCGCAAGCGTAACGCTGTATCCTCTGTGCGTGTCAGAAGACCCCAACATCACATGGCCGGCCCTCCTCGCCCACTGGCTGAGCTTCGCGCAGGCGTCGATCGCGTTTCCAAAGACGTCGGAGGGCGACCGACTCCGCGCCGCCATCCCCAGCATCATCAACCTCCAGGCGGTAACGTTCGCGCTGGCAGAAGTCCACCTCCTGCAACCCGCCGACCGACCTCCGGCCATTGATCGAGCCGCCCACCTGATCGACCAGCACGCCGGGCTCCTGGCGCAGATGTTCGCCGCCGATCCCAACCCCGAGATCGGCACCTTAATCGCCGACGCCAAGGCTGCGCTGAACGCCGCCCGCACAACCCCGCCCGGCGCGGCGTAGCTGCAAACAAACCGCTCAATGCGCCTGGTACATCCATCCCGATGGTGGCTCACTCCGGTGATCGCTCTGCCCGGGGCCATCGCGGCCGGGCTCGTTCCCGAGCTCCTGCCCAAACCGCTCGGGATCGTGCTCTGTGTAAACGTTGTTCTTCCCCTTGCAGTAATTGTCGCCGCTGCCGCGTACCCACGCTGGTGGTCGGCGTTTGTCGCTGGGGTTGTGGCGCTTGTCGGTTTCACGCTCACCCGCGCCGCGTGGGCCGACCACGCCTTCTGGCAGTGGAAGCCGACGTGGCTCGTGGGACAGGTGCTCCACCCGATCGCGCTGGCGGCGTGCGGCTTTGCGACGCTGCTCGCCTCGCTGGTGGTCAGCCTGCTCCGCCGCTGGGTGCGCGTGGGTGTCGAAACACCTCCAGGTGCCTGCCGGCACTGCGGCTACCACGCCGGCCACAACAAGATCTGCCCTGAGTGCGGCCGGGTCAACCCAAACACCCACATCTAGTTTTCCCGGTGTTCCTGGCCCTTTGGTGAATAACCGTTTCGCCATTTCCGCCCCCGCCCGTTGCCACCTTACTCCACCACTTCTACCATCGACCCGCGACACCTTCCAACACCTTCCGTTCAAAGGAATTCACCATGCGTCGTCCCAAGATCTCCGTCATCGGCGCCGGCAACATCGGCGGCGAGTGCGCCCGCTCCATCGCCATGAAGGAACTCGGCGACGTCGTTCTCCTTGACATCCAGAACAAAGAGAAGCCCGAGCTCCACATGCCCAAGGGCAAGGCGCTCGACCTCGCCTGCTGCGGTTCGATCGAGGGCTTCGACGCCCGCATCACCGGCACCTTCGACTACGCCGACATCGAAGGCTCCGACGTTGTGGTCGTGACCGCCGGCCTGCCGCGCAAGCCCGGCATGAGCCGCGACGACCTGGTGAACGTCAACACAGGCATCGTCAAGAGCGTCGCGGAGAACATCAAGAAGTTCGCGCCCAACGCCGTCGTCATCGTGGTGAGCAACCCGCTCGACGCCATGGTCTACGTCATGTGGAAGGTCACAGGGTTCCCCGCGGCCCGCGTGATCGGCCAGGCCGGCGCTCTCGACGTCGCCCGCTACAAGACCTTCCTCGCCTTCGAGCTGGGCGTCAGCGTTGAGGACGTGCAGGGCATGCTGCTTGGCGGGCACGGCGACGACATGGTGCCGCTGCCCAACCGCACCAGCGTCAACGGCATCCCCGTCACCGACCTGCTCAGCGCAGAGAAGATCCAGGCCTGCGTCGACCGCGCCAAGGTCGGCGGCGGCGAGGTCGTCAAGCTCATGGGCACCAGCGCCTGGTACGCCCCCTCCGCCGGCACCGTCGAGATGGTCGAAGCGATCGTCCGCGACAAGAAGCGCGTCATCGCCTGCGCCGCCTACTGCGAGGACGAGTACGGCGCCGCCCCCGGCCAGAAGGGCAAGGGCATGTTCGTCGGTGTTCCCTGCGTGCTCGGCAGCAAGGGCGTCGAGCGCATCATCAGCTTCAAACTCGACGACACCGAGAAGAAGTTCATGAACGAGTCGATCAGCCACGTCAAGGACCTGATCGCCGTCGTCAAGAAGCTCTATCCGGAAATGGCCTGAGGCAGACCGCTGTCGCGGCACGACCTCAGCCTTGCCCAGGTGACCACATCCGCGTGCGTACCCAAACAGCGGCCTCATGGCCGCTGTTTTCATGCGGTCCCAAGCCTCCCCCGCCACCGAGCCACCCTGCCACTTCGACCGACCCGCATCCGCTCGCTGTGTACGGACGAACTCCTTATACTCCATCCCGAACAGGCAGCAACCGATAAGAGCCCTCGATATGAACACATTCACCAAAGCGTCCATCCTCGCCTTCCTCGCCACCGTCGGCCCGGTCATTGCGCAGCAAGCGGTTGACCCGAGCGAAGTGCCCGAGAGTGTCCGCAACGCTCAGGCCGAGGCCGAACGCAAGCGGATGGAGGCGATCAACGCCCAGTACCCCGCCAAGCCCATCGAGCGCCCCACGCCGTCGGTCAAGAGCACCGACCCGGACGTGCAGGCGATGGTCAAGCTCCTCACCGGCTCGTTCGTCAGCACACCCAGCGGCGACACGCCCGCCCTCTCGCTTTCGTCGGTGGTCATCACCGTTGATGGTGTCGGCGTTGATAACGCGATCTACTTCGAGCTCGCCCGTGCAGATTCGTCCTGGGCCCCTTTCAGGCAGGGCGTCTGGCAGGTGTGGAAGAAGAGCGGCAACCTGGTCGTGCGCCAGTACGACTTCACGGGGGTGCCGCCGACGTTCAAGGCGGCCGTGGTCGGGCTTTGGTCCGCCCCGGACATGTTCCCGGTGCTCAAGTCGTCGCAGCTTGTGCCGATCGCTGACGTCACCCTCACCAGCGCCGGCGGTAACTTCTCCGGGACCGGTGCCGGCCCGACGATGATCGACAACGCGTTCGAGTTCACCTCCTCGTGGGTGATCACGCCCGAGTCACTCTCCTTCACCGATCGCGGCACCGACGCCTCGGGCAAGCAGGTGTGGGGACCCGCGGCGGGCGCCGCCGGCCCGACGCTCAAGCGCACGCAATCGCCGGTCAAGGTTGAACGGCGCACCGGCGGCGTCGTCGTCATTGACTTTGTGCCCCCCTCAGCGACGGAGCCCAAAATCGAGGAGCACTCAGACGCGGCGGGCACCGCCGTGTTTTACAGCGACGCCGGCAACGAGTTCTACAACTCAAACACGCCCAACCCGCGCACCAACGCTGTCGAGCCGTTCCGCTGGACGGCGGGTGCGCCGCAGAACCTGCAGGGGCTCAACATCGGCACGCTCGGCATGACCGTTGGAACCGTGCGCAGGCTCTACATCCCCGCGTCACTCGGCTTCGGCCCGCGCGGGTACCGCGCCGGAAACGTGCCGCCCAATTCCGACCTGTTGGTGACGCTGCAGGCTCAGTACGTCGCCGCCCCCACCCCCCCCGCC
>CAYOGE010000028.1:0-43917 GCA_964403525.1 uncultured Phycisphaeraceae bacterium | reverse complement strand
CGAAAACCCGTCCCCCTTTGCGCCCCGCGCGGCCCAGGCCGCGTGGGGCGTTTTTTTATGGCGTAGCCGTGAGGCTGAGGCCCCTCACGCGCCCGAACTGACGCCCATTGCCGCGAGAATCGCCTGGAGGTTGTCGGCGACCCTGACCGGTGGGTTCGCCCACTTGCCTTCTGGTCGCTCCGTTGGCACCGGCTGCGAGCCGGGCTTGGTCGCCATCCCAGTGTGGTAAGCGACCGTGATGTCCGGGTCCTTTAGGCCATGGCCGGTGAGCACGCAGGCAACGGTCTGGTCGGGCCTGATCACGCCCTCCTGCAAAAGAAGGCTTGCGCCGGCGACGCTCGCAGCCGAGGCCGGTTCACAGCCGAAACCGAACGCGCCGACCATGGCCTTGTAGTGTCTGATCGTGTCGTCATCGACGGCGCGAACAACGCCCCCCGACGGGTCATGGGCCGAGGTCCCACGCCCGTTCATCACTTCGAGTGCGCGCAGCGCCTTTGCGAGGTTTACTGGCCGGTTGATCTCGATCGCGCTGGCGATCGTGCTCGCCCGCTCGGCGGCGGCGTCCATCCGTGCGTACTCCTGCTCAACCTTGGCCGCCCCGCCGTCGTGGAAATAGCCTCCCCCGTTCCATCGCACGCCCAGCTTGTTGTAGACGGTGTCGAGCGTTCTCGCGCCGGCGGCGTTGATCACCGCGAGGCGAGGCACCCGGTCAACGACGCCCAGCGCAAGCAGTTCCATGAAGGCCTTGCCGAACGCCGAGCAGTTTCCGAGGTTCCCACCCGGCACGATCACCCAGTCTGGAACCTTCCATCCGAGCCCCTCCATCACACGGTACATCACCGCTTTCTGCCCCTCGAGGCGGAACGGGTTCACCGAGTTCATCAGGTAGACGCCGGCGTGCGGAACGTTCTCGGCGATGTGGCGCACGCGCGCCAGGCACGCGTCGAAATCGCCCGCCACCTGCAGCGTCAGCGCGCCGTAGTCGAGCGCCTGCGCTAGCTTGCCGTAGGCGATCTTGCCCTCGCCGATGAAGACGACCGCCTTCATTCCGGCCTGCGCCGCGTAGACCGCCATGCTCGCGCTTGTGTTCCCTGTGCTGGCGCAGGCACACACCTTCGCGCCCACCATGCGGGCGTGCGTGAACGCCGCGGTCATGCCGTTGTCTTTGAACGAGCCGCTCGGGTTCAGTCCCTCGTACTGGAGGTAGAGCCCCCCGTTCCCCCCACCCCCTCCACCGGGCGCAAATCCGAGCTGCGCCCCAAGCAGGTCGGCCCTCTGCAGGATCGTTCTTCCCTCCCCGATCGTTGCGATGTCCTTGGGTGTCGAGAAGAACGGCATCAGGCGACGGAAACGCCACACGCCGGATGAATCGGGGTCACCGTACGCACCGCCTGGGGTGTATGCAATCGAGCCGAGCGAGCCCCGCACGTCGCCGGCGAACGTGTAGTGCACGTCGATGGGCTTGCCGCAGGCACGGCAGGCGACGAGCGTGTCGGCAGTCGGGAACGTGGCACCGCACCGTGGATCGATGCATCGCTGGACGGCACCGGTTGTCGTGGGCATGGGCGAGGATAGCTGTGAACGGCGCCGAGGGGTCAGTCCGCCGGCGCACCTGATTCAAGCGGTGCCCAGCGGCAAGTCACTTTCAGTGCCGCAGCGAGCATCGAGCGGAACTCCGGCAGTGCATGCTCAACCACCCCGAACCTGCGCATGTGGTCGTTTGCGAACTGGGTATCGAGCATCACAAAGCCCAGCCGCCGCAGGTGGTGCCAAAGGTGCACAAGGCACACTTTGCTGGCCCCCGCAGTGCCGCTCTCACGCGTGCCCTTCTCCGTGAACATGCTCTCCCCAAAGAACACGCCGCCGATGTGCACACCGTACAAGCCGCCGACCAACCGACCGTCGCGGTACGCCTCGACACTATGTGCGTGCCCCGCGGCGTGCAGCCGGTCGTAGGCGTCGATGATCCAATCGTTGATCCACGACCCTTGGCGGGGCTGGTCGGCACAGGCGCGGATCACCTGCCCAAACGCGGTGTCGCTGCGGACTTCAAACCTACCCGACCTGACCAGCGATCGCAGCGAACGCGTCACACGCAGGCCCCCGTCGGTCAGCGGGAGCACAGAGCGGGGGGCGGCTTCGTAGAAAGCCACCCTGCCGTGCCGCCCATCGGCCATCGGGAACAGGCCTTGCGACCACGCCCGCAGCAACAGCGGAACCGGGTCAGGCAGGCCGCGTTCCACGCCCGAATGGAGTTGCTCGGTCACCGCGGACCGTAGCCGGGCAGGCGGGTCATGGTTGATCGTCGGTGCCCGCGAGGGTCGCGGCACCCAGCGCTGCAGCCGTGAGCAGGTCGTGCTCTCGCTGCGTGATGATCCCCTGCTCCAGCAGGCGGTCGATCCGCGCGATCTGCTCCGCCAGCACGGGGCCGGCGGCGGTCTGCGGCTTTGTCTGCGGGATCGGCTGTTGCACGATCGGTGGCGTAGCGACGGGCGGCGCGGCTGGTCCCTTCGCCTGTGCCGGGCCCGCACCGGCGGCCGGCGGGGCCGTGACCGGGGCGGGTGCGGTGCCGACGGTGGCAATATCAGACTCAAGCTGGACGGTCAGCCGGTCGGGGGAGAGTTCCCAGGCTGCGCCGCTGGCTGCATCGAGTGCGCTCGCCAGCATGTTCGTGGAGTTGGCATCCGCGTTCCCGCGCAGGCTGCTCACCGTGGCGGTTACGGTCTTGTAGCCGTCCTTGCTGAGCCGCACGGTGTGCGAGTGCCCCCGTGCGAGCATGATGAACGTGGGGGTGGTACGGGTTGGATAACCGGCGATCGTGACGGTCGCTCCCGCCGGCTCAGAACGGATCTCGACCAGCTGCTTGTTCCCTTGCAACACGGTCTGGCTGGTTGCCAGCGGGATGGCGACCTGCGTGGCCGCCATCGGGACCGCGAGCTGGCAGGCTCCAAGCGGCAAGAGCAGGATGAGCAGGAAGAGTGTGCGCAGCATGGGTGCCTCCGGTCCTGCGCCTTATCGGCGGCTCGGAAGGGTGGGATAACCCAGTCGGCGCAGCGTCCGCCCGGTTGTTGCAATTGTGCTTATCGGGCCCGTCGATCCTGCGCTCAGAGCCCGGTCACCAGCCGTTCAAGGCCGCGAGGATGCTTGCCGCGTTGAAGAGGGAGTGAACAACGATCGGTGTCACGACGGAGCCGGTGCGGGCGAAGAGCAGCCCGAGGCAGACCGAGAGGGAGAAGAGCAGCGAGGCGGCGGCCCAGAACGACCCGCTGGGGATTGCGCCGGCGTGCATGATCGTAAAGAGTGCGGATGTAAACACGATCGCCGGCCAGGTTGCGCGGGTCAGGGTCATCAGCCCCCGCTGCAGCAGCGCGCGGTAGCAGACCTCCTCGATGATCGGCGCGCCGATCACCGCGGCCGCGATGAGGAACCAGCGCCACTGCGGCTCGCTCGTCGGCTCGACGATGCGCTTGAGCAGGCTGTGGGCCGTCCGATCGACGGGCTGCCCGAGGGCTTCGCTGATCTTGGTTGCGCCGACGCCGACCGCAAAGACCATCGGCAGGACTACGAACGCCCAGAGCACAGCGCCGCCGGCGATGGCGGGCAGCCGTGCCGGAGACGGGTCAAACGGCTGGAGCACAAGTCGCCGTGACCACCAGGCGATCGCCACGACCGCGGGCATGCCCATGAGCATCGTCAGCACCGCGGTGTGCGCCACCATCTCCAGGGGTGGGTCCGCCGAACCGCCAGAGCCCGGGCGAAACGCCGCCTGGCCTGACAGCACCGAAGCGATCCAAGCCAACAAGATGGAAACGGAGTAGGCTGCGAACGCGCCGAGCAGCAGTGGGGGGGCAAGCTCGCCCGCTTCGCCCGGCTTCCGCGGCACAAACGCCGGTAGCTCTGGCGAGAACACCCGCAGCCGCACCGCCACCGCTGCGGCGATAGCAGCGGCAAGAACCAGCCCGAGAAGGGGGAGTGTTGTTGTCACGCGGAGGAACCGAGAGGCACCAGCGTAGGTGTTTGTTGGGGATCGCGGGAGAAACTGCAGGGTTTAAACGGAGATTGGGCACAAAGAACGAAGCGGGGCTGCATCCAGCATACCACACCGCCGAACACCCTTTGGGCCGACCCGGCCCCGATGATCTACCATCGGTCCAGAGCCCGGTTCTCGGGCCAACACCGGCTTTCAGGAGCTGTCTATGCGGTTGCCAATGTGGATGGGGATGTTGTCTGTCGCGGGCATTGTGTGGGCGGCGGGCACCGCGAGCGCTCAGGTTGACCCTGCGGCCAAGAAGGCGCTGGAAGAGTCCGCCGACGCGATCAAGAACATGGGTCCGTGCACCTTTACGGTCAAGATGGGCACAGAAGGACTGGGCAAGTTCGGCCTCAGCGCCGAAATGCACGTCAAGCTCATCCGCGGGAACGGCAAGAACGGGCACAGTTTCCAGATGGTCGGTGAGTTCAACTCGCCCGGCGGCAAGCCGGAGGACGTCAAGGTCAACGCGGCATACATCGAAGCGAAGATGGGCGAGTGGATCGACGAGCCCGCCAAGACCCTGTTCATCCGCCCGCTGAAGGCCGTCAAGGCCGACCCGGCTTCAAAGGAAGTGCTCTCGAAGGTTCAGACGCCGAGCAAGGCCTTCGAGGTGCTGTTCCTTGAGAGCGATCCGTTCAAGAGCGAATTGGCCGCCCCCGAGCTCACCATGGAGAAGGCCGTTTCGGTCAACGGCGAGGAGTGCCAGGTCATCAAGGCGACGCTCGCCGGTGGTTCTGCGTACCGCATGGTGTACATCTCTGCGCTCGACAAGCTGCCGCGCAAGTACGAGCAGTACATGGGCAAGCCGGGCGGGCTGCAGCAGATCCGTCACTTTGAAGTAAAGGAACTGAACACCGAAGCGAAGCTGACGGTGGCGGACATCCACCTCAAGATGCCCGACGGCTTTAAGTCCGACAAGGTCGACTTGCCCCCTCCGCCACCCCCGGCTCCGCCCGCGCCCCCCGCCGGCCAACGCGGCGACGAAAAGGGCAAGGAGAAGGGTGAGCCCGCGAAGGAGAGCGACAAGGAACGGGAGAAGCGGCTGGAGGAGCAGCAAGAGAAGATTAAGGAAAAGCAACGGGGCAAGGTGCCAGACGAGCCCTTTGTTCCGCAGACTGCTACCCCGGGTAAAGGTTGAAGGGTGCGTTTTCCGGTGGTCGCCAAGCGGCGATCGCCTCAGTTCAGTTCCGCCATAGTCTGTGCCGGGGGGTTTTCAAGGAGCGTCCATGCGTTTGAGCAGCAAGTATGCCGCGGTGAGTGCGTCGTTGATCCTGGCTTGGTCCGCGCTTGCGCAGCCCGTGGTTGCCCCGGTGGGTCAGCCCGGCGGCGCGGTTGAGATGAGCGACACGCCCAAGGACGATCCCGAGGCAAGAAAGCTGCTGATCGAGTGTGTCGCCGCGATCAACAAGATGGGGCCGGTCAGCTTCAAGGGTCGCTACGCCTCGGCCGGTGCCGCGATGGTGATCGACGGCAACGCCGACGTGCGCTTCGTGCGCAACAACGCCGCGCCGCAGGACTCGCTGTTTTGGAGCAAGGGCCGCCTGCAGATGCCGGCGCTCGACAAGCCCGACTTCCACGTTTCGCGCTACACCGATGAGAAGGGAGCCAAGCGCACCGCCTGGCAGGACGATCTGGCGAAGGCCGTGTTCGATCGTCCCGAGGGGCCCGGGCCCGACGGCAAGGAGACCGAGGGCGGGCGCCAGCTCGGGCTTGTTCTCCGCAGCATGCTGCTGCCGGCGATGATCTCGAATACGCCCTTTGCAGACGAGCTCAAGGAGAGCCACGCCGGCGCGGACGTCATCAAGGCCCCGTGCGTTTTCCTCGCCGACGAGGTGATCGGCGGCGAGCCGTGCAAGGTGGTCAGCGTCATCTTCAAGCAGGGCTCGGCGATGCGCAAGATCTGGGTCAGCCCCAAGGACAAGCTGCCGCGCAAGTACGAGCAGTTCCGCAACGGGCTGTCGCGCTATTGGGAGCTCGACGGGCTCGTGGCGCTCGACTCGTCCAAGGCCGCCGAGGCCGTCCGCATGCCGACCCCCGACGGCTACCGGCTTGACCAGAGCAATGTCGGCGGCGTGCAGGCACCCGTCGTATCCACGCCGCCCGCCCCGGGCGTACAGCCGGTGGTCACCAGCGGCGGCCCGCAGAACGGTCAGATCGCGCCCGACTTTGACCTCAAGATCGCCGGCGGATCGAACCAGACACTCGCCGCGCTGAAGGGGCAGACCGTTGTCGCGACCTTCGGCGGCAGCGTCTTTCCGCAGAGCTGGAGCAACCAGTCGGCGGCGGCTACTTCTCTTGCGGGTAAGCCCGTCAAGGTGCTGGCGCTCGCCTGCCGCGAGAGCGACGCGGTCCGCGCTGCCAAGGCCTTTGCCGATGCACACGGTGTCGGCGAGCTGCTGCTCGACGCAGACGCGACCGCGTCACTCTACAACGTCCGTGGCTTCCCCAGCACGGTTGTGATCGGGCCCGACGGCAAGGTGGCCGCTTTCTTTGAAGGCACCGTGCTTGAAGCCGAACTCGCGGCGGCCGTCGCCGCCGCTTCTGCTCCGGCCAACTGATTGTCCTTTACCCGATGGGTTCACGAGCCCCTCCGCACGGAGGGGTTTTTCATTTCTGCCTGCGCCGGCGAGCTGCCAGCGCAACGCTCAAGGCGAGCAAACCGCTCGCCCCGGGCGCCGGGATCGTGCTGTCAATCCAGGCCGCCTGAGCGCCGGTACCAATCAGCACATCCGCGGCCGCCGTCCCATAGCCAAACGGCGCGGCCGCCCCCGCAGCGGTCGTGAACGTGAACGAGTGCACACCCGCCAAGAGCCACGCGCCGTCGTGCAGCACGAACGAGCCGCCCCCGCTGTCGCCCGTCGCGGGAGAGCCTTCTGCGGCCGTCGCGTCCGTACTTCCAAAGCGGTTGAAGGCGCTGGTCGTTGGTGCATCAAAGTCCATCAGCACCAGCGACGTTGACCACGATGGATAGACCGACGAGGCGAGAACGTCGAACGTGTTGGTGACGGCGCGGAGCGTGCCGGGCGGGTCGGTCAGGCCGATCGAGCCGAAACCGAACGCGCCGAACCCCGCCACAACGACCTCTGATCCGAGCGGTGCCGGCCCGTTCAGTCGCGCGGCGGGAATGACCGAGGTCACCGGGGCGGTCAATTGCACCAGCGCAAGGTCTGTACCCGATGTGTAGTTACCGCCCGTCCACCCCGGAAACACCGCGATCGACGCGACGCCGCGGCTCTCGCCGTTGATCGTGACGGAGATCGACCCCAGCGGGAGGGGTGCCCCGCTACTGCCGGTGACCACGTGCGCCGCCGTGAGCACCCAGCCCGGCGCGACGAGCGTCCCTGAGCCGATCCCCCCTGCGATGGAGAAGCGAGCCGAGCCGGCAAAGGCGGGCTGCGAGGCCAGCGCACGCGCGGCGGCTTCGCTCGCGTCATCGCGGATAACCGAAGCCACGGCCGACTGGGCAACCGCGCAGAGCAACAGCACCGAGATGGGTGTGGGCGACGCCATCGGCAGCACCTTCAACATACAACACACCCGCCCGCCGGTCGACCAATCGTGCCGATAACCGGCGGGGAACAAGGGGGTCTGTGCCGTCAGTGAGAGGCCATCGGCAGGTTCTTGCGGATGATCTCCAGCGCCGCATCCAGGTAAGCCTTGTTGCCCTCGCGCTCGATCAGCGCCGGCGCACACGAGGCTGTCAGCACGCGCCGCACCGCCGCCAGCCGCCCGTAGTCGCCGTCGCAGTTGAGCCCGAGCTCCCGCCGGTGCAGGGCGAGCTCTTTCAATGGGTTTACGCCGCACATCGCGGCGGGGTTGCCCCAGTACACGCGCTCAAAGTAGAGCGAGTCTTCGATCCAGTGTCCCGGGTGCACCAGCGCAAGGTCGATCAGCACGACACGCCCATGCTCGTCGCGAACCGCGTTGCCGCCGTGCAGGTCGCCGTGGCACCAGTCGCCCTTTGAGCGTGCCTCCCAGCGGGCCAGCAGCGTCGGCAGCACCCGGTGCACCGCCTTCAATTCGTTGTTCCACACCTGGGCGTCGTGGGGTGACAGCACGGTGCCG
This sequence comes from uncultured Phycisphaeraceae bacterium, assembly GCA_964403525.1. GTDB lineage: Bacteria > Planctomycetota > Phycisphaerae > Phycisphaerales > UBA1924 > JAJTGZ01. The sequence continues at coordinate 35,819 of CAYOGE010000028.1, read as the reverse complement.
CGGTGCAGCGCGTCGCGGGACCGGCGCATCATCATCTCCCAGTCCGTGCGGCGGGGTTCACGGGCGGAGGCGCTGTCAACGTTTGGGCACAGCTGCTGGAGCCGTGCGCACGCCTGCAGCACACCCCGCACGGTCGCTTCGTCCATCGAGTTGCCGATGGTCTTGCCCGGCAGCCGCTCGATCACCAGCCACGCCAGGTCGTGCCCCCCCAGCTCCAGGCCGCACTTGAGAACCCTCGGCGTAACCGGGCGTTCGTCGCGCTCCTGCAGCGCGGCGAGGCGCGTCGTCCACTTCCATTCCTGGAACCCTACGGGCAGCTTGACAATCACGGGCGTTTCGCGCCCGTCGTCGTCGCGCAGTACGGCCGAGGCGGTCGTCCCTCCCCCCCGTTGTTGATCCGAACGGAACCACGTCAGCCCGCTGAGCCGTCCTTCCCCTCCGCACGCTCGGACAAGCGCTGGTGCGAGCGCCTGCGCAAGCGGCGCGGGCCCGCGTGACGGCGGGGGTGCGGCGTGATGTCCGGCAGACTCTCCGGCCACGCCGGGAGCATACCACCCGCGGGGGTGGGTGCAACTGTGACCGGCCCGTTTAGGGAAAACGCGTCAGGCCGGCTCGGCCTCGATCAGTTCCAGCAGTTGCACAAACGCCTGCGGCGAGAGCTCTTCCGGGCGCTGCGAAGCGGACACGCCAAGCGGCAGCGGATGGTCCCGCCCGAGGATCGACCCCAATTGCTTTCGCCGCTTGGAAAACGCACGCTGGCACAGCGCCGCAAGCCCGGCCCCGTCGCGAGTCAGCGGATCGGGGCGGCGGCGCACAACCACCATCGCGCTGGTGACCTCCGGGCGCGGCCAGAAGCACTCCGGCGGAAGCGTTGCCACCGTCTCAACCGTTCCCAGCGCCTGCGTCACCACGCTCAGCAGGCCGTAGTCTTTGCCCCCCGGTTGAGCGCTCATCCGCTGCGCCACCTCCTTCTGGATGGTCACCGCCTGGAGCGAGCACCGGGGGTGATCGATCAGCAGGTTCAGCATCAGGGTTGTCGCCGCACCGTAGGGGAGGTTGGCGACGAGCTTGAACGGGGCATCGCCGATCGCGGCCGCGGCCGTCTTGTTCAGCACCTTGCCCTTGTCGAGGCAATCTCCCTGCACCAGGCGGAACCGCTCGCCGCCGCCGTAGCCAAGCGCGGGCATCCGCTCGCCCAGCATCGCCGCGAGTGAATCGTCGAGTTCGCACGCAACGACGTTGCACCCGCGCTCCAGCAGAGCTTCGGTAAGCGTGCCCGTCCCCGGGCCGACCTCCAGCACGAGCTCACCCTGCTTGACCTCGGCCGCGTCGAGCAGCTTGCCGAGCAGGTTTTTGTCGATCAGGAAGTTCTGCCCAAGCGCGTGGCGGGGGCGGAGCCCGCGTTCTTCGAGCATCGCCTTGATCTGCGCGAGCGTCTGCACGGGGCATTGTTGGTCGGCCGCCGGGCATTCGCGCGATCGCTCGCGCCGGGTCTACCAGGCCCCGTTGAGGATCTGCTCCAGCGCGTGGGCCACGCCGGCCTCCTCGCTCCGGAGGGTCGTGCGTTTGCTCACCGCGGCCACTTCCGGCGTCGCGTTCCCCATGGCGATACCCAGCGCTGCACCCTCGATCATGGTCAGGTCGTTGTGCTGGTCACCGATTGCCGCTACGCGTTCGGGGGGAACGTTCATGCGACGGGCCAGACGCTGCAACGCCATCCACTTGTCGGCGTGGTGGTGGAAGAGCTCGACGATGTGCACGCTCTCGATCCCCTGGTCGCGGCGCTCGTCGGGCAGCAGCACCCCCTTGAAGTGCTGGATCTGCGAGCGTCCGTCGAACCTCGCCCGCAGCGTCGTCGCCAGCGAGTCGATCGGCCGGTTCGCCAGGTACGCCCCTACGCGCACGGTGTCGCGTGGGTGCGGGTCGTCCTTCACGTGCGTGACGTGGCGCGTCCGCACCTTCATCCGCTCGAACCACCAGCTGCTCGCCCGGTCGATCGTGCCCGGGCCGTTCGGCGCGACGATCAGGTAGTCGTACCCCGTCGCGGCGGGGTCTTTCAGCAGCAACGCCGGGTGGTCGTGAGACTCAAGATGCTCCACTGCCTCGCCGACGATCGCCTCGTCGAGCACAAAGCGCTCGAGCGTTCCACCGGTGCGCGGGCAGGCAACCATCGCCCCGCCGCTGACGATCACCGGGTCGACGCTGCCGATCAGTTCAACCGTGGGTGTGGTCTCGATCAGCGCCCGTCCGGTGCACAGCGTGACGCAGATGCCCGCGGCGTGGGCGGCACGGATCATCTCGATGTTACGGGGGTGGATGGTGCCGTCTGGGCCGATCAGCGTGCCGTCGAGGTCAACGGCGATGAGGTCGTAACGGTGCATCGGGGCATCCTACGGGCTCGATCGGAGGGGCGTTTCACGCGCCCGCTGCGCGGGTGCTCAGCCGATCACGATCGAGTTTTTGCCGTGCCGCTTGGCCTCAAGCAGCGCACCGTCGGCCACCGCAAGCACCCGCTCTGGGGTCAGGCCGTCCCACGGGAACGTCGCCAGCCCGCCGCTGATCGTCAGCCGCCCGACCGCCTCTGGGCCAAGGCGCGGGAATCGGTGCGACTCGATCGCCGCCTGGAACCGCGCCGCGGCCCCCTGCGCCGTTGTGGGGTGCTTGCTGCCCGGCGCGCGCGGTCCGTGCGGCTCGAAGAACACGACAGCAAACTCGTCGCCTCCGATGCGGCAGACGCGGTCTTCGTTCCTCACCAGCGACCGCAGCAGTCGGACCGTTTCGGTCAGGATCTGGTCCCCCGCGGCGTGACCGTAACGGTCGTTGAAGGTCTTGAAGTTGTCGACGTCGAGCATCAGCACAGACAGGTCGTGGCGCTTGCGCCCGGCCTGCTCCATCGCCGCGGGGAGGAAGCGGTCGAAGAACCTGCGGTTGTACGCGCCTGTCAGCGCATCCGTGAGCGCGCTGCGGCACGCCTGGGCGTGCGCCTGCCGAAGCACCAGCCAGCCGCCGAGCCACGTTGCGCTGTCGGCGAGCTGATCCGGCCGGGCCGTCGCGCTCCATAGGTGCCCGACAACCTCTTCACCCACCCGCACGGGCGAGCCGGAGCTTGACTGCGGAAGTGCGCCGTCGGCCGCGATGAAGCTCACGTCCGGCGCTCCCGTTCTGTGCCGCAGCAGAGCGACGGCCGCGGGCAGCGGGTTGCGCCCCGCCGTCACCTGCATCAGCACGTCGCGGTCGTCGATCGTTGAACGCAGCGGGAAGTCGATCGGCCCTTCAACCGATTCAAGGGCCATGCTCTGCAGGTCAAGGGCGATCGGATCGCCGAGGAGGTCGGCCTGTGTTTCCAACGGCCGGCCGGCGCGACCCGCATCGCCCGTCCCGCCGTTGCCCGACCTGACCGGTGCCCCGATCGGGCGAGGCACGATCGGCTGGCGAGCTGCGGGCGTCACGACCACGACCGGCCGGTCCGCCGCTGGTTGGGCTTGCGCTGCCGGTGCGCGCGGCGGCGTGCTCGCAGCAGGAGGACGGACCTGCGGCGGGATCGCGCTGCCGACGATGAAACCCTGGGGGAGTGTGCCGCTCTCTGCGCTGAACATCAACCCGGGTGCGGCCGGCCTGTTGCCGGGCGGCTCGCCCGGGCCGTTGCGCGCGCTCGAACCGCCCACGGCGGGCAGCCGGCGCAGCAGGTCTCGAAGTGACTCAGCCGAAGCCTCGGGCCGGATGACACCGTCAAAGCCCTGCTGGCTCGGGGTTGTCGCGGTGCTCACGATCACGCGGACGCGCGGGCAGATCATCCGAAGGGAGCCGACCATGTCGGCGGCGTCAACCATCGACTCGACTTCAGGACCGATGATGACGACCGCGTCGGCGGGAGATTGATCGTCGATCGGCTGGCTCAGCTCTCCAACCAGTTCGACCGGCGTCTTGACGCGCAGCAGTTCGATCGCCGGGTCGCGACGCAGCGTTGCGTCGAGCCCTGTCCGACCCGCCAGTATGACCCGAAGTGACGCCTCCTGCACCTGACTCAACGCTGATCTCCCTTCGCGTTCCCGTCCCCGTCAAAGCCCTTCGGCCCGTTCCGACCCAGCAACATCGCAAGCTCGTCGGCGCTGAGCACGTCAGAGACCGACGATGTGTGCTCAGTGATAGGCAGACTCGGCCCGATCGGTCGCGGCGCATCGTCGGCGGTCAGTCGCAGTTGCGGCTTGCCCGCCGCGCGCGATGGCACCAGCCGGGGCTCCGGCGCAGGCCGTTCGGGGGCTCCCCAATTCACAAGGTCCTGATCCTCGACCATGCGAAGGACCTGCGTGCTCGCCGGCTCGTACGCGTAGACCACCACGCCGGGCGCGTACTTCCGCAGGGCGAGGGCAAGCTGCGCTGCGCCGGTCAACTTCTGCGGTTCGCACATCACAAGCAGCGTCCCCGCGCCCATGACGCACGCGTGGGCCATTGCCCAAAGGTCGCTCTCAACCACCAGTGGATCAACTCCCCGCTTCCGCAGGCTCTCAAGCAGCGACGCGGCCGACCCTCCGCCGGAGGCGCGGGCCATCCACACAACGGCCTTTGGCGTTGCCTGCTGCTTGCCGTCGGGTTCGCTGCGCGCGCCCATACCACGCCCTTCGAGGAAGGAAGTTACCGGCCTTGTGACCCTACGCGCAAAGTCTACCGCAAAGTTCGGACGTTGGTGGGGTATTACCGGACCTCAATCCTCACTCCGGGCAAGAAACCCGGCAATAGCCTCGGCACCGTCGGCTGGGGGTAGTTCCGCTGCCTTGCCGGCAAGGTCGGAAAGCCGGTTCTGGTCGCTCAGGAGCCCGACAATCACAGCCCCGGCATCCGCCAGGTTCTGGGCGACGTCTATCTGATCGGTGCATACCAGGGCCGCCCCCTTGTCGATCAGCGGGCGCGTGTTGTGCTCCTGGTGATTGTCGGCGTGGTAGGGATAAGGCAGGAAAACGCACGGCACCCGGTTGCTCCAAGCCTCTGCCACGCCCCCCGCCCCCGCGCGAGAGACTGCAAGGTCGGCCGCTCCCCACCACAGCCCCATCTGCCGCGTAAACGGTGTAACCGTCGCCTGCACGTTCGCCCTCGCGTACGAAGCGGTCAGGTTCTCTGCGCCGTCGTTTCCGCACTGGTGAAGCACCTGCCACCGGCGGTGGGCAAACGCGTCCGGGTGCGATTGAACGATCGCCGCCATCAGCGAGTTGATCGAGGCGGCGCCGAGGCTTCCACCCGTGACCATCAGCACGGGGCGATGCTCGTCAAGCCCCAGCGCTCGGCGGCACGCGCCCTTGTCTCCGGGTGCCGCCGCGGCCGCCCGCACGATCGGGTTGATCAGTTTCCATTGCGGATGCCCGGCGTTGGAATAGGTTGTGAACGCCGTGCCGGTGCACCGCTTGGCGATCCAGATGTTCGCCTTGCCCGGCGTGGCGTCGATATTGACAAGCGTGACCGGCACCCGTTCGACGCGGGCAGCCTGCACCGCGGGTGCCGCAACAAACCCGCCGAGCGCAACCATCCGCACCGCGCTGCCGCCATCGCGGGCAGCCCGGATCGCTTCGCGTGTAGCACGCACGGATCCGGGCCAGTTGCTGATGAACCTCCAAAGGGCCCGAGGGCGCAGCCCAGCCGGCCTGGCGGGTAGCGCCGCGAACGGGACGTTCTCTGGCTCGAGCACCCGCCGGTCAATGTCACGGTTTGAACAAAGGAAGAGCATCCGTGCCCCGGGCAGCCGCTGCCGGATTCGCTCAGCGATCGCCAAGCCGGGGTAGAGGTGCCCGCCGGTGCCGCCGCCGGCAAAGATGAACGTGGGGGGTGCCGGTGTGGATTGAGTGAGCGGAGGGGTGTCGGAGGAGTGCATGCGAGCCTCAGGCGGAAAGCGGCTCGCAAACGCCCGCGGTGATCGCCCGGTCGGCTCGTTCCGTTCCGTTGCCGGCGTTTTCCTGCGGACGCTCCGCAGCACGCTCCGCGTCAACACTCGCGACCAGCGACGCCCCCAACCGGTCCATGTTGATCAGGAGGCCAAGCGATGCAGCCGTCAGGATCCAGCCCGTGCCGCCCGAGGAGAGCAGCGGCAGGGCGATCCCCTTTGTTGGCGCCATGCCGGTGACCACGGCCATGTTGATCACCGCCTGCAGGCCCACGGTCGCGACGACACCGAGCCCGACCAGTTTCAGGATCAACGGCTTCTGCCGGCTCACGATCGCGAGCCCCGCCCACACGATCGCGCCGTACAGCGTCGCCACAAGCAGAGCCCCCGGGATGCCCATCTCTTCGCAGATGTTGGCGAAAATGAAGTCCGTCTCGGTCTCCGGCAGGTACCCGAACTTGTTCAGCCCGTTCCCCAGGCCGCGCCCGAACCCCTCGCCGCTGCTCACCGCGACCATCGACTGGATCATGTGGTACCCCTTGCCCTGCGGGTCGAGGTAGGGGTTGATGAACGAGGTGATCCGCTCAAGCCGGTACGGGCTGGTGATCACGGCGGCGACAAAGGCCAGCGCGCCGACCGGGATCGCCGCGGCGAAGTGCCAGATCTTCGCCCCGGCCGCCATGAAGATCGTTGAGGCGACCAGGACGATCAGCACGGCCGTACCAAGGTCTTCTTTGACGATCACGGCGCACACGATCGCCACGGCCGCCAGCCCGGGAACGACTCCCTTCCAGAGGTTGCTGATACGGTCCCGCCCGCCCTCTCCGCTCCCGATGCGCCAGCAGTACCAGGCGACAAGCCCGATCATCGCCCACTTGGCGATCTCGGACGGCTGGACGGAGAGCTCTCGCATTCCGGGAATCGGGACGTTCAGCCAGCGGTTTGCGCCGTTGACGTGCCGCCCGAACCCGGGGATGTACACAAGCAGCAGACAACAGATCACCAGCCCGGCGCCTATCCACAGCGGCCTGAGCGTCCATCCACCCCACCGCTCATCGACCGGGCCTGCCGGAACGGGGTTGTTCACCCCCGGAGCAAGACGCAGGATGGGCAGGCGCGCAGTGAGGATCATCGCCAGCATGGCGAGGACGGCGTACACGCTCGATCGGCTGCCCAGAACGCTCTGAATCGTGACCGGACGGCCAACGTCCATCAGCGAACTGTTGACCATCACCACGCCCAGGCAGAGCAGGCCGAGGACTGAAAGCGCAACGACGTGACCGGATTTGAGCATCTCGGCTCAAGTATCGGCGCGGTGCTGCGCGTGAGAGCAGAAGTGGCCATTCAAGCTTGAGCGGCCTTTCGAAGGCACCCGCGTGCGCATGGGCGAGCGCGTGTTTCAGTTGCGCCTGGCTCCCCACCGGTACCTCCGCCCCATACACTCCCTCCCGGGCGAGGCGAATGCTGTCCGGCTTGTGTTCGGTCCTCATTGCAACCCCGGGCTCGACCGCCCTCATCCACGGAAGACCAACCAGCATGCTCATCATCGTTGTCGGCAAGCACATGGACGTGACCGAAGCAATCAAGACCTACGCCGAGGGCAAGTGCGCAAAGCTCATCAAGCACTTTGATGGGATCCAGCAGATCACCGTCCGCGTCGAGCAGCAGCCCCACGGAAAGGGGTTTGTGGCAGAAGTGAACTGCGACGTCGAGAAGCACGACGACTTCATCGGCAAGGCCGATCACGCCGACCTCTACGTCGCGATCGACGACTCAATCAGCAAGGTGGACCGTCAGATCGTCGCCTTCAAGGAAAAGCTCAAGACGGGCAAGCACCACGCCCACTGATCCGTTCTGCTCGCTCCTCACTGCCCCCTCCTGTCCCCCGCCCGCTCTCTTCCCGGCTACTTCAGCGGCACCCGAAACCAACGAGGTTCCCTGCGATGAAACTCACCGAGATCGTCTCTTCCGGGGCGATTATCGCCAACCTGACCGCCAAGGACCGCGACGCGGCCGTCGTCGAGTTGATCGATGCGCTGGTCGCGGCCGGCTCGGCCCGCCGGGAAGCACGCGACGAGCTGATCGCCATCCTCCTCGAGCGTGAGCGCAAGAGCACCACCGGGTTCGGCGCGGGGATCGCGGTGCCGCACGCGAAGCACAAGAGCGTACGGCGCGTCTGCGCTGCGGTCGGGCTTTCACCGGCGGGGCTCGACTTTGCGAGCATCGACCTTCAGCCGGTCTACAGCGTCGTCTTGCTGCTCTCGCCCGACGACAAGCCCGAGGAGCATCTTCAGGCGATGGAAGCGGTCTTCAAGGTCCTCTCCCAGGAGACCTTCCGCCGCCTCCTCCGCCAGGCCTCGACCCCCGACGAGGTCAAGGCGCTCCTGGAAGAAATCGACGCACAGCACGTGTGATTCACGGCTCCGGCGACGAGCAGGAGCCTCCCGAGTGGTCGCCCTTCCACGCCGGCACTGACCCCCGGCACACTTCAGTTGACGCTCTCCCCCCGCATGCCCACCTGCCGCGCCATCGTGACCATCGTCAACCGGCTGGGGCTGCACGCGCGCCCCGCGATGGTGTTCGTCGACGCGGCGAACCTCTTCCGTTCGGTCGTGACCGTCAAGCGCGACGATCAGGAGGTTGACGGAAAGAGCATCATGATGATGATGCTCCTGGCGGCCACGCAGGGCACGCAGCTGGAGCTCATCGCCGACGGTGAAGACGCCGAGGCCGCGATCGCCCGGCTCAGCGCGCTCGTTGCCGCGGGCTTTGACGAAGAGTAACGCGAGCCGGCGCTGCGCCCCGTGACGACGATAGCGCCAAGGGATAGCATCGCTCGGGTCGGCCCGCACCGGGCCGATACTGCAAGGAGACCCCATGCCCATCCCCACGCGCAGCCTCGCCCGCCTCGCCCTCGCCCTGATTGCCTGCATCGGTCTTGCCGCCTGCGCCACCGCGCCGGCGCAGCAGAGCGAGCGCGATGCCCTTGTTGTATCGGCCGAGGCCGCGGTCGCACGGGCCAAACTGGCCGATCCATCGATGGCGACGATCCTCGGCGCCGCGGACACGTACGCCGTCTTCCCGACCATCGGCAAAGCCGCCGTTGCGGTCGGCGGCGCTTACGGCAAGGGCGTTCTGTACGAGAACGGCGCTCTCTCGGGTTACTGCGACCTGCTGCAGGCGTCGATCGGCCTGGCGCTTGGCGCACAGTCCTACACCGAGATCATCGTGTTCAAGTCCCCCGAGGCGCTCGAGCACTTCAAGGCCGGCGGCTACGCCTTCGACGGTCAGGCTACGGCCGTTGCGATCAGGTCCGGGGCCGGCGCGAACGCGCGATACACAAACGGCGTCGCCGTGTTCACCATGAACGAGGCGGGCCTGATGGGCGAGGCCTCGATCGGCGGCCAGAAGTTCTCCTACAAGCCCAAGTAACCCGTTCGCCGGCGTCGGACGCCTACACGACCAGCGCCACCGCAAAGCCGTCATAGCCCTTGACACCGACGGTCTGAAGCGCCGTCGCGATCACACGCGGCTCCGAGGCGAGCAGATCGACGAACGTCCGCATCCCCACGACCGAGGCGTCGCTGCTCGTTTCACTTGCCACGGCGCCGTCGCGAACGATGTTGTCGGCGATGATCAGTGTGCCCGGTCGTGACATCCGCAGCGCCCACTTGAAGTACTCGGGCGTGTTCGGCTTGTCCGCGTCGATAAACACAAGGTCAAACGGGTAGAGACCCGGCGACTCCGCCGCCAGCAGCGGCAAGGTCCGCAGGGCCTCACCCACGCGCACCTCGACAGCCTCGGCAAGCCCGGCACGCTCGATGTTCGCGCGTGCCACCGCCGCGTAATCGGCGTTTGCCTCCAGCGTGACCACCCGTCCTTCTCGGCCGAAGCCCTGGCCCGACAGCAGCCGCCTGTCGATCGCCCTGTCCGCCAGGCCGCGTGCCAGCCAGATCGTGCTGTAACCCCCCAGCGTGCCGATCTCCAGGATCCGCCTTGCGCCGACGGCGCGGGCCGCGAGCATCAGCAGCTTGCCCTGGTTCGCCGACACCGAGATAGCGGGCATTCCGGCGGCGTTAGTCGCCGCGAGGGCCGCCTCGAGCGAAGCATCCCCCCGCGCCAGGCGCTCGCACAAGTACCCGTCGACAGCGCTCCACGTGCTCTGAGGATCGGTGGCCATGATGTGCTCCACTGATTGGCAGCCGACCCGCCCGACGAGTTGCGGTGCCGCCGCGTCAGTCTAGCGGCCCGAACGGGCGTTGCTATCCCTCGGCCCGGTCGAGCTGGTCGATCAAGCCCGGTAGACGAGCTTCGTGCGGCTCGGCAGGTGCCCGTGCTCATCGAACAGCACGATCTCGTTTGCACCCTCGGCCTTCAGCGCCGACGAAGGAATCAGCAGTTCGGTCTGAGGGCCCACGTCGTGCCCGTCGGCGGTCGCCGTGAAGTAGCGACCGATGTGCCGCCCGTTGACGTACAACTGCCCCTTGCTCAGGCCGTTGGTCGAGAAGTAGAGAGACGAACCGGTGGGGTGGGTGCTGAACGTCGCACGGAACCACTCCGGTCCCTTGCCGTGGCTGTGCCCGCGGAGGGCGTGGTAGGCGCTCTCGGCGGGACGTTCCCACTTCGCGAACGACCAGGCCCCAGCGTGCGTGATGTTCTCTACGCACTCGAACGCTTCGACCGCGTCGGCCAGGTCTTTCACGGCTGCGGCAGGGTCGGCACCCAGGATCGCCAGTTGAATGGTGTTGGTCGCCTTGGCCAGCTTCTCGGGCTCGATCGTGATCGAACCCGGGCCGGTGCTGTCAAAGTAGCGCAGCGGCACGTCGTTGATGACGATGAGCCCCCGGTAGGCTCCGGGCTTGAGCCGGAGCACGATACGCGAGCGCCGCTTGCTCAGATGGAACGTCACGCGCTGCGGCTCGGTCACGTCGCCCTGGTGCACGCCGTGGATCGGCGCCTGCACGCTCAGCACGTTGATGCCGCCGCCGGCCTCGCTGTCGATCCGTTCGAGCGTCGGCCGGCCGAGTTTCACCGGCTTGACCTCGTAGAGGTGGTCCACCACGCCCTTGTAGTCGAGCATGTGGGCGCCGCCCGCGAAGCGCCCCATGTTCTCGGCGAGCACGACGATCGTCTGCTCCGCCCGCTTGAGCGGAAGGTCCAATTCGTGCGATGCGCCCGGACCAAGGCCCATGACGCCCGCGGGCTTGCCGTCAACGAAGAACGAGAGCCGGTCTCCACCACCGGGGACGGCGACGGTGGTCTTGCCGCCAACGGGCGTGCGGAGCGCCACGCGGTACCAGCCGTAGCCGTACGGGGCCCCCAGGCCGCTCAGTTCCGCCGGGCCTTCGATCGACGCGAACCGGGCGCTCTTGCCGAGCGTGTAGTCGTCGGTGTGGGCGCTGGTCCAGGGAGAGAGTTCGGGGTGCTTCGGCGAGCGCGTCGTCCCGCGTACAACAACCGGCGGACGGGGCACGACCGGCGCAGGCTGCGGCGGCGGCGCAACTTCCACAACCTTTTTGCCCTTCTTCGCCGCGGCCTTCTTGGCCTTGGGGTCTTCTTTCGGCGGCGGTGGCGGGGCGGGGGGAGCAACGACCTTGTCGCCGAAGCGGCTCTTGATGATCTCGCCGCTGGCCATCAGGCGAAGGACCACGTCCTTCTCGCCCTGCACGACGGGGTTGCCCGCGCCGGTCACTTCAAGCGCACCGATCAGCACGGCGTCATCGGTGATCTGAACCTTCTCCAGTTGCGCCGGCGTGCAGATCACACAGAGGATGTTCTCGTGGTCGACAACCGCGGGCGAATCACCCGAGGGGACCTCCATCTCAAGCGGCGAACCGTTGATCGACATCTGCACGGGCGACCCCGCGGGTCCGTAGGCGACGAAGACGCGCCCCACGACCGCAAAGGCCGACAGGTTGCAATAGTCAAGCTGCGAGCGGCCGTGCAGACGCACGTCGATCAGGCAGCAGGCGACCGGCTGGTCGCCCAGCCACACGGGCAGGCTCGTGCCGTCGCTCAAGAGCAGGTCGACGGGTCGGTCGCCCATGTTGCGTCCCGCGAAGAGGAACGCGACGCTCCCCTGGCTGCCGCTGGCGTGGATGACCGTGTGCGAAGCGGCGTCCGGCTGGCCGCGCTTGACCGGAGCCGCCGCCGAACTGGGGTGCAGCGCGATCACCGGTCGGCGGGCGTCAAGGTGCGAGAGCACGCGCCCAAACCGCGAGGCGAACGTCGCCACCGTGCGGAGGGCGTTGTACAACGGGCCGTGCGAACCACCGGCGTTCACCGGGGCGTGCTCGTCAGGGTCGGTCGCGACGAAGCGGCACGTGCCGTCGGGCAAACGCCCACCGCTGAAGGCAAAGTTCGTTCCGCCCGCGAACGGCTCAACGTTGAACTGGCCCGCGCACGCGAGAACGCTCATCAGGTCACGCTGCAGGCGTGCCGGCGTCACACCCTCGGGGTCCTCGTCTCCCCAGGTCGGTGTCTCGGAGACGTCGTACTGCACGACGATGCGCGGCTGGTTGGGGCAGACGCTCGAGAGCTGGCGCACCGTGGCCGCAAGGTCCCGGTTGCCCACCCATCCGTCGACTTCGCCCTCGACCCCTTCCCAGAGGTTGTTGGCGTTGACCACCGGCACCTCGAAGCCGCTCTCGTGGATGTACCGGTTCAACTCTCCCAGGTACCCATGGGCCAGCGCATCGTGCCCGCAGGTCCAGCCCATCTCGCTCTGGACGAGCACGATCGGGCCCCCGTGCGTATCGCCGGAGAACTGCGGCACGGTGATCTGAAGGTCACGAACCTGCTTGGCGATAGCGTTGATGAACCGGCTGCTCGCTTCCAGGAACGGCTGGTTCGCGGTGCGCAGCTTGACGTCCTTCACCGCCGGGATCCACGCGGGCAGTCCGCCAAAGTCGAACCCGCCCCCCACAAACGGTCCCACCCGCAGGATGCAGTACATGCCGGCCTGCTGAACAAGCTGCACGAAGTGCCTGATGTCGTTGTCGCCGGTGAAGTCAAAGTGACCGGCTCGCGCTTCGTGCCGCGCCCACACAACGCTCGTGGTGATCGTGTTGAGGCCTGCCAGCTTGGCCGCGTTGATGCGTGAAGCCCACTGGTCCCGGCTCAGGCGCGCATATTGAATCGTCCCGCCGACCAGCCAGAGGCGCCGACCGTCTACGATGAAAGACTGACCGTCAAAGGTAATGGAGGCCATAGCTGCTCGCGGCTCCTGCCCTCTCCCCTCGATTCCGGCACCTGAATCTGGCACCATGACGAGCCCATTGCCCGCCAGACCTGCCGATTGATACCGAATGCCGTCCAAACGATTGGTCAAACACCATCGTTTGCCGGGCCTCCGTGCCGCGGTGGAGTAGGATAGGTGGGGTGATCCCCACCTGCAATTCATTCGCAGGAATCGCGTTACATTGCCGGGTCCTGTTGTCCGAACGGTCACCTAATGAAAACCACGATTGGGCGAAACCCCCGGTACATCTTCCTCGCCGCTCTCCCCGCAAGCCTCCTGGCCGCCTGTGCCGGGTCGTTCACGGACATCGACCGGCGTACTGACGAAGTGGTCCGGCAGCGGTCAGCGAGCCTGTTGGGAGCAACCGTTCGTCCCGAGCTGACCAACCGGGGGTTGGAGTCCCCTGTCTCGGGTGATCGACTTACGCAAACAAGCCCATCCACGAACGACCCTGCCGCGGGTCAGCTTGCGCTCAAGCCCGCAGATGAGGCCCGTGATGTCGCTGCCCGGCTAGCCAGGTACGGAGACCAGCCTGCCGAGGCAGTCGCACTCGATTTGAGCACCTCGCTGAGGCAGGCTCAGCGGACCAGCCGCGAGTACCTCCGTGCACAGGAGGACTATCTGCTGGCGGCCATCAACCTGCTGATCGAACGCCACCTGTGGGACCCGCGCTTCTTTGCGAGCACGACGGCCCAGGCGACGGCGACGGGTGTTGACGGTGACTTCACGGCTCCTCTGTCGATCATCAACGAGCTGCGTGCGACACAGCGCCTTCCCAGCGGCGGCCAGGTTGAGGCCCGCTTCCTTTGGGACGCGACGCAGCAGCTGCGCCACACCGCGACTGAGCGCTACGTGCAGGCGAGTTCGCTCGTCGTCTCGGCGAGCATCCCCCTGCTGCGCGGCGCGGGCCTTGCCGCGCGCGAAGACCTCACACAACAGGAACGCAACCTGGTGTACGCGGCGCGCGCGTTCGAGACGGCGAGGCGCACGCTGCTGGTGCAGCTCTCGCGGGACTACTTCGATCTGCTGCAGCAGCAGCGCACCATGGAGAATCAGGAGCGTGCGCTCGACCTGCTCAAGAAGCTCGAGCAGCGGACCACCCGCCTGGTGGAGGCCGGTCGTCTCGCCGAGTTTGAGAAGAACATCGCGGCCAACGACGTGCTCCGGGCCACCTCGCAGCTTGCCAGCCAGCGGGAGCGGTTCATCCTGGCGCTCGACCGGTTCAAGGTGCGGATCGGGATCGACATCGCCACGCCGGTGGCGGTGAAGAGCGAGATCCCGGTTCTGCCCGAGCCGGAGACGACGCCCGACGAGGCGGCGCGGGCGGCGCTCGACTACCGGCTCGACCTTCAGACCTCGCGCGACCGGCACGAGGATGCGCAGCGCCGCGTGTTGATCGCCGACAACAACACCCTCGCCGACGCGACGCTGTTCGGTGCGGCGACGGCCCGCACCGACCCGAACCGGAGCGTCGGCCGCACAGACTTCAGCGCCGGGGACGGCGTGTACAACGCCGGGGTCCGAGTCGATTGGCCGCTCGACCGCGAGAACGAGCGTCTGGCCGTGCGGAGCGCGCAGATCGAGTCTGAGCGCGCCCGCCGCGACGTTGAGTCGCTCCGCGACACGGTGGTGATCGAGTCCCGTGCGGCGGCGCGCGAGATCGACCGCGCCCGTTTCTCGCTCAACCTGGCCGAGCAGGCCGTGAAGATCAACCTGCGCCGTGCCAAGGAGCAGGAGCTGAAGGCCGACGAGATCACCGCCCAGCAGATTGTCGACACCGCCAACGCGCTGCGGGATGCCGAGAACTCGCGCGACCAGGCCGTGACGGACCTGCGCAACGCCGTGCTCGACTATCTGCTCACCACCGGGCAACTGCGCGTGACGTCCGAGGGCTTGCTGCAGCTGCCAGGCGACGGCGGCACCGTTAATAGCACCGTGCCCCAGCCGGGCGGACCGACGCCCGGATCTGCTCAGCCGATCGACGCGCTGGAAAACCCTTGAGCAAACGCTCAGCCTTCGCCTGGGCTCACGTGTGCAGACCGTGCCGCACGCGATCTGGCCGCTTGCGGAATCAGGGGAAACGTGAATAAACCGCGCGGGAGCACGGTTTCGGCGGCCGCAGGCTCTTCGCCCGCGTGCGTGACGCGCGCCCAGCCCATCCCCGGTTTCTGATCCTCAGCAGAGCCTCAGGCGGCCGCTTGTCGGCGGCTCTGCCCTATCAATTCGCGTGCGGCGATCCCCGGGGCTGATGGTCCCCCGCCTCCGCTTCCACCATCCCCATCCGGTGCAGCGTGTCCACCGCTTCATCGATCGCGTCGCCCGACCACCGGAAGGTCTCCACCTCCACGCCTTGGGCGTCGCGGATCCGCAGCACCGGCCCGCCGCGCGAGGTGAACGTGCGCCGCACCACCGGCACATCCGGCCGGCTCAGCCGCAGAGGCGGCTTCAGTTCCACGCTCCGCCGAAGCACCCCGAACCACCGAATCGCGCCTCGGCGGATCATCATCACCCGCACCGCCCGCGCTGCGCTCACCGTCGGCCAAAGCAAGAACAACACATACACAGCCGCGAAGACGCCGCAGAGGACCCGCGGCCCCACAAAGGGATCGGTCAGCGCCGACCGCCCGAGCACAAACAGCACCACCCCGTGCATGGTGAAGACCGCCACCCCCGCCAACGCCTCTCCCGCAAGCGTCGCTGCCCGCGGGAATACCATCGTCTCCCGCTGAACCCGAAGCTGCGCAAGCGTTGGTCGCCACTCCATGAATTGGAGTGTAACGGACGGGCCCAAGTACGCACGATGAGTCTTCCTCCTCGCCACATGCGACGACGAGGCTGTTTCCCCAGAGCACGAAGGTACACAGACCATCGATTGCCACGAGATGCGGCGTGCGCTTCAAAAACCGGCCCACATCCGCTCCGAACCTCTCAAGTCGGCCCGTTTCACCGCCGCGCCGTCGGTCTTTCCAGCCGCTCGGTCTGGGCGCCTTGTCGAACGTTCTCACTCTGGGGATTCACATGCTGTTCAATCTCGCGAAGGTGGTTGCGAAGGGCTCGTTCAAGGGGATCGTGACGGTCCTGGCCGCTTCGAGTCTCGTGCACGGTCAGACGGCCAACGTACAGCCCGCCAACCTGGAGTTTGATGACGGCATCTCCGGGTGGCGCACCGTGCTCGACGGTGTGATGGGTGGCAAGTCGACGGGGCGCGTGACGCAGCCTCTGCCGGGCATCCTCCGGTTCGCGGGTGAGCTCTCGCTGGAGAACAACGGCGGCTTCTCGCAGGTGCAGACGACCGTTCCCGAGGGCTCGTTCAAGGACGCGTCGGGCGTAGAGGTGCGCGTGCGCGGCGACGGGCGGGTCTACCAGTTTGATGTGCGCTGCTCGGATGTGCGCATGATGGCGGGGAGCTTCCAGGCCAAGTTCGAGACCGTCGCCGGCGAGTGGGTCACCCTCAAGCTCCCCTTCGATCAGTTCCGCCTCTACAGCTTCGGGCGGCTCGTCGCCAACGCGCCGAAGCTCACACCCGCGCGCGTGGAGTCGATCGGCGTGACGCTTGCCGACAAGAAAGCCGGCGCGTTCCAGCTCGATATCGATTCCGTGCGTCCGCTGAGCGTGCAGGCCGGCGGGCGCCCGCAGAGCCCCGATCTGGCGACGGTCGCCAAGGACGCCGGGCTGACGACGCTCCTCGCGCTGGTCGAGGCGTCGGGCCTTCAACTCCCCGCCGAGGGCCGCTTGACCGTCTTTGCGCCCACCAACCAGGCGTTCGAGGCGATCCCCGCGGAGAAGGTGAAGTTCCTGACCAGCCCGCAGGGACGCGAGACGCTGCGGGCGATCCTCAAGAACCACATCGTTCCCACCGCGGTTGACTCCGCGGAGTTGCTCCAGCGCCGCGGCGTGGTCGCACTCTCGGGCCAGAACCTCGCTGTCGACAGCGAGGCGGTCACCATCGCCGGCGCGCCGCTGCTGAAGGCCGACGTGCGGTTCCAGGGCGGGATCGTGCACGTGATCGGCAAGGTCATGGTCCCCCAGACGCGCTCGATCGCCGAGCTGGCTGGTGAAGACCCGCGCCTCTCGACGCTCCTCAAGGCCGTCGTCGCGGCCGGTCTGGCCGAGCAACTCGGAGGTGAGAACGGCGGCCCGTGGACCGTGCTCGCGCCGTCGAATGAGGCCTTTGCGGCCCTCGGCGAGCCGGCCGTCAAGGCCCTGCTCGCCGACCCGGCAAAGCTGGCCGCGGTGCTCAGCGCGCACGTGATCCCCAGCCGCATCCGCCGCAGCGACATGGTCTCACAGGGCTCAGCGCGTACGCTGCTGGGGCGCGACGCGGTGTCGTTCGCGCTGGTTGACGGCAAGGTCACCGCGGTCGGCGCGGCGATCATCGCGGCCGATATCGACGCCTCCAACGGCGTCATCCACATCATCGACCGCGTGCTTGTCCCCGGGCCTGCAGGTCGTCCGGGCTCGGGCGCAGAGGAGACGAAGGTCACCGCCGCCAGCATCTCGGGCCTGATCGAGGTCGCCATCGAGCGTGGTGTGCCGCTTTTTAACGAAGGCAACGCGGCGGCGTGCGCCGCCGTGTACGAGGTGACCATCACTGCGCTGGTTGATCTGGCCGCGGAGACGCTCGGGAGCGCAGCGGTTGACGGGCTGCGGCTGGCGCTCGCTGAGGGTGAAGCAGAGAAGGACGCGGCCAAGCGTGCGTGGCTCTACCGTCGAGCGATGGACCGTGTCTATCAGAGCACGGGCGTCCCTGCGAGCCGCTGAGTTGTTCAAGGCTGCTTGACGATGATGTCGAGGAACTTGCTTTCCGCCTGCTTGTACTTGGCGAAAGACTCGAGGACGCCCCTTTGCACCTCGGCGAGCCGGGCCTTGTCGGCGTCGCTGAGTGGGCCGCGGTTGGGGCCGTCCATGCTTCCGGCGAGTGACTCGAGGCTGGCGCTGGCTCCGCGCAGGTCGCTTACGGCCTGGGCGTAGTTGCGGGCGGCGTCGTAGACCAGCTCGCGCTCGAGTTCCTTCGCGCCGGGCTGGTAGAGAAGGCGCCAAGGGTTTCTGCGCACCTCGGTCATCATGAGCTTGAGCTGGTCGCTTGCGAGGCGGGCGTTGGCCATCGCGAGCCTCACCTCGGGGGCGAGCTCGTTGATCAGGCTCCCCGCCGCGTCGCCCGCCGCAGAGAAGGAACGGACGCCGCGCTGCGCATCGTCGAGGGTGGCCTGCACCCGCTGGTACATCTCGGTGTTGGCCTTGGTGACGAGTTCGTCGGTGTTCTTGACGATGCTGTCGAAGCGGGGCCGATTGGCGTCGAGGGTCTGCTGAACACTGGCAATGAAGTCCTTGGCCTTCTCCAGCCCCTCGTTGAGCAGCTTGCGAGAGGCCTCGGCGCTGGCGCTGAGCGACTCGACGTTCTTGAGCGTGCTGTCGATGCGCGGCGACCAATCGTTCAGGCGGGCCTTTGCTTCCGCGGCGACCTCGCGGATGTCGGCGGCGGCGGCGTTGATGTTCTCCATCGTCGTTCCCGCCTTGCCGGTCACGGCTCCGGTAATCTCGCGGAGGTCGGAGGCCACCTGCTTGGTGTCGGCGAGGATGTCCTGCACGGCCTTGCGTTGCTCGTCGCCGAAGCCCGCCTGCTGCAGGAACGCGGGAGGGGCGATGCGCCCCATGATCTCTGACCCTTCGGCGAGCACGCCCTTGTCGGCGTGACCAACCGACGGGATGTTGATCGCGCTTACGTTGCCAAGGAGGGGCAGTTCGAGCAGGACAGCCGCGTCGTTATAGAGGGTGATGTCCCGGCGTATCGCGACGCGTACGTCGACAAACTGAGGCGGCTGCGCGTGCCCCTGCGTGTCCATCGCGTCGGGCCAGAACGAAACGCCGGTCACGCGCCCCGCCTCCTGCCCGCCGACGCGGACCGAGGAGCCGTTCTTGAGCCCGGAGGCGCCGTCGGCCAGCGAGAAGCGCACGGTGTACTCGCTCTTGCGGGTGGCGAAGGCGCTCACTCCCGAGAGCGTGAGGATGATGAACACAAAGCCCGCGATACCCAGGAGCGTGAATACGCCGGCGATGAAGTTGTTCTGCGTGTTCTTCATGATCGTGGCACCAAAGAGCGTGTGCGGCGCGTGTCAGGGGCGTGCGTCGTCCTTGCGCACCGGCTTGGTTGACTGGACGGCGGGGGCGTTGACCGGGTGCCTCCCGCGGAGCAGGTCGTCCGCGTAGCTGCTGGCGCTGCGGCGGGCGGTGATCGGGCCGTCGGCGTCGCCGCGCAGGAATTGCCTGATAAGTTGCTCGTCCTCGCTCATCTCGCCGGCGTCGACTCGCCGGCGTGCCTCGGCCTCGGTCAGCGAGCGGAGTTGTTCGAACCAGGCACGGTCGTCGGCGCGCAGCACGCGCCCTTTGTCGAGCATCACCATGCGGTCGGCGATAGTGAAGGCGCTGTCCATTTCGTGGGTGACGACGATGCTCGTTACGCCCAGGCCGCGCGTGAGGCTGACGATCAGTTGGTCGATCTCGGCGCTGGTGACGGGGTCGAGCCCGGCGCTGGGCTCGTCGTAGAAGAGGATCTGGGGGTCGAGCGCCATCGCGCGGGCCAGGCCCGCGCGCTTCTTCATGCCGCCGCTGATCTGACCGGGGTACTTGTCGGCGTGCTCGCGCAGGCCGACCTGCTCGAGCTTGATGGTGACGATCGTCTCGATGGTCTGGGGGTCAAGGTCGGTGTGCTCGTTGAGCGGCAGCGCGACGTTCTCGGCGACCGACATCGAGTTGTAGAGCGCTCCGGACTGGAAGAGGATGCCAAACTTCTTGCGGACGGCGTCCATCCCCTCTTCACTGAGGTTGCACAGGTCGCGCCCGAACATCTCGATCGACCCTTCTTCCGGGCGGAGCGAACCGATGAGGCAGCGCAGCAGCGTGCTCTTGCCGCACCCCGACCCGCCCATGATCACCAGGGTCTGGCCCGGCGTGACGTCGAGCGAGACGCCGTCGAGCACCGCGCGACCGTCGAACCGCTTGACGAGGTTGCGCACGCGGATGATCGGCTCGGGCTGGCTGGGTGTGGACCCGTCAACGCTCATGCGGGCGGATCATAACGCCGCGCAGGGTGAGGATTCGTCCCCGGCCGATTTCAGACGCCCTTCGGCTTGGTGTCGCCGTCGGCGGGCTCCGCGGGGGCGGGGAGCGCCGGCTTGTTCGGCGGCGTGCCGACCTTGAGCGCATCGGGATCGACAAGGTAAACGACGTTGCCCGAGGGAAGGATGACGCCGATGTTCAGCGCGTTGCCGAGGATCGCGTCGCTCATGCTCGTGCCCTGGTTCCGGGAGTTGCGCGGCATTTCGATCAGCATCATCCCGTACCCCTTGCTCCCCTTGAGCGGGATCGGGATCTCGTTGCCGGAGCCGCGGTGGTTGTTCATCAGCTTGCCCGCTTGCCCGTAGCTGCTGAAGAACTCGATCGGGTTGGTGGGGGGCTCGAGCGTGCCCAGTTCGGCCTCGACCTTGCTCTTGAAGCTCGCCCAATCGGCGTCGGTCACCTGCGCCGCAAGGGTGGGATTGAGCGACGAGCGCAGCTTGCCCGCGTCGGACATGTTGAGCGAATCAACAACGGGCTGCGCCAGTGCGCTGAACTGCTTGAGCCCCGAGTAGGCCCCGATGACGACGAAGAGCCAGATGAACGAGACGACCAGGCCGACAATGATGCCGGCGATCGCCAGGCCCACGCCCTTGCGCCGCCCGTTTGAGGCGCTGATCCGGAAGAGCGCGATGCCCCCCAGGATGACCCCCAGCGCCCCGGTCAACACGGGGATGCAGCAGATGAGCGACGAGACCAGCGAGGCGATCGCCAGCATGCTGGTGCGTGCTTCGGGTGCCGATTCGGTGGGACTGCCGTAGGCCGCGTATGGGTTCTGGCTCATGGGCGGAGGGTAGTGCGCATTTATGCGCCGGGTGGGGTTGGGCGGGTGCCCCCGCCTACCCCGTCATGCTCGACCCCACACGTGCGACGCACGCGGCCACGATCGCCGCGGCTTCGTCGACTTCGGCTTCGGTCGTGTGGCGAGAGAATGAGAAGCGGATCGAGCCGTGGGCGAGCGCTGGGGGAATGCCCATGGCCAGCAGGACGGGCGATGGATCGAGCGAGCCCGATGAACAGGCCGCCCCGGCGGAGGCGCAGAGCCCGCGTTCGCTGAAGGCCATCAACAGCGCCTCGGCCTCCAGGCGTGGGAACGCGATGTTGGTTGTGCTCCACAAACGCAGGTCCGCGTCGGTGGGCCCGTTGACGGTCGCTCCCGGGTTTTCTTTGAGGATGCGAGCTTCGAGGCGGTCACGCAGCGCTGCGATGCCCGCGCGGTCGGCCGGATCGGCCAGCCAGTCCTTCGCCAGCGCGGCGGCGACGCCCGCGCCGATGATCCCCTCGGTGTGCTCGGTGCCTCCGCGGCGGCCTTTCTCCTGTGTGCCGATGATGCGCGGCGCCAGGCGCTGGCCCGTGCGCATCCAGAGAACGCCGACGCCCTTGGGCCCGTGCCACTTGTGAGCCGAGCAGGTGAGCAGATCACACGGTGGTGGTGGGGTGCCGGCTCCTGCCCGCATCTCACCGACATCGATGGGCATCTTCCCGACCCACTGAGTGGCATCGCAGTGAAAGATGGCGCCGACGGCGCGGCAGCGGGCGGCGATTGCGGCGACGGGTTGCACAGCACCGGTCTCGTTGTTGGCCCATTGCACGGTCACCAGGCGCGTGCCGGGAGCGATGGCCCGCTCGATCGAATCGGGGGTGACGATGCCGGCACGGTCGATCGCCAGGTGGTCGAGGGTGATCGCTCCGTCCTGACTCAGTTGCTGGAGCAGCTCGCGGACGGCGGCGTGCTCGATGGCCGTCGAGACGACGCGCGGGGGGGTGGGAGCGGAGGCGAGTGTGCCGCGGATGGCCAGGTCGATGGCTTCAGTACCGCCGCTGGTGAACGTGATGGACTTCGGCCTGGCACCGATGAGAGCGGCAACCGAGGCACGGGCGAGTTCGACCGCGTGACGCGCATCCTGCCCGGCGCGGTGGACGCTTGAGGGGTTGGCCCACTGCTCGGTCATCGCGCGGGCGACGGCCTCAACGACTTCGCGTGCCGGCCGGGTCGTCGCGTTGTTGTCGAGGTAGATCGTGGGGAAGGGTAGGAGAAAATGCGAGGTTCGAGCGGAGGGGCAGCGGGCTTGGCGGGTGGGCGGGTGGGCGGGGTGGGCGGTGTGGCGATTGTTACGGGCCATTTTGCGATTTGCGGTTTGCGATTTGGTGGCCGTCACCTACCCTCGGGCTGATGCCCGCCGGCCCGTTCAACCTGAGCGCATCGCTGCCGCAGCCGCCCGAGATCATCGCGGCGGATGTGCACAAGTCGTACAACGGGCGCGAGGTGCTCAAGGGGATCAGCGCGACGTTCCGCCGCGGCGAGATCACCGCCATCGTCGGTCACTCCGGCTCTGGCAAAACGGTCTTTCTCGACCAACTCACGGGTCTGCAGCCTCCAGACGAGGGGCGCGGCTCGATCAAGGTGGTCCACCACGGGCGCAAGGGCCTGCCGCTGGTTGAACTGGTGGGCATCGACCCTGATCTGCTCGACGAGGTGCGGCTCTTCTGGGCGGTGGTCTTTCAGCACAACGCGCTGTTCACCGGCACGGTGCAGGACAACATCGCCCTCTGGATGCGCGAGCACACCGAGCTGCCCGAGCGCAAGATCAAGGCGCGCGTCCGCGAAGCGCTCGAGGCCGTGCGGCTGGATGTTGACGACGTCGTCGAGAAGGAGCGCGACTCGCTCAGCGGCGGCATGGCCAAGCGCGTCGCCATCGCCCGCGCCATCGCGATGGACCCCTGCGTGATCTTCTACGACGAGCCGACCACGGGCCTCGACCCGGTCGTGGGCGGGCACGTGCACGACCTGATCTGGGATGTGCACCACCGGCCCATCGCCAGCCAGGGGGCCGGCGCATCGGCCGGCGGCGTCGGGGGCACCGGCGGAACGACGATCCGCCGAACCAGCATCATCATCACCCACGACCGCGACCTGCTGCGACGGATCTCGCCGCGCATCATCATGCTCGACGGCGGCACGGTGATCTTCGACGGCCCGTACGAGCGCTTCAAGCACGCGGATGTCCCGGCGGCGAAGAAGTACCTCGAGTCGATGCCGGTGTTGCACGCCCGGCCGGCGGTGTGACGGGCCGGGCGAATTGTCAGACGAACGGGTGCCTGCCCCTGTGAACTCATTCGGCAGGAATGGCCTGTCGCGAGCGAACAGCGACTACTTCTTGTACTTCTCACCCAGCATGAACAGGCCGATGATGTCGTCGACGTGGTTGCCCTGGTTGTCCTGCCCGTTGTTGGGCACACCCAGGGCCGCGAGGGTGCCGTAGCCGAGGCCGATCTGGATCAGCGCCCAGGCCGTCAGCTCGGGCGAGAACCTCTTGCTGACAGCGTCTGACGCCTGCGATCGGCGGATCTCGCGGCTGATGAACTCGTGCAGCCGCGCGATGTGCTGCTGCAGCGCCTTCTGCACCTCCGCCTCTTCAACCTCGGTCATCGCGGCGACGATCACGCGGTAGCGGACGTTCCCCTTGATCGTGACCATCGGGTTGCCGCCGATGAGCCGGCGCAGGCGGTCGGCGGGGTCGGTGACGGCGGCGAGGGCCTTCTCCCACAAGTCGATGGTGTCCTTTCCCGATTGCTCAACCAGCGCGATGAAGAGCTCTTTCTTGTTCTTGAAGTGGCGGTAGATGATCGGCTCGCTCACGCCCGCGGCCTTGGCCAGCTCGGCCGTGGTCGTCCCCGAGTAGCCATACTTGGCGAAGACCGCCGCGGCGGTGTCGAGCAGCTGGGCCTTGCGTTCGGATGCGGGGAGGCGTTTGGCCATCGGGTGAGGGTAGGGGCGGCGCGGGAAAGGGCCAAATCGCAATGGGTCAAAGAGCCAGAGGAAGATCGAGCGGGGAGGGCGGGCTGCGTGGCGGGGCGCGATCGCCGCGTTGAATCCGGCCCTGCGGCCCTTGCTATCTGGCGGGCGTTGTCGTGGCCCTTTCCACCCCGGTCGTCTTTGCGCACCAACGGGTGATCGTCTCGAGCACGGCGGGATCAATGGTCGTCTCGATCTGTCCGTACTCGCTCACCGCGCCGGTCGTGCAGGGCTGAAAGAGGTGGTTGAGCCCGGGGAAGACGCGGATGGTGACGTCGGTGTTGCCGCCGTCGAGCAGGGCCCGGGCAATCTCGGGGATGTTCTGCGAGGCGACCACCTGGGCATCCTTGCCGCCGTTGAGCACGAGCACCGGGCAGGCGGTCTTGCGGAGGGCGGGGCGCGGGTCGCGGGTGAGGAAGTGGCGCATCCATGCGGAGTCGACCTGCTTCATCGCGCTGTCGATGGCGGCGTCGAGCGCGGCCCCTTCAGGCGCGGGAACGCCGGCGGCAGCGCTGTTCTCGGCGATGGCCTCGCGCATCGAGTCGCGGGCGGCGGCGGTGTCACCGGCCATCACGGCGGTGAGGGTCACGTTCTGCCGGGCGAGGGCCAGCTTGATGTTCTGCGGGGATGAACCGTTTGCGCGAAGGATGGCCCCCATCTGCTCGCGGAGGCAGTCGAACCCGGGCACCCCCGTCCCGGCCATCAGCACGATGAACGAAACTCCGCCCGCGTCCTGTTCGGCGGCGACCGCGGGGGCGATCAGCCCGCCCTCGCTGTGCCCGAGCAGGCCGATGCGCTTCGGGTCGACCTCCGGCTGCTTCGCAAGGAAGGCAACGCCCGCACGGACATCCTGAACGAACGTCTCGGTTGTCGCGTCCTTGCCCGCGGGGTCCTTTGCGCCCTTCCAGCCGCGGTCGTCAACGCGGAGCGAGGCGATCCCCGCGCGGGCGAGCGCATCGGCGATGACCGCGAACGGCTTGTGGTTGAAGAGCGTTTCATCGCGGTCCTGCACTCCCGAACCGGTGATGAGCAGCACACACGGGCGGCTGGCCTCGGCGTTGGCGGCGGGTGGAAGAACCAGCGTGCCGTTCATGGCTGCGCCGTCGAACGACTCGTAAGCGACTTCGCGCGTCGCGTAGGGGTAGGGGGGCGCGGGCGTCTGCGGGCGGTTGGGCCCGGCGGGGTGCGCACCCGCCGCGAGCTTCGAGATGCGGGCGACGAGCGTCATGCCTGCCTGCTGCATGGTCCCCTTCGCGGAGGCGCCGTCGCCGGAGACCTGAAGGTTCCACACCGGCGAGTTCGCCTCGGGGAGCCCCGGCAGGACGAGTTTGAACGACATCAGACGATCCGTGATCGCGATGGCGGTCAGGGGGGTGTCGGACAGGTTCTGCTGCGGGATCGCGATTGTGGCCTCGTCGGCGGCGGTGACCTTGACGACGATGCCGAGCTTCCCGCCCGATGGGATCTCGATCGCCCCTTCCCAAGCCCCTTTCAGTGCCTCAGACCACTTGCCCGCGCCCTCGGCCGCGGGCTGTGCCGAAGGGGCGCTGGCGTCTGGCGGTTGCGTGACAGCGAGCGTTGCGTGGCAGATCAGGAAAGTGGAAAGGACGGCTGTTGCGAGCGTCATGGAAACAAGCGTAGATGCCGCGGGGCGGGGCCGACCCCCTGTGGCGACGTCTGGCGGTTGAGCCGCCGGGCCTAGCCTTGATCGATGCCTGAATCTGCCGCCGCCGCTCAGCCCAAAGAATCGATCAAAGAGACGATCATCTCGGTGATCATCGCGTTCGCGATGGCCTTCGTGTTCAGATCGTTTGTGGCGGAGGCGTTCATCATCCCCACGGGGTCGATGGCGCCGACGCTCAACGGTGCGCACATGCGGTTCACCAGCCCGTACACCGGCGAGGACTGGGCGGTGCAGCCCTGGTTCTTTGTCGAGAACAACAGCCAGAACCCCTACCCGTTCCAGGCCGACGAGGCGTTCAATCGGCGCTACGGGCGGGCGATCACGGTGCACGACCCGGTGACGGGTCTTGAGGTGTCCGACAAGGTGGCCAAGTCGCGAGCGGGCGACCGCATCTTCGTGCTCAAGTACCTCTACGGGATCGAGAGCCCGGTGCCGTTTGACGTGGTGGTCTTTAAGAACCCCACCCAGCCGGACGAGAACTACATCAAGCGGCTGATCGCCCTGCCGGGGGAGCAGGTGGCGCTGGTCGATGGAGACGTCTTCGTGCGCCCCGGGCCGAAGGCGCCCGGGGCCGAGGGGAGCAACCCCTGGGATGCCCCCGACTGGACGATCCGGCGCAAGCCCGTCGCGGCCCAGCGTGCGGTGTGGCAGCAGGTCTTTGACTCGTCGTTGATGACCGGTGAAGCGGTGAGCAAAGGGGTGGTCTCGCCGTGGGTGGCGACGGGCGCCACCGAGCGCAGCGCGACGACGGTGTACGAGACCAGCGGTGCGCCAGCGACGATCGCCTGGGACCGCACCAAGCCGTTCGTGCCGCACGCCGGCGCGATCAACACCGGCGAGTTTGACCGCACGAGAGAGATCAGCGACCGCTACCCGTACAACGAGTCGCCCGGATCGTTCTCAAACTCGCCGCGGTTCCCGGTGAGCGACGTCCGCCTGCGGACGGCTGTGACCATCAGGAAGGACGTGTCGGACCCGTCGGCGCTCACGCTGGCCGGCGTGGTGGAGGCGCGCGGGCACGAGTTCAGGGCGAGCATCGCCAAGGGCAAGGCGATTCTCTCGATGGCCCCGCTCGGCGGCCCGGCGACGGTTCTTGGCGAGGCGCCGGTCGATGCGTTCCCGGTCGGCAGGCCCGTCGTGGTTGAGTTCTGGCACAGCGATCAGCAACTGCAACTGTGGATCGACGGCAAGCTGATCGCAAGCAAGGGGTACGACTGGCTGCCGATGGAGCGCCTCAGGCACGCCCTGACCCCCAGCGCCTGGGCTCAGTTCACCGGCGCAGCGCCGTCGCGAGTCGCCAACGTGCTGACCGACCCGGCCAGCTACGTGCCGGCAACGGTGCGGTGGGAGACTTCCGGGGTGCCGGTTGAGTTCCGCGCGGTGGCGGTGGACCGGGACCTGTTCTATCGGCCCGCGATGTACCAGGCCGGCGCGACGCAGCGGACGCTCGCAGGGACGCCCGCCGCGGCGACGCACCCGCGCAGCACGCTGACGCTGAAGGCCGACCAGTTCTTCGTGTGCGGCGATAACAGCCCGTCGAGCCTCGATGCGCGCCTGTGGGGCTACCCCGACCCGTGGGTGGCGGAGGAGTTTGATGCTTCACCGTCGGTCGTGTCGCGCCGGCTGCTGATGGGAAAGGCGTTCTTTGTCTACTTCCCATCGCCCGTTGGCGGAAGCCCGGTGGGCGTTCCCGACTTTGGGCGTTTGCGGCCGATCCGCTAGGGGAAAGGCGACAGAGTTTGGGGAATAGGCCGCATAGGTCCGATGGGCCGTATGGGAATTATTGCCTCAGTGCAGGGCCGCTTTGTAGTGAAGGATCAACGAGCCTGCGGCGTAATACGTGCGAGCAGCTCTGATGCGGGGCCCTTGTCCTGCGTGTTGTCGTCCATGTCCTTGAGCGTGACGTCGGTGGCTGACTCGATGATCACCGCGTAGCGCGCGTTACAGGCGGCGGCATCCTGCAGGAGCTTGCCAACGTTCTTGGTCGTCTTGTAGCTGCGGCGGGCGTGCATGCCCTTGCGGCGGAGGTCGGCGAGGAAGGCGCCGACGAGGGCGTCGCTCTCGGGCTGGCCGTTGCTGATAACGAAGACGTCCGGGCGGAGGCCAAGGTCGGCGGCGATCTGCTTGTCGCTGGGCATCAGACCCTTGTCCTGCAGGACGAGGCTGAGGACGACGTCGCCCATGCCGAAGCCAACGGCGGGGGTGGGGGGGCCGCCGAAGGTCTCGATGAGGTTGTCGTAGCGGCCGCCGCCGGCGACGGCGCGTTCGCCGTCGACGATCAACTCGAAGACGACGCCCGTGTAGTAGGCGAGTCCGCGAGCAATACCGAGGTCGAGCTTGGTCCAGCCGCCCATCCCCCACGACTGCAGATGGTTGAACGTGTCGGCGATGACGGTGCCGGGCGGCGGCGACCCGGCGGTGAAGTCGCGCTCGGTCTGCTCGCGGAGGGAGGCGAACCGGGCGGTGTCGAGTCCGAGCTCAGCGGCCTGCGCGGCGTAGACCTCGGGCTTGAGCTTTGAGGCGCGGTCGAGAAGGTTGAGGCCGTCGGGTGCACGGTCGACAGGCACGCCGGACTTGTGCAATAGATCGGCCGCGAGGCGGCGGTCGCTGGTGCGGACGGTAATCTGCTGCGAGTTGAGGCCGCAGGAGGCGAGGAGATCGATGGCCGTGGCGATCACCTCAGCGTCGGCCTCGGCGTGGTTCTCGTTGCCCAGGTGGTCGACGTTCCACTGCCAGAACTCGCGGAGCCGGCCGCGCTGCGGGCGCTCGGCGCGGAAGCACGGGCCCTGCCAGAACCACTTGCAGGGCTTTGGGAACTGGCCGCTTCGCGCACTGTACAGGCGTGCGAGCGTGGGAGTGAACTCCGGGCGCAGGCCGAACGGAGCGGCAGCTTTTTCGCCGCGAGCGAGACGCTCGCCCATCTCCTTGACGGCGGCCTCGTCCTTGCCGCTGAAGGTGCCGAAGATCTCGCCAGCGATTGCGTCACCGCTCTTGGCGGTATAGAGCTCGGTGTATTCGAAGGTCGGTCCGTCGATCTCGTCGAAGCCGTGGCGGACGGCGGTCTTGCGCCACTTTTCCTCTATCCAGCGGCGGCGGGCGAGTTCGAGTGGGTAGAGGTCGCGCGTGCCGGTGGGGGCGGCGAAGGAACGCTTGCCTCCCTTGGCTGCGGAGGGATTGCCCTTGTTGTCGGTGCCTTCGGCCATGTGTGGCGGAGGGTATTCGCTGGGAGCGGGTGGAAGTGCGGGAGCCGCCTCGAATCGCCACGAGCGAAGACCTCGATCGACCTACAACTCGACGACCGCCATGTCCGCGTCCGTCTCGACATTGCCAAGTGCGGGCTGCACCGTCGCGGCCAGGGCCGCGAGCGGCGGGCACTCCGCGGCCATCTGGTTGCGGATGTCCGCGGCGTTGTAGAGGCCTGCCGCACCACCGGTGACCGCAGCGAGGAGGTCGAGGCCGATCTGCGCCTCGGCCCGTGCGCCCTCGCGGACGGGGATCGCCTGTTCGAACGCCTGAACCGTGTCCTTGGCGTTCTGGAAGCAACCGGTCTTCTCGGCCCAGGTTGCGCCGGGCAGGACAATCTCGGCGGCGTCAGAGAGGGCGGTGGGGAGGGTATCGATGACCACGAGCGTCTTGCCCTTGACGGCTTCGACGAGGTCGGTGGTGACCCACTCGCTGGGGTAGTTGCCGGTGATGATGGCCGCGCCGATGGTGCTGACGCGGAGCTCGGCGAGGAACTGCTCGTAGCTGGCGACGGCGCCGAGCTCGTGCTTGTCGGCGAGGGCCTGGAGCACGCGGCGGACGCCGCGGGCGTTGGGGGCCTTCTCGGCGTACATGGTGAAGGCCTTGGGGCTGTCGGCGGGCGTGCCCGCGGGGAAGGTCTTGTCGTGCCCGTGGACGGGGATGGGGCCGACCGCCAGCACGCAGTTGCCGTCAATGGCGAGGGCCGCCTTGGCGAGGGTGTATGCGTCCTCGCACGAGAGCATGGGGCTGACCATGAGGGCCAGGCGCTTGCCGGTGGACTCAACGGCCGAGAGGGCGGTGGCGGCCTCGGCGATGGCGCGCCCCCACGGGGCGGCGGTCTTGACGCCGAACTGGCGGCGCGTCGCCTGGCTCAGGCGGTCCTCGCGGTGGATGAACTTCCAGCCGTAGCGGACCTCGTCGGTGATCCACCACTTGTTGGCGGAGCCGTTGAAGCGGGGCTTGACGCGGTAGACCTTGCCCTCGTTGTGCTCGATGAGGATGTTGTCGCCGCTGGCGGTGATGCCGTCGATGCTCGGCGTGCTCTTGAGGAACCAGACGCGCTGGGCGAAGAGGAAGTCCTTATCGAGCAGCGCGCCGACCGGGCAGAGGTCAACGACGTTTCCGGAGAGCTCGCTGGCGAGGGGCTTGCCGGGGAAGACGTCGATCTCCTCGCGGTTGCCGCGCCCCGACACGAGCAGCTCGCTCGTGCCCGAGACTTCGCGCGTGAAACGGACGCACCGGGTGCACATGATGCAGCGGTCGCTGTAGAGGTAGACGTGCTCGCCCAGGTCCTTCTTGGGCTGCTTGACCTTGGTCTCCTCGAAGCGGCTCTGACCGCGCCCGTACTCGTAGCTGTAGTCCTGCAGCGTGCACTCGCCGGCCTGGTCGCAGACCGGGCAGTCGAGGGGGTGGTTGATGAGCAGGTACTCCATGACCGCCTTCTGGTTGGCGACGGCCTTGGGTGAGTCGGTGTAGACCACCATGCCGTCGTCGGCGGGCCCGAGAAAGGTCTGGCAGGTGGGCAGCAGCTTGCCGCCCATGTGCGGCGCGAGCTTGCCGCTGGCGTCCTTCTTCCAGCACTCCGCAAGGCAGATGCGGCAGGAAGCCACGATCGAGAGCCCGGGGTGGTAGCAGTACTGCGGGATCTCGATCCCGTTGTCGTTGGCCACCTGGATGATGACCTGGCCGGGCTTGTACTCACAGACTTTGCCGTTGATGGTGATCTGG
Organism: uncultured Phycisphaeraceae bacterium; assembly: GCA_964403525.1. Taxonomy (GTDB): domain Bacteria; phylum Planctomycetota; class Phycisphaerae; order Phycisphaerales; family UBA1924; genus JAJTGZ01. The sequence goes on along the minus strand of CAYOGE010000028.1, from coordinate 5,146 downwards.
GGCATGCGGTCCGATGGTAGATGGTGCAAGGGCCGGACGGAGGGGCGGCCGGACAGGGGCGGTGAGGTGAGGCCCGCACGCCGAGCGTGGGTCTGGGCGCTGCCGGTTCCAGCACCGTTGCGTCCGATACGCCGCGCCCAGCGGGGGGTGATAAGCGGTGTGCCGGATTACCCGCTTTCTCCAGCCGGAACGCGTGCCCGATGGAGACACCCGTGCGCGGCGGGGTTCATTGCGGATTCGGTAAGGCAATGGCATGTTGTGGTGCCTGCGGCTCCCCTCCGGGACGCGGCACTTACTGGAGATCAACATGAAGACCGCCGCCACCCTCGCTACCGTCGCCGTCGCCGCATTCGCGGGGACGTCGCTCGCCGATACCGTCAACGCCACGTTTACCGGTGTGAGCCCCGGGCAGTCGGTGACGATGCGCCTCAACGGCAACAACATCAACACGTCGGCCGGTGCGTTCAATTTCCTGCGCTCGGCGAGCAGCCCGGGCACGCTGGCCGGCTTCGCCCCCACGTTCCAGGGCTTCTGCATCGACCTCACCGAGTACGTTCAGGTGAACCACCAATACTCGTGGTCAACGCACGCGCTCGCCGACTCGCCGACATCAAGCGCCGGCCCGATGGGTGCCGCGAACGCGCTGGCGATGGGCCGCCTGTTCGCGACGCGCTTCAACGGCCTGGCCACCGCCTCGAACCAGGCGCAGGCCTACGCGGCGTTCCAGATTGCCGTATGGGAGATCGTCTTTGATAGCGGCCTTGACCTGAACGACGGTTCGCTCAAGTGCACCAGCGCCCCCGCCGGCACGATTGCTCTTGCTCAATCATGGTTGAATTCCTTAGGCACGGGCGCGGGCTGGAACCTGATCGCGATCGACGATGAACCGGGAACGGCGCAGGGCCATCAGGGATACGTGCTTGTGCCCGCCCCCGGAGCCGCGGCGTTGATGGGCCTCGGCACCCTCGTCGGCTCGCGTCGTCAGCGGCGGTAATTCGTTGCTTCAGAACAATCACACGCTGACAGGCCCCCTCGCCCTGCGGCGAGGGGGCCTTTGTACTCGATGAGGCGACAGGGCCGGCATCCGAGTACCCTGAATGACAAGAAAGTAATCTGAAAATGGTAGTTGACACACACCCAAAACCGTGTTAGTCTGCATGCTCTGCGGCAAGGCCGCGCGAGCGAGGAGAGAGAGACCCCCGCTCAAAACCTGCCCGAAACGACGGGCCGCAATTGTCGGCTGATTCAGTTGTCTCATTGACAGCTGTGCGGCTTGGAAGTCCTCGATCGGCCGCTTTCCGCGGTCGCAGACGAGGGGATTGTGACCGCTCCCGATCCGGCGCCGGCTGGACCAGTGAGCTTCCCAGCGATGGCGCGCGGGCGTTGCCGCTGGAGTACCCGTGGCCGAGAGGCCGCACTTTTAGGAGAGAGAGAAACCATGAATTGTTCTATTGCCACCGTTTCCGCGATCACGTTGTTCAGCGCCGGCGCGTTTGGCCAGGCGATCAACGTTCTGCCGACAACCGTCACGCCGCTGGGCACGCCGTGGTACAGCGACGGCAACTCAGGCGGGGGTGCCTCGGGCATCACCAGCTACACGGGCATCGACGGCGATGGTGCCGCCCTGATCCAGGGTGACCGCACGCGCTTCGTCAACGGGTTTCAGTTCAACAGCGACACAACGCCGAGCCTTGGCCTCGCGTCGAACCTCACGCGGTTCAGCTATGACTGGAACGTTGTTCAGACCGGCCCCACCGTCGCTACAGCGCAGGCTCCGGCGCTGCGGCTGATCCTGCGTGATCCCACGAACGGCCGCCGTATCGAGATCGTCTGGGAGGATGGCGAGCAGAGCAGCCAGCAGTTTGTGCCGCCGGGCGGCTCGGGCACGCTGGGCGCCGTCTATTCGGGCGACTTCTTCGCGCCCGGCTCGCGTGTCTACGCATTCACCGCGGGCCTTGGTCGGGGTGTCTTTGACAACGGCGGATTGCTGATCACCGCGTCTGCCATCCCCTGGAGCACGATGTCGACCTACCTCCCGTCTGGCACGTTCATCACGGGCATTTCGCTGGGCGTCGGGTCCAGCGTCGGCAGCTTTATCGGGTACGCCGACCACGTCGACTTTGCCGTCGCCGGCGGCATCGACACCACGATGAACTTCGTCCCGACCCCCGGCGCGGCCGCGGCGCTCGGGCTCGGCGGCCTGGCTGCCTTCCGGCGTCGTCGCTCGGTCTGATGCTCGATATACACCAAACCCTCCCCGCGCAGGCGACCGCCGGCGCGGGGGCTTCGCGGCGGGCGCGCTTGTGCGCGAACCGCCGTACAACCGCGGTCGAAGGGCCGCACACTTTGGAGAGAGAGCCATGATCCGATCCCTCACAACCGTTTCGATAGCCGCACTCGTCTGCTCCGCAGCGGGTGCGCAGACGGTGTACGACACGTCCGTCACACCGACCTTTTTCCCCGGCGCGGGCATCCCCAACGCCAACTTCGTCGTGAACAACAACGTGCCGCTCCAGCTGCAGACCGGCCTGACCAGCTTCTATCGGTTCGGCGTCCGCGGCCCCGGTGACAACGTGCTGCGCGACAGCCTCACCGATTCTTCCCCCGGCGTTACAAACCTCTACACCTACCGCAGCGGCGAGTCGTACACCGACGGCAGCGCCGTCACGCTCGCCGCGGGCACGGCGGCCTGGAACTTCTCCTACCACATCAACCTGAACACCAACACCGCCCAGAGCAACGGACAGAACTTCACCAACAACACCGTGCTGCTGACGATCGACTGGGACCCCACCGCTGGTGTGAACCTGCGCACGTACAACTTCTCTTCGTACCTGGTGGCCGTCGGCGGTGGTTCGCTGAGCCTGCTGCAGGACAGCCAGAACCTCGGCTTCTCGTTCTGGAACGACCCGACCTTCCTCGCTCTCACCGGCTCGACGGCCCACGGCGCGTTCGACCCCACGGCGCTGGGCACGTACCGCATCCAGCTCGACGTGATCCGCGGCGGCGGCAACGTCTCGTCGTCTGAGATGTTCGTCAACATCGTGCCGACCCCCGGTGCCGCGGCGCTGCTGGGCATCGGCGGCCTCATGGCGGCGCGCCGTCGTCGCACGGTCTGATCCGTTCAGGTTCTTCCCCTCTCGCGCCGGCGAACGCCGGCGCGGGGGCTTCCCGCGGGTGCGTGTGCGCCGAGCGGGTTCCGCACAGCGGCCGAGAGGCCGCACAGAGAGAGAGGTTCACATGCGTACTTCGATCATGCTTGCAGCTCTTTGCGCCACCGTTGCCGTCGGCACCGCCAGCGCGCAGACGGTCGTTTCAGCCTCCGGACAGAACGGATGGACGACGGTGCTCTTCGACGACGGCTCAAACCCGGTCTCGGGGAGCGCAACGTTTGTCAACGGCTTCGGGACGCCCCCGCTCGGCAGCGGCAGTCTGGAGCTGACGACCGGCCAGTACGGCGACGGCGCGTCTCGAATCTACACCGACAACTTCGCCGGCGTGCCGCTGGCGAGCATCAGCGCGATGGGGTACTCATCGATCACCCAGCAAGCTTCTTACTCGGGTCTGCACATCTACCTCTCCCTGCGCGTTGACTACAACAACGACGGCATCGAAGACGACGTGATTTTCTTCGAACCAGAGTACCAGAACGGTTACACCGGGGCCGTTCCGACCCAGCCGGACGCGGTGACGGGCGTCTGGCAGACCTGGGATGCGCTCAACGGCGGCTGGTGGTCAAACAACGACGAGCTGGGGACCGGCGCTGCTGGTGCCAACGTGCTCCCGCTGTCGGCCTTTATCGCGGCGCACCCCAACGCTGTGATCACCAACGCGAGCGCTCCGAGCCTGCGGCTGACCGCCGGTTTCGGTGCTCCCACGTGGGACAATTTCATCGGGAACGTGGACAACTTCTACCTGACGGTGACGGGCGGAGCCGCCGCTGTCTACGACTTCGAAGCCGTGCCGACACCGGGCGCGCTGGCACTGCTTGGTATCGGCGGACTTGCTGCGTCGCGCCGGCGTCGCACTGCGTAAACCGCTTCAGTCCTTCCCCTCTCGCGCCGGCGAACGCCGGCGCGGGGGCTTCCCGGCAAGGCGCGTGTGCGCCTACGCCGGAACACCCGCGGTCGAAAGGCCGCACACTCTGGAGAGAGACATGCTTCGTTCTATCACGACTGCTTCCGCTATCGCACTGGTCGGCGCCGCTGCCTTTGGGCAGTCGACGATCTACAGCAATATCCCAGCGACGCTGGCGGGCAACTACCCCAGCCAGCCGTTCCAGGCGCAGCAGACGTTTGAGTTCGGTGACCGGATCAACTTCGGCGGCAGCGACCGCTACCTGCAGAGCGCAACGGTCACGATGAGCTCGTGGGCACGATCCGAGGACTACGGCAATCAGGCAACCTTCACGCACCCGCTGACCCTGAGCATCTATGCGGCCGGGAGTGGAAACCTGCCCGGTGCCTTGCTGGGCTCGGTCACGCAGACCATGACGATCCAGTTCCGCCCGACGGGTTGGGGCTTCAACGGCATCGCCACAAACGTGACGTTCGACCTGTCGGGCCTGGCGCTGACGGCGCCCAATTCGATCGTCTGGGGTATCTCGTACAACACCCAGACGTACGGCGCGAACCCGATGGGCGTTGACGGCCCGTGGAACTCGCTGAACGTCGCTGTCAACACCGCCGCGGGCGGCGGGATCACCGCAGGCAGCAACGACGACCTCGACGACGTTATGTGGAACACCGTCACGGCCGGGTGGTACACCGACGGCGGCGCCGGCGGTGTCGGCATCTTCCGCCAGGACACCGGCTGGGCCGGGTATACGCCGATGATCGAGTTCAACGCTGTTCCGACCCCCGCGGCCGCATCGCTGCTGGGCATCGGCGGGCTGCTGGCGTCGCGCCGGCGTCGCTGAGCAAACTGATCTTTGCCCGCGCGAAGGCGCGGGCAGAGGCTTGGTCCGTGACGTTGCGGATCTAACCCTGGCGGCGGCCGAGAGGCCGCCCGATTCGGAGAGAGAGATATGCAGAACACACTTGCGGGCGTCCTCGTTGCGTCGTTGGCTTCTCTGGCGGCAGCACAAACGGGTAATACGGATCACGGCTCAACCTCGTGCGTGATGTAGTCGCAGGCGCAGACCGAG
>CAYOGE010000027.1:0-44792 GCA_964403525.1 uncultured Phycisphaeraceae bacterium | reverse complement strand
CGCCCCCCCGCCCCCGGTTGCCGGACGAAGCCGGAACGACAAGCGCCTCTGGAGCACGCATGAGCAAGCAACCCAACAGTTTTCTTCCTGAAGAGTACCTGCGGCGCAAGGCCGACAGCCGTTCGCTGATCATCAACCTGGTGCTGTTTGGCACGGTCCTGTCGGTGACGATCGGCGCGTTTGTCGTCAGCAACCGCCAGTGGAACGACGTCCGCACGCAGCAGGCGGAGATCGACGCCAAGTGGGAGTCGGAGAAGCTCAAGCTCGAGCAGCTCAACGCGATGGAGGAGCAGAAGTCGGCGCTGCTCTACCGCGCCAGCGTCACCGCGGCGCTGCTCGAGCGCGTGCCGCGCTCGATCCTGATGGCCGAGCTGATCAACCGCATGCCCGACAACGTGACGATCACGCAGTTCGACATGATCTCCAAGCGGATCATCGAGCAGGTGAAGCCCGACGCCGCGAAGGCGGAGGAGGGCAAGAGCCTGATCTCCAAGCTGGCTGGGCCCAAGGACGACAGCAAGGCCGAGGCGGTCAAGGCCCGCCCGCCGCGCCTGGAGTTCTCCCTCAAGATCGAGGGGACGGCCCTGAGCGACACCGAGGTGGCCGACTACCAGGCCGCGCTGAAGAACTGCCCCCTGCTCGACAGCGTGGACCTGGTGAGCACCGAGGAGGCGCAGATGACCGAGGTGCCGATGCGGAAGTTCCGGCTCGAGGCGCACATCCGCACCGACGCCGACGCCGCCTCGATGCAGCCGGTGAGGGCCGAGAAGGTGCGCAACGCGCTTGAGAACGTCGCTCAGCGTCAGCAGGACGTCAACGGCGCGATGTGGAGCGGCATCTTCGGCAAGGCCCGCAAGGCGACCATCACCAGCCACGGCGATCAGCCCGGAACGCCCGGCGAGGCAGCGCCCGTGGCCAACGTCCCGACCAACCCCTGATACACCACGCAGAGCCATCGACCGACGCAGCGACCGACCCGGAGTACACCGAATGAACGTCAAGGCCCGTCAAGCCATCCTCACCGCCGTCTTGCTTGGGGTCCCCGCCTCCAGCTACTTCCTTGTCTTCCAGCCTCAGAACAAGGCGATCCGGCGCGACACGCGCGAGATCGAGATGCGCAAGGAGAAGCTCTCCCAGCTGCAGGCCGTGACGGCGCAGGCGCCGGACCTCGCCCGCGCAACGGAGGAGATCAAGCAGTCGATCTCGCAGATCGAGGCCCGCATGCCCAGCAGCAAGGAGCTCGACAACGTGCTGCGCGACGTCGCGACCATCGCGACCAAGTGCGGCCTGCGCGTGCCGAAGTTCAACCGCGTCGAGAACGTGCTGGCCGCAGGCTCGGCGATGGAGCAGCAGCTCGACGTCGAGATGGCCGGCGACTTCAGCGGGTTCTACTCGTTCCTGCTCGAGATCGAGAAGCTCCCGCGCATCACACGCCTGACGGACATGAAGCTCGAGCGCGTGCCGAACCTCGACAAGGAGAAGGACGGCACGCTCCGCGCTCACTTCAAGCTCAGCATCTACTACCAGAAGGCCGTCGGCATCGCGGCCGCGGAAGGGAAGTGAACATGAACCAGCATCAATCCGATCAGACGTTCGGCGACGCGGACGTCGCCCCCAACCCGTTCATCAACAACCCCGACCACGGGGCGATCCCCACGATCCCCGGGTTCGACATGGGCGCCGCGAAGAAGGCCCCGATCAATCTCCACGGCGTGCTGACGCTGGGCATCCTTCTCATCGCCGCGGCGGCGATCTGGGGCATGCGGTCGATCGGGCTCAAGGGGCTTCAGGCGAGCGTGCAGGGGAGCGACTCGTCGGCGCTCAGCGTGGACCCGGGCGTCCGCCCGGCGGTGATGACCCTCGCCGACCAGCACCTGCTGGCGGACCTCAACGCCTCGCGCACCGAGATGCAGGTGCCCGGCGAGGAGCTGCAGAAGAACCCGTTCTCACTCTCTGATGCGCTGCGCCCCAAGGCGAAGGCCATCCAGGGCGCAGCCCCGGGCAAAGAGGCCACGATGGAGGAGATCGCGGCGCAGCGCCAGGCGGAGCTGCTGACGGCGCTGGCCGATTACAAGCTCCAGGGCGTGATGGGCGGATCGAACCCCGTCGCACGCATCAACGGCAAGGCCTACCGCGTGGGCGACAGGCTGGGCGACGGGCCCGACGGCGGCGCGTCGGCGCCAAGGTTCACCGTCTCGGCGATCGAGGGGCGTGAGGTCACGGTGACGCTCGAAGGGTTCTCGTTCATTCTCTCCATGGACGGTCGCTGACCGTCGACAGCGCGGCGGGTGCCCGGCCGGGTCGGCACGCCCCGCGACAACCAGAAAAGGCGGATGCGCGTGGGCAAGTTCGACATCGACCAGCTCCTGAACGACCTTGGTGTAAACGCCGGCCAGAACGGCGGCGCGAGCGTGCCCCGCTCTGCGCCCACGCCGGCAGCGCCCGAGCCCCGGCGCAGGCACGCGATCGACGCCGCTGAGGAGTCGTTCTCGATCCTTCCGGCGGTGCCCACCGGCCAGCGTTCTTTCGCCGAGAACGTCACGTTCGACCACGACCCGGCCGTGCCCGTTGCGCCCAAGGCCGGGGCCCAGCCCTCGATGGGCCAGACCCTCAGCGAGATCTACGCCCCCGGCGGCGACGAGGCGGGCGACGACCGCGGTCGCGACCTGTCCGAAGTGCTCCTGGCACGCTCGGTGATCACCCCGGCCCAGCGCGACCAGATCGAGACCGTGCTGAAGGGGAGCCCGAACAAGCGGTTCGCCGAGCTGGCGATCGAGCAGTGCAACGACGAGCCGCGCGTGCAGCAGGCTGTGGCCGACGTGCGCGGCCTGACGTTTGAGCGTGTGGACCTCAACAAGGGGCTCGACGGCGGCTTCGACGGCAAGCTGGCCCAGCGCCTGACCATCGAGTTCTGCAAGGCCAAGGAGGTGCTGCCGCTGCGGGCCGACGGCGCGGTGACCACGCTGGGGGTCGTGAACCCCGACGACGTGTTCCTGCTCGACGAGGTGCGGCGTCGCCTGCACGTGCCGAGCATCCGCTGCGTGGTGATCACGAGCTTTGACCTGCGCGGAGCGCTGGAGATCATGGGCGAGGGCAACTCGCAGAACGTCGACGTGAACGCCATCCTCGCCGAGGTGGGCGAGAACGACGTGCAGGTGGAGAAGAAGACCGACATCGAGACCGACCTTGAGAAGGACGGCTCGGACTCTTCGCCGGTCATCCGCTACGTGAACCACATCATCCAGACGGCCTCGCGAGAGGGCGCGTCGGACATCCACATCGAGCCGGGGGACAAGAAGATCCGCGTGCGGTTCCGCATCGACGGCGAGCTCTACGAGACGATGAACCCGCCCATCGCCCTGGGCCCGGCGATGATCAGCCGCCTCAAGATCATGGCGAACCTGGATATCTCCGAGCGCCGCCTGCCGCAGGACGGGCGCATCCGCTGCATGATCGGCGGACGCAAGCTCGACCTGCGCGTGTCGACGCTGCCGTCAACGTACGGCGAGAAGATCGTCATGCGAATCCTCGACACAAAGTCGATCAACGTCAACCTCGCCGACCTGGGCTTCGACGCCGACGTGCTGCAGCTGTGGTCGTCGCAGATCGAGATGCCCCACGGCATCGTGCTGGTGACGGGCCCGACCGGCTCGGGTAAGACGACGACGCTCTACGCCTCGCTCAAGCAGCTCGACAAGAACTCGATGAACATCTCCACCGTCGAAGACCCGGTGGAGTACCACATCGAGGGCGTCACGCAGGTGCAGACGCACGAGAAGATCGGCATGACGTTCTCCAAGGCCCTCAAGGCGCTGCTGCGTCAGGACCCTGACGTCGTGCTGCTGGGTGAGATCCGCGACCTGGACACGGCCGTCACGGCCATCCAGGCCGCGCTGACTGGCCACCTTGTGCTCAGCACGCTCCACACCAACGACGCGCCCTCCTCCATCACCCGCCTGGTGAACATCGGCATCGAGCCGTTCCTCGTCGGCGCCGCGGTCAACGCGGTGCTCGCCCAGCGCCTGGTGCGCCGCTTGTGCAAGGAGTGCAAGCGCGAGGTCACCCCGAGCGAGGCGATGGCCGAGTTCCTCGCCGCCAACGGCATGAACGCCGAGCACATGTGGGCGCACAAGGGGTGCGAGCGGTGCCGTAACACCGGCTACTCCGGGCGCGTGGGCCTCTACGAGCTGCTGGTGATCGACGACCAGCTCCGTGACGTGGTGGCCCGCAACCCCAGCGTCTCCGAGCTGCGGCGGCTGTGCACCGAGCGCGGCATGGTCAACCTGCGCACCGACGGCCTCCGCAAGGCCGTGCGCGGCGCAACCAGCGTTGAAGAGGTCATGCGGGCGACCGAGTCGACGATCTGACCGCGGCACAACCCCTCCCGCGCCCGTCGGTATACTCGCGTGCACGGTCCGCTCGGACCCACGCGAGGAACCACCGATGAGCGCAACACCTCCTCCCTCCGCCGGCTCAGCGTCGTATGACTCTACCCTCATTGAGAACAGGGTCTTCCCGCCGCGACCGGCGAAGGACCTTGGCTTCGCGGCGTGGCACGTCGGCTCGCTTGACCAATACCGCCGTCTGCACGCGCGATCGGTGAGCGACCCCGACGGTTTCTGGCGCGAGGAAGCGAAGAACCTCGACTGGTTCACCCCCTTCTCCACCGTCTGCACCTGGAACCCGCCCGACGCACGCTGGTTCGACGGCGGCACCCTCAACGCCTGCCACAACTGCGTCGACCGGCACGTCGCCGCCGGCCACGGCAACGCCACCGCGCTGATCTGGGAGGGTGAGCCGGTCGGCGCCAAGGGGCACGAGGTCCTGCGGTTGACCTACAGCGACCTGCTGGACCGCACCGCCCGCGCCGCCAGCGCCCTCAAGGCGATGGGCGTGAAGAAGGGCGACGTCGTCACGATCTACATGCCGATGATCCCTGAACTGGCGGTGGCGATGCTCGCGTGCGCGCGCATCGGCGCTGCGCACTCGGTCATCTTCGGCGGCTTTGCCAGCACCGCCATCTCCGAGCGCGTGATCGACGCCGACAGCCGCGTCATCATCACCGCTGACGGCGGTTACCGGCGCGGCGAGGTTGTGCCGCTGCTGAAGAACGTTGACGAGGCCGTCGCCGCGCTGCACCAGCAGGGGCACGCCGTGCGTGACGTGCTGGTCGTGCGGCGCATCGGCGCCGGTGATGCCGGCTTCTCAACCGGCCAGGCCCGCCAGGGGGGCACGCGCTACCACTGGTGGCACGACACCGCCGCCGTGGCGTCGGCCGACTGCCCCTGCACGCCCGTGCAGAGCGAGGACATGCTCTTCCTGCTCTACACGTCAGGGTCAACCGGCAAGCCCAAGGGGATCGTCCACACCACCGCGGGCTACCTCGCCTTCACGCAGATGAGCGCCAGGCTTACGTTCAATCTCGTGCCCGACGCCGGGCAGGTCTTCTGGTGCACGGCCGACATCGGCTGGGTGACGGGGCACTCGTACGTGCTTTACGGCATCCTCGCCAACCGCGTCCCCACGCTGATGTACGAGGGTGCGCCAAACTTCCCGGCGATCGACGGCCGGCCCGGCCAGGGCGAGCGGTTCTGGGACATCATCGCCCGGCACAAGGTCACCCAGTTCTACACCGCGCCTACGGCCATCCGCACGTTTATGAAGTGGGGGGACGACCTCCCCGCGCGCTTTGACCTCTCCTCGCTCCGCGTGCTCGGGTCGGTGGGCGAGCCGATCAACCCCGAGGCGTGGATGTGGTACCACACGCACATCGGAGGCGGCGGGCCCACCGGCGGCGGCCGCCCGATCGTTGACACCTACTGGCAGACAGAAACCGGCGGGCACGTCGTCACGCCGCTGCCGGGTGCAACGCCCACAAAGCCCGGCTCGTGCACGCTCCCCATGCTGGGGATCGACGCCGCCGTCGTCAACGAGCAGGGCGAGGTGATGCCGCCGAACAAAGGGGGCCTCTTTGTCATCCGCAAGCCGTGGCCGGGGATGCTGCGCGGCGTGTTCGGCAACCGCGAGCGGTTCATCAGCAATTACTGGGGCCGGCTGAAGGACCCGGCGACGGGCACGCCGTGGTACTTCTCGGCCGACGGCGCCCGCACCGACGCCGACGGGTACATCTGGATGATGGGGCGCGTCGACGACGTCATCAAGGTGAGCGGTCACCTGCTGGGAACGATGGAAGTCGAGAGCGCGGTGGTCAGCCACCCCGCCGTCGCCGAGGCCGCGGTGGTCGGCGTGCCGCACGCGGTGAAGGGGAACGCGATCTGCGCGTTCGTCACCCTCAAGCCCGCGTGGCTGAAGGCCAACGGGCGAGCGCCGGACGAGGCGCTGAAGAAGGAACTCGCCGCCCACGTCGCGAAGGAAGTGGGGGCCCTGGCCCGGCCAGACACCGTGCGCTTTGCCGAGGGCCTGCCGAAGACGCGCAGCGGCAAGATCATGCGCCGGCTGCTGCGTGATGTGGCAGCGGGCGTGGAGAAGATCACGCAGGACACCACCACGCTTGAGGACTTCTCGGTGGTGGCCAAACTGCGCGGCGACGACGAATAAGCCGGATTGCACGAAAGAAGAAGGCCCCAGCGCTGAGCGCCGGGGCCTTTGTTGGTCAATGGATCGAAACAGCGCAGCGATCAGCGGGTCGAGATGTCCTTGCCCTTGATGCCGTCGCGCGTGCCCCAGAAGAAGGCGGGATAGGAATTGGTGCCGCCCTGGCCGTTCTCGAAGCCGTCCTGATCCATGCCGTAATTGGCGAGCAGCGTTGTCGGCAGGTTCCAGACGGGGTTGGTGGGCTTGTAGACGTTTGCGATGAGCGGATCGCTCGAGTTGGCGAGCGTGACAAGGTCGGAGATCTTCACCTGCGAGACGCTGCCTTCAGCGAAGCCGACGTTCGGGGTGGCGTTGGGGTTGTTCCACTGCGGGGGAAGCATGGCACCCGGACGCTTGGCATCCTTGGTGTCGAAGCGCTCCCATGTCATCGCCTTCGCCGTGGGGTTAATGACCTGCGAGAGGCGGTTGTACTTCACAGACCTGATGCCGCTCAACTGGTTCGGGGCGGTCGGCCCGCCGCGCGTCGCCGGCGCGTAGCGGTCGGGGTGGAACCAGAACGTGGGCGAGTAGACGTACGAGCCGTCCCAGATGTAGTCGGCGAGGTTGGCTGTCGCGGCGTAGTCGTTGCGGAAGCGCTGGATAACCGTCTTGTCCGCCGGGTTGAACTGCACCGGCGACCGCAGGTCGTTGGGGCTGATGTAGTTCATCATCAGGCTGGTCCAGTGGAACGCGAACATCTCCGTCTGGTAGTTTGCGTCGCTGAACCGCCAGACATAGCCCGGTTGAGACGGGACCTTGATTGAGTACCACTCCGGGTCAGAGGTGTTCGGGGCGCCGTTGTAGTTCGTGGTCGGATTGAAGGGGTTCATCGCCTGATCGCGGAAGTCGTTGGCGTAGCTCATGAGCGACCCGCCGCAGCTCTTGAGGTTGACCAGGCTCACCGCGTTCTGCGCGGCCCGGCGGGCCGTCTGCAGCGCGGGGAGCAGGATGCCCACCAGCAGTGCGATGATGGCAATCACAACCAGCAACTCGATGAGCGTGAAACCGCCCCGGCTCTTCTGTACCTTCATTTCGTCCACTCCTGATTTTCAGACGCCCGGAACGCCCCACGAGAATCGTGCGGCGCCCACACCCGGTCGTCAATTCGACTTTGTCGCCTTGCGGCGCGGCCCATCCGTCGGCGGCGGAACATCCGGCACCGGCGGGTTTGCATCTTTGTCACTCTTGATCGCGTTGAGCGCCTGCTGCGCGGCCGGATCGACCTTCGCAGGACCCTCCGGCCACCACGCCCAAACCAACGCAACCACCAGCACGGCCGAGAGGCCGATCATCGCCCAAATCTTGGGCGGCATCTGCTTCATTCTGTACACGAGATCGTCCGCGGCCATGCTTCATTTCCCCAAGAGGCGTAAGGGCAGTATAACCGGTAAACTCCGCGTTTGCACCCCGGGCGGTTCCCGTATTGCCCGTGTCAACGGTGTAATTGACGAATGTTCGTACGCCGTTCGTGCAAATTGTGCGCGGGAGCGTGCAGAGGTGTGCCGCACCCGCCCCCAATGCAAGGGTCTCGCGGCCCACAGATCTGGAGTCGCCTTCCCACGCCCAGACTGTGCCCGTGCGACCGCCGCAGCGCATCGGTAGACTGACCGTCTCGTCCTTCAGCCCCTTGAACCGCTGCACCGCTCGCCCGCATCCGTTCGCCCCATTGCCCCCGTCGCCCCCCTCCCCCCCCTCCCCCGTCTCCCCTCTCCCCCCCTTGCCCGCCCCGGAGCCGCCATGACCCTTGCCGCTTTGCTCGTCGCCGCTGCCTGCACGCAAGCTTTCGCCCAGGGCCACACCCAGGCCCCCGTCGTTCCGCCAATCGCCGCGACCACCAACGGGTATTACCGCCAGCCGACGGTGCACGGCGATTCGATCGTGTTCGTTGCCGAGGGTGACCTGTGGCTTGTGAGCACAGCCGGCGGCCGGGCCACGCGCATCACCACGCACCCCGGGCCGGAGTCGCATCCCGCCCTCTCGCCCGACGGCCAGACCATCGCGTTCCTGGCCAACTACGAAGACGGCGGCGCAGGCGCCCGCGAGAGCGGCGAGGTCTACACCATGCCGGTAACGGGTGGCCTTCCGGTGCGGCGCACATGGGGCGGCGCCGCCAACGCGCGAACGACGTTCGTGGGCTGGACGCCCGACAACAAGGTGCTCTACGGCACGCGCGAGTTCTCGTCGCTCCCTTCGGTCCAGCTCGCGCAGATCGACCTGACCACCAGCATCATCACGCCCGTGCCGCTCTACGAGGCGGACCAGGGTTCGTACACCGCCGACGGCAAGACGCTCATCTTCACCCGGCTCCCGTTCCAGGGGAGCAACACGCGGCGCTACAAGGGGGGCTTCATCCAGCAGCTGTGGCGCTTCGACGCGGGCGCGCCGGAGGCCGTCCCCCTCACCACCGACTACGACGGCATCAGCAAGGATGCAATGGTCATCGGCGACCCGCCCCGCGTCTACTTCGCCTCCGACCGCGACAACGAGGCCGCGGTGATGAACATCTGGTCCGCCACGCTCGACGGCAAGGACCTCAAGCAGCACACCCACCACACCGACTTTGACATCTCCTTTCCCAGCGCCGACGCCAAGTCCGGTCGCATCGTCTACCAGTGCGGCGCCGATCTGTGGCTGCTCGACACCGCCACCGGCAAGGACACGAAGCTGGATGTGCAGCTGGTCTCCGACTTTGACCAGATGCGCGAGCAGTGGATCAAGAAGCCCGCGGCCTCCATCAGCGGGCTGGACATCTCGCCCGACGGTGACCGCGTGGTGATCGTGGCGCGCGGGCGCGTGTTTGTCGCCCCCGCCAAGCAGGGGCGCATCGTCGAGGCGACCAAGGACCAGGGCGTCCGCCACCGCACGGCGACCTTCATGCCAAACGCCGGCGGCAAGGACCTGCTGGTGTCATCCGACCGCTCGGGCGAGGTTGAGTTCTGGACGACACCCGCCAACGGCGTCAACGCGGCCGCCTCGATGAAGCAGCTCACCGGCAGCGCCAAGGTGCTCCGGTGGGAGGCCGTTGCGAGCCCCGACGGCACGATGATCGCCCACCACGACAAGAACCAGCAGCTCTGGATCACCACCGTTGCCGACGGCGCGACGAAGCTCATCGCCACCGGCCACGTCGATGCCTTCGGCGAGCTCGCCTGGTCGCCAGACAGCAAGTGGCTCGCGTACGTCGAGCAGGCCGACAACTTCAACCGCCAGATCAAGCTCTACTCGGTCGCCGGTGCGGGGGCCGAGGGCGCGGGAGGCATCACCGCGGCCACCACCGACCGCTTCGAGAGCTTCTCGCCGCGCTTCAGCCCCGACGGCAAGTGGCTCTACTTCCTCTCCGACCGCACGATCAACAGCACCACCGCCAGCCCCTGGGGCCCGATGGCCCCTCAGCCCTACTTCACCGACAAGACGCGGGTCTACCAGCTCGCCCTCAAGGCCGGCACGCGCTCACCGTGGCAGCCCAAGGATGAGGTCTTCGCCGCCGAAGAGGCCAAGAAGAAAGACGAGAAGAAAGAGGAGAAGAAGCCCGAAGCGAGCCCCGCGCAGAAGCCGGGCGACAGCCAGCCCGCGCCCGCCGATCCCTCCAAGGACAGCGCGAAGAAGGATGAGCCGAAGAAGGACGACACGAAGAAGGACGACACGAAGAAGGATGAGAAGAAGCCCGTCGACGTCGCCATCGACCTCGAGGGCCTCCAGTCGCGCCTGCTTGAGGCCCCCATCCCCGCCGGCAACTACACGCGGCTGATGGTCAACGACAAGGCCCTCTTCTTCGGCAGCTACGAGGATGGTGGTGAAGACGGCCCCGGCAACCTCACCCTCAAGGCCATCGCCATCACCAGCGAGAAGCCCGAGGTGAAGACCGTCCTGGCGGGTGTCCGCCTCTACGAGCTCTCCGCCGACGGCAAGAAGCTCCTCATCCACAAGGCGGCCCCCAGCGACACCATCGCCATCGTCGATGCCGCACCCGCCCCGGCGGAGCTTGACAAGAACACCGTTGACCTCTCCGGCTGGACGATGTCGGTCGTCCCCGGTCAGGAGTGGCGGCAGATGTACGTCGACGCCTGGCGCCTGCTGCGCGACTACTTCTACGCCACCAACATGCACGGGGCCGACTGGCCCAGGGTGCGCGACAAGTACGCCCCCCTGCTGGAGCGCATCCGCTCGCGGGCCGACCTGAGCGATGTGCTGGCGCAGATGACCGCCGAGCTGAGCACGCTCCACCACTTCGTCTACGGCGGCGACCTCCGCGCATCGCCCGACAGGGCCGCGCTGGGCCACCTGGGCGCGGACCTCTCGCGCGATGAGGCCGCCGGCGGCTACCGCATCGACCACATCTACACCTACGACCCCGACGAGCCGGCCGGCCGCCCGCCGCTGGCGATGCCCACCGTGAACGCCAACGAGGGCGACACGATCACGCACATCAACGGCGTCGCGACCCTCAGCGTGCCCAGCCCCGCGGTGCTGCTGCGCAACCAGGTCGGCCGGCAGGTGCTCATCCGCCTCAAGTCCGCCGACAGCGCCGAGCGCGACGCCGTCGTCGTCCCCGTCTCCGCCGCCGAGGCGGGCAACATGCGCTACGCGCAGTGGGAGCTGCAGCGCCGCCGGATCGTCGAGAAGGAGAGCGAGAACCAGTTCGGCTACGTCCACCTGCGGGCCATGGGCAAGGGTGACATCGCCCAGTGGGCGAAGAACTTCTACCCGGTCTTCAACCGCTCGGGCCTGATCATCGACGTCCGCCGCAACAACGGCGGCAACATCGACTCGTGGATCCTCGGCCAGCTCCTCCGCAAGCCGTGGATGTACTGGAACCAGCACGCCGGTCGCTCGCAGTCGTGGAACATGCAGATGGCCTTCCGCGGCCACGTCGTCGTCATCTGCGACTCGTTCACCGCCAGCGACGGCGAGGCCTTCAGCGAGGGGTTCAAGCGCCTGGGCCTTGGCAAGGTGATCGGCACCCGCACCTGGGGCGGCGAGGTCTGGCTCTCGTCATCCAACCGCCTGGTCGACGACGGCCTGGCGAGCGCGGGCGAGTACGGCGTCTTCGGCGACGACGGCAAGGGGCGGATGGTCTGGCTCGTCGAGGGCCGCGGCGTCGAGCCCGACATGGTCGTCGACAACCCGCCCCACGCCACGTTCAAGGGTGAGGATGCGCAGCTCGCCGCGGCGATCGCCCACCTCAAGCGGCTCATCAAGGAGCAGCCCGTCACGCTGCCGGAGGTTCCCCCGCTGCCGGACAAGCAGTTCAGGAAGTAGACGCGAGACGCGAGACGTGAGACGTGAGGAACTGACGACGAGGCCCGGGCGTGAGCCCGGGCTTCTTTGTTTCCCGCCCGTCTGTTTCGAGAGAGTGGAGCGGCTTAGGCCATCTTGCCGCACTCGGGGCAGCGCTCGCTCTCCCCGAGCGGGTACGAACAGTCAACGCAACGCCGCATCGCCGCGCGTTTCCTGTCCCGCCGCACAAGCACCCCGATCGCAACTGTCCCGCCCAGCGCAAAGTAAAAAGCGACGTTGAGCGCGAACAGGCCGTTCACCGGGAGGAGCGGCAAGGCCCACTCGACAGCCGGGCCTCCTTGGGAAACGGTACGCGGGGGGCCCAGCACGATGCCCCAGCGAAGCCCCACCGTGCCGACCCGCCCGCTTGAGTAGTTGATTTGTTCGAAAACGGCGCCGACGGATCGGAAAGGCCAGCCGTACGTGTCGCTCCACCATACGTGTTCGATCCCCGGCTCCGATCCTGTGACGGTGATTGCTTCGAGCGGCCCCTGCTCCCACCTCGACCGAGCGACCGCCCCCGGCGGGTTTGGCGACACCACGCACTCGGTCCACGCCACGGTGTAAGTAGCCACGACGGCGAGTGCCAGAAGCCCGAGCGCCCACCGGCTGACTGCGAAGAGTCCGGCGGCTTCCAACGGCCCATGAAAAACCCGCCGGGCCCTGTAAGTCCAGGACCCGGCGGTTGCCGTACGGCGGTTGGCACTGCGACGCGTCATTCTGTCTCTGGGGAGTTACTCAGGGTTGTAGTAGCGTTTGGGACCCGTCGGCGTTGTGCCGGTGGGGGGAAGCGTCGCCGGCGGCACGTGCGTGCAGGTGGGGTGGTCCGAACAGTCTTGCTGGTTGTTGTTGCCGCAGCAGAAGTAATTGTAGAACGAGTAGCACTCGATGCGCTGATAGGTGACAAGGCCGAGGCAAAGATACCAGTTCCAGTCCGAACGGCTGCAGCTCACCAGGAAAACGTAGCGTTCCTTGTAGCAGCAGGCCCCCTGCGTGTCATTGGCTGGTTCGCGTGTGGGGGATTCGAGCTGCCAATTCGGAGGAGTGTGGAGGGCCGTGCAGTAACCCGGGATCGAGATCGTCGTGCCGGGAACGACGGTTGTGGCCGGTGTCGTCGCCGGCTGAGCGAGCGCTGCGCACGCGGCGCACGCGGCCCCCATGTTCGTGTCGAGCAAGGCTGCCTCGGTGTCCAACGTCATGGAGGGTGTCGCGGCGCTCGCCTCCACCGTCGCTGCGATCGCGTTCAGCACGTGCTTCCCGCCGCAACTGAAGGCGAGTTTCTCGAAGTTGATGTCGGCGGTCTTGGCACCCCACTCTGTCAGCGCCAAGACGTATTCGTCACGCTACGCCTGAGTGTTGATTGCGTACCCGAGCGGATCGGTGGCCAGAAATCCCTTGGAGTACTCTTTCGCGGGGGCGGGGGGCGTGTACGTCTGTGAATCGGAAGTGGGCCAGAAGGCGTCCCACGAGTCATCGACGCCCACCTCGGCCTTGACCGTCTTGATGGCATCCCACTGATCGGTGGACTCCCACGTCTTTGCCGGCCATTCGGCCGTCGTGCTGGCCGGGCGTGTGTACCACACCGCCACGAGGTTGTCCCCGACAGCGGTGGACTTGTCTTTCAAGGCGAGCACGCCTTGGACGTGGCGGACACCACCCGTCGTCTGCACGACCGGGACCAGCGTCCAGTTGTCGATACGGACGCGCGACGGTGCCGGCTGGGAGACCGTCTGCGCCGCGCCCACAGCGCTCAGCGCCAAACAACCCGCGAGGCAAACCATTGTCTTCAACATTTCTAGCTCCATTCAAACCGGGTGCAACCGGCCCTTCCGCGGAACACCCGCGGCGGTGCCGGCTTTCCTCTGGTGAGCGAGAGCTGGAGGGGTGAAATGACACAATTCCGGAGGAATCGCGCAGATCACTGATTACGAGGGTTCCTTCGTACGCGCGACGGACGCTTCGCCCGGCGCCGGCCCCGCGCTCCGCGACACGCCCCCGGGCACCTTTCCCACCCGGCTCCAGCCCGCCTGTCACCGGCTCCGGCCCATCCGTCATCGATTCCAGCGCATCCGTAGCCGGTTCCAGCTCAAGCGGCTCATCAAGGAGCAGCCCGTCACGCTGCCGGATGTTCCGCCGCTGCCGGACAAGCAGTTCAGGAAGTAGACCATCCTGGTCACCGAGCCTGCGCGGAGACAGTCGAGGCAGTCTCTTTGATGACGTGGGGGCGTGGGCGGTTCCGGTGGCATGATGCACAGGAGCCCCCACGTAACGGGGCACAGGGTGGATTAGGCCACACTGCCACACTCGGGGCAGACCGCGCCCTGGGCGATGCCCGACCGGTCGTACCCGCACGCCCGGCACCGGCCGCGCGCCACGCGCCGCCGCCGTGCCAACGCGACGAGCCCTTCAGCCGCCAGCACCAGACCGGCCATCGGCACCCACCACACAAGCATGTTCAGTGCCAGCAGCGGCAGGCTCACGGCCGTTGGCCACGCCCACGCCAACGCCGTTTCTCCACCGACCACGCCCGACCCGTCCTCGGCAGTCCCGTCGCGTTCCCATCCCGCGATCACCACCGACGTGAATCCCGCCCTGCCCGGCGAAGCCGCCGCGTGCGCAGCGCGTGCGAACCGCAGCGGCCACCCGACCTCCGCCCAGTCGATCACGCTGTACCGATCGGCCGGGGCTGCGTACGCGGCCAGCCACGGCCATGAGGACGGCGGGTGGTCGGCAGCGGGTTCCACCGCCGCGCCGGTCGATGCACTCGCTGCACCGGTCGCCTCTGCCGGGCCCGCCGGGCCCGCACGGGGCAGGTCGATCATCTGGCCCCAAGAGGCCGACGCGGTGCGGTGCTCGGTCCAGACCCACCGTCCGCGTTGGCCCGGGATGGAGAACACGCCACCGCGGATCGGCAGCGTGGTCCACACGCGCGGGTTTGCGCTCCGCTCGCAGCTGCGCACCCCTGCGTAGGCGCTCGCGAGCGACAGGCAAAGCGCCGCCGCCGCCGCCGCCGCGAGCGCGACCACCGGTCGCCGATAGGCTCGAAGGCTCATAAACCCCGCGCGAACTGTTGAGCCCGCGCGGGTCGAGGGTGTCGATCAGAAACGGTATCAGAAGGGGCAGGGCGGGGCCCAGCCGCTCCAGCTGGTCGTCGCCGTCACGGTTGGCGGCGACCCGGGCGGGCAGGTTGATCCCGGCGCGGGCGTCGTCCCGGGCGGGATGGTCGGGCAGAGAACAGGCGGTGCCACGACGAGCATGTTGCCGTAGCAGCACTCGGTCTTTCTTGTCTCTGTGCCAGACCGGGTCTGGTCGCAGAAGTTGTACGTTGGCGGGGGGGTTGGGTTCATCTGTGCCCGCGTCCGCTTCTGCGTGACGGTGCGGGTCTCAAACCACGTTTGGCACGTCAGCCAGCGGGCCCAGCCGTCGACGGTGAAATAGTCGGTGCTGCAGGTGTAGCTCGGTGGCCCCCAGGGGGTCAGCGGCTGCGGTGGCATCACGACGACCTCGGCGGCCATCTCTCCGAACCCGCACCCCGCCGTTCCCGACGCTATCCACGCAACCATTGAGCGGTCGAACATCGTCGACTCGGGCCCGGTCAGCGTCTGCTCGATGGCCGCTGCGATCCCTTCGAGCTTGGCGTTGATCGAGCAGCCGTCGTCCTTCTCCAGCGGCACATCCGCGGCCTTATACCCGGCTCCAGTCAGCACCGCGATCAACTCGTCACGCGCTGGCGATGCTGCGATCAACTGAGCGAACTGGTCGTCGGCGAGCACGCCGCCGGCGTAGTCCTTCGGTGGCTCGGGCGACTGAATCCCCGAGTCTGACCCCGGGATCCCCCAGCGATCATCCTGATCATCGGGGATGGCCAGTTCCCCTTTGACCGACTTGATTGCCTCCCACGGGTCTGTGGTTGACCATGACTTGACCGTCCATCCGGCCTCTCCACGGATGTACCAGACGGCGACAAGGTTGTTCCCGAACGAAGAGCCCGGAGCGGCGAGGGCAAGGAAACTCCTGACGTGGGGCGCGCCCCCGCTCGCCTCGGAATAGATCGGCGTAAACCGCCACGGCCCCGCCTCGATCTTCGACCAGGCGACGCTGCACGTTTGCGCAAGCGATGGGGCGGCAGCGAACAAGGCACAGGCCACCGCCGCGCGAGTGCACGCGGCAAGGGTGGACAGACGGGATGGAAGAGACATCAACAGACTCCTTGAAAAAGGCCCGCCGCGCACTCAACGCCGGGCTGAGACTCCAGATCAACTACACCCCTTTCGGCACACCCAGCCGGGAGGGGAACAAGGTTACGAAGATACCGAGTCGTCACACCGATGCAAGTATCAACCGTTTCTCCACATCGTCGGTGTAAGCGGACCACCAAGTCGTCGGCAAACGTGCCGTTCTTCCAAGACCCTTGTAGCGTCCCAGCAAACCAACGTGTTCTCCCGCTCGCATGCAAGTGTCGCTCCCGTATCAACACGTGTTAGCGCGAGGGTTTCTGGCGAAAGTGCGGCGAGCCGAGGCAGGAGTGCCCAGCCCCGTCGCTCGAATCCAGTCCATTCACCCACCGCCTCCTCCCCCGCGCTCACCTTCCTTGCCCTTCCGGTCACTCTCTCAGCCCCCCCCGTGCACCTTTCCCGCCCGGCTCCAGCCCGCCTGTCAGCGGCTCCGGCCCGTCTGGAATCGGCTCCGGGTCGGTCGTCACCGGTTCCAGCCCATCCGTCATTGATTCCAGCGCATCCGTAGCCGTTTCCAGCTCAAGCGGCTCATCAAGGAGCAGCCCGTCACGCTGCCGGAGGTTCCCCCGCTGCCGGACAAGCAGTTCAGGAAGTGAGCGGGCACGGGCCGGGCAGCATGCAGCGACGGGCGACGCGGCAAGGACTCTGCCCCCTCACGCGCACCCGGCAAAGAACAGGTCGATAAACACGATGAAGTCGTTGTTGTTGAACTGCCCATCCCCGCCGGCAACGCCCCCCTGGCTCCCCAGGTCGGCCCGCGCATCGCCCGCGAAGAACGCATCGATGAACGCGATGAAGTCGTTGTTGTCCAGCACGCCGTCTGGACCCGGCACACCCCCCTGTGAGCCGAAGTCCGCCGGCCCGCACCCGGACAGCGGCTGCAGCAGGAACGCCCGCGGCCACCCGAGGTACGTGCCCGTGCCGACGATCCAGCCCGAGTCGTTGATCCCCGTCGCAACCTCGAGCTTCCAGTTCTGAGAGTGGGGGACGGGCGCGACCAGGGTGTTCAAGTCGGCGATCTGCCCGCCGCTCCACCTGCACGCGCGGAAGTCGCTGGTGCCGACGATCGTCTCCGCTGCGTTGATCGCGTTGGCGTAGCTGGTGGTTGTCGGTGTCAGCGTGCCAAGGTCGGTGCGCTGCGTGACCGCGCCGGCAGCGCTTGTGCGCCAGAGCGTGGCGTGTGCGTTGCCGCCGGCAGCGCGGCTCCACCCGGCGATCGCTCCGCCGGCGTTGATCGCCAGCGCCTGGCCGGCGGCGGTGGCCGAGCCGGCGAGTGCGCCAAGGTCGATCGGCGCAGCGGCAGCGCTCGTCCACAGCACCGGCCGGGGGAACGTGAGCGCTGCGGTGAACGATGAACCGACGGTGCGCCCGCTGTCGTTGATGTCCATCGCCTGCCCCGTCAGCCCGCCGCTGAGCAGCGCGAGGTTGGAGAGGATCCCCGAGTGGTAGAAGCAGGGTCGCGGGTACCAGTAGCCCCCAACCTGCGTGTTGCTGAGCCCCACCAG
This sequence comes from uncultured Phycisphaeraceae bacterium, assembly GCA_964403525.1. Classification (GTDB taxonomy): domain Bacteria; phylum Planctomycetota; class Phycisphaerae; order Phycisphaerales; family UBA1924; genus JAJTGZ01. The sequence continues at coordinate 27,181 of CAYOGE010000027.1, read as the reverse complement.
GTCGCCCGCCGCGTTGACGCCCCGCGCGGAAAAGGCCCCGAGGTCGGCCGTGCCCGCATCGTCAAAGCGCAGCGTGTGCATGTCCGGATCGGCCAGCACGAAGCCCACACCGTAGACCACGCCCGACTCGCCGACGGCGGTGGCGACGCTCTGGGTGAACGCGCCGGATGTGCCCAGGTTGTGCAGCGTGCCGTTCCATCGCGTGCCGCGGAAAGAGTTGCTCCCCGGCAGCGACGCGAAGCCGGCGACGGTGCCGGCGTTGTTGATCGCGTTGGCGTTCGCCTGGCCCCCCAGCGTGCCAAGGTTGATGAGCCGGTACGAACTCTGCGCGTGCGCGGTTGCCGCGAGCGAGGCGCAGGCGGCGATGGCGAGTTTGGCGGTGCGGGGTGGTTTGGGCACGGTGAGCTCCAGAACGGGTGGGGCGGTGGCTTGGCTTCGATCGCGGCGGGCGGCAGCGGACGGGCAGCGCGGGGTCGGTCAGTCGTCGCTGCGCCGGTGGGGGAACAGCTCCTGCGGCTGGGAGGTGTGGCAGGCGGTGCACCCCTGGGCCGAGCCGATCGGGCCCGTGTGACCCTGGATGCGGATGGCCTGCAGGTTGTCGGCCTTGGTCGATGTGGGGGTGATCGCGTGCGGCGAGCCGTGGCACGAGAGGCACTGCACGCCCATGTGCCCGACGCTGTTGCGGAAGAGCGTGCCCGGCTGCTCGAACTCGAAGGTGGGCCGGCGCGACTGGTGGCAGCCGGCGCAGCTGGGCTCCTGCAGCCAGGGGTTGCGGTTCGGGTCGGCAACCTGGGCCATGCTGCCGTGGCAGCTGATGCAGTCCATGCCGCGGGTGCTGTGCACATCGCGCAGGCAGGTGGTGCGGTAGCCCGGGTGGCAGGTGTAGCAGGCCTGGGCGCCGGTGATGCCCGCCGCCGTCAGCCGCTGGTCGTGCGCCCCGTGCATGGCGTGCGAGAGGCTCTTGACGCCCGGCGTGCCCGGTGTGCCAAGCGCGTTGTCGCTGTGGCAGCTGGCGCACATCACCGGCTGGTGCGCCAGCAGGTCGGTGCCGTGGAGGCGGTCGTGGGCCGAGAGGATCGTCGTCGCCATGCTCTCGCCCGGCGTGTTGTGGCAGATGTTGCAGCTCATCTCCCACGAGACCGGCACAACGGCCTGCGTCTGCGCCAGCACGGTGCCCGCCTGGTTCGTGACGGTGATCAGCGAGAGCGGGTAGGGGTTCTCGACGCCGTTGTCGTCGATCGGCGTGATGGGGATGCCGACGGCCTCAAAGTCCCGGCGCGACGCGTTGTACGACATCGCCCCGCTGAGCCCCTTGCCCGCGAGCCCGACGTCGGGCGCCAGCGTCACGCCCATTAGCGCGTTGGCGTACGACCAGAAGTTGGTCTTGTTGGTGCTGGTGGTGTTGTTGGGCACGGCGTACTTGACCGACACGTCCGCGTTCATGATCTCGGGGCTGCCGCCGCGCCGGATCACCTGCGCGTGCAGCACGTTGTACGGCGGCAGGATCATCATCTGCGAGAAGTCGCTCTGCATGCAGTGCATGCCGAGGTCGTTGTAGCCGAACACCACGTAGTTGTTCGTGGCGGGCTGGAACGCGCCGGCCATCGACCCGACGCTCAGCGCGGCGATGCTCACGGCGCACGCCGCTGCCCCGGCCTTGAGCAGCCTCCGAAGCACGGTGCGCGTTCGACTCTGGTGCTGGCTGGTCACGGCTCACCTCGTTCTCGCTGGTTGTGCTGATGGGCGGTTCGGTGCGTGGAGTGCCACGATCATGCTACCGGAGAATCAGCGTCGTGCACACCTCCTGCAGCAGTTTGCCCCGTTGCACCATCCCGCGCGCCCGGTGAGGGCAGTGCATTGCCGCGCACAACCGCCCCCGCCGCTCCGCTTGCGCGGGTTTCCCCGCCGGGCGCACGCGACCGCTTCCGCCAACGCCCACGCGCGTACCCTCCGCCGCTGCGGTCACAGCACCTGGCCGGTTGCGCCCGCGACCAACGTTCGCGGGCGCCCGGAGTGCGCGATCGTGTTTGACAAGCTCACCGACTCGTTCAACGGCCTCTTCCGCAAGCTCTCGGGCAACGCCACCCTCAGCGAGGCCAACATCCGCGAGGCGATGGCCGAGGTCCGCACCAGCCTCCTCGACGCCGACGTCAGCCTCGACGTTGTCAACAGCTTCACCGACGCGATCGTCAAGGACGCGGTCGGACGCGAGGTCACCAAGAGCCTCAACCCCGGCCAGGAGATGGTCGGCGTCGTCTACGACCGGCTCGTCACGCTGCTGGGCGATGTGCCCGCCGTCCCCGAGGGCGCCACCGCGCAGGAGGCCGCCGAGATCATGATGGCCGATGGGCCCGGCGTGATGCAGACCTCGCCCGGGCCGACCATCGTCATGATGTGCGGCCTGCAAGGCAGCGGAAAGACCACCACCTGCGGCAAGCTCGCCGCGTGGCTCAAGAAGCGCAACCGCAGCGTCATGCTCGTCGCCGCCGATCTCCAGCGACCCGCCGCGGTCGAGCAGTTGCAGACCGTCGCGCAGCAGGCCGATGCGCTCCCCGGCTCGTCGCGCGTCGAGTTCTACGGTGAGCCCGACAAGACCGCCGAGTACGGCAAGGCGGTCGGCGTCGCCGTCGGCGTCTGCCAGCGCGCCGTGGCGGTCGCCCGCCAGAAGAACATTGATACCGTGATCCTCGACACCGCCGGCCGCCTGCACGTCAACGACGACCTGATGGCGGAGCTGGAGCAGGTGAACAAGGCCGTCCGCCCGCACCAGATCTTCCTCGTTGTGGATGCGATGACCGGTCAGGACGCGGTGAAGTCGGCCGCGGCGTTCCACAAGCGGCTCGAGGTCGACGGCCTGATCATGACCAAGTTTGACAGCGACACCCGCGGCGGCGCGGCGCTCTCGGTCAAGAGCGTGACGGGCGCACCCATCCGCTTCATCGGCGTCGGCGAGAAGGTCGATGCGCTCGAGGAGTTCCAGGCCGCGCGCATCGCCGGGCGCATCCTCGGCATGGGTGACGTCATCAGCCTCGTGCAGAAGGCCAAGGAGCAGGTGAGCGACGAAGAGGCCAAGGAGCTCGAAGCGAAGATCGCCAAGGGTCAGATGACCATGGACGACTTCCTCAAGCAGATGAAGAGCCTCCGCCGCATGGGCCCGCTGAAGCAGATCATGGGCCTGCTGCCGGGCATCGGCTCGGCCCTCAAGGATGTGCACATCGACGACAAGCAACTCGACCACGTCGAGGGGATGGTCTCGTCGATGACGGCGGAAGAACGCAAGACGCCGGGCGTGCTCAACCACGGCCGGCGCAACCGCATCGCCAAAGGGAGCGGCCAGAAGCCCGAGCAGGTCGCGGCCCTGGTGAAGCAGTTCACCATGATCAGCACAATGAGCCAGAAGATGGCCACCATGAGCGCGGCGGACAAGATGAAGGCCATGGCCGCCATGCAGGGCGGCGGCGGCATCGGCGGCATGCTCCAGGGCATGGGTGGCTTCCCCGGCATGCCCCGCATCAAGGGCAGCACCGCAATGTCCAGCCCCAAGAGCAAGTTCAAGAAGCGGAGATGAGCAAGTCAAGCCGCGGATTACGCGGATGAACGCGGATCAGACAGGCGGATTCGGTCGCCTTGCCAAGTTTGGCTTGCGATCGTTCGCGAAGACCTTGCGCTTGAACTCTGGGCGCGTGCCGAAGTTCATGAGCAGGCCAACCTCGATCTCGGTTGAGCGGAGCTGGTTGAGGAGCTGAGCCTCGTCGGCGCTGCACAATGCCGTTGTCGCCTTGAATTCCACGATCACGCACTCGTTTACCATCATGTCAGCGGCGAACTCAGCGATCGTTTCGCCGCGGAACATCACGCGGACGCGAACTTGGCGGCGAACCTGCAGGCCCGCATGCGTGAGGGCGATTTCCATTGCTCGCTCGTATACTGACTCCAAGAACCCGCGCCCCAGTTCGTTGTAGACGTCAAAGAAGATCTTGATGACCTTCTCAGTCAGCTTCTCATGAATCAATCCGCGTTTATCAGCGTTCATCCGCGGCTCTCCTTTGCTTGAAGAGACTAACCGAAGTCGGGACAACAATCGACCATGACCAACGCCGACTTCGTCGCCGCCCTTGAGACCATGGCCCGGTACATGGAGCTGCTCGGCGCTGACACCTTTCGCGTCATCGCCCACACGAAAGTGGCACGCGCGATCGAGGGCATGACCGACGACCTCGTGGCCGTGGCTCGCAGCGAGGGCGCGCACAAGAAGCTCGTCGCGCTGCCCGGCATCGGCCCAAAGATCGCCGACAAGCTCATCGAACTCGCCACCACAGGCAAGATCGCTGAGCTCGACGAGCTGGCGGCGCAGGTGCCCGCGGGTCTCATCCCCCTGCTGCAGTTGCAGGGCGTCGGCCCAAAGAGCGTGCACCTGTGGTGGAAGCAGGCCGGCGTGACCGACCTCGCGTCGCTCAAGACAGCCATCGACTCGGGTGCGCTCGCGCAGCTGCCGCGCCACAGCCAGAAGACCATCGACAAGCTCAAGGCCGCCGTTGAGATGCTCGCGCAGGGCGAGTCGCGCATGCGCCTGGGCGAAGCCCGCGACCTGGCCGACCGCGTGATCGCGCTGCTCCGCAAGGGCAAAGAGGTGCAGCAGATCGAGGCCGCGGGCTCGATGCGCCGCGCCCGCGACACCGTCGGCGACATCGACATCCTCGTCGCGACCGCCGACGCCGAGAAGACCGTCAAGGCCTTCACCACGCTGCCGATGGTTGCAAAGGTCCTCGCCGCCGGCGAGACACGGGCCTCCGTCCGCATGGTCAAAGCGGGCGGCTCGCGCTGGGACCAGACCGAAGCCGTCGACGATGAGCACAAGCCGACGCCCACCGGGCCGACCGTGCAGGTCGATCTGCGCGTCGTCCCCGCCGAGCACTTCGGCTCGGCCCTGCTCTACTTCACCGGGAGCAAAGACCACAACATCCACCTCCGCCAGCGAGCCCTCGACATGGGCCTCACCGTCAACGATTACGGCGTTTACAAAGACGACAAGTCAGACGACACGCCCCCTCATAAGCGCGGCGACAAGCCGCTCGCTTCCAAGACCGAGGCCGAGATCTACAAGGTCCTCAAGCTCCCCTACATCCCGCCCGAAGTCCGCGAAGACCGCGGCGAGTTCGAATTGAAGGAGACACCGCGCCTCATCGAACTCGAAGACATCAAGGCCGAGCTCCACGCCCACACCAAGGCGTCAGACGGCGGCATGACGATCCTCGAGCTCGCGCAGGCAGCCAAGAGTCGCGGCTTTCACACCATCGCCGTCACCGACCACTCGCAGTCGCAGTTCCAGGCGCGGGGGCTGAAGCCCGACCGCCTCCGCGAGCACATCAAGGCCATCCGCGAGGCTCAGCAGCAGATCAAGGGCATCACCCTCCTCAGCGGCAGCGAGGTCGACATCCTCGCCGACGGCACGCTCGATTACGACGACGACCTGCTCGCCGAGCTCGACGTCGTCGTCGCATCGCCTCACAACAACCTCACACAGAACGCTGCCGAAGCCACCGAGCGTCTGATCAAGGCCGCCAGCCACCCGCTGGTGCACATCATCGGCCACCCAACCGGCCGACTGGTGCTGCGGCGCAAGGGGCTCGAGCCCGACATGAACGCCGTGATCGCCGCCGCCAAGGCCCACGATACGGCGCTGGAGATCAACGCCCACTGGATGCGGCTGGACCTCCGCGACACGCACGTCCGCGCCGCTGTCGATGCCGGCTGCCGCATCGCCATCAACTGCGACGTCCACGCCGAGAGCGACTTCGACAACCTCCGCTTCGGTGTAGGAACCGGTCGCCGCGGCTGGCTCACGCCCCAACTGTGCGTGAACACCTGGACCGCCAAGAAGCTGCACGCGTGGCTGAAGGCGAAGCGCTGACGTCCACCCCGGGGCCGCTTATCGCTTCTTCGCGATCCCCACAAGCTTCCGCCCAAGCAGCACCGGCGTGGTGTTGTTGAACCCCGCCTCCGCCCTCGCGCCCCACCGGGCCCGCGCCCGCCACCGCACGATCGGGATCAGCGGGCTGAGCATCATCGACGTCGTCGTGCGCAGATCGCACTCCACCGCCACCAGGTCAAGCCCCGCCTGCGAGAGGATGAACCGGTAGCGGTCAGGCGTGAACCCCGCGATGTGCTGGTGCGCCGGGTCGTTCACCGCGGGGTCCAGCGGCCCGTGGCTGTAGAAGAACCCCGTCCACAAAAAGCTCATGCGGCTCTTGAGGCTCGAGATGTTCGGCGTGGTGAACGCGAACACCCCGCCCGGCCGCAGCACGCGCTGCACCTCGGCGAACATCGCGCGGTGCCCCTCCAGGTGCTCGACGACCTCGAACGCGCACACAAGGTCCATCGACGCGTCCTCGTACGGCAGCGACCCGTGCAGGTCCACCGCGCGGCACTCCACCCCCTCGACGGCGAACATCTCCGGGAACATGTCGCACGCCGACACCGCGTAGCCAAGCTCCTTCATCCGCACGCACAGCGCACCCGCGCCGGCGCCAAGGTCCAAGGCGCGCGTCGGTCGCCCGTCCACCAACGGCGGCATCCACTTCACCACGTGCTCCATCGCCAGCTTGTGCGCCCCGGGGATCGCCATCTCCACCGCACGCCCCGGCACGCCAACCGCCACCGGTACAAAGTCCGGTGCCCCCGGCGTGAGCTTCTTTGCGCCCGGCGTGATCGTGGCTTTGGTCATGCCCGATCGTAGCTCAAACCGGCTGTTTCACTCGATCCGCGGGTCAACCCACCTGTACAGCACATCCACGGCGAGGTTGAACATCACCAGCATCGTGCTGAACACCAGCACCACGCCGATGATCATGAACAGGTCCTTGTTCAGCACGGCGTTAACAAAGTGCTGCCCGATCCCCGGCACGCTGAAGACCCGCTCCACCACGAACGACCCCGTCATCGCCATCGCCGTCGCCGGGCCCAGGTAGCTCAGCACCGGCAGGAAGGCGTTCTTGAGAGCGTGCTTGAGCACCACGTTGCGCTCGCTCACGCCCTTCGCACGCGCGGTGCGGATGTAGTCGCTCCGCAGCACTTCGATCATCCCCATCCGTGTCAGCCGCGCGATGTACGCCGCAAACGGCAGGCTCAGCGTGAAGCTCGGCAGGATCAGCGCCCGCAGGGTGCCCCACTCCGCCACCGGCAGCCACCCCAGCCACACGCTGAAGATCAGCAGCAGCACCGTGCCGGTCACAAACCCCGGCAGGCTCACACCCACAAGCGCAACCATCAGCGTGCCAAAGTCCGCTAGCGAGTTGGGCCGCACCGCGCCCACCACCCCTGCCCCCACGCCGATCACGACTGCGATCAGCATCGCCGCCCCGCCGATGGTCACGCTCACCGGCAGCGAGCCCGCCAGCACCTCGTTCACCCGCCAGTCCTCGTACTGAAGGCTCGGACCAAGGTCAAACACGCGCCGCACCGGCGGCGCCACCCCCAGCCCCTCCGCCTTCGACGCCTCCGCCGCCGCCTTGCCGCTCAACCCGTCGCGCAGCCACTTGACGCCGCTGGCGTTCTCCATGTACGACCAGTAGAACCCCCAGAACGAGTCCAGCTTGTACCGCGCCTTCATCGCGGCCTCAACCTCGGGCGCCGGCCGGCGCTCGCCGCGCTCGAGCGGGTTCCCCGGCACCGCCCAGGCGAGGGTGAGCGTGAGGGTGTAGATGACCAGCAGGATGACCGGTAGTTGGGCGAGGCGGCGGAGAATTACGCGGATCATGGGAGGAGGGGGTTGAGTGGGAGAGGGGGTTGAGTGGGTTGAAAGAACATCGGGCTACTCCTTGCGAGGGCGTGTTTCGGTAATCGGCGGCAGCAGCCAGTCTTCCGCGTTGATCATCATGTTCACGATCTTCCGCAACAGAGCGTCGTAGGAACGAAAAAGAGGAACCGCTTGCTTGCGGTCCATGTATCGGCAGCGCACGGCAAATTCGATCCAGGTCTGTACCTCGGCCGCTTCGGTTTCCGCGTCAGAAAGCTTGCTGACAAAGGCCGCTTCGTACCGGCGCTTGCGCCATGCCTCTGTGATATTCGCAGCTACAGACCTCGAAGCCCGGCGGATCTGGCTCGTCATGGAGAAACGCTCATCGAACGGGAACTGCTTCGAGAGTTCGAACAACTCCATCGCAAGATCGCGGGCTTCAACGTACACCTCAAGGTCACGCTCGTTTCGAATCCTCTTTGCCATGGCGCTCCCGGTTCTTCTCAACCCCTTCAACCCACTCCCCCTGCTCAACCCCCTCGCTTCCGCATCTCGACGGGTTTCTCCGGCCCCTTCCCGTCGCCGATCACATCGAGCATGAACAGCTGCTGCTTGTGCCGTGGGTGCGGCGAAACGCCCGTCAGCCTGTGCGGGTCGAACATGTAGATCTCAACGTACTGATAGACCGGCACCAGCGGCGAGTCCTCCAGCAGCAATTCCTCCGCCCGCCGCAGAATGTCCAGCCGCTTGGCCGGGTCCGCCTCCGCGCCCGCCGCGTCGAGCAGCGCATCGAACGCCGGGCTGTTGTACGCGCGGTCGTTGTTCCCGTCGTCCGACCGGCTGATCTCAAGGAACGTCAACGGGTCGCCGTAATCGCCGAACCACGACCCGCGCGAAACGATGAAGTCGTGCTTCTTCAGGTCCTCGCGCACGATCTTGATCTCCTTCTGCTTCAGCACCACGCTCACCCCAAGCTGCCCCTCCCAGTCCTTCTTCACCGCCTCGGCGATGATGTCGTGTCCCATGTCGCGGTTGAACAGAATCTCCACTGTGATAAACCCCTTGCCCCCGGGGTACCCGGCCTCCGCCAGCAGCTTGCGCGCACCCTCCGGGTCGTACGGAACCCCAGCCGGCGACACGTACCCGCCGATCGACCCGCGCGGCACCAGCACGCCGCTGGGCACCTCGCCGCAGCGCCGCACGTTGTCGGCGATGTTCGACCTGTCCACCGCCATGCTGAACGCCCTCCGCACCCGCGGATCAAAGAACGGGTTGTTGCGCCCGTCCGGAAGCTTCGGCAGGCAGTTGAAGTTGTAGAAATACGTTCCAAACGCCGGCAGCGGGTGCACGTGCAACCGCTTGTCCGGCGGCAGCCGCCGCGTGATCGTGATCGGGTCCACGCCCTCCTTCCGCATCGCCGCGACCTCGTCGGCGTGCTCCGCAAGGCAGGCCCGGTACTGCTGCACCATCTCCGCTCGGTAGTCCGCGAGCAGGTCCGTGTTGAAGTCCACCGCCCCCGTCTGAAACGCAACCACCGCCGCGTTCCGGTCGTCCACCACCGCGATCGTCAGCGAGTCGGTCCCCACCTTCTCCCTGTTCCAGTAGTGCTCGTTCTTCTCCATCCGCATCTCGCGCTTGAACTTCCAGTCCACCAGCTTGAACGGACCGTTGGTGATCAGCAGCGGGGGGCGCGTCCAGTCCGACCGCGCATCCACGCGCCCAGTCACCGGGTTCAGGCTCTGGTACGCGTCGACCAGCGGCCGGTAGATCGGATAGAACGGCTCGAACGCGCACAGGTCGAGCCAGTACGGCACAGGCCGCTCAAGCTCCATCACCAGCGTCCGGTCGTCCACCGCCTTCATCTGCACAAGCTCCGCAAACCGCCGCTGCGTCTCCTCCCACAGCGCCGCCGCCTCCCGCGGCCTGGCCTTACCCCCGCCCTCCTTCGCGAACGCCTCCAGCCGCTCGGTCCGCCACTCCGTAAACGCCCGCGCCCCCTTGATCAACTGCAGCTGCCCCTGATAGTCGCTCGGCGTGTCCGGCAGCAGACCGCGCTGCCACGAGAAGACAAAGTCCCCGGCCGTCACCGGCGCGCCGTTGCTCCACGCAGAGTCCGCGCGGATGTGGAACGTCCACGTCTTGCCGTCCGCGGCGACTTCCCAGCGCTCCGCCATCCCGGGGATCTTCCCAAACGCCGGGTCGAACACGTCGTTGCGGACAAGCCCCTCCCACAGCGAGCTCACGATCCGGTTGTCCTGCTGCCAGCTCACCCGTGTCACGTCCAGCGTGCTCGCGTCGCCCCCGTTAAGAACGACCACGTCGGCGCGCTGCCGCGGCTTGTCCACCGCCAGCACCCCAAGCACGATCGCCAGCAGCACCGCCAGCGGCATCAGCAGCTTCCACATGCAGCATCATAACTGCGCCCCCGCCCCTCCCGCGCCCCCGCCCGGGCGGCCCCGCGCCAAACCGACGCTCAGGCCGCCTCGCTCCCCGGCATCTCCGGCAGCGTCCCAGCCACGCCGTCACGCGTCACCAGGAAGAACTCCGGGCTGATCGGGTACGGCAGACGCTTGAAGTCCTCGCGCACCCGCGCCGCCAGCCGCTCAACGAACACGTCCGGCCCCATCGAGATCGCCACGAACATGTCACGGGCCGGCGTCGCGACGTAGAAGTTCCCCCCAAGCCGCGACCCCAGCTTGTGGTACAGCGGGTCCAGCAGCAGCCGCGCCGCGTCGTACCCGTCCTGCTGCGCGATCACGATCGCACGCCCGCCCTCCTTGCTCGACACCACCTGCAGCTCAAGCTCGCGGCTCGCCTCCGCGAGGTTCTCGCGTGCTACCACGTCAAGGTCCTCGGCCGTCACACCCCAGCGCACCATCTGCTCCGCCGTCACGCTGATCGTCATGTTCGGCATGTCGATCACAAACACGATCACCGTCCCGTTCACAAACGGCACGTGCGCCACCTGCTCGCGCGCCAGATGGTTGAAGATCGTCTCAGGCTGCACCCGCGGCATGATCCGCGAACGAACCAGCTCAAAGCTCATCCCGCCAACGATGTTCGCCTCGCCGCTGAACAGCTGGTCCAGGTAGTGCTCCACGATCTCCATCCCGCGCCCCGGGTCGTGGTTCACAAGCCGCGAGAGATTCTCAAGGTCCAGCCGCCGGCCGTTCACCAGCAGCTCACGCGGGCCGGTCAGCTCGATGTTGTAATCCGGCTGAATCTTCCGGAGCATCGTCACGACCTGTTCGGCGAACGCCTCGGGCTCTTGGGGCATCTGTGACATAGAGGCTGCGGCTCCATCCAGCGTGAAAGCGAGGCCGCGGCACACGCCCGCGACCGACCGCCCGCTACATCGACGCCGCCGCCGTCGCTGTCAAGCCCGCCGCCGCACCCCCCCGGTAAGCTGCGCTCGTCTGCAACGACCCACACGCCCGATACCCGCCGATCGCCCCCGCCAGCCCAACGCAAACCCTAAAAAAGTTTGGACTATGATCGGGTCTTTGACCCTTGCCCTCAAATCGCTATATTTGGACCCGCCGCTTTCGGCGTTGCTGTAGCAAAAATCCGCAGGCTTGAGCCTGCCCTCTGGGAGCCTCCCGTGACCAAGTCAGAGATCGAAGCAAAGGTGATCGACATCGTCTGCAAGCAGATGGGAGCCGAGAAGGCAGTCGTCAAGCGCGAGACCAACTTCCAGTCAGACCTCAACGCCGACTCGCTCGACACCGTCGAGCTCGTCATGGAATTCGAGGACGAATTCGGCACCTCCATCCCCGACGAGCAGGCAGAAAAGATCACCACCGTCGGCCAGGCGATCGACTTCATCTGCCAGGCCAAGGGTATCAACTGAGGTATCAGACCAGACCCTGAGGTCTACCGCTATCCATCCCTAGAGTAGAGCGAGCATTGCGGCACGCGCGTGTGGTGCCGTCACTCTCGGAGCATTGTGGCATGGCCAGCCGTCCGCCCCGCATCGTGATCACCGGAATGGGCGCCCTCAGCTGCCTCGGCAACAACGCCAAGGACACCTGGGCCGGCATGCGCGAAGGCCGATCCGGCATCGCCCCGATCGACCTCGAAGAGTTCAAACGCTGGGACGGCCAGTGGGACGTCACCTTCGCAGGCCAGGTCCGAAACTGGGACCCCGCCACCGCGATGGACTTCCGCGAAGCCAAGCGCGTCGACCGCTTCACCCAGCTGGGCATCTGCGCCGCCATCGAGGCCGTCGCCCACAGCGGCATCGACTTCACCAAAGAAATCGACGAACGCTGCGGCACCATCTTCGGCTCCGGCATCGGCGGCATCCAGACCATTGAAGAGGGCAAGGGCGTCCTCGACGCCAAGGGCCCGCGACGCGTCAACGTCTTCACCGTCCCGCGACTCATGCCAAACGCCGTCGCCGGCGGCGTCTCCATCCGCTTCGGGCTCCGCGGCCCCGCCAGCACCCACGCCACCGCCTGCGCCTCCTCCGGCCACGCCCTCGGTGACGCCGTCCACACCATGCGCCGCGGCGAGGCCGACGTCATGGTCGTCGGCGGGGCCGAGGCCGCCGTCTCACCCGTCTGCATCTCCGCCTTCGCCGTGATGAAGGCCCTCAGCACCCGCAACGACGCCCCGACCAAGGCCAGCCGCCCGTTCGACACCGCGCGCGACGGCTTCGTCCTCTCCGAGGGCGCAGCAGCCCTCGTGCTCGAGACCGAAGAGCACGCCAGGAAACGCGGCGCCACCATCTACGCAGAAGTCGCCGGCGTCGCCAACTCCTGCGACGCACACCACATCACCGCCCCAGACCCCAACGGCGGCGGCGCAGCACGCTCCATGCGCTGGGCCCTCCGCGACGCCGGCCTCAACACCACCGACATCGGCTACATCAACGCCCACGGCACCAGCACACCGCTCGGTGACACCGCCGAGGTCGAGGCCGTCCTCTCACTCTTCGGTGACCACGCCCGCAAGAGCAAGGGCGGCAAGTGCGTGATGAGCAGCACCAAGAGCATGCACGGCCATGGCCTGGGCGCAAGCGGCGCAATCGAAATGATCGCCTGCATCCACGCCGTCCGAGACGGCATCATCGCCCCCACGATCAACCTCGACAACCCCGACGCCTCCTTCGATATCGACCTCGTGCCCCACCACGCCCGCGAGCGTGCCACGAAGTACGTAATGAACAACACGTTCGGCTTCGGCGGGCACAACTGCAGCGTCATCGTCGGCCGCTACGAATAAACCACCCCGCAGCGGGCTGCCAGCCGCCCCTGCCCCCCGTTCACGGCCACCGGCGCGTCGCCGTGCCCACTTTTGACCCCCAGCCCGTCCCCGATCCGATAAACAGGCCATGCCCGCGGATATCGAAGCGCTCAAGAAACTCGAGGTCCCCGTCATCGTCGTCCTCGGACGCCGGCAACTCCCCGTCAAAGACGTCACCGCCCTCGTCCCCGGCGCCATCATCGAGCTCCCCAAGAACGCAGAAGAAGACCTCGAACTCCAGGTCAACAACAAGGTCATCGGCCTCGGCCGCGCCGTCAAGGTCGGCGAGAACTTCGGCATCCGCCTCACGTTCGTCGGTGACCTCATCCGCCGCCTCGAGGCCATGGGCGTCAAGACCGCCCCCGCCGTGCCCGAGCCCGCCGCGGCCTGACCGCACGCAACCCACAACCCGCCGCCCGCCTGAGCCGCACCTCCGCCCCCACGGAACGTCAACGCTTTCGGCTATGCTCGCGCCATGCCCAGAGACCTCCCCATCGGCAACGGTGACCTGCTGGTGACGTTCGACGAACACTACCGCGCCCGCGACATCTACTTCCCCTTCGTCGGCAAGTACAACCAGACCGAGGGCTACCCGCAGCGCTTCGGCGTATGGGCCGACGGCGCCTTCGCCTGGAGCGACGACGCCGGCTGGACCCGCTCCCTGAAATACCGCAGCGACACGCTCGTCACCCACGCGGTGATGGAGCACCGCCAGATGGGCCTCCGCCTCACCTGCAACGACTGCGTCGACTTCCACGAGTCGGTCTGGCTCCGAAAGGTCGAGGTCACCGACACCTCCGGCCGCAGCGCAAACCGAGACGTCCGCCTCTTCTTCCACATCGACCCGTCAATCCAGGAAACACAAGTCGGCGACACCGCCAACTACGACCCGCTGACCTCTGGCCTGGTCATCTACAAGGGCGACTACTACTTCCTCGTCAACGCGTGCTGCGCCGGCAAGTGCGGCATCGACCAGTGGGCCATCGGCAGCAAGCGGATCGGCGGCGCAGAGGGAACCTGGCGCGACGCCGAAGACGGCGTCCTCGGCCGCAACGCCATCAGCCAGGGCTCTGTCGACGCCACCGTCGGCCTCAACGTCGCCGTCCCCGCCGGCGCTTCGGCGTCGGCCCACTTCTGGGTCGTCTTCGGACGCGACTACGACTCCGCCGCACGCACCAACAAGGCCATCGGCGAGCGCACGCCAGACAAGTACATCGGCCGCACCGACGCCTACTGGAAGCTCTGGGCCGCCTGCGGAAGCCCCGACTTCGAGTCCCTCCCCCAGCCCGTCAAGTCGCTCTACACCCGCTCACTCCTGGTCCTCCGCACCCAGATCGACAACCGCGGCGCCATCATCGCCGCCAACGACTCCGACATCACCCACTTCGCCGGAGACACATACTCCTACTGTTGGCCCCGCGACGGCGCACTGGTCGCCTACGCCCTCATCCTCGCCGGCCAGAGCGAGCTCAGCCGCGAGTTCTTCCGCTTCTGCGGCCGGTGCATCACCAAGCACGGCTTCTTCCTCCACAAATACACCCCCGACGGCAAGCTCGCCAGCAGCTGGCACCCCTGGATCATCGACGGCAAGCCCGCCCTCCCCATCCAGCAGGACGAGACCGCCCTGGTCCTCTGGTCGCTCCGCCAGCACTTCCTCCACTACCACGACGTCGAGTTCGTAAAGCCTCTCTACAGCTCCCTCATCGTCACCCCCGCCAAGTGGATGGTCGACCACCGCGACGCCAACGGCCTCCCCCTGCCAAGCTGGGACCTCTGGGAAGAACGCCGCGGCATCCACACCTTCACCGTCGCCGCCACCATCGCCTCCCTCCGCGCAGCGCGAGACTTTGCCGCAGACTTCGGCGACACCGGCCGCGCCGCCTGGTTCGAGAAAGGCGCCGCCGAGATGTCCGCCGCCATGATGAAGCACCTCTGGAACCCCACCCAGCGCCGCTTCGCACGCATGGCCACGCCCGACGGCAAGGGTGGCTACACCCTCGACATGACCGCCGACAGCGCCAACTTCGCCGTCTGGTGGCTCGGCGTCCTGCCGACCGACGGCCCCCACGCCGAGCAGGAGATGGCCGCACTCCGCAACCTCCTCTGGTGCAAGACCGAAATCGGCGGCTGCGCCCGCTACCAGAACGACTACTACCACCGCGTCGTCAACGACCGCCCAGACGATGTGCCCGGCAACCCGTGGGTCATCTGCACCCTCTGGCACGCCCAGTGGGCCGTCGCACGCGCCAAAACCGTCGGCGAGCTCGCGCCCGCCATCGACCTCCTCGCATGGGCCGCCGAGCGCGCCGCCGCCAGCGGCGTCCTCGCCGAGCAGGTCAACCCGCTCACCGGCGAGATGCTCAGCGTCAGCCCCCTCACGTGGAGCCACGCCACCGTTGTCATCGCCGTTCAGGAACTCCTCGCCAAGCGCAGGCAGCTTCTCGGACCCGCCCGCTAGCCGCCGCGCCCACGCCCCGCAACAGCACCCCGCGCTCCCCCAAACAGCGGATAACCCCTCCGACCCGGCCGGTTATGCCGGTCCGCGGGGACACTCCGCCCCGCCCGCGCTCGACCAGCGCAGCAACACCCCCGCGGTTCGCTCGGACACAAAAAAGGGCCGATCTACTGGCTTCCCTTTCAACGGAGGCCCCCGCATGTCGCTCCTCGCATCCATGAATCTCCTCTCCACCGAGCCGGCAAAGACCGCCAGCGACAGGGCCATCGCGGTGCTCACCGGCGGCAAGCGCGAGTGGGCGCTCAGCGAGGCCACAGCGCTGATCGCCTCGCACTGGCCCGAGCAGGGCCGCCCCAGCCTCACCGTCTACGGCATCGCCGACGCGATCGGCCGCAAGGATGTGCTCGACGCCCTCCGCGCCTGCGACGGCGCCCTCCTCGTCATCGCCGACAGCGACTCACCCTCCGAGCTCAAAACCGTCTGCGCCACGCTCAACGAGCACGCCATCCCCATCGTCGTGCAGATCCCCGCATCGCTCGCCCACCTCGCCGGCACCCTGCAGAACATGGGCGTCATGGTCCACCACCACGGCCGCGGCGACGCCGTCCTCGCCGCCATGCTCGCGGGCGTCTCGCAGCGCCAGCAGGCCGTGCGCGAGATGGAGATCGAGCTCCGCTCCCGCCGCGCCTCGCAGAAGCAGGTCCACTCCTGGGTCAGCAAGGTTGACAACGAGCTCCTCCTCGCCTCCAAGCTCCAGCGCGAGCTCATGCGTGCAGACGACTTCAGCGCCCCCGGCATCTCCGCCGCCGTCGTCTACCGCCCAGCCTGGTACGTCTCCGGCGACGTCTACCGCCTCGTCCGCCTCGACGAGAAGCACGCCGGCTTCCTCGTCGCCGACGCCATGGGCCACGGCATCAGCGCCGCCATGTACGGCATGATCATCGCCAACGGCCTCACCATGAAAGAAGTCAGCGCCGCCACGCCCACCACCAGCGCGGGCTACCGACTCCTCGAGCCCGCCGCCGCCCTCGAAAAGATCAACGGCCTCCTCCTCAACGAAGACAGCGACCAGACCCGCTTCGCCTCCGCAGTCTGCGGCCGCGTAAACCTCTCAACCGGCGAGCTCTCCATCGCCAGCGCCGGCCACCCCGCGGCCATCGTCTTCAGCAGCAAGGGCGCCAGGCCCCGCCACTACGAGAGCACCGGCCCGGTGCTGGGCGTCTTCGGTGAGTCCACCTTCGAGCAGCACGCCGGCACCCTCGCCAGCGGCGACACGCTCGTGATGTACACCGACGGCTTCGGCGAGATCGTCGGCGAAGCCCACGTCGAGGAATACCTCGCCGAAACACTCGCCTCAGCCGACGGCGACGTCAAACGCGCCGCCGCCCAGATCGAACGCTTCCTCGACGGCCGCCCCGGCTCAATCACCCCCGGCGACGACGCAACCGTCCTCATGGTCAAACGAGCCTGATGGTCTCTCCTTCTCCCCGCTCTGCGGGGAGAAGGTGCCGCTGGCTCGGCAGCGGCGGATGAGGGGATGCCTTTCTTCTTCTCCCCGCTCTGCGGGAGACCGTGCTGTCGGGAGCAAAGCGCACGAAAGCCGGAAGTGAATGAGTACGCGCAGCGTCAACAATGTTGAAGGCTCTGAGCGGGCGGATGAGGGTGCCTTGCTGTTTCCCGCTCAGCGGGCGCACCGACGTTGCCGGCATCTTCAGATGCCGGTAGCGGCGTCACAATCCCCTTACCAAAGCTCTCTTCCCCCATCCTCGCTGCCGCAGGCTGGAGTTCGCGTCCCTACGCGAGCGGATCGCCTAAGCCCCGTGCCACCGTTCATCGGTCCCTCCGATGAACGGTGCATCCCCCGCAGCCACCCTCGCCCACCGCCCCCGCGGAGACTCTCCCCTCACCGCCACCCGCAATTCAGATAGACTCGTCACATGCTCTCCACATGCTTTGCCCTGATCGCGATGATTGCGCCTGCCGCGCAGGCAGAGCCTAAGTATCGTCTTCGTCTCACGGTAAAGGACGACGCTGGGAATCCGCTTGCTGGGGTGTACGCTGGCGTATACCCCGCGCGTTATGTTGGGGATTTTAGCGTGCTCAGTCAGTTCGGTGATCGCGTGTCGAGCTGCACGACGGAGCAGGGCATTATCGATGTTCTCGCCCCGAGTGGCACAATCGAGTGGCTCGACTACGGCCTTGTTATTCCGTTCCATCCTCAACTCCGCGGGATGCCCGAGGACGACCAGCGTCGCTCCGGTCTCGTTCACTTGCTTGAGCGATGGTCTTTCCCACGCCGGGTGCGGGTAGCCAGGCCGCAGACCGATGCGGACCTTAACGCTGATCTGGTCGGCGCTCGAGGGCGAGGCGCAGTGGTGAAGGTTACCCGTGGCGGGACTGCCATCGGTTCGGCGGAGGTAGCCGCGCTCTCCGGTGATCGTTTCCTCTTTTTCGACATTGTAACTGGAGATTCCAACACCGTGCGAATTGTCGGACTCAACCGCCATCAGCCAACCCTGATGGTGCTGAGCGGGGGCGATGCAGCACGTGTGATAGAGGTGCCTGCGATGGCAGCGCCGGCACAGGGTCAGCCTGTGCCCGAGACAGTGCCGGACGTTGATCTGGGGAGTGTCGAGGTGGCAGCGCCGACGGCGGGCGTGCCGGTGACTGCGACCATCGGCGAGTCATCCAGCACCGAAGCCGAGAAGGATCGCGTGTTCTCGCGCAAGGGGGCTAGCTTCGTCCGCGATGATGGGGCGGTCATCTTCAGTTGGCGGCGGTTCGGCGCTACGTCGATAGCCGGGCCGGCGATGCAGCTCGTAAGCGAGAGCACAAGCGCTCCAGATCGCGTGACGCGGCTCCCCGCGGGAACGTACTACATCATCCCGGGCGACTGGGCCTGCAGCGACCGTCAATGGCAGTTCCTCAAGCTGCTGCGAGCCCACGCTCTGCCCACCAACCACGGCGTGCCAACGTTAACAGTCACCCAGGATCAGACTGCGGAGAGCGTCACGATCACCCCTGAGCCCATTGATGCGGCATTGAAAGCGCTTCTGACTACGCCAATACCGACGAACCCGTAATCCCTCCCCGCCTCTTCCTGCCATCCCCACCCCCCCCTGAGTAGACGGTTTTCGTACGGTATCACCAAAGACCCTTGCATAAACCGTACATTTGTGATAAACTCCCCCGCAGCACCCGGGGGCGGGCGTTTTCAGTCAATGCGGCCGATGCGCGGCCCGGCCCACCCCCAATTCGCAGCAACGCAGGGGGTCCACATGCAGGTAACGCCCACCATCGCCCAGTACAACCAGGAGATCATGCAGGCCCACCGAGTCGCGCTGCAAACGCTCTGCGACCTCCTCGCCGAGGCCGCCGATGCGCCCGTAGCCGATGACGAAGGCGGGTTTGACCACCAGCGCGCGTCGATCCGCCTCCGCGCGGCCACCGCGATCCTCCGCGTCCGCCCGATTAGAGACCCACAGCAAGACGCCCCGCCAGCGAGCAGCCAACGAGCCGCGCGGAGCTCATCACCCGCGACCTCCGCCCGCCCCGCGCTCAACCCTGCTCACGCCGAAGCGGCCACCCAGCCCCCCGAACCTAACCACCGCTACGCAACAACCGCGCGGATCAGAGCCGATGCCTCCGCCCCCGCGCGGATCGCCGCGATCGCCGGCGGTCAACTCAGTGGTTCTGCGTGAGCGTGAGCGAAACGCCGTCGTCGCTGGTCACCGTCACGCGCCGGTTGGCGGCATCGATCGCCGTCACCGTCCACCCCGGCACGATCACCTCACCCAGCGAACGGACACGCCCGCTGATCACCGCGAACGACCCGCTGTCGTTGGTCATCAGCGCGCCAAGCGAGAGCGCCCGCACCTCGGGAGGTACAACCACCGGCGTCGGCTCAACAGTCCCCGCGCCGGCCTCGATCGTCGGGCCCGGCTGCAACACCGCCGTGGTCTGCGGCAGCAGATGGTCAAAGGGAGACTTGAAGATCGTGATCTGGTCCCGCCGCGACTTCAGGTGCTCCATCGCCGCCTTCTGCTTCGCCGTCACAACCGGCGCTGTCGGCTGCGCATCGATCGCCGCCTGCGCCGCATCGGCCTGCGGGTTCGAGCCGGCGACCTGCGCGCTCGCCTGGTCCGGTCCGCCGCCAAACAGCAGTCGCACACCCTGCACCATCACCATGGGTGCCAGCAGCGCCGCGGCCGCGATCATGTTCTGTGGCTTGATCGATCCGAGGTTCATCGTGAGTGCTCCGCGCCGGGTGTTGGAACAAACGCCTGCTGACCGTTCATCCCCGGGCCAGAAGGCGCGGCCGGGGCGTTCGCGGCCGCCAGGGCCTTGGTGTTCACGGCGATGTGCTCGGTGTCGAGCGTGACCGAAACGGTGTCGGGCGTGCTGCTGCTGGTGGGCGAGACCCGCAGGCTCCGCAAAGTGGTGAAGCCGATCTCCTGCTGCATCGCCTGCACGAAGCGAGCGGTGTCGGCGTAGGTGCCAGTCAGCGAGATCGACAGCGCCGTCCGTTGCTCGATCTTCGGGTCGACCTTCGCCGCGCTCTGGCCGGGCACCGGGCGCGGGCCGCGCGGCACGGCCGGGCTGAACTGCTCGATCCGCACGCGGCACGTGTCGGCAAGGGTCGAAACCGCCTGCAGCAACCGGGCCTGGTCGGCGGCAAGTGACGAGCGTGCCGCGATGGCATCCAGCGCCGTCTTGGCGAACGCGGCGTTGGCGGTGTCAACACTCGCGGGCGTCTGGCCCGCGCTCTTGCTGATCGCCAGCGTCAGCGAGTCAACCTCCGCGTGCGCCCGGCTCAGCTTCGTCACCAGCGGGTCAACGAAGAAGAAATACCCGGCCGCGCAGCACGCGCTGCCGATGGCCAGTTCGGGCAGGAACGACCGCACAACCTGTGTAAGAACGGCCTTGTTCATTTGGCGGCTCCTTCTTTGGCGGGCGCGGCCGCTTCGGCCGTCGCGAGCGCTCCGGGCGCGATCGCCGTGTACGGCACTTCCACCAGCTCGAGCACCAGGTCAAACCGGTGCGCATCCGACTCGTTCACCTTCGTGCGTGCCGCGGCCCCCAGCTTCACCGCAGACACCAGCGGCGACCTCGCAAGGTGATCGGTATACGCGCGGACGGCATCCGCAAACGCCTTGTCGTCCCCCGCCTGCATCAGCCCGCTCACGCGGCAGACCCAGCCCGTCTCCGACTCGCGCACATCGATCGACTCCAGACTCGTCCGCTTGTCGGTCGCGTCGCCGAGCAGCGCCAGCACCACCGCCATGTCGGGCGAAGGCCCAACCGCGCGGGCAACGTACGTGTTCGCGGCCTTCGCCGCGGCCGCCGAGGCTGCCGCCGCGTGCTGCGCCTCATCGGCCGCGCGCGCCTGCTGGGCCCGCGCCCGCAACGCGTCGGCCTGGCCCTGCGCCGCCGAGACCTCCATCCACAACCAGCCGCCGTAGAGCGCAACCGCCGCGGCCGACATCGCTACGCCCGCCCACAGCGAGCGCCGCGCCCGAACCTTCAGCTGCGCCTGCTGCATCGAAGAAGGCAGCAGCGTCACCGCGCCCGCCGGCGTATGGATCAGCGCATCGATGTTGCCGACCGTCGCCGAAGAGCGGTTACCGCTGGGGGGCTTCGCCTTGGGCGGGTTGACGGTGATGCCGCACAGCTGCGCAAGCGCGCCGTCAACGCCGGGCAGGCCGGCGCCCGGCCCGTCGACGGTGAGCAGCACGTTGGCCCGTTCCTTGTCAGACAGCCCAAACCGCAGCGACTGCTTGACCTCAACGCTGAACCGCTGCAGCACCGGGTTCATCAGCGGCAGCACGCTCGCGCCCGTGAAGCCGTTGCGCTTGTCGATCACCTCGCCCGGCGACGGGATGCCCGCGCGCTCCAGCAGCGAGCGAGCCGCCGACCGGTCGATCGAGACCGGCTCGCGTGTTGTGCCGTCGGCGTTCCGCGGCGTGATCGGGCGCAGCAGCGCCTCGACCAGGTTCTCCACGCCGATCGAGAGCGAACGGAAGAGAACGATGCCCGAGGCGTCACCCACGATGAAGAACGACTCGTGCTCGCCGAACCAGAGCGTCGCGTGCAGCGCAGAGTCTTCGTTCTTGGCGGCCGGCTGCGCAGCGCAGGCCGACACCAGCCGGGCGATCGGCGCCACGGTGCAGGGGATCAGCCGCGTCGGCGTCAGCCCGCACGAGCCGATCCACTGCGAAAGCAGCGAGCAGTTCGCCTCGGTCTCAACCGCCGCGAGCGTGTGGCACATCTTCTGAGCGCCGGTCTGGCCCGGCTTGGCCACCGCCCGCGCGTCGGTAAAGAGCACCGCCGCGGAAGTGGGGTGGTCGTTGATCGCGTACCCGGCCGACTCGCCAAGCGCAAGCACGGCCGCGCGCTGCGCAGCGGCCGCGCCCAGCGCAGCCGGGCACGCGGGCAGCGCGGCGACGGCGGTGGACGTTGAGAAGAGCACCGTGCAAGGGCTCCCCTGCACGTTCAGCTCGCGCACCCATCCGGCAAGCGTCGCGTGGCGGGCGCGGAGCGTCTCGGCCCAGTCGGCGCCCGGCGCGGGAGGGTTGTAGCGTTCAACACGCTGCTGCTGGACCGACGCGCCGGCGACGACCGCCAGCTCCAGACGCGTGGGCGTGAGTTCGATGATCGTGTATGGTCGTGCGAGCACGGCGTTGACTCCCGTCGGGCGGAAGGCCCGAAACGGGTTTATCGGGTGAAAACGCGGCCGTCTTGGGGTGTAACAGCGTGCGGACGTCAATCGCCTGTGGCCTGCGCTGCCCGCGTCAGTAGACGATCCGCCCCGTCCCCGCGGTCACCGTCACGGTCGTGGCGTTCGCCCCGCCGTTGCCGGTTCCCACCTGCAGCGTCGGGCCGGTGGTGGTGGTCAACGCTGTGCCCGCGGTGACCAGCGGCCGCCCGAGCTTGTTGAAGCCGACGGTGTAGTTGATCGCCGCGAACGTGCCGCCGGTGCCGATGGTCACACCGTTCCACTCGTTGCGGTTGAGGTTGGTCACAAACGGCCCCTGCCGGGAAGGGTCGGTGATCGTGGCGGCCGAGGCGTACCCCGGCGCTGCGGGGTTCTCGGACATCACGGTGTAGTACTGGCCGGCGGTGTCGAAGCGGCACCAGTGCGTGGTGCCCGTGCTCATCGCGCGCTCGCGTGCAAACGACAGGTCGCGGGCGAGCTGGCGCGACGCCCACTGCAGGCGCGAGGTGGTGGACATCGACGAAGCCTGGATCGTCGCCGCCGCCGCCAGCACAGCGAGCACGACCATGACGGCGACCAGCTCGATGAGCGTGAAGGCGCGCGGCGGTGCGTTGCGGCGGGGCGTGTCAGCGTTAGGCGGTGTGCTGGGCATGAAAAAACGCGGCCCGGGTCTCCCCTTGGGCCGCGTCTTTGCGTTCGAGTGCCGGAACAACGATCAGAGGTTGTTCGCGGTCAGGAAGCCGCCCGAGCCGTTGCTCTGGGTGGTGGTGGTCGACGAGTTGCACCAGAACGAGCACTGGGGGGGGTTGGAGGCGTTGTCGACGTAGTAGACCCAGCCCTCGGTGCCCGAGACCGTGCGGTTGGTGGCGTCTGAGGCGGTCGAGGTTGAGCGGATGGCGTTTGAGTTGTTGTAGGGGTTGCGGGGCAGCGCATCCTGCATCACGGTGCCGGTGGTGCCAAGCTGCGTCGCGGTGGGGTAGGCGGGCGTGCCGCTGACCGACTGGTTGCTCATGTACGAAGAGAGCGCGGTGCGGACGTTGCCGACGGTGCCCAGGACGCTGGAGGTCTTGGCGCGGTCGGTGTAGTCGAAGTACTTGGGGATCGCCACGCCGGCCAGGATGGCCAGCACAACGATCACCGCGATGAGTTCGACGAGGGTAAACGCACGACGGTTGGTCTTCACGGTGTTCATCCTTGACTCCTGCCGATCCATTGAGAGTTCGAAGCGGAGAAACTCAGCAGCGCCGGCCACGATGCACGGCGGCGACGCTCGGTGTATCAGCCGTTTCCGCCATTGTCTTAAGCCGTGAACCCGCGAATGCCCTTTTCAGGTGAGCACAGGCCGCAAAGGTTCACACCGAGGTCTCAGAGGTTATTGGCCGTGACAAACCCGCCCGAGCCGTTGCTCTGGGTGGTGGCGGTGTTGGAGTTGCACCAGAACGTGCAGGTTGGAGGGGTGGCGTTGTTGTTGACGTAGTAGACCCATCCCTGCGTTCCCGAGACGGTGCGGTTGGCCGCCTGGTTCGCGGCGCCGGTTGAGCGAATGGCGTTTGAGTTGTTGTAGGGGTTGCGGGGGATGGCATCCTGCATCACGGTTCCGGGCGTTCGCAGCTGCGCGACGGTGGGGTAGGCGGGCGTGCCGTTGACGGCCCGGTTGTTCATGTATGACGAGAGCGCGGTGCGGACGTTGCCGAGAATGCCCTGCACGCTCGAGGTCTTGGCTCGGTCGGCGTAGTTGAAGTACTTGGGGATCGCCACGCCCGCCAGCAGGGCGAGCACGACGATCACGGCGATGAGCTCAACGAGGGTGAATGCGCGGCGGTTGTGGTGCACGCTTGGCATGCTCTGCTCCTTGATCGTCCGCTCTCCCGGCCCGGTGCGACGCGCGGGAGCGGCGCCGGAAAGGCGGAACCATCAAGGTGTCTATCAGCCGTCAGCGCGTGCGTCTCAACGGCCTGGGCAAAACTCGCGCAGCGACCGTGCGCTCTGCGCGAGTTTAAAGCGGCGTTCACCGTCAGCTCATCAGCTTGACCATGTCCCACATCGGCAGGAAGATCGCCAGGGCCACGACCATCACCACGCCGGCGATGAGCACGACGAGGATCGGTTCGATGACCGTCGAGATGTTCTTGGTCAGGTGGGCGGTCTCGCGCTCGTACTGCCGGGCGACCACCGCGCACATGCGCGGCAGGTCGGCGGCGGTCTCGCCCGCGGTGATCATGCGCTTGGCAAACGGCGTGATGTACTCGCAGTCGGGCAGGCACTCGCTCAGGCGTCCGCCCGTGCGGACCTGGCCGGTGAGGCGGTCAACATCCGCCTGAAGCTTGGGGCGTCCGGCAGCTCGGCCGGCGAGCTCGAGGCTCTCGATCAGGCCCAGGCCCGAGTGGATGCTCACACCCAGTACTTGCGCGAACCGTTGCATCGCGAGCCCGACGAGGATGGCCTTGAGGTAGGGGATGCGGTGGAGGGCCGACTCGATCGCGGCGCGCCCTGCGGGGCGTGACCAGGTGAGCTTCACCGCGAAGACCAGGCCCACCAGCAGGCCGAGGTAGAGGTACCAGTAGCTCTGCACCGAGAAGCCGAACGTCTGCAGCACCCTGGTGAAGACGGGCAGATCGACGCCGCGCTCGGAGAACATCTTGGCGAACTTGGGGACGACGTAGACCAGCAGGAACGTGACGCCCAGCGAGAGCGCGACGATCACGCAGCAGGGGTACATCAGCGCACCCTTGATGGCGCGCCGGGTCTCTTCCTGCTTCTCGAGCATCTCGGCCAGTTGCTCCAGGGCCTTGGTCAGGTTGCCGCTCTTCTCGCTGGCGCGGACGGTCTCGACGTAGATCCGGTTGAAGACGCGCGGGTGGGCGCTGAGCGCATCGGCGATTGTCTCGCCCGAGGCGATGCGACCGGCGACATCCTTGGCGACGGCGCGCACGGCCGGGTCGGGCTCCGACTCGGCGATCGACGTGAGCCCCTCGCTGATCGAGATGCGGGCCGAGACGAGCACCGAGAGCTGGCTGGTGAACTGGGCGAGCTGCTTGAGCCCGACCTTCTTTGAACGCGCGCCGCCCGCAGCGCCGGCGACAACCCGCAGCGAGAGGGGCGTGAGCCCCATGGAGGTGAGCTGGCGGAACACCTCGGCCTCTGTCTTGCCGGTGGCCGAGCCGGTCTTGCGGGTGCCCGCCGCGTCGACGGCGCGGTACTCGTAGGTCAGGGTGGTGGAAGCGGCGACGCTCATGCGGACTTCCTCAGGTGGGCTGCGCCCTCGGCGTTGATGGTGCCGGCGACGTCTTCATCGGCCTCGGTCTGCTGGATGGCGACGACGCGTGCGACCTCGGCGAGCGTGGTGAGGCCGAGCTTGGCCTTGTTGAGGCCGTCGCGCCACATGGGGCTGTAGCCGTTGGCCAGGCCCACCGCGCGGATCTGGTGGACCGTGCCGCCGGCGTCGATCACCTGCTGCACCGGCTGGGTGAGGCGGAGGAGTTCGTAGACGCCGATGCGCCCCGAGAAGCCGCTGGAGCCGCAGCGGGCGCAGCCGGCGCCGCAGACGTACGCGCCGTCGTCGGCGTCGCGCCCGAAGGGGCTGAGCATGGCGGCGGTGGGCGTGGTGGGCTTGGCGCAGTCGCGGCAGACCTTGCGGACGAGGCGCTGGGCGATGACGCCCAGCACCGCGGCGTTGATGGCGAAGGCGGGGCAGCCGAAGTCGCGCAGGCGCGGGATGGCGCCGGGGGCGTCGTTGGTGTGGAGGGTGCTGAGCACCATGTGACCGGTGAGGGCCGCCTGCACGCTGATGCGGGCGGTCTCCTCGTCGCGGATCTCGCCGACCATGACCACGTCGGGGTCCTGACGCAGGATGGAGCGGAGCGCGCCGGCGAAGGTCATGCCGATCTCGGCGTTGACCTGCACCTGCCGGATCAGCGGCAGGCGGATCTCGACGGGGTCTTCGATCGTCATCACGTTGCGGTCGGGCGTGTTGAGCTTTTTGAGGGCGGTGTAGAGCGTGGTGGTCTTGCCCGAGCCGGTGGGCCCGGTGACCAGCAGCATGCCGTAGGGCGACTCGATGATCTGCTCGATCGCCGGCGCGGTCTCGCCGGGCAGACCCAGTTCGGAGAAGCCCTTGATGTTGGCGCTGCTGCTGAGCAGGCGCATCACCACGTTCTCTCCGGTGATGGTCGGGATGATCGAGAGGCGGATGTCCACCGCGCGCCCGTGGTGGTTGAAGCGGAACTTGCCATCCTGCGGCCTGCGCGACTGCGTGAGGTCGAGGTTGGCCATGACCTTGAGGCGCTGCACCAGCCCGGCGTGTGCCGAGAGGGCGGGGCCCTGCTGGCTGACGAGCTCACCGTCTACGCGGTAGCGCAGGTGCAGCGAAGTCTCGTCGGGGCCGATGTGGACGTCCGACGCGCCGCGCTCGACGGCGGTCGCGAGGATCTGGTTGACGGCGGCGACGATCGGCTCTTTGCCGGTGGTGAGGTCGAGGTTGAAGTCGGCGCCGGAGGCCTTGCCCCCCGCGCCGCCGTCGGCGGTCATGGCGTAGGCGCGGTCGATCAGCGTCTTGAGGCCCTTGGGCTCGCAGAGGACGGGCTCAACATCGCACTTGAGCACGGCGCGGAGCTGGTCAACTGCGCGCAGGTCGAGCGGGTTGGCCATGCCGACGGTGGCGGTCTCTTCCAGCACAAAGAGCGGCAGGGCGCTGAGCGACTCGGCGAGGGCCTTGGGGAGGCGCTTGGCGTTGCCGATGTCGATGGTGAACTGCTCGAGGTCGACGAACGGCACCTCGCAGATCTGGGCGCGCACCAGCGCCACCTGGCGCGGCGTGAGCACCGACTCTTCAACCAGCAGAGCGCAGACACTGGTGCGTTTGTCGGCGGCGGTCTTGCGGGCAGCGGCGACGGTGTCGGGCGACAGGAGGCCCTCTTCCATCAAGCTGGCGATGATGAAGTCGTCGTGTTCAACCACGGCTTGCGCCTCCTGCGTTGGCCGCGGGGGCCTTTGATGGAGCGGGGGCGGGGGGTCAACTCCGACCGAGAGG
>CAYOGE010000026.1:0-47250 GCA_964403525.1 uncultured Phycisphaeraceae bacterium | reverse complement strand
CGTCAAAGCGGAGGGGCGCGGGTGGTGGGGTGAGCAAGTTTGATCCGCGCGGCTGGACGATGACGGGGTGGCTGGTGGCGATCAACATCGCCGTGGCGGTGCTGGGGATGGTGCTCTTTCTGCTGCCGGGCAACGGCGGGTGGCAGGCGGTGCCGGTGGCGGTGGAGTGGATCCCCGATGTCGCCGAGCAGGTGAAGCAGTCGGCGCTGGAGGTGGGTGTCAGCAAGGTTGAGAAGGTGACGAGCGGGGCGCCGATCGTGACGCCGACGCGGATCCGCATCGGCACGCAGTTCTACCGGGCGATGACGATCGATCAGGCGTGGGGGCACTTCTCGACGTTCAAGGCGTTCGGGCAGTTTGAGATCTGGCGGTTCGTGACGTTCCAGTTCCTGCACTTTGGGTGGATGCACCTGGCGTTCAACCTCGTGGGGCTCTGGACGTTCGGGCCGGATGTGGAGGAGTACCTGGGTCGGAAGCGCTACCTGGCGTTGTACCTGGTGTGCGGCGTCTTCGGGGCGCTGGCCTACCTGCTGCTGAACGGGCTGGGGAACCTCTTCCCCGATGTGCACATCCCCGGGCTGCTCTTCCACGACACGCGCACACCGCTGGTGGGGGCGAGCGCGGGGATCTTCGGCATCATGCTGGCGGCGGCGTTCGTGGTGCCGCAGCGAGTGATCGACCTGCTCTACATCATCCCGCTGCGGATCAAGCCGGCGGTCTACCTGTTCTTCGGGCTGGCGCTGCTGAGCCTGCTCTTTGGCACACGCAACGCGGGGGGTGAGGCGGCCCACGTCGGCGGGGCGCTGGCGGGGTATTACTTCATCCGGCACATGTACCACCTGCGCGACTTCTTCGACTTCTTCGGGCCAGCGCCGACGAAGGAGGGGAAGGTGAAGGCGGGGAAGGGGGGGAAGGGGAGCGGGGCGAGCCACAAGGTCGATCAGGACGAGGTGGACCGCATCCTGGCGAAGCTGCACATGCACGGCGATGCAGCGCTGGATGAGTACGAACGCGAGACGCTCCGGCGGGCGACGGCCGCGGCCAAGGGCGAGGCGGCACCTCCATCTCCTGCGCCCCCCAACCTCGCCCCCCCCTCGCCCGAGCGGGGCGCCTGAATGCCCTCGCCCCTCCGCTACGAGTTGCTGGCCAGGTCGCGCTCGACGCGCGCCCGGCTCGGTCGCGTGCACACACCCCACGGCGCGTTCGACACACCCGCCTTCATGCCGGTGGGGACGCGCGGCACGGTGAAGGGTGTGCTGCCCGACATGCTGGCGCAGACCGGGGCGCAGATCTGCCTCGCCAACACCTACCACCTGATGCTGCGGCCCGGCGCCGACCTGGTGGAGAAGGTGGGGGGAAAGGAAGGGGTCCACGCGCTGATGAACTGGCGCGGGCCGATCCTCACCGACAGCGGCGGGTACCAGGCCTTCTCGATGGCCGACCTCAACACGCTCTCGGATGAGGGTGTGACGTTCAAGTCGATCGTCGATGGCTCGTCGATCCACCTGTCGCCGCAGCGGGCGATCCGGGTGCAGAACCAGTTGGGCGCCGACATCATCATGGCCTTCGACGACTGCCCGCCAAGCGCGAGCGCGGGGTCGGTCGAGGCTGACCCCGACGATGCGCGGCTCACGCGCGTGCTCAAGCGCGACAAGGTTGCCAGCACCGGCGATTACGCCAAGCGCGTCCGCACCGCCAACGAGCGCACCGCCCTCTGGCTGGAGCGCTGCTGGCAAGCGCACCAGCGCAAGGATGACCAGGCGCTCTTTGGGATCATCCAGGGAGGGACGCTGCTTGAGGAACGCACGTGGTCGGCCGAGCGGCTCACGCAGCTCGACCTGCCGGGGTTCGCCATCGGCGGCGTCGCGGTGGGTGAGACGTTCGAGCAGATCATGGCGGTGGTGCGCCACACCGCGCCGCTGCTGCCGGAGTCGAAGCCGCGCTACCTCATGGGTGTCGGGTACGAGCGCGACCTGCTGGGGGCAGCGCTGGCGGGTGTGGACATGTTCGACTGCGTGCTGCCGACGCGCAACGCCCGCAACGCCAACGCCTTCACACCCGTGGGGCAGGTGCGCCTGCGCAACGCCAAGTACAGCGACGACACGCTCCCCATCTGGCCCGGCAGCGACGATGGGGCGATCCCCCCGTGCGACTGCTACGCGTGTGCGCCGCCCGGCGGCGGCCCGCCGTTTACGCGCGCGTACCTGCGTCACCTCTTCATGGCGGGCGAGATGCTCGGGCCGATGCTCGTCTCGCTCCACAACCTGCGCCACTTCCAGCGCTTCATGGCTGACCTGCGCGCGACGATCACCACCGATGACTGGCAGGGGCTGGTGAAACGCTGGCCGATCGCGGCGGATGGACTCCCCATCCCCTGACCGCCCCGCTTCTCCCTGACCGCCCCCCCCGACAGAGGCCTAGCGGGCGGTATCAGGCTCACCAGCGAGGGCCAGAAAGCGCGGGTATGTCGCCTAGACTTGCCCCCTTACACCCCCCTCCCCCTCCGGCAACCGCTCGGGAAGGATCGGGCTTTGTGCGGAGCGATCGCTCCGAACGCTTCTTCGATCAGGAACCCCGTCCATGCTGCAACCGACCGCCTCACCCGTCGCCCCCTCGAACGCCACCACCCCGCAGGCCGCCCCCGCGGCGGGCAACTTCACCCGGTCCGATGCCGTGGTGGGCACGGTTGCGCCGGCCGCCAGCGGCCAGACCGGCACGGTCCAGCCGACGGGCGCCCCGGTCGCTGCCCCTCAGCAGGCGCAGGGCGGCGGCAGCATGATGCTGATCATGATGCTGCCGATCGCAGCGCTGATGATCTTCATGTTCCTTGGCAACCGCAAGGAGACCAAGAAGCGGGCCGAGCTCATGGCCAGCCTGCAGCGCAACGACAAGGTGCAGACCGCCGGCGGCATGATCGGCAACATCGCCGAGATCAACGACACCGAGGTTGTCCTGCGCGTCGACGAGATCACCAACACGCGCGTGCGTGTGAGCCGCTCGGCGATCACCGCCGTGCTCAACCGCTCGACCAAGCCCGACGGCGTCAAGGCCATCGCCTGATCCACAACGTGTGACCTTCAAGCCTGCTCCCTCATCGGGGCCGGCGTTCCGCCTTTCCGGCCCCACCCCGGCCTCTGCCAGTGTTCTTTGCGAGACCCTATGCGGTACGTCTACCGGCACCTGATTTTCATCCTCTTCGTTGTCGCGGTGGTGGGGATCTCGATCCTTCCCCCCGAGAAGAAGCTCAAGCTGGACAAGGACCTGGCCGGCGGCTCGACGCTGGTCTACCAGGTCGACATCCGCGCCACCGACCCGCCCGACACGATCAACCGCGTGCGCGACCTCATCGCGCGCCGGCTCGACCCCAACAACGTGATGGGCATCACGCTGGTGGTGCAGGGTGGCAACCGCATCGAGATCACGATGCCGCTCCCCAACAAGCGGATGAAGGACCTCAAGGCCGAGTTTGAGGATGCCCTTGCCGCGCTGGGTGAGACCAACGTCACCGCCGACCGCCTCGACCGGCTCATGGCCCTCCCGGCGCCGGAGCGGACCGCCGAACTGGCGAAGATCTGCGCCGGCGACCCCGACCGTCTCGCGACGTTCCAGAAGGCGGCCGATGCCGCCGATGCGCTCGTCGCCGAGCGGGCCAAGGTTTCCAGCGCCCTGGCGGAGCTTGAGGTCCGGCGCGTCGCCGCCGAGCAGCAGCTCGCGACCGTCCGCGCCCAGAACCCCGACCCCGCACTGCTCAAGCCGTACCAGGATGCGCTGAATTCGATCTCCGACGAGGCCTTCACGCTGGCCGCCCCGGCCGGAAAGGCCACGATCGCTTATGAAGAAGCGAAGAAGGCCGCGCTCTCATCGGTGCTGAGCGCACCGGAAGTGCGGCGGGTGCTGGAGCTCAGCGACGTCGACCCGAAGTTCCAGAACTCCACGGGCGGTTACGACTCTGTCCCCAGCCCGCGCAAGCGTGCGCTGGAGCGTCTGAAGAACGCCCACCCCGGCGCGGTTGCGCAGATCGACCGCATCGTTGAGAAGTGGACCGCCTACCAGAAGGAGCGGTCGACGCTGGACGACCCGGCCGACGTGCGCCGCCTGCTCAAGGGCGCGGGCGTGCTCGACTTCCGCATCACCGTTGCGCTGGGCGAGAACGCGCAGGAGCCGGAGCTCCGCAAGAAGCTCCGCGAGGGCGGCCCGCTGGCGGTGCAGAGCGGCGAGGCACGCTGGTTCAAGCTGAACAAGGTCGAGACGTGGTTCCGCAGCTCCGACGACAACCGGCGCTATGAGGAGAACCCCTCCGGCTTCTTCGCGAACATGCGGTACGTCGTCGAGACGTTCGACGGCGAGCCGTACATGCTCTGCTACGACACCCCCGGCATGCGCCTCACGCAGGCCGAGGGCAACTGGGCCGTCATCGGCGCCGGGCGCACGGCCGACGAGATCGGCAAGCCGGCCGTCCGCTTCGACATGGACCCGCTGGGCGCGTCGAAGCTCGGTGAACTGACGGGCGCGAACGTCGGGCGGCAGATGGCCGTGCTGCTGGACGACCAGGTCTACACCGCGCCGAACCTGCAGAGCCGCATCAGCAGCCAGGGGCGGATCACCGGCGTTGAGCCGGCGGAGATCGACTACATCGTGCGCGTGCTGGGCGCGGGATCGATGGCCGCCAAGCTCAGCCCCGAGCCGGTGAGCGAGAGCACCGTCGGCCCCGAACTCGGCGCAGACAACCTGCAGAGCGGGCTCAAGGCGGGCGTCATCGCCTTCGTGCTTGTCGCTGCATTCATGATCGTCTACTACTTCGGCTGCGGCCTGATCGCGGTGCTTGCGCTGTGCGTCAACGCGATCATGATCCTGGGCCTGATGGCGATCAACCACGCGGCCTTCTCGCTGCCGGGCATCGCGGGCGTGATCCTCACGTTCGGCATGGCGGTCGACGCGAACGTGCTGATCTACGAGCGCGTGCGTGAAGAGATCGAGCACGGGGCCGACTTCCGGACCGCGATCCGGCTGGGCTACAGCCGCGCGATGGCGTCGATCGTTGACGGTAACACGACGAACTTCATCGTGAGTGTGGTTCTGGCGTTCTTCGGGACCCAGGAGATCAAGGGGTTCGCGATCATCATGATCGTGGGCTCGCTGACGACGTTCTTCACCCAGCTCTACGTGACCCGGGTGATCTTCAGCATCCTCGTCGAGAAGTTCGGGTGGCGGAACGGCTCGATGCTGGCGCTGCGGTTCCCGATCATCGCCCGCTCGTTCAACCCGCACATCGACTGGATGAAGTACCGCTACCTGATGCTGGGGGTGTCGGGGCTCTTCGTGGTGCTGAGCTTCGTCGCCGTCTACAGCGAGGGAGCGGCGCTGTTCGACAACGACTTCCGCGGCGGGACAAAGATCACGGTTCAGCTCAAGGACGGGCCCGACGGCAAGCCCTTGCTGATGACGCGGGCCGACGCCCAGACCCGCGCCGAGTCGCAGGGGATCACCGCGCCAAAGGTCCTGGCGATCAACCCCAGCAAGGAAGACTCGGCAAAGTCGAGCCGTTTCGCGATCAAGACGACCGACAAGGACTCTGCCTCCGTGCAGCAGAAGGTGCTCAACGCCTTCTCCGACGTCGTCGATGTCCAACCGGCGATCAAGTTCAAGGGGATGGACGCGGCCGACGCTCAGGCGAGCCCGGTCAAGCCGCTCCTCTCTGATTCACTGGCCGACAGCATCGGGCAGCTGGGCCTGCGGGTGCCGACGGGTGACTTCAAGGGCGGAGCCGTGATCCTGGTTGAGGACATGAACCCCCGCCCGACGCTTTCGCAGCTCAACGAGCGCCTCCGCCAGTTGCAGGGCGACCCGGCGCACGAGGCCAGCCGCGGGCGCTCGCACAAGTGGGTTGTGCTGGTGGGCAACGAGAACGAGGTGCAGAGCGCTGCGCTGCTGGTCTACGACGAGAACGCCGACTTTGCCCGCGACCCAGACCGCTGGTCGGTCTCGCTGCGGACCCAGGAGTGGTCGCTGGTGAAGGACGCGATGGCGAGGTCGACATCGCTGGCCGGTGTGGAGTCGTTCAGCGCGGCGATCGCGCAGAGCTTTGCTGCGCAGGCGGCGATATCGGTGGTGCTCTCGACCGTCTTGATCATCATCTATATCTGGCTGCGGTTCCAGAGCTTCCGGTACTCGATCGGCGCCATCCTGAGCACGCTGCACGACTGTGTAGTGGCCGTGGGCCTGATCGCGCTGTGCGAGCCGCTGGTCCAGCACTGGCGCCCGTTCGCCGACGCGGTCGGCATCGGACCGTTCAAGATCGACCTCAACGTCGTCGCGGCCGTGCTGACGATCCTCGGCTACTCGCTCAACGACACGGTCATCGTGATGGACCGCATCCGCGAGACCAAGGGCAAGCTCCCCTACGCGACGCGGAAGGTCGTCAACGACTCGATCAACCAGACGATCAGCCGCACGGTGATCACCAGCGGGTTGACGATGCTCGCGACGCTGATGCTCTTCCTGTTCGGTGGCGAGGCGATCCGTCCGTTTGCCTTTACGTTCATGATCGGCGTGGTGACCGGCACGTACTCGTCGATCTTCATCGCCGCTCCGATCGTGTGGGTTCACAAGGACGACCCGACCCAGCGCCCCGGAACGAAGCCGAATTACACGGCCCAGACCGTCTGAGGACCGCCCCCCGGGCGTGCCCACGCAGCCGTTGCGCTTTCCCCCGCCTCCCCGGCTGGCATCGATGTGCGTCCGCTGTCAGTTACACGCGCAGATGACCGATGATCCACCCTTACCGGCATCGGTGGTCGTACACTTTGCCCGGTATCCACCATGACGCGCAGCCCCTCCAAACTCGTTCTTGCCATGGCCGTGCTGCTGGCCGTGTGGGTCGCGGTTTTCTGGCTCTATAAGCCGCACCCGGGCGGCGCTTCAGGCGGCGGGATTACCTACGGCCAGCCTCCTGATCTTGCCAAGGCTCTCGTTTCGGTCGATCCCATGCGTACGGCTCCCCCCGGGCCTGCGACGCCGCTGCCGGTCGCCCCCCTCCCCGGCCAGTCTCAGCCGCCGCAGCCCGAGACGCCGTTGCCGGGCAAGCGGCTGGTTCCGCCGGAATTCACCGAGTACACGGTTCAGAAGGGCGATAACTCCTTTGCGGCGATCAGCAAGCGGGTCTTTGGCACCGCGAAACACGCCGAGGCAATCTCAAGGTCAAACCCGTTCGTGACGCCCGACAAGCTCTACGCGGGGCGCACCCGCCTGCGCATCCCGAAGGACCCGACCAACATCCAGGGGCGTGTCGAGGAGGTGCCGGGCGTTGCCGATGCCTCTCCGCCCGCTGATTCGGCCAACTCTGGCGGTGCGATCGAGCACACCGTCGCCGCTGGCGAAACGCTCGGGGCGATCTCCAAGCGCTACTACGGGACGACGACCCGCTGGAAGGCGATCCTGGAGGCCAACAGCGACCAGCTCGATAAGCCGGAAAAGCTCAGGGCCGGCATGACGATCCACATTCCGCCTAAGGACTGAAACCGCCGTGCCCTCTTCAACTACTCCCCCGACTGCAACCGCCGCGAGCGTCCACAACACCGTCAAGCGGGTGCTGGTGACCGGCGGGGCCGGCTTTCTCGGCTCGCACCTGTGCGACAGGCTCGTCGAGCAGGGCCACGATGTGATCTGCCTGGACAACCTGTTCACGAGCCAGAAGAGCAACATCGTTCACCTGCTGGGGCGGCCGAACTTCGAGTTCGTCCGGCACGACGTCACGCGGGAGATCTGGCTGGAAGTTGACGAGATCTACAACCTCGCCTGCCCCGCCGCGCCGGGGCACTACCAGTACAACCCGATCAAGACGATGAAGACGAGCGTGCTCGGGGCGATCAACATGCTGGGCATGGCGAAGCGCTGCCGCGCCCGCATCCTGCAGGCGTCCACGAGCGAGGTCTACGGCGATCCGGAGGTCCACCCGCAGCCGGAGAGCTACCGCGGCAGCGTCAACCCTATTGGCCCGCGGGCGTGCTACGACGAGGGCAAGCGTGCGGCGGAGACGCTCTTCTTCGACTACTACCGCAGCAACCGCGTGTCGATCCGCGTCGTGCGGATTTTCAATACTTACGGGCCGCGGATGCACCCCTACGACGGACGGGTGGTGAGCAACTTCATCCGCCAGGCGCTGGCGGGTGAGGACATCACGCTCTTCGGCGACGGTTCGCAGTCGCGGTCGTTCTGCTACGTAGACGACCTGGTGCGGGGCCTGATCGCGATGATGAACGTTGGCGGGCCCAAGGGAGCGCCGGGCTCAGACGGATTCGTTGGCCCGGTGAACATCGGCAACCCGACCGAGTACACGATGGCGCAGCTGGCGCAGACGATCGTCGAGCTCACCGGCAGCAGGTCGAAGATCGTGCACAAGCCGCTCCCCGCCGACGACCCGCGCCAACGCCAGCCGGACATCACGCTCGCGAAATCAAAGCTCGGCTGGCAGCCGACGGTCGAGTTGCGCGAGGGCCTGGGACGCACGATCGACTATTTCAAGTCGATCGACATGGCGACGTTCCGCGCGCCGACACCCAATTTCTAGAGCGAAACAAGAACGGTGCCGCCGCGGAGCTGAAGTAGCCCGGTGACGCAGCGCGGGGTCGAGCATGGGCACGAAAAAGGCCCCGGCACGAGCCGGGGCCCTTGGCTATCAACGGGCAACCGGAGTGCTTCAGTTGACGCAACCAGCGAAGAACTGGTCGATGAAAACAACAAAGTCGTTGTTGTTCCAGACTCCGTCAGCGCCGGGCACGCCGCCTGTGCTCCCGCGGTCGGCGAGCGGGTGCTGGGCAAAGAAGTAATCAATAAAGACGATGAAGTCGTTGTTGTTGAGGGCGCCGTCCTGGCCGGGCGTGCCGCCGGTCACGCCGATGTCGGCCGGGCACGACGGCGTCGTCTGAACAAAGCAGGCACCGGTCAGGTTGACCGCGTAGGCGCCCGTACCGGCGAAGGTGCCCGTCCACCCGGCGACGGGGTTGAATGCACCAGCGCCGTCGGGAGCGCGGACGGTGTTGAAGGGCGTGTCGAGCCACAGGTCCTGGGCTGAGGCGTCCTGCGGGTCGCGGTCGTAGAGCGTGACGGCGAGGTAGTAGTCGCCGTTGTTGAAGAACCCGTTGATCGTCGACTGCAGCGTTGCGTCACCGGGCAGGCCGTCGGGCACGTCGTCGTTGAAGGCGATGCCCAGCCCGGCGGTGTCGAACAGGAAGAGCTGGGTGTCGAGCGTGGTCCCGCCGAAGGTCGTGGCGGAGAACGAGTTGCCGTCGCAGATCGTGATGCGGTACATGTCCACGTCGCTGGCCGAGAGCGTGCCACGGATGCGCTGCAGCGGGCCCGAGCCTGAGGCGACCGCGGCGGTCGCGGGGAGGTCGCCGGCGTCGCCGCTCTCGACATACGTCGGCACGCAGGCAGCCACTGAGAGTGTGACGGCCGCGGAGCCCGTGTGGCCGAGCGAGTCCGATGCGCTGATGTTGATCGTCGCGTCACCGAGGGGATAGCCCGCGGGCACGGTAACGCTCGCGGAGTAGATGCCGTCGCCGGCGACGGCGTCGCCGCCAAGGCCGTTGTCAAGCATGCTGACAGAAGCGCCGGGCACCGGCCCGCCCGACGCCGAGACCGTCGCCGTCACACCCGCTGCGAGCCCTACAACGCGCGTGCTGATGACGGCGTTCTGTGGCCCGCACAGTTCGACCGTGCCGGGGGTAACCGCAGACGAGACGATCCCAAACTGGGGCACTCCCTTGAAGCGGATCTCGCTGATGCCCGTGACGGTGGCGCTGCCCCAGTTGTTCAAGACCGTGAACTTGACGAAGCGCACGCCGGAAGCGGGGAGCGCGTAGTCGTCGCCGGCGTACGCCGTTGAGCCGGGGCCCTGGAGCATGTTGGTGAAGGGGACGTTCGAGCTGTAGTTGATGCCGTCGGCGGAGACCTGCACGTTCATGTTGCGGATGCCGCGGTTGGTCTCGCTCGCGCCGCCGGGGGCGACTTGATTGTGGTTCCAGAGGTGGAAACCGGTAAGGTTCCAGAGCGTTCCCAGGTCAAAGACGATGTACGGCGTGGTGTCACCCCCTTCACACGTCGAGCCACTCTGGCCGGGACAGCTGGTGTGCCACATGTTGTTGCACCCGTCGGTGCCGTGGGTCGGCCAGGCGGCCGGGATGGGCGAGTTGCTGGTGACGGTGGCCGGGGCCGAGAGGCCGTTGCCGTTGTAGACGTTTGTCGGCGGCACGCACGAGCGCCAGGTCGAAGTATCGGGGACGGCCGTGGGCTGGATCACGACGTCGGCGGATGCGGCTGCTACGCACGAACCCGCGGCGAGCGACAGAACGATAGTGGGGCGGATGAGCAAGGGGTGCACTCCTTCGATTGCGCCGGCAGATTGCCGTCACGATTGTGGAATGTACCACACTTTCCGCTCCGCGGGCAACCCCCTTTTTCAGGGAACGCACCGAGCGATTGAGCGGGCACCGGTGCGTGCCCACTACACCAAGAGCGTCGCGGGCTTCTCCAGCATCTGCTTGACGGTCTGGAGGTATTGGGCCGCCATGGCCCCGTCAACGACGCGGTGGTCGCTGCTCATCGTCATGCTCATCACGTGCCCGATTCCCAGCGACTTCTTGCCGTCGGCATCGGATTCGACCACGGGCTGTTCGATGGCGCCGCCCACGGCGAGGATCGCGACGTTCGGCGGGTTAATGATCGCCGTGAAGTGCTCGACGCCGTACATGCCCAGGTTGCTGATGGTGAACGTCGAGTCGGACATGTCCTCGATCGAGAGGCCCTTGGTGCGGGCCTTCTCGGCGAGCGCCCGTGTCTCGCCGCTTATCATGCGCAGGCCCTTCTGGTCGGCGTTGCGGATGCTGGCGACCACCAGGCCGCCGCCGCGCTCTTCGCCGAGGCTGATCGCCACGCCGACGTTGACCTGATCGAGCAGCTCGATCGACTCGGCGCCGCGGCTGGGGTTCCAGCGGCTGTTGATGTAAGGGTGGGCGTGCATCGCGAGCGCGCAGGCGCGGACGATGAAGTCGTTTACGCTGAGCTTGACGCCCTGGCTCGAGAGCTGCTCGTTGAGCTGGGTGCGCAGCGCCATGAGCGCATCCATCCGGGCCGAGACGGTGACCTGGTAGTGGGGGACCGTGGTCTTGCTCTCGACCAGTCGCGACGCGATCGTGCGGCGCATGTTGCTCAGAGGCAAGCTGCGGGCCTCCAGGGCGCCGAGCGTGGGCATC
The DNA here is from genome assembly GCA_964403525.1 of uncultured Phycisphaeraceae bacterium. Classification (GTDB taxonomy): domain Bacteria; phylum Planctomycetota; class Phycisphaerae; order Phycisphaerales; family UBA1924; genus JAJTGZ01. Next base: position 36,001 of record CAYOGE010000026.1, on the reverse strand, counting down.
ATGAGCGCGGCGATCGGCGGAACGCTCGTCGCAGCGGCGGCGGCGGTCTTGGCCGGGCTGGGCGTCAGTGGCTTTGGCTTGAAGATCGGCGCCGACTCGCTCCTGGCGGACGGCTGAGGGGCTGCCGGTGCTGCTGCGGGTGATGCGCCACCGGCGATGAAGGCTTCGACGTCTTTGCGGACGATGCGGCCGGACGGACCGCTGCCCTCGATGTTCTTGAGGCTGACGCCAGAGTCTGAAGCGACTTTGCGGGCCAAGGGGCTCGCGAAGACGCGCTGAGGCTCGAGGGTGGCGGTGCCGGTTGAGCCGACCGCGACCGAGGAGCCGCCCGCTGCGGCGACGGATTCGCGAGCGTGCGATGCGCCGGCCGCGGCAGGTGCTGCGGCGTCAGCCTTCGTTGCGGCGGGAGCGGCGGCACCGCCCTCCCAGGTCAGGATGGTTGTGCCGACGGGGCAGGACTGCCCTTCTTTGACGGCCAGCCCTTCAACGACACCGTCGTCGAACGTCTGCAGCTCCATCGTCGCCTTGTCGGTCTCGATGTCGGCGACGACGTCGCCGCTCTTGACCTTCTGGCCGGGTGTGACGTGCCACTTGATGATGGTGCCCACCTGCATCGTGTCGGAGAGGCGCGGCATGGTCATGTTGCTGGGCATGGCTTTGGATTCCGTCCCGAGACTTAGAGCTTGTGGAGCGATGCCTTCACGGCCTTGATGATCTTCCCTTTGTGCGGCAGGAACTCGGCTTCGAGGTTTTTTGCGTACGGCGCGGGGACGTCGTCGCTGTTGACGCGCAGGGGCTGGTGGTCGAGGTAGTCGAACGCCCGCTCGCAGACCTGCGTGATGACCTCGCTGGCGACGCTGGCGAACGGCCAGCACTGATCGACGACGACGACACGCCCGGTCTTTTTGAGGCTGCGGACGATCGACTCGGTGTCGAGAGGCTTGATCGTGCGCATGTCGAGCACGTCGACGTTGATCCCTTCCTTCTCGAGTTCCTGGGCCGCCTCGAGGCAGAAGTTGACGGGGCGGCCGAACGAGACCAGCGTGCAGTCTGAGCCCTCGCGGCGGAGGTGGGCTTTGCCGAAGGGGATGTAGTACTCCTCGGCGGGGACGTGCCCCTTGTCGCTGAGCATGCGCTCGCTCTCGAGGAAGAAGACAGGGTCGTCATCGACGATCGCGGTCTTAAGAAGGCCCTTTGCGTCGTAGGGGTTGCTGGGGATGGCGATCTTCATGCCCGGCACGTTGCTGTACAGACCCTCGACGCACCAGGAGTGGGTGGACCCGAGCTGGCCGCCGGCGCCGTCGTTGCCGCGGAAGACGCAGGGGCAGCCCCACTGGCCGCCGCTCATGTAGAGCATCTTGGGGACGTTGTTGAGGATCTGGTCGGCGGCGACAAGGCTGAACGACCAGGACATGAACTCGATGATCGGGCGCAGGCCGTACATGCTTGCGCCGACGGCCAGGCCCGCGAAGCCGTTCTCGCTGATGGGCGAGTCGATGATCCGCTGCGGGCCGAATTCGTCGAGCATTCCCTGGCTGATCTTGTACGCGCCCTGGTAATAGGCGACTTCTTCGCCCATGAGGAAGACGCGGTCGTCGCGGCGCATCTCCTCGCTCATCGCCTCGCGCAATGCCTCGCGGAACTGGATGGACCGATCGCCGGCGAAGGACGGGAGCGGCTGAGAGAAATCGACTGAACGGGAGTATGCCATTTGTGTGCTTGATCTTTGCGTGCGTTGGATTGACGGTCGCGTGCCGCGTTAGAGCAGTGGGTTCTTGACGCCTTCGGCGTACTCGCGCTGCGGGCTGAGGCCCGGCTGCGGGTTCGAGTAGACGTCTGCCCAGAGCTCGGGCTCGACCTCCGGCACCGCCGACGACTCGGCGAACTCGACCGCGTCGATCGCCGCGGCCTTGGCCTCGGCAACGATCGCGTCGTAGTCGGCCTCGCTCATGCACTTGCGCTCGCCCATCAGGTGGCGGGCGAGCAGCTCGATGCTGTCGGTGGTCTTGACGGCCTCGACCTCGTCCTTCTTGCGGTACTTCTGCGGGTCGCTCATCGAGTGGCCCTGGTACCGGTAGGTGAGCAGGTCGACAAAGGCCGGGCGGCTGGTCTCGCGGCAGCGGTCGACGAGCGGCTTGAAGAGGTCGTAGATGTTGAGGATGTCCATGCCGTCGATCTGCAGACCCTCGATGCCGTAGGCGCGGGCCTTGGCGGTCAGGTCGTGGGCCATCGTGGTGCCGCGCTCGATCGCGGTGCCCATCGAGTAGCGGTTGTTCTCGACGATGTAGATGACAGGGATATTCATCAGGCCCGAGAGGTTCATCGCCTCGTGCAGCGCTCCCTGGTTGAGGGCGCCGTCACCGAGGTAGCAGAGGCTGACCTTGCGTTTGGCCGGGCCGCCGTCGACTGCGCGCTTCATCACCTCGACCTCGTACTTGGCGGCGAACGCCAGGCCCGCCCCCAGCGGCGTCTGAGCGCCGACGATTCCGTGCCCGCCGAAGTTCCAGTTGGGCTTGTCGAACATGTGCATGCTGCCGCCCTTGCCCTTGGCGCAGCCGCTGATCTTGCCGAACATCTCAGCCATGCAGGCACGCATGCTCATCCCGCGGGCGAGGGCGTGCCCGTGGTCGCGGTAGGCCGTGACGATCGGGTCGTCTTTCTCGACGCAGTTGATCGTGCCGACGGCGAGAGCCTCCTGCCCGATGTAAAGGTGGCAGAAGCCGCCGATCTTCGCCTGCTGGTAGGCCTGCGCGCACCGGTTCTCGAACTCGCGGATCGAGATCATCTCCTTCAGCCAGCGAAGGAGCGTCGCGTTGCTGACCGCTGCCGAAGGACGCTGGGTGCCCGCGGCCCGGCGGCCGGCACCGGTGAAACCCTCGGGGCCAAGGTGCACCTTGCTCGATGTGATCGAGTAGAGGTCCTGAGGCGTGGAAGAGGCGGGGTTGGCGTTCTGCATGGGGCCGGCTGTGGTGGTTGTTCCGATGGGCGCGTTCAAGTGTTGAATCCTGCGAACGAATACCGAGCAGATGTGACGGGGATGGTAGGCGTAATTCGGGATGGCCATCGCCGCCGGGTTCGAAGCCTGCCGGAAATGACAACGCTTGCACCAATGGAAAACCGCGCCTGGCGGCGCGGTTGGTGCAAAGTCTGGTGGCAGCAGCTTGGGACGGCTTAGCCGCCCTTGGCTGGGTCCTTCTGGCCCTGGGCGGTCGTCTGGGAGAGCTTCGCTACGGCCTGAGCCTTGAGGATGGCCACAGCGGTCTCAAGCTGAAGGTCGAGGCCCTCGGCGATCAGACGGTCGGGCTCGGGGTCACCCAGCGCCTGCTCGCCCTCTTCAACCTTCCGGACGATGCGACCTTCCGGCGGGGTATCAGCGTCGATGCGGAGCGTGAGCGCATCGGTGATCTGCTTCGGGAGCATCTCGACGGTAAGGTCAGGGGTGACGCCCCAGTCCTTCGCGCCGGGCTTGCGGTGGATGACGCGCTTGTCGGGCAGGTGGTAGTACTGCCGCGTGAGCTTCATGTAGGTGGTTGATGAGAGCGGGATCACGTTCTGCACGGAGCCCTTGCCGAACGAGCGGTGGCCAAGGACCATCGCGTTGATCGAACGGTCTTTGCCGTAGTACTGGATCGCGCCCGAGACGATCTCGCTGGCCGAGGCTGACCCGTCGTTGACCAGCACGATGATGGGCGTGCCGGTGCGGACGACCTGGCCTTCGCGCTCCGCGTAGTGGATGTCGCCCGGGGTTCCGCCGGCACCCTCGGTGTAGACGACGGTGCCGCTGTTGATGAAGGTGTTGGTGACGCTTACGGCCTGGGTCAGCAGCCCGCCCGGGTTGAAGCGCAGGTCGAGCACGATGCCGTTGAGGCCAGCGGGCGACTGCTGCATGCTCCTGATGGCGGCGTGGAGTTCTTCGGTCGTGTTGTCGTTGAAACCGCTGAGGCGCACGTAACCGATGCCCGTGGCCTTGTCGACGAGGTAGTCCCAATCGGTGTCGCTGTCGCCGGTGCGCTTCCACCCCTTCGCCGTGCGGATCGGGATGGTGTCGCGCAGGAGGTCAAAGTCGACGTCGGTACCCGCGCGGTCGACGGTCAGCTTGACGGAGGTGCCGCGCTTGCCGGTGATCTGCTCGATGGCCTGGTCCAGCGAGAGGCCAACGGCGGAGTTGTCGTTGATCTTCTTGAGGAGGTCACCGGCGTGAACGCCGGCACGCTGGGCGGGCGTGCCTTCAAGGGGCTGGACAACCTTGATCATCTGCGATTCTTCATCGAGCTGGATCTGGATGCCCACGCCCGTGAACGAGCCTTCGGTCATGCGCTTGAAACGCTGCAGCTCGTCGGGCCAGATGATCTGGCTGAACTCGTCCAGGCGGCCGAAAGCCCCGTTGCCGAACTCGTGGATCACCGCTTCGTCGGGCACCTTCACCGATGTGCGGTTGGCCGCGAGCAGGTCGGCGACCAGCGCCGCTGCCTGCGATGTCGAGGGGTCTGACGAGCGCTTGTTGAGCACTGCGACCTGGTCGTCGATGAAGCCGAGCATGCGGGCAGCGGCGTCCTTGTCCGCGATGCCCGGGAAGGCCCTGTCGAGGTCGTGGGTTGTGATCATCGTGCGAACGTGCTCGAGCCCGCCGATCAGGATCTGGCGCATGCCCACGCGTTCAACGTGCCCGTCGCCGGCCATGCCCAAGGCCTTGATCAACGCCACCTGCGTGATCCCCTTGAGCTTGGTCGCGAACTCTTCGCCCTGAGGGTTGAAGGCCGGCAGCGGCTTGCCCTTCTCCTCCAGCTTCTGCCTGGCGTCGCGCAGTTCCCAGAAGAGGGCCGGGGTGTAGAGGCGGATCATCCCGAGGCGGTCCACCTGCCGGTCTGCGTCCTTGCGGTAGGTCCCCTGGTCTTCGAGGAGGAGGTTCAGGCGAGCAAAGAGCTCGTTGGCGAAGATCCACTCGCCCTTGGCTTCTGCCTCGCGTGCGGCCCGGTCGGCGGCCTTGATCAGGCCGCTCATCCGTGGAGTTGCGAGCAACGCCGCCTTCTCGGTGTCGCGGGTGAGCATGTGCAGCTCGATCGCTTCCTTGAGCGAGCGGCTGAGGTTCAGCGGGGTGGGTTCCTTGGCGAGTTGCTCGTCGAGCTTGGCGCCGACCTTGGCGATCTGGGCGTCGCGGCTGACCTCGCGCTTGGCGACGTTGGCCTTTAGGGTCTTGAAGTCGGAGATGACCTCGGCGAGCTCCGGTCGGTCGGCCGGCATCGAATCTACGAGCGCCAGCAGGTCATCAAGGTTGCCCGCACGGGCCTTCTCCCAGATGTCGGCCGCGATCGCCTGGTCGGTCCGGCCGGCCATGGCCGCCGTTGGCTGGCCGGAAAAAGCAAGTGCTCCCGGACCCGTCGAGACCAGTGTTCCCGCGGCCAAGACCAGAGAGAGCGCAATGCGGCGAGTGATGTTCATCAGGATTCCTAGTGGTTGTCGGCACTTCGCACGAGCGGGACGGCCGCTGGTGAATGACAGAATTCGGAGCCGTGCCCGTACTGACTGTGTACGGATCGGGTTGCGGGTGGATGCTCCTGCAGCGCATTTGCACGAACCGAGCCCGACCCGCACAGCATACAAGGATATCGGCCCAATCCGCTCGCCATTCTCCATACGGTCGTCAGGCTCGCTGGTTCGCACCTCACCCTCTGGATGCGCCGCGGGCCGCGGTCAGCCGCGATTCAGCCAGAACGGGTGCCGTCTTGAACAGGCGGTGGAAGGCCAATACACTCCGGCCCATTCGCCGAAGTAGCTCAGCTGGTTAGAGCGGAGCATTCATAACGCTCAGGTCGGCGGTTCGAGTCCGCCCTTCGGCATTTTCGGGGCCTCCGGGCCTGCCTTTCCGGCCCGGATTCCGTGACTTTCACCCTCGCGGAATATGGAGCAGGAGCGGGCGGGCGGTCGATCCTGTGCGGTATGGCCGAGCCCCTTCCGCAGCCCGACGTTGCCCCTTCCAGCCTCATTATCGCCGACGGCTCAATCGCCACGCTCGTGGCTGTTTGGCGCGAAGCTGTGTGCAGACCCGGGGGAGGGTCGGAGGCGACCAAGCCCCTCCTATGGGCTCCTGCGGGGCTGCCGGCGCTTGCGCAAGGAGCGAACACACGGATTGCGCAGCTTGCAGGGCTGCCCGAAGCGGTGAGCGGCCCGCTTCCCTCGGCGACGACCGGGCTTGCCGCCTCGCTGATGCTGCTGGCAGCGGGTGATGAGGCGGTCCGCCGCGGCGTAGGAAGAGTGGTCTGGCCGGTTCAGTTCCCCGCGATGGACGACGCGGGGCGGCTGGCTCACGTGGGCGGGGCGTTCGATCGGTCGCTGCTGGCTGCACGCCTGTTGAGCATCGATTCTCGCCAGACGAGTGGGAGGGGGGTGCTTATCCACACGCCCTTTGCAGAACTGGGCGACAGCCAGCTTCTGGACCTTGCCGCCGACATGGATGCACCGGTCGGCACGGCCTGGTGGTGCGAGAACCAGACGGACCCTCAGCAGCCCCCGTGCGGGAAGTGTGCAGCTTGCCTGCGCTGGCTGAGCGCAATGCGGCACGCCGGCGTCGTCGCCCCGATCGCTCACCTGGCGGAGTCTCTGCTTGAGGACAAACCCGCCGTGAAAACAGCGGTCTGAGCCTATCCTCGCTGGCAATTTCTTGAACCTGTTGACCGCCGCTCATGGAGGAGCGCGACCCTTGCAAACCACCATCCCACTCTCATCAGCCCCCGAGGGCACGCCGGCACCGGCCGCGCTCGTTGTCCAGAAGTTCGGCGGGTCGTCCGTCGCCGACGCGGAGAAGCTGCGGGCGAGCGCCCGGCACACACTGGAGGCACGCGCACGCGGGCGAGCCGCGATGGTGGTTGTCAGCGCGATGGGCGACGGCACCGACGATCTGCTCGCGCTGGCGCAGACGCTCGGCTCCGGCGCGGCCGACAAGCGTGAGATGGACCAGATGCTCGCAACGGGCGAGCAGGTCGCGATCTCCATGATGGCGATGACGCTCCGCTCGATGGGCGTGCCGGCGGTGAGCATCACCGGCGGGCAGGCGGGCATCCGAACAGACTCGGTGCACGGGCGAGCCAGCATCAAGCACATCGAGGGGACGCGGCTGGAGGCGCTGCTGGCCCAGGGCGTGGTGCCGGTGGTCGCGGGCTTCCAGGGCGTCAACGACAGTGGAGACACGACAACGCTCGGGCGCGGAGGGAGCGACACAACAGCGGTGGCGCTGGCGGCGCGGTTCGGGGGGGAGTGCGAGATTTACAAGGATGTCGACGGCATCTTCACGGCCGACCCGCGCATCGTGCCCGAAGCGCGGATCCGTGACGCGGTGTACTACGACGAGATGCTCGAGGCCGCTTCGCTTGGGTCGCAGGTGATTCATCCGCGGGCCGTCGAACTGGCCAAGAAGTTCGGCGTGCCGGTGCGGGTGCTGCACAGCCAGCGGGCGGGCAACAATCAGCGTGGAACCGTGGTGGTTTCCGAGGATCTATCAATGGAAAGCCGGGTCGTATCGAGCGTGGTGCTGAAGCGGGGCGTCGGTCGGGTTTCGATCCGCGGGCTGAAAAATGTTCCTGGGGTGCAGTCCGCCGTGTTCACGCCGATCGCGCAGGCGCACATCCCTGTGGATGACATCATCCAGGAGGACGACGGCCCCGGCACGATCGGCCTGACCTTCACGCTCGATAAGGCCGACCTTCCGGAGGTGAACGCGGTGCTTCAGTCCATCGCGCCAGCGCTGGGTGCGCAGGCGCTGCGGATCGACGGTGGGCTCTGCACCGTCTCGGCCGTCGGCGCTGGCATGCGGACGAGCTCGGGCGTTGCCGCGGTAATGTTCCAGGCGCTCGCCGCCGAGGAGATCACCGTGGAGAACATCACCACGAGCGAGATCCGGATTTCGTGTGTGGTGAACGAGAAGTTCGGCGAGCGGGCGGTGCGTTGCATTCACCGCGCGTTCGGCCTGCAGTCTGGCGCGGCCGAGGCGGCACAGGCCAAGCTCCTCTTTGAGGCCGAGGTCAAGCCGACCGAACCGCAGAAACAGAGCGCCTAGAGCGTGGTTGTGCCCGCGCGTGCAAAGCAAAGGCCCCGCACGGGCGGGGCCTTTGCTGTTGTGCTGTTCGCTGAGGCGGTCACTTGGCCGGGCGGCCGAGCCACTTGTCCCAGTTCTTGGCGTACTCGTCCGCGTTCTCCTTGGTTACGCGGTCAAGTGGGGCGTTGACCAGGGGGTTGCTGGGCGACTTGCCCTCCATGATCTTCTCCATGAGCAGTTTCACTGACTCGTGCCCCCAGCCGTAATACTTCTGGCCAAGCAGCACGGCGACATCGCCGTTCTTCACATAGGGCAGCGTGGGCTCGAGCGTGTCGAGGCTCACGACCTTGGCCTTTCCGCGGACGCTGTCGAGCGCGTTCTGCGTGTAGAGCGGCCAGCCGCCGACGAAGACCCAGCCGGTGATATCGGGGTTCGCGGCCTGGACCTCCTGGATCTTCTTTACTGCGTCCTGCGGCGTTTCTTTGTGGTAGTAGACGTCTTTGACCTTGACGCCGGGATTGTCCTTGGCGAGCGTTTCTTTCACCCCACGCACGCGCGACTGGAGGTTCGGTGCGTTCTGGTTGCCGGCCAGGATCGCGATTGTGCCCTTGGTGCCCATGGCCTTGACGATCTCGTCGGCGAGGCACTTGCCAGCGTAGAAGTCGTCGGTGCCGTAATAGGCGAAGCGCCGGCTGGTGGGCACGTCGCTGTCGAACGTCATGATCTCTACGCCCTTGTCGATTGCGCTGTCGATCGCGCCCTTGAGCTTGGCCGCGTCGGATGCGCTGACGGAGATCCCGTCGGCTCCGCGTGCCGCCAGGCCGGTGATCAGGTCCGCCTGCTTCTGAGCGTCTTCGTTGACCGGTGTCTGCCAATCGATTTTGATCTCGACGCCGTACTTCTTGCCGAATTCCTTGGCCGCGTCCTCGGCGCCCGTCTTGGCGGCGATGAAGACCGGGTTGTCCTGGCTCTTGGCGACAAGGCCGATCGTGTAGTTCTTCTTCCCCTTGGGCTGTGTGACCCCACCCTGGGCGACCCCAACGGCGGCGATGGCCAAGACCGCTGCCGCCGCCATCAACCCTGCTGCTTGCTTAAGACGCAGTTTCATGCTCCGCTCCTGAAGACGTTTCTGAACAGATCGAGGCGCACCCACAGCGGGGCACTCATTCTCATTCGTCGGACCCGGCCGGTTGGACGCAGAGCCGACGGGCAAGCATACAGAACTCCGTGCGCAGCCGACCCCTGCGGGTGACCCCCTAACGCTTCCCTGCCCCACTCGAAAGCCGCGACTTGAGCTGGTCAACGACGACGGCCAGAACGATCGCCATGCCGATGACGATCTGCTTGTAGGCCTGGTCGATTGCCAGGGCCTCAAAGCCGTTGTTGATCAACTGGATGACGACCGCGCCCAGCACCGCCCCAAGCGCCGAGCCGCGCCCGCCCGAGAGCGAGGCGCCCCCGACGACGGCCGCTGCGATCACCTCAAGCTCATACCCGTTGCCGTCCTGGCTGCTTGCGGCACCGTACTTACCGATCGCGATTGCCGCCGCAACGCCGGCGAGCAGGCCTGCGATTGTAAAGACCACCACCTTTGTTCGACCCACCGCGATGCCGGCGTACCGGGCCGCGACTTCGTTGCCGCCGGTGGCAAAGACGTGCCTGCCGAAGACCGTTCGCGAGAAGACCAGCGACCCGCAAACACCGACAGCGAGCATCGCGAGCAGGGGCAACGGCTCAACGCCGAGCACGTTCATCCTCACAAACCCGCCGAATCCCTGCGGGAAGTCGCTGATCGATTGGCCCTTTGAGACCAGGTAGGCGATGCCCCGGTAAACGCCCATGCCGCCGAGGGTGATAATAAAAGGATGCACCCGGAGTCCGACGCTCGCCGCCCCGTTGATGAGGCCGCAGAGCGCGCCGACCAGGCCGCAGACGCCAAAGCCGATCAGCAGGGCAGTTGCAGTACCAACGCCAGCACCGTCAACGCCGCCTCCACTGGCTTTCTTCAGCATGGTTGCGCCGATCACCGACGCGAGCGCATAGATCGCGCCGACGCTCAGGTCGATGCCCCCGAGGACGATGATCGCGGTGAGGCCGACGGCCATGATGCCGTAGAACGAGGCGCTCGTAGCGACGATCATCAGGTTGTCGGCGTTGAGGAACTTGTTAACGTGTGGATCGCGCTCGAGCACGATGGTTCCGTCGTCTTCGGCGTAGGACTGCCAGTGGTGACCGTCGCCCGCTGGATAGTCACCGTCGAGCCCGCCGGCCCCGCTGACGCGGTAGCCGTTCTGCGTCTGCCGCGCAAACGGACCGCCGACGGTGACCGACATCTCGGGCACTTCCGTCACCGTTGCGCCCTTGGGCAACTCGATCCGCTCCTTGCGTTCGAGGCGGCGGATCGATCCGCGTTCAAAGAGCCGCCAGCCCTTCGCGGCGGAGAAAGTTTCCTTCGCGCCGTTCTCACGGGTCACGGCGATGCCCGCGGGCGTGACCGTTGCAGTGTCGTTGGGCGTGAGGTCGATCCGCTCGCGTCTTGGGATCGCAGGGGTGAAGTACCACAGGCCTGCCATCATCAGCCCGATGACCGCGACGAGGCCGAACTCCTGCACAACAACGAGTTTCTTGAGCAGACGCATCGGGTGAAGTCTAGCAAAAGCTCCGGTCAGATCCCGCCCGGATCGAAGGGGACCGGCTTGCTCCTTCCTTGCGGGGTGCCGTTGTCGGAGTCGCTTCTCCGTCTCATACTCAAGACCAGCACCAAGCGGACTATCCGAGCTTGGCCTTGAGCAAAGCCTGCGAATCGGGCGAGCTCAGCACGCGTGCAGAAAGTTCGGCGGCCCTGCGGGCCTGAGCCAGGTCGTTCGAGCCGTCGAGTTCGTTCATCAACTGCTTGGTCGCTGCCAGCGCGTTGAGTGAGCCGCCCGCGAGCCGCTTGACGACCGCTTCCACAGCGGCAGGCAAACCGGCAACAGTCGGGACGCACTCGGTGACGATGCCCAGGTCGTGGCACTGCTTGCCGCTGAGGAGCCCACCGGTCAGCAGAACCTTGCGGGCCGGGCCGGCACCGATCCTGCGCACGAGCCATGCGCTGATGACCGCCGGGCAGATGCCAAGGTCGACCTCAGGGAAGCCCATCTTGTTGTCGGCGAACGTCACGGCCAGGTCGCACACGGTGACGATCCCGCAGCCTCCGCCGATCGCCGCGCCGTTAACGGCCGCGACCGTCACGCACGGCAGCATGCGGAGCTTGTGACACACTTCGCCAAGCTGCAGGAGCAGCTTCTGCGCGGCCCCCTCGATTCCGAGGACCTGCTTGAGGTCCATGCCCGCGCAGAAGCCCTTTCCTGCGCCGGTCACCACGCACACGATCGGCGGCGCCCCCTCGTACTCGCCGCGGCTGTTGGCCTTGTACATCGCTGCGAGGGCGTCGAGCTGCTTGTGGAAGTCGGCGAGCAGGTCGAGCGACATCGCGTTGCGGGCGTCGGGCCGGTTGATTGTGAGGGTGGCGACGCGGCCTTCAACATTGAGTGTGACGAGCATGGGCCGAATATAGCCCCTTTCAGGGTGCCGCAGAGTCCGCCGCGGACTCTGCGTGTCCGTCAATCTACGCCTTGCTCCCCGACCACAGCCCCGCGACCCGGCGGACCTGGTCTTCACTCCCCACCAGCCCCATCGATTTGGCCAGTGACCGCTCGAACGCCGCATCATCAAAGGACCCGTCGACCTCGTTGAGGTGCCGCTTGGTCGCGACCCAGGCGGTTCGCTCAAAGGCCGCCATCTGCTTCGCCAGTTTGACGCACTTGGGGATGACATCCTCGCGGATGTCACAGCAGACCTGTACCAGCCCGATCCGCAGTGCTTCGCGCCCGTCGATCAGACCGGGGTCGAGCATCCGCTCGCGTGCGCGCCCGGAACCGGTGAGGTTGGAGAGCGTCGGGCCGTTCACCGCGGGCGAGACGCCCAGCTTGACCACCGGGTAGCCGAGCTTGGCGGCCTGATCGGTGACGGCGATGTCGCCACCGCCGAGGAGGGCACAGCCGCCTGCGACGGCTGCGCCGTGGGCGGCGACGACGACGGGTGCGTCGAGCCGCCTCATGGCCCTGATGACCTTGCTGAGGCCCGTAAGCAGCTGAGCCAGCACGGTCGAATCGTCGTGCACCATCTTCATGTCGAAGCCGGCACAGAAGGTGTCGCCATCGCCGGCGACGACGAGGGCCTTGCCTTCGCGGCCGCAGCGCTCGATCTCCGCCAGCATGGCGGCGAGCATCGACGGCGTCATCGCGTTCTTGCGGTCGGGCCGGTTCATGATGACCAGCCGGACGGGCCCGTCGTCGTGGGTGTAGACCTCGCCGCGGATGGGGTCGCTCACGAGGGGCCTCCGGCGGCGGCGCGAGACTTGGCGACGATCTGGCGGGCGTAGGCGGCGGCCTCGGCGAGCCTCTCGCGGTTCACGCTTGTGGTGAAGCCGGCCCGTTCGATCGTGTCAACGAGCGTTTCGGTTGCGATGTTGCCAGGGGCACGCTTGCCGGGGGTGCTGGCGTACGGGCAGCCGCCCAGGCCGGCGACGGAGCCGTCGAAGGAGCGGATGCCGACTTTGAGGGCGGCGTCGACGCACTCGGCGGCGCGGCCGAAGGTGTCGTGGAGGTGGAGGGTCAACCTGTCAGCGTTCCACCAAGCGGTGCCGATGGTCCGCTTGACGGCTTCGAGCATGGCGACGACCGATTCGGGGGTGCCGGCTCCGATCGTGTCGCCCAGGTCGATCTCGTCCACGCCGAGTTGAACGAGCCGGGCGGCAATGTCCGCGACTGTTCCGGGCGCGATCGGGCCCTCGAACGGGCAGGCAACGACGCACGAGATGTAGCCGCGGACGAGGAGCGGACCGCCGGGAGCACTCTTCGCCGCGGCGATAACGGGTTTGAAGCGATCGAGCGTCTCCGCGATGGTTGCGTTGGTGTTACGCTGGGAGAAGGCCTCGGATGCGGCCGTGAAGACCGAGACCTTGTCAATCAAGGCGGTACGGGCGTGCACGTCGAGCGCCCCTTGCATCCCACGCTCGTTCGGAACGAGCACTGAAAGCGCGGGATGATGCGTCCTCCCCTCCCCGGAGGGGAGGGGCCGGGGGTGGGGTTCGTGACGGTCCGGATTCACGCGGCCGTTCCCGTGTCGATACAGACGCTCACACGCTGTTTGCAGCGTGCGAGCGACACCCTCAGGATTCTGTAGCGCCTGATCGTTCGAGAATCGGACAACTGTGAGCCCGTGCGACTCAAGGAACGCCGTCCGTTGAGCATCCTGACCGCGCGCTTCGGCGCCGCAATGCGTCCTGCCGTCGAGTTCGACGGCGAGCCCGAACTCTGCACAGAAAAAGTCAAGGATGTAAGGGCCGAACGGGTGCTGGCGACGGAACTTGAAGCCGCCGATCTGCTTACCGCGAAGGACGCTCCAAACCACCTCTTCCGGACCGGTCTGTGTTCTGCGGAGCGTGCTGGCGCGGCTGTAAGCGTTTCGGTCGCGCGGTGGGACCGTGTACTCAACAAAGGCGCGGCGGTAGAGCTCTCCCGTGCGAGCGGCGGCGCGTGGTGATTTGAAGCGTCCGGGCTCGAACGTGAACCCCACCCCCCGCCCCTCCCCTCCGGGGAGGGGAGCCAGAGCGGCGATTCCCTTGAACACCTCCGCGGCATCGCCGAGTTGCGGCACCCACTTAGCCGAGACAAAGCTGGTGACCTCGACCTCATCCACCCCCGTGGCACACAGCAATTCGATCAGTCGCACCTTTTCAGCGGTCGGGATGACCCCGGCTTCGTTCTGCAGCCCGTCGCGGGGGGAGACATCGGTAATGCGGACACGCTCGGCCATGCCTCCATGCTAACCCCGGCCCGTAGACTCTGCCGTGTTTGACGCGTTCACCATCCTGATGGCCGTGCTCTTCTTCTCCTGCGTCCCCGCCGGCCTGATCTTCCTGGCGCTGGGTATTTTCAGCAGGGCGCCGAGGCGCTGCATGGTCTGCGGGTACGACCGGCACGGTCTTCCGCTTGACGCAATCTGCCCAGAGTGCGCGGCGGATCACACCGCCTCAACCGGCAAGAAAATTCCGCGGGTGAACTGGCAGGTACGACTTGGCGCAGTGCTGTTGACTGCTTCCGGTCTGCCGCTGCTCTTCCTCATCGCGGTGCTCGTGCGGCAAGTGATCTAGGACGGCCTTACGTCGTGTAGTCGGCGTTGATCGAGACGTATTCCTTGCTCAGGTCGCACCCGAGCATCCAGGATGCGCCCGTCCCTGTGCCAACGGTGAGCACGCACTCGACGCGTTTGCCCGCCATCGCCTCTTTGAGGCGCGGGTCGCTCAACGCCTCGACGAGGGGCAAACCTGCGCGGTAGACCTCAACCGGCCCGATCGTCAAACCCGCCTGCGTCGCATCAAACCGAACTCCGGCGTTGCCTGCGGCCGTCACGATGCGCCCCCAGTTTGGATCGCGCCCGTGGATGGCGCACTTGACCAGCGGCGAGTTGATCACCTCGCGGGCCATCCGCTCGGCGTCGGTGTTGCTGGCGGCGCCCTTGACGGTCACTTTGAAGACGCGGGTTGCACCTTCGCCGTCGGTGACCACCTTCTCGCTCAGTTCGCGGCAGAGATCGCTGAATGCCTCAGCGAACGCAGCGAACTCCTTCATTCCCTTTTCGATGCGGACGCCGCTCTTGCCGCTGGCGAGGCAGATCACGGTGTCTGAGCAGGAGGGGTGGTTGTCGACACTGACGCGGTTGAAGCTGCCGTTGCAGGCGTCTTCGAGCAGCAACTGCAGGTCACGCGAGCCGATCGATGCGTCGGTGGTGATGAACCCGAGCATGGTGGCGCTGGGAGTTGGGGCGTGGGCGGGCGAATCCAGCCGGGGGGCGATCATGCCGCTCCCCTTGGCGACAGCGCCGATCCGCACCGTGCCGCCGGCGATCGCCAGCTCGCGCCGGGCGGTCTTGGGGACCAGATCGGTGGTCATGATCGCCGCGGCGGCCGCGGCGTCGGCATCGTCACCGCGTGCCAGCGTGGCGGCGAGCTCACTGAGCTTCGAAGTGATCTTCTCCACCGGCAGCGGACGCCCGATGATTCCGGTCGAGGAGACGATGACCTCTTCGCCCGCGCACTTGACCACGCCGGCAACGGCCTCCATGCAGGCACGGGCGTCGGCAATGCCCTTCTCGCCTGTGGCTGCGTTGCTGTTGCCAGCGTTGACCAGAATCGCCCGCGGCGTGCGCAAATGGCCGCGGAGGTGCTTGAATCGCTGCTCCCGCCCGATGACGACGGGGGCGCCCACGATCTGGTTGGTGGTGAAGACCGCCGCGAACGCCGAGGCGGCGGAGGGGTCGCGGACGATGAGCACCAGGTCGCTCTTGCCCGAAGGCTTCAACCCGGCCGTGCCGGCGGCAGCCTTGAATCCAAGCGGATACGTCACGCTCATCGCCGGTTCCTCTTGCTTCCCCGCTCGTCTGACAGACAGTTTCTCACTTCGCCCTCCACCGTTGCACAAAGTCGTCGTACTGCTCGCGCGTGTCGATCCCCGTCATTCCCACGGCGGCGTCGCACCTTGCCACTGAGATCGCAAATCCATGCTCGAGCACGCGCAACTGTTCCAGGCTCTCGGCCCGCTCCAGCGGCGTGCTCGCCATCGCCGCGTACTTCTGAAGAAAGGCGGCTCGGTAGACGTACACGCCGACATGCCGCAGCGGCTCGGCGTCAGCGCCACCCCTCGCATCGCGATCAAAGGGGATGCGCGAGCGCGAGAAGTAGAGGGCGCACCCGTCGGCGCGGCGCACGACCTTGACGATGTTCGGGTTCAGGGGGTCCTCTTTCGCCCCGAACGCGCAGCAGGCAGTGCCGACGACTGCTGCCGGGGTCTGCACCAACGCCGTGACGGCGGCGTCGATGACTTCTGGGGGCATCTCCGGCTCGTCGCCCTGTGCGTTGACGATCAGGTCGTCGCCCTTGAGGCAGAGCAAGTTGGCGGCTTCCGCGAGCCTGCTGGTACCGTTTGGGTGATCGACCCGCGTAAGTACCACGCGGGTGCCGTAGGGCTTGAGGGCCACTTCAACGCTCGGGCTGTCGGTCGCCACGACAACGGCAGCGGCGCACGACGCCCGCCCGGCAGCGTCCACCACGTGCTGCACCATCGGCCGCCCGGTCTGCGCAAGCAAGACCTTGCCGGGCAGGCGCGTTGAAGCGAGCCGCGCGGGCACAACGATCGTCGCCTTGGTCCCCGCCCCCCCGGTTGTCCCGCCCATCGGCTCCCTTCCCTGTCCCGCCCTACCCGTTGCTCTGTTTCAGCTCCGTGATCAACGCCTTGATTTTCTGGCGCCAGTCGCGGATGTCTTTGTAGTTGATGTTCTGCATGCCGATCGCGCTCGCCAGCTTGTCGGCATCCTCGGCGCTGGCCAGCTCGCGGCCGGCGAGCGCTTTCTTGTACGTCGCAATCATGAGCTCGTAGCGCAACTCCAGACCCATCTCGTCGTTGCCGTCGGGGTACTCGGCCACCGCCGTTCGTAAGGTTTCGACCGCCTCATCGAGCCAGTCGATCGCCAAGAACGCCAGCCCAAGGTTCAAAGATGCCTTGTGCTTCACCTTGCCGTCAGACTTGGCCTGCTGCAACTGCCCGATCGCGTCGGTGTGCCGGCCCGCCGCCAGGTAACGCACGCCGAGTTCGTACTTGCTGTTCAGGTTCGTGGGGTAGGCCGTGACGACGGCCTCAAACTCCGCGATCTCCAGAACGGTCTGTGCTTTTTCCGCGTCCAGAAAGGCCTGCTTAGCCGCTGGATCGCCCGGGGCGGCTTCCATTGCCTGCTTGATCGCGCGGAGTTTCTTGCGCCCCTGCTTCATGCGGAGTTCACCCGCGCCCTGGCGGAACCTGAACTCCTGCGTGTCGGCGAACGCCTTCATCAAGAGCGTGTAAGCGGCATCCTCGTCCTCCGGGCGGCCGCGCTCGGTGAGTGCCTTGACGTACTTCACAAGGGTCGGCCGGTCGGAGGGGTTCGCTTCGTGTGCGGCCTTCGCCGACTCGACGTTCCGGTCGAGCACGCTCTCGCTCTTGGAGATGCGGTCTTCATCCTCAAGCCGGCGTTGCTGCTCAAGGTTTCTGACGTTCCCGCGGAACCCGCCCTCTTCACCGGTCTTGGAATACCCGCCGGTATTCATCGTCGACTGTGCCGCGAGGTTCTTGACGTGCCCGGCGAGCTTGCCGTCGCTGGGGTCGAGCTTCACGGCCGCGTCGCCGGCGACCACCGCGCCGTCGAACATGTCGATCTTTTCAAAGGCCTCCATCAGCTTGACGTAGTGGTCCTTCCGCGGCCTGTCCTGCTTCATCGCCAGTTTGAGAGCGCTGGGGAGCAGGTAACGCGCGACGTCGCGCAAGCCGAGGTCGGCGGCCGCCACGGCGGCTTTGACCGCCTTGTCGCTGCTGAGCTGATCGAACGACCAGGCGAGCAAGTGGCCCAAGAACCGGTGAACCGGCGTGCGCCCGCTCACCGCGGCGTCGAGGTCTTTGGTTGCGCTCTTTGCGCCCGTCGCGGAAACGTGTCCTGTAACCGACGAGAAGAAGCCCTTCACCGCATCGACGTTGTTGGGGTCAAACCGCAGGCCCTGCAGCCACATGTTGGCGGCGTAGTCGAACGACTGGACGTCGTGGCGGTTGCGAGCAACACTGAAGAAGCGTTCCGCTTTTTCCGGTGAGAACTCCAGCTTGCCGTCGTCACCGCCCGCCGGTGGCTTTCCGGAATCGCCTTTGTCGCCGTCGCTCGTCCCCGCCGCACCCTTCTTCCATGGAAACAACGCCAAGCCACGCCTCCTTACCAACCCCCGCCGACCACCAACCCGGTCAACCTCATACCGCTGCCGTACCGGAGTTTAGCGAGTCTATCAGCCAAACGTTCACGGCCTCCCCAAGCCGTGGCTACTGGCTTCCCGATCCGCCTCAGGGCGCGTCGGATTCCTATCCTCACTTGCGATGGCCCCCCCTCGTTCGTCTAACCCGGCAACCCGCCAGATACCCCCCGCCGCTGCGGCCGCGCCGGTCGATCCCGCGTCGCTGCACATCGTGCATCATCCCGCCTCAGTGCTTCACAAAAAGGCTACGCACACGCCCCCGGCGGATGCGCGTACCCGGGCAGTTGCCGGACGCATGCTCGAACTGATGCGGGAGGCGGACGGGATCGGGCTCGCTGCTCCCCAGGTTGGCCTTGGCTGGCGGATGTTCATCCTCCACGTACCCGAGGATGCCGAAGACGTCCGGCTGGCCAATGCCGATCCACCCTCGGCCACCAGCGGACCGCGGGTCTACATCGACCCCGTGATAACGGCCTTTGTCGGTCCGCCTGAACCGTTCGAGGAGGGGTGCCTCAGCCTGCCGGAGATCCGCGGCGAGGTACTCAGGCCGCCGCAGGTGACGGTCACCGCGCTCGACGAACACGGCGAGCGCTTCACGCACAGCGCGGGGGGGCTGCTCGCCCGGTGCATCCAGCACGAGCTCGATCACCTTGACGGCATCCTCATCATCGACAAGATGGTGCAGACGTCGCGGATGAAGAACAAGAAGAAGATCAAGGAGCTCGAGGCTCAGTGAGGCGCGTGTCGCTGGACCTCAGGAGCGGTTGCGGCGTTGCCAGCTTCGGGCGGTGTCTCACCGCTGCACGCGTGATTCGTTCGTGCCTCCTGTTCATCTCGCCGCCGACAATCGAGCGGTTCACCCCATGAAAATTGTCTTTCTCGGTTCGGGTGCATTCGGCCTGCCAACGCTCGAGGCGTTGGCGGGTGGCTCTGCGCACGAATTAGTGGCCGTGGTCAGTCAGCCCGACAAGCCGGCTGGGCGCGGCATGAAGCTCACACCCACACCGATCGCCCAATGGGCCGAAACGCACCTGCCGGCCGTTCCATTGGTGAAGCCCGCTGATATCAACGAGCCGACTGTGCGCGACCATCTCCGCGGGCTTGACGCCGACGCGTGGGTGGTCATCGCGTTCGGGCAGAAGCTTTCTGCTCCGCTGCTTGATGGGGTCTTCGCCATCAACCTCCACGCGAGCCTGCTCCCCCGTTGGCGCGGCGCAGCGCCGATCAACGCGGCCATCCTCGCCGGTGACGCAGTCACCGGCAACTCGGTGATCACGCTCGCCGACCGCATGGATGCCGGGCTCATCCTCGGAACGGTCGAGCGGCCGATCGACCCGCTGGTTACCGCAGGGGAGATGCACGACATTCTCGCAGAAGCGGGCCCTTCGCTGGTTCTTGATGTGCTGGCGAAGCGTCTCTCCGGACAACTCCAGCCCGTCACACAGGATGAGGCGCTGGTGACCAAGGCCCGCAAGCTCGCCAAGGCCGACGGCGTCCTGGACTTTGCGGAGACGGCAGCCAGGTTGCGATGCAGAGTGCACGGCCTGACGCCTTGGCCCGGCGTGACCGTTGCGATCCACGACCAGCCGTCAGAGCGAACCGCAGCCCCGATCCAGGCGAAGCTGCTCCGTGTTCAAGAGGTGGGAGAGTCCCACACGGCTGCGCCCGGTGAGTTTCTGGATGTAAGGCGGGGGCTGATCGCCTGCGGCAGCGGCACTTCGCTTGAGGTTCTTGAACTGCAACCGGCGGGTGGGAAGCCGATCAAGTGGGGTGAATTCGTCAACGGCGCGGGGCGGGCGCTGGGCGCAGGGGCCACCGTCAGGAGGCCGCAGGCACCGGGGGAAGGCTGACTCACTCACGATGGGTCGCGCGACTTACTTGAACGCTTCCCACTCTTTGCCGCCCAGCAGCTTGCTGGCGATCTTCATCTTCATGATCTCGTCGGTGCCCTCGTAGATGCGGCAGACGCGGCAATCCTGCAGGTGACGGAACGGTCGGTAGAGCTCGCTCCACCCGCGCCCGCCAAAGACTTGGACGGCGTGGTCGGCGGCCTTCCAGGCGGCGTTGCTGGCCCAGAACTTGGCCTGCGCGATCGCGTAATCGGCTTCTGCCAGCGCTTCCTTCGAGTTGCCCTGGCCCGACTGCTCGTACCGCTCCTTGGCGAGCGCGCCGCGCTCGACCAGGGCGTCGGCCGTCGCCCGCATGATCTCGATCTGGGCGATGTGGTCCTGCACAAGCTGGTGCTTCCCGATCGCCTTGCCGTGCTGGTGGCGGGCCTTGGCGTACTCGAGCGTCTCGTGCAGGCAGTCCTCGATGACCCCAAGGCAGCCCGACGCGACCGAGAGACGGCCCGATACGAGCGTGTGCATTGCGATGCGGAAGCCGTTCCCTTCTTCACCCAGCATGTTGTCGCCGGGGATGGCGTGGTCGTTCATCGCGAACATCGCCGTGTCGCAGGTGTACATGCCCGGCTTTGAGTGCAGGGCTTCCTTCTCGAACGTCGCGCCGGCCGTGGGGCAGATGAACGCCGACATCTTGCGTCCCTCAGCGCCGACCTCTTTGTCAAAGGCGAAGACGATCACCGCGTCGGCGATCGAGCCGTTGGAGATCAGGTACTTCACACCGTTGAGGATGATCTTGTCGCCAACGCGCTTCCACGTGGTGGTTCCTTCGAGCGGGTTGCTCCCCGCATCGGGCTCGGTCAGGCCGAACGCAAGCACGCACCCGCCGTTGCACGAAGCCGTGAGGTACTTCTGCTTCTGCGCGTCCGTGCCGTACTTCATGATCGGGTACTGACCGATGGAGGTCTGCCCTGAGAAGAACGTGCGGGGCCCAGTCCCTTCGCGGTTGATGCGTGCGAGGCACCGCGCGTACGTCAGCGAGTCCGCCCCGCGCCCGCCGTACTTGGTGGGCACAGGAATGCCCAGGATGTTGTGCTTCTTGGCCAGTTCAGCGATCGCCGGGTTCGACTTGCGCTCAACGTAGCAGAGCTCCTCGATCGGGCGCAGCTCGTTGCAATAGGCCTCCACATCGGCCATCAGCTTTTCGCGATCGGCCACGGAAAAGGTCGGTGAGAGCATATTGGCCGGGAGCGTCGAAGAGCCGTTGGCGTGCGTCTTCGCGGATGCGGGGAGGGCTGTGGTAGACATAGGGTAATCCCTTGATGCAGGAGGTGGTGCAGAAGCCGGATCGTACACCTGTTGACCTTAAGGGTGGCGGGTACGCGGGAAGTCGATAAGCGGTGCGATACAGTCGCGTCATGACCGATTCGGACGGAACTGGCGCCGGTTTGCAGATCGCTGGCAGGGGCAGCGGTCCGGGAAGCACAGCAAGTGGGGGACTCTGGGCGGTCTACCTGGGCGTTTCATGGACCTGGTGTATCGGTATGTTTCTGCCTGCGCTTCTGTGGCGGGACTTTGGGGTCTGGGGGTTCGTTGTCTTTGCCCTCCCGAACATCGTCGGTGCTTCGGCAATGGGATTGGTGATGCGCTCACCGCGATCGAGCACCGCGTTCCTTGAGCGGCACCGCTGGGCATGCTTCGCGTTTTCGGCAATCACAGTGGGTTTTCAGGTCTTCTTTGCGGCGTGGGTTGCGCGCGTCATGGGTGGCGGCATCTGGCACGCAGGATGGGTGCTGTGTGCAGCGGCGGCTCTGCTGAGCCGCGGTGGTCCACGTGTACTCCGGGCGGCCACACTGTTCGGGCTTGCCGTATGGGTGGTGTCGGTGGCGACGCTCGTGACGACCGTGGTGCGGGAAGGCGACGCGGGGATGCTGCCTGAAGTCGTCGAGTGGACCGGCGTGCTTCCCGGGCACCACCTTGTGCCGCTGGCGATGGTCTGCCTGCTCGGATTTGGCCTGTGTCCCTACCTGGATCGCACGTTCCACAGGGCGCGCATCGAGGCCGGCACCGGCGCTGTGCGGGTCTTTGGGCTCGGTTTCGGTTTCTTCTTCGCCGCAATGATCGCCGGCACGCTCTTGACCGCCCCGCTGCTGGTCTGGATCGTTGGAGCAACGGGCGGAGTCGGCGGGCAGGCGGTTGGCCGACTGCTGGTTGCGCTCTTTGCCGCCCACACGCTGCCGCAGCTTGTCTACACGGTCTGGCTTCACGGCTGCGAGGCCCGCGGCAACCGAGAGCGCCTTGCACTGGCAGTGCTCGGGCTCGCTGTTGGCCTTGGGGTTGTGCTCGCCGGAGCAGGGCCGCTGGTGCGGCAGTACGGCGGAGAAGCGGGCTGGGCAAACCCGCTCTTTGGCGGCGAGGTCGTCTACCGCGGGTTCATGGCCTTTTACGGGCTGGTGTTCCCCGCGTACGTTGCGATCGTGTCGTGGCCGGTCAAGGACGGCGGGGCAGTTGTTGACAGACGCCGGGTCTTGCTCATGGCGCTGGTGGTGCTGGCCGCAGTGTGGTTCTACTGGACGGGCTTTGTAGAGCGGCGAACGTGGTGGGTAGCGGTGGGTGTGCTGGTTGTTGTTGCCGGCAAAGTCATCAGCCGCAGGTTTGACCCGACGCTTCAGCGGGCAACGCCGGCCGCTCCACCATTGGTCAACTCGCGCGCCGTGCGCCCTGACGGCTTGTAGCCAGGCTCAGGATGTTCTCCTGGGTCATGGCCTCGCCGGTGAGTTCGCCCGTCAACTCGCCCTCGCACAGCACCGCGATCCGGTCACTCATCAGAAGCAGTTCCGGCATCTCGCTCGACACCAGCACCACTGCAAGCCCTTCGTTCGCGGCCTGGCGCACGAGCCGATAGATCTCAGCCTTGGTCCCCACGTCGATGCCGCGCGTCGGTTCGTCGAGCAGCAGCACCTTTGTCTTCTTGTCCAGCCAGCGGGCGATGAGCAGCTTCTGCTGGTTCCCTCCGGAGAGTTCGCCCGGCAGGGACCGGGGCGAGGCGGTCTTGACGTGTAGACGCTTGATCCGCTCGCTGACAAGGGCGTGCTCTCTCGACGGGCTTCGGATGCCGAGCTTCGCAAGCACGTGCATGACGGGGCTGACGATGTTCTCGTCGACACCGAGTTGGAAGAAGAGCCCCTGCAGTCGCCGGTCCTCCGGCACATAACCGGCCGCGGCAGCGATGGCAGCTGCGGGCGTTGCGGATGGGCCGAGCGCGAGGGCCCGGCCGTCGATCTTTACCGTGCCGCTGGCGTGAGGATCGAGCCCGAACAGGGCGTCGAGCAGTTCCGATCTCCCGGCACCCACGAGGCCGCCGATCCCGAGCACCTCGCCCGGTCTCACCGAGAGCGACACATCTCGGAGCTTCCCGGGAGAAGAGAGTCCGCGTACCTCCAGCACGGGAGGGACGGTTGCAGGCACAGGCACCTCGCGCCGGTGTGAGCGTGAGGCGTCGAGGGTGCGCCCGATCATCTGGCTCACCAGGTCCGCCTCCTTGATTTCCTTGATCACACTGGTGGCGACGAAATGCCCGTCACGCAGCACGGTGATCCGGTCGCAGCAGGCGAAGATCTCGTTCATCCTGTGGGAGACATAGATCGCCAGCAGCCCCTCCGAAGCGAGCCTTCGCACGATGGTCATCAGCCGGTCGGCTTCGGTCATCGAGAGCGAACTGGTGGGCTCGTCAAAGATGATCACCTTTGGCTTGTGGTCGCCGCCGCTGTCGTCGAGCGAGCAGGCGATCTGCACAATCTGACGCCGCCCAGGCGCGAGCGAACCAAGTGGGGCGGCAACGTCGATCTCCGGGGCGAGTTTCGCCAGCAGCTTCGCGGCCCGCTCGTTCATCGCTTTGCGGTCGATCATGCCAGCCTTGGTGGGCAGGCAGTGGAGGCAGAGGTTCTCCGCGACGGAGAGGTTCGGGCACTGCGCCAATTCCTGGTGCACGATGCGGATGCCCGCGTCGAACGCGTCGTGCACATCGCCCAGCTTCAGCTCGCGCCCTTCAAGCACGATGGACCCGGTGTCCGGCTTGTGCAGCCCGGCGATCGCCTTGCCGAGCGTGCTCTTGCCTGCCCCGTTCTCGCCCATCAGCGCGTGGACCTCTCCAGCACGGAACGACACCGACACATCGCTGAGCGCCTGCGTGGGGCCAAACCGCTTGCTGATGCCGCGGCACACCAGGAATTCACCGTCCGTTGCCGTCATGCGCTGAGTGTATCAAATACACAGTGCTCGAGTGCCGCGTCGCACGCCGCCGTGGGTGAACCAGGCAATCCTCGGGCGCGAGTGGCGAGTTGCGAAAGATTCTTCCTACCTCACGGCTTCGCGGTCCTTCTTCGCGGTGAACCGCACTTCGAAGCTACCCACCTTGCCGGCTGCCTTCCCCGCATCGGGCACGATCAGAAAGTTGTCCGCGAGGATCGTCCCCTCCGGAAGCGTGCCAACCGCCACGGGCTCGGCGCAGCGCACCGGCAACCGCACGCATACCGGGCCATGGAATGCCTCAAGCGCTTGCTGGCTGCTCCCTTTCACACTGAGCGTCCACACCGCTCCCGACTTCTTCAACTCGCGCTCAAAGGGTGCATTCCACTTCTGCCGGTCCAGCCGCGCGTCATACGCCGGGTCTCCGTAGAGGGCGACCACGTCCCGGTCAAACGCGAGCCCCATTTCATCTTTCACGTTCCCGCGAATACCCGCCTTCTGTGCGGCTCGCATGAACGATTCGACGGAACTGCTGTCCGACCATTCATAGTCGAACTCCGCCGCTTTCGGATACTTCGCCCGCAGTTCTTCCACTATCTGCTGCTGGTTGAAGAACCACGCCTCCGCCACCGTCATCTCACCCGGCTGCGACTGCAACAGTCCAAGCGTTCCCCAGCCGCCGCGACCGTACCAGGTCTCGATCGTGTAGCCGACGGTCTGCCGAACCCCGCCCGACCGCTGCAGCGCGAGCAGCAGCGAGTCCTTCGAGTGCTTCGCATCGATGTGCCCCACGAGGCAGTTCCCCACCGGCAGGAACACCTTGGGGTTCTCCGATGCCGCAACCACTACCGGCCTCCCCAGTCCCTTCCCCGGAGTGCCATCCCTGCGGGGCGGGTTCTGCGGCAGGATCGCCAGTTCCCCGCCGCGACCGATCAGCATCCCGTGCCCCCACGGCATCTCGATCCCGTTCTCAAACCCGTGCGAGCTCGACACGATCAAATCCGGCTTGATCTCCCCAAGCCGCTGCGAAAAGAGACCCGCACGATCACCCTTCCGCTCGGCATCGTCGGCCACGCCGCCGCTCGCATCCTTGCCATCCGCACCCTTGTACCACCACGAACCTTCCGACCCGTCCGACACCGTGAACCCCTGCTCAAACAACCCGCCGTTTACACCTGTCGTGCTCACGACCCGCTTCATGACCAGCGGTTTGTCGTCGCTCACCAACTTCAATGCGTCGTCCGCCGACAACCCCGTGACGATCCCCCACAGCGTGTCGGTGTACGGATCGGCATCCAGCCTCCGCATCATCCGATGCGTCTTTGCCACAAACCCGCGCCCAAGCTCCTCAGGCTTCGCCACGATCGCCGTGTAGAGCGGCATCTGCGCCGACAGCGCATCGGTCGCCCCCGTGATGTCTCCCTCGAACACCACGACCTTGCCCTCGTGCTTCGCCACCAGCGCCTCAACCACTTTGTGCCACGCCGGGTCCGCATCGGTCTGCTTCGACACCACCACGGCGTAGTCGCCGCCCCCCGCTGGCGCCGCCACGGGCAAGCTCAACGACGCAGTCAGCAAAGTGAACGCGGCAAGGGTGTGGTTCATGTCGGGGAGTGATACGCGGCCCTCCCGCCCGGGTTTCGCCCATCCTCGACTTCCCTCGCCCACCTGCCGATAATGCCCCCGTGAACGGCGCTTCCGCGATCATTCCGGCTCGAATTACCTCGCCCCGCTGGGCTTGAGGCGTTCGACCGGTCCTTACATCCGGCACGCTTTTCCCCCTGCGGGCTCTCGCCGCTCTCGATGCGTTGCCGCCCTTCCATTCATACCATCCGCCCGCAATCTCCCGGCCCACTGGCCGCCCAAGGACTCCCAATGTCGAACCAGCCCGCCCAACCCGCTTCCCCCGCTCCCGCCCCCAAGCAGGAGAAGAAGGCGGGGGGGAACCCCTTCAAAGACACCCTGAACCTTCCCCAGACAGCCTTCAGCATGAAGGCGGACCTTGTCAAGAACGAGCCCGCCTCGCTCGACCGCTGGAGCAAAGTGGGGGGCAAGGGCCTGTACGAATCGGTCCGCGAGCGGGCGAGTTCGCAGCCCAACGGCCGCTTCACCTTTCACGACGGCCCGCCATACGCCAACGGCAGCATCCACCTTGGGCACCTGATGAACAAGTGCCTCAAGGACTTCGTCGTCCGCAGCCGCGGCATGATGGGCTTCGACGTCCCGTACATCCCGGGTTGGGACTGCCACGGCCTGCCGATCGAGCACAAGGTGATGACCGAGCTCGCCGAAGCCAAGAAGCTCGGCGAGGTGATGGCGCTCCCCGAGGCCGAGCGCAAGATGTTTGTGCGGAAGGCCTGCCAGGCTTATGCCGCCAAGTTTGTTGATCTCCACAAGGGTCAGATGTCGCGCCTGCTCACGCTCGCCGACTACCCCAACCCCTACCTCACCATGAGCAAGTCGTTCGAGGGCGCAACCCTCGAAGTCCTTGCCACGCTCATGGAGCGAGGCCTCGTCTTCCGCGCCCTCAAGCCCGTCCACTGGTCCATCGCCAACGAGACCGCCCTCGCCGAGGCCGAGCTCGAATACCAGGACCGCCAGGACATCAGCGTCTACGTCGACTTTGAAGCCGCCGACACCGACGCCGTCTACGACGCTTTCGGCCTTGCCAAGCCGCAGCAATCAGGCGACGAGATCGAAGTGAACGACGGCAAGCCCGAGCCGGGCGACCGCCCCGATCAGCGCCCCACGTTCATGATCTGGACGACGACGCCGTGGACGCTCCCCGCCAACGTCGCCATCGCCGTCAACCCCGCCTTCGAGTACGCCCTCGTCTGGGTCGATGGAAACGTCACCGTCATGGCCGCGGCCCTCGTCGACAAGGTCACCGCCCTCGCCAAGGCCGAGGAGGTCGTCGTCCTCGCGAAGACAAGCGGCGACAAGCTCGTCGGCCTCAGGTACAAGCACCCATTCGTCGACGCTGCCAAGGGTCAGGGTGCCCCGCGTGGGGCAGGTTTCCAACCTGCCACGGATCGCGCCTTCACGGTCGTTCCCGCCACCTACGTCACCCTCGAAGACGGCACCGGCCTCGTCCACACCGCCCCCGGCCACGGCACCGAGGACTACCAGACCGGCCTCGCGAACAACCTCCCGATCTATTGCCCAGTGCTCGGCAACGGCCAGTACGACGCGACGGTCCCTGAGTGGCTGCGCGCCCAGAACATCTGGAAGGCGAACCCAGCCATCGTCGAGCACCTCCGCAACAGCGGCCACCTCTTCCACGACCACGTCTTCATGCACAGCTACCCGCACGACTGGCGCAGCAAGACGCCGGTCATCTTCCGCTGCACCGAGCAGTGGTTTGTCGGCGTTGACCAGTCCCTCCAGAACGCTACCTCGCCCTTCGGCTCATCGCTCCGCGAGATGGCCCTCAACAGCACCGGCGAAAAGGGCGCAGTCGCCTTCGTCCCCGAATGGGGCCGCAACCGCATGCGCGGCATGCTCGAAAGCCGCCCCGACTGGTGCATCAGCCGCCAGCGTGCCTGGGGCCTCCCCATCCCCGCCTTCCTCTACAAGGACGCGCAGGGCAACGACAGAGCTTTCATGACCGCCGCGACGGTCAAGGCCGTCTCCAAACTCGTCCGCGAGCAAGGCGCCGACATCTGGTTCACCGCCACTCCGGCTGAACTCCTCAAGTATTACGACGCCAAGTCCGACCCCGATTACCCCTCGGCCCTCGGCCCTGTCACCTCGGCCCTCGCCTCCCTCCGCAAAGGCCCGGACATCCTCGACGTCTGGTTCGAGTCCGGCTCCTCATGGAACTCCGCCATGCGCGAGCGCGGCTTCGAAACACCCGTCGACCTCTACCTCGAGGGCTCCGACCAGCACCGCGGCTGGTTCCAGCTCTCACTCCTCACCGCCCTCGGCGCAACCGGCAAGCCCCCGTTCAAGACGCTCCTCACCCACGGCTTCATGGTCGGCAAGGACGGCAAGAAGCTCAGCAAGAGCAAGGGCGACACCGTCGAAGATCTGATGACGAAGTACGGCGCGGACGTCCTCCGCTGGTGGGTCAGCACGCTCGCGTATGAGAACGACGTCAAGGTCGATAACAGCTACTTCGACGCCGCGGGCGAGGCCTACCGCAAGGTCCGCAACACCCTGCGCTTCATGCTCAGCAACCTCTACGACTTCCAACCTCCCCTCCCCGGAGGGGAGGGGCTGGGGGTGGGGTTCTCTGTGTCTCCAACCTCCCTCGACGCCTGGGCCCTCACCCAGCTCGACGCCCTGAGCTCAGCGGTCACCACAGCCTACTCCAACTACGACTTCCGCACAGCCGCGAGCCTCCTCTTTGACTTCTGCAACACCACCCTCAGCGCGGTCTATCTCGCCGCGGTCAAGGACCGGCTCTATTGCGACAGGCCCGATTCTGCCCGACGCCGCGACTGTCAGGCCACGCTCTACACCATCACCGACACCCTCTGCCGCCTCAGCGCGCCGATCATCCCCCACACCGCCGACGAGGCCTTCCGCTCGCTCCACAAGGTCCCCGAAACCGACACCACCACCTGCATCCACCTCGAGCACTTCGCAGCGCCGATCGGCGTGCAGGCCGATGCCGGCTGGCCCGCGGTCATGGCCGCGCGTGAGAAAGCACTCGCGGCGATGGAGTCTGGCAAGAAAGCGATCGGCGTCGACAACCCGCTCGACATGGGCGTCGTATTGCCCGATCCAACGGGTGAACTCGCGCGGTTCAGTACCGTCGACCTTGCCGACCTGCTCGGTGCGAGCCGCGCATCGGCGGATCGGATGGCCGGTGAAACAGCCGTCACCGACCTCAGAGGTGAGCCACGCTGCGAGCGATCGTGGAAGCGTGACGGAACCGTCAAGCCGCGCGCGGGTGCCAACGGAGCAGCCCTGAGCGACCGTGATGCTGAAGCCGTCGGCGCGGCGTAGCGCTCCGCAACATTATTGCACCTCGCCGCTCAGGCCGCCGCGCGCGCAGCGCCGGCTTTGCACCACCGCAGGCATGTCTCGATCAGCTTCGCCCGGTCGACGGGCTTGGTCATGTAGTCTGAACAGCCCGCGGCCATGCACCGATCGCGGTCGCTCAGCAGCGCGTGGGCTGTCAGCGCGACAATCGGTGTGTCGTCACCCGCCTTGCGTGCATCTGCTGTGGCCGTGTAGCCGTCCATTTCGGGCATCTGCATGTCCATCAGCACGACATCAAAGCGGCGGCCTTCGGCACGGGCGGCGTTCAACGCGTTGAGCGCGAGCCGGCCGTTCTCGACCATCGTCACCGTTGCACCGGCCTTGCGCAAGTAGAGTGTCAGCAGCCTCTGATTGTCTACACCGTCTTCTGCGAGCAGCACGCTGCAGCCCGCAATCGTCGCGGCGGCGTGCGGAGACGCTGCGGGCGTGTCAGCATTCTTGGGCAGTGTACCAACAAACTGAACGCCCTCGAGCGGACCGGTGTCGATCGTGACGGTGAAGACACTCCCTACGGCGGGCGTGCTCTCGACTGTCAGCGTGCCGCCGAGCAGCTCGGCGAACTTCTTGGCAATGGCCAGGCCGAGCCCCGTTCCTCCAAACCGCCGCGACATCGTGTTGTCCGATTGGCTGAATGCATGGAAGAGTCTTGCAAGCCCCTCCGGTGGTATGCCGATGCCCGTGTCCTCGACCGCGACAGCGAGGCGCTGCGCAGCTCGATCCGCGCTCACCCGCAACCTGACCGACCCCTGCTCCGTGAACTTGATCGCGTTACCGACTAGGTTCAGCAGCACCTGGCGCAGGCGCAACGGGTCGGAGGTGATCGTCTTCGGGATGGGTGTGGCGTACACGATCTCGAGCGACAGGCCCCGCTCGGCGGCTCGATCACGCATCAGAGACGCCGTTTCGCTGATGATCGACGCGGGCGAACACTCGATCGGCTCGACCGTCATTCGGCCCGCCTCAATCTTGGAGATGTCAAGGATGTCGTTGATCACGGTCAGCAGGTGCTTCCCAGAGCGGTTGATCGTCGCAACGCACTCTCGACGCGCGTCGATCGACTGCTCCGGATCGTTGAGCAATTCGCCGAATCCGATGATCGCCGTCATCGGCGTTCGAATCTCGTGCGACATGTTCGCCAGGAAGTCGCTCTTTGCGCGGTTCGCCTCCTGGGCGGCGACCATGGCCGCTTCAAGGTCTTTGGTGCGGTCCCGGACCTGCTCCAACAGCGTCTCATTGAACTGACGGGCAGCTGCGTCACGCTCTCTCACTGCGAGCCGCATTCGACCGAACGCGTCGCTCAGGCGCCCGATCTCGTCTGATTGGCTGTCGGTCAGCGGGGAGTCGAGCTCACCACGCGCGATACGCTCCGACGCGTCCAGCAGCCGATCAAGCCGGCGGGTCCAGGTGCCCGCGAGGATCCACATCACGGCGCCGATCACCAAGCCTGCGCCGATTACAATCCGAACGAACATGACCCGCAACGATGCCATCCGCTTCTCGACAAGCGAGGAGGGCATCCCCACCTCAACGGTACCCAGCAACTGCGATTGCGCAGAGGCTGCTGAAGCAGCGTCTGGTGACTGGTCGCCGAACACGTCAAGGCCCGCTCCATCCTGCGCGAGCACACGGAGCTCAGCTGCACCGACGATCTGCTCACCGCTGGGGGCCTGGCCGCTGGTGACCGGGCTGTCGAGCAGCACAACTTCCTTGCTGGCGCTGTCGCGAAAGCGAACGCGCTCGAGCCCGTTGGCGCGGAGTGAGAACGCAGCAAGCCGCCTTACCTCTTCCAGGTCGCCCACCGTCATCGGCACTTCCGCCGCGGCGGCCAGCCCGCTCGCCACCGCGTCCGCGGAGCGGCGGTACTCTGCGGCGACCGTGTCGCGCATCGTTTGATGGGCAATGAACGCCGCCGAGCACATCGCGATCAGCGCGACCGCCAGCACGGCGAGCGTGACCTTCGGCCTCAGATTCAAACGCACCATCAGCACCGGCTCAGTCTCCCTTGCTGCCGGTGGCCAGGCCGGCCGGCAGCGTGATTCCAAGTCGTTCAGCGACCACCTGATTCACTGTTACTTCGAAGTCGGGCACGACCAACTGCCCCGCAGCGGCGTTGTTCGCGCGTCCGATCGTCAATGCCGCGGCCTGGCTGCCCTGAGCCTCCGGTGTAATGCCCACGCCCATTAGCGCGCCGGCACGCACCATCGGCGTAGAAAAGCCGAACACGGGGACCTTCTCCTCGAGCGTGGCTCGAAGCACGGCCTTGATCGTGTTGCCGTCGTACAGCGCTCCGTCGGGCATTGTCCAGAGAATGTCGATGCCACGCTTCAGCAGCGTGCTCAAACCGCCGCCGATCGCCTCCTTGCTGTCCACACCCTCTGCCTCAACGGTCAGTCCGGCCTTTGCCGCCTCAGCGCGCAGGCCAGCCAGCGCACGCTCGCCGCGAGGTGAGTCTTTCTTGTAGAGAACGCCGATCACTTTCGCACCTGGCAGCCCCTTACGGATCAGCGCTACCTGACGAGCAGCGGGGATATCGGCCAGAATTCCTGCAAGGGTTGGGCC
Organism: uncultured Phycisphaeraceae bacterium; assembly: GCA_964403525.1. Classification (GTDB taxonomy): domain Bacteria; phylum Planctomycetota; class Phycisphaerae; order Phycisphaerales; family UBA1924; genus JAJTGZ01. The sequence goes on along the minus strand of CAYOGE010000026.1, from coordinate 4,467 downwards.
CGGTGTCAAGCCGGCACCCTCGGCGTCCGCGACCATGCAGAAGACGGTCTCGAGGCCCTTGCCTTTGCTCCATTCGGTCGCCTCTGTGCCGACAGAGATAAACCGTGCGCTGCTGTAACCCTCTTGCGGGATTGTCGGCGACTTGTCGTTAAGCACGACGGTCCGCACCGACCAGCCTTCGCCTTGGAGCAGTTCGCGGGCCGCCTTCTCACACTTGCGGAACGGTTCAGCCTCGCGGCTCAGCACCACGACCGCCTCTTTCGCGCCGCGCCGTTCGCTCGCTACCGCAGCGAGCGAGACCGCGCACGCTGCGATGCAGGCAATGGTCGACCAGGTTGAGCGTCGCCGTTGGGTCAATGAAGCCTCTCGCCCTTTTGGAAGATCAGAAGCCCTTTTGGAAGATCAGAAGCGGTACTGGAACCGAACAAACAGCGTGCGGCCAGGGGTTTCGTGACGGTTGCTTCCGCCGAGGTTCAAGACCGCCCCCGAGGTCGAGTCGAACAGGTCATGGACGCCAACCTGCACCTCGCCGCGACTCTGGAGCACCTTCATCGTGAGCGCCAGGTCGAGCGCGCTCGTAGCGCCCGCCGACGTAGCCAGGGGGCTGATGCGGCTTGAGTTGGTGTAACGGAAGTCGGCGTTGCCGATCAGGCCATCGCACAATTCGTGACGGATCCCCAAGCCGGCGGAGTGGTCGGCCGGCAAGAAGGCCCGCACATCCTGATCCTGGCGGTCCAACTCCAACTCGTTGTACGCGTACCACGCGTACAGGCGGCCACCGTCGTACGTGTAGTTCAGTTCAGACTCAACGCCGTAGCCGGTCGCGCCGTCGATGTTGTCCAGTGTCGCTACGACAGGCAGGGCCGACGAACGAATAACGCCGATCAGGTCGGTGTATCGGTTGAAGTAAGCGTTTACGCGCACGTCAACCTGATCAGAGAGCTTTCCGGTGTACCCTGTTTCTACCGAGTACACCTCCTCGTGGTTGAGCCCAACCGGGTAGTTGAGCGTGAACGCGAACATCCCGGGTGGGAACGGAGGGGAAGGAAGTGGGCCACGCTCAGTCCCCAGTCCACGAAGCGAGAGCAAGGGAGCGCGGAACGCCTTCGCGGCAGCAATCCGCAGAACATGGTGCTGGTCTTTGTCGAGCGCGTAGAGCGCCGCCGCTCGTGCGGACCAGTCGGTCGTCGTCTCTGAGTAGGTATCGACGCGGAACTGACCCTCGAACGCCAGTCTCTCTGACGCCTGCCACCGGTCGGTCACAAAGGCGCCCAGCCAGTGCTCCTGAACGCTCTGGTCCTGGAAGATGATGTCCTCAGCGCTGATCACTGTCTGGTCGATCTGCACGATCCTCGCGTTGCCGCCGACCATGACGCGGTTCTCGGCCGAGGTGTTCCAGGCGTACTGCGCCTCCAGGTCGTTCTCGACGCTGTCCACCCGGAACAGTGTTGTGCGGTTCTCGCTAGCGACGTTGCAGAACCACTGCAGATAGCCGCTCGACCCGTCGTCGAACTCTCGCTCGAGCTTGGCGAACAGCCGTTCCTCGTCCAGTCGTTCGTCCTTCTTGGGCCAGTAGCGGCCGAACTCGATGTCTCCTCTGTCGACGTGCGCTCCGGCGACACCGAAGCGCAGCCTGGCTTGCTCGCCGAGCGTGTACAAGCCCTCGATGTCAAACCGTGTCGACCGCGCGAAGTCGCGCGACTCAAAGGTGTCGTGACTGATCGCGTCTTCCGAGCTCTCGTGGTTCTCGTAGCCGAGCGACGCTCGCAGCGCCCACCCGTCGCCCTTGGTGCCGAACCGCACCTGAGAGTCTGTGTCGCCAAACTCGTTCATGCGTGTCGAGACCAAGAACCCCTCGGCATCCTCGGGGCGTTTGGTGATGATGTTGATGGCACCGTTGAACGCGTTGGCCCCCCAGACCGCGCCGCCGGGCCCCCGCACAACTTCAATCCGCTCGATGTCCTCGGCCAGCACAGGCAAGGCTCCAAAGTCAGCCACGCCCAGCACCGGGTTGCCCGCGTTGCGCCCGTTGATCAGCACGATCGTGCGATCGGCGTAGATGTCGTGCATGCCGCGCACGCCGACCGCCCACCGGTTGCGGTCGATCCGCAGCACGTTCATCCCGGGCACCTGGGAGAGCATCTCGGCGATGTTCGTCTCGCCCCGATAGTGGATGTCCTTCCAGGTGACAACGCTTACCGGGACGCTCAGTTCGCTCAGCTTCTGCACCCGACGCGAGGCCGAGATCACCACGGGCATGTCCTCGAACATCAACAGATCGTCGCTTGGCTGGGTTGCCTTCGAAGCGACCGTGGCTGGCTCGGGGATGGTCATCGCCGTGCTCGAGCCCTCGGCTGCCGGCTGCGGCGATCCTGAAGCAGGCGGCGAGGGAACCTCGGGTTCTGCGAAGGCCATTGCGCCGCCTGCCAGCAGAACAAGACATGCCGCCGGGGAATGCACAGTCGAAAAGAACCCGCGTCTGTTCTTGGTCATGTCAGCGACTCCGAACCCTGCGGCTGAAAGCGATGTGCAGGGGCCGGTGGTGGATCGACACCCCCCCTCTGTGTCTGAAGGCAATCTCACCCCAATCGCCCCGCCGCAGTCTTGGCGCCGCCTGCATGAGTGCCCGTGCTCCATCCATAACTCGCCGCGGACCTACACAGTTTTCTGGCGGCCGCGGGCCGGTCATTTGGATGTGGAAACGAGGATCGGCGGCGCGAGGACCCCCTGGTCGCGGCGGATGACTATCTGACTCCCGCAGGGGTATACTGCCGTAAGCCGCGGGCGTAGTTCAGCGGTAGAACGTCAGCTTCCCAAGCTGAATGTCGGGAGTTCGATCCTCCTCGCCCGCTTTCAGGTCACGAGTCGTCAGGACTCGCAAAGCCTCGTCAATACTCGCACAATTCAAGCGCTCGTCCAGTTCCGCTTCCGAGAGGGAGTTTGGCAGCGGCATGTCTCCAGTCGTCAGGATTGGTCGCAAAAAGTGCTGGGAGTGCTGGGGCTGGTGCTGGGGCGGCTGGATGGCGTTTGGAGCCGTCGGCTGAGCGGGGTCAGGCACGGAGGGGCCGTCCGTCCCAGTCGCCTTGAGCGTGTTTGTGACGGCTTGGCCGAGGATGGGACCGAGCTTGGCGACGGCACGCTTCTGGTCGGCAAGTCCGAGGTCGGCGTAGTGCTTCAATGTGGTCTCGATGCTGGCATGCCGCATCTGGAGCTTGACCTCTGGGAGCAATCCGCCAGCTTGGAGCAGCAGCGTCCCTGCCGTGGTTCGGAGGGCATGCCGGTCGATTCGACGGCCCTCAGCGTCGTACTCGTCGATGCCCGCTCTCTTCAAGTCAGCCGACAAAGTTCGAGTGGTTGGGATCGTCTGGAAGACACGATCTGAGCCGACAGCGTTGCTCGGCTTGAGGCGGCGGAACGTGGCGATGACCTCGGGGTGGAGGGCAATCCAGTCGTCTCGCTTCGACTTGCTGATGTGGGCAGGGACCAAAAGCGCCGCAGAATCGAGATGGATCTGGCCCCAGGTGAGCGAAGTCAGTTCCTTGACCCGCAGCCCCGTCAGGACGGCGACGAGGTACACGTCCCCTCTTGGACCAGACGACGAGACCAATCGTGTCAGTTCTTCAGGCGTGAGCGACCGACGACGGACCCGCTTCGCTCCAGTCTCAGCCAGCTTCTGGAGCGAGGCACAAGGGTTGTACGGAATGCGCTTCGTTCGTACTGCCCAGTTCAGAAAGGCGATGACGGCGGAACGGACGCCGTTGGCCGTGGTTGTCCCGATGGATCGAAGCTTGCCTTCGGACGGTCGAAGCTGCTTCACGGGCGTCTGCAACAGTCGGCGCAGGTGGGCGTCCACCCGCTCGTCGGTCAGTTCGATCAGCCTGCTCGCTTTCGAATCATCGATGAGCCGCTCCAACTGCTTCTTGATCGTCTTCCAGTGGCCGTCAGACACTTTAGTTCGGCGGTCGGCGAGATAGGCCTCAAGGTGCTTAGAGACGTGGACTTCCCGCTGCTTGGCGAACTGCTCCTCCCTGGGGTCGATGATGCCGTGTCGCCGGCGCATCGCATCCGCCTCAAGTTTCGAGGCAAGCTGCTCAGCGGACCGCTTGTCCGTCGTGCGAGTTGACCGCTCTTTGCGCACGCCGTCCCAGTCATAAAACTGAATGACGTAGTTGCCTTTACCGTTACGCTTAAAAACTGACGCCATGACGACTCTCCGGGAGACTTGGTGCCGCTCACTTAACGCTCCTGGAGGCCTGATCTTCAAGCCAGCGCTCAAGATTCTCTCGCGGATACAGCACCCTGCCTCCGATTCGGATGTGGGGTATCCGACTGGCTTTGGTCTTCGTCCAGAGGAGTTTCTCGCTGATCCCGAGCAGGACGGCTGCCTCCTTGCGGCTGAGGGTCAGTTTCGGACTAGGTTCTGTTTGACGGATCGAGCAACCGCAGGCACCTCTGGATCATGGCGAG
>CAYOGE010000025.1:0-48506 GCA_964403525.1 uncultured Phycisphaeraceae bacterium | reverse complement strand
TCGCCCACGCCCACGCCACGGGCGAGGCGCCCGCGTGGTCGCTCTCCACGGCGGAGGGTGCGGCCGAGTCGCGCGCCATCGCGGAGGCGATCAACGCCGCCGCCGCGCCGGCCTCCGAGGGCCGGGGCGGCATCGTCTTCGATCCGCCGCGTCCGCCGCTGCGGCTCAGCTACACCGAGATCGACCAGTTCACCCGCTGCCCCGCCTGCTGGTACCTCAAGTACCGGCTGCGCCTTGAGAAGCCGGCCAGCACCGCGATCAACATCGGCACGGTGGCCCACGAAGCGCTGTGCGACTTCTACCTTGAGTGGTCGAGCGCCGACGCCGAGAGCCGCCCGCGCCCCAGCACCGAGCGTCTGCTGGAGATCGGGCGGGCCAGGTTCATCCAGCACGCCGCCGCCTCACCCGGCGGCGTCGACCGCGCCGAGCTCGAGCGGCTGACGGCGATGCTCACCACCGCGCACCAGTCGCTCCACGGGCGCGACGGGCACGACGTGCAGATCATCGAGAAGCCGGAACTGTCGCTCGCGTTCCCCTACGTGAGCGAGGGTGTGACGCACCAGATCAAAGCGAAGATCGACAGGCTCGAACGCACCGCCGACGGCGGCGTCCGCATCGTCGACTACAAGACCGGGCAGGACTGGGCCAAACTGACCGAGCCGAAGAAGGACGACCTGCAGATGGGCATCTACGCCCTGGCGATCGACCACCACTTCAACGGTGCGCCGGGCGACGGCTCGGGCGAGATGATGCCGGGTGTCGCGGAGTACTGGCTGCTGGCCAAGGGCGTCGTCGGCTCGATCGCCCTCGACAGGCTCGACCGCAAGAAGATCCGCAGGGTGATCGACGCCGCGATCGCCGGCATCCTCAGCGGCGACTACGAGCCGAAGAAGGACTGCCGCGAGGGGTTGTGCGCCCTGCTGCGCCCCGGGGTGGTGATCGACCCTTGAACTGGGCTGCGCGTTCCAGCCCGCATCCACGCCCGCGCCGGGCTGTACCAGCATGCGTGCTGCTCCGCTCGTGCATCCTGGCGATGACGTGTGCTGCGCCGATCGGCGTCTCGGCCCAGCCGCCGCTTCCCGCGCCCTCCCCGCGCGCGGCCGATCCGGCAAGGGTTGAGCGCATCACCGTCTGGCGGCAGGCGGGCGTTACGTCGCTGTCGCTTGCAAACGGCGTCGACATTCACCTGCGGCCCATGGCCAAGCCCGGATCGGGGCGCATCACGATCGCCGTGCTCGTGCCGGGGCTCGAGCTCGACGAGACCGCCGCAACCCGCGGCACCGCGATGTTGGCGATCGATGCGCTCAAGCCCGCGCCGGGGGTGGCGAGCCTCAAGGTTGCTCAGCGTCCAGAGGGGTTGCTGATCACCACCACCTGCAGCACCCAGGAAGCCGTGAACGCGGTGCGGCAGATCGCCGCGACACTCGCCGCGCCCGCCATCGAGCCCGCCGCTCTCGAGCGTGCGCGGGACCGTGCGATCGCCCAGAGCGACGCGTTCCAGCTGCGCGCCGACCACAAGGCCTCCGAGGCGATGATCCGGCTGATGACCCCCTCAGAGGATGTGCGCCTCCGCCACCCCACGCGGGCGAACCTTGAGGCGGTGCGGCCGACCGATGCGGCCGCCTACCTGAGCAATCACCTGGCGAGCCGCGCTATCGATGTCGCGGTCGTTGGCGATGTTGACCCTGCAGACCTCGGCCCATCGCTCGCGGCGGAGTTGGCGTCGCTCCCCCAGCGAAGGCGTGATCGGCTGACTGACCTCCGCGCGATCCAGCGCCTCGCCGTCGCACCCGGCCAGGCGGACGTTGCGGCGCAGGGCCCACGGGCCATGCTGGCGATCTCACTGCCCGCCCCCTCGATCGCGGATCTGACCGACGCCCGAGTCGCGTCGATCGCCGCACGCCTGGTCGAGCGGCGCGTGGCCGATGCGCTGCGCGAGTCGGGCCTCAAGGTGAGCCTCGCCTCGGGCGTCGCGATGACCGGGCGCACCTACCCAGGGCTCGGGGCGGTGATCGGCTCCTTCCTGCTCACCGGCGACGAGGCCCACGTGAGCGCAGCCGCCGGTGTCGCCCGCGCAGCGCTGGGAAAGCTGATCGATGAAGGGCCGAGCGGCGCGCAGCTCGGCCGCGCGGTGGATGATGCCTGCGATGAGGTCGGCCGGAGGATCGATTCGGCCGACTACTGGTCGCAGTCGATGGCCATGGCCTGGTTCCTGCGCGTGCCGATCGACGAACTCGGTACAGCGCCGGTCGCGTTCAAGAGTGTCACCGCGCAGCAGGTTCGCGCGCACGCCGAGCGCTGGTGGAAGCCCGACCAGACACTAACGGTGACGATCCTTCCACCCCCTGAGCCACCGCAAGCGCAGCCCGGCGCCGTTGCCCCCACGCAGCCTCGGCCGTGACAGAACGGGCGGGGCACACCCACTGTGGTGTACCGTCGCAGCCAGCGTGACCGGAAGCGCCGCATCGGTGCAACTACAGCGATTCTGAGCCGAAAACGCCTGTGCGGGGCCCGATCCGCACCCGCAGCGCATCTCGCCTGTAGACTTACACCCCGGCCGCGCGCCGAATACCCACACCCGGAACCAGGAACCATGAACAAGAACTTCAAGCTGCTCGCCGTTGCGCTCCCCCTCGCCGTGCTCACGGTGCCGGGCGTGTGCCCCGCCCAGACCGCCGGCGGCCAGCCCGCCGCATCCCCCACAGTCGCCGGACCGGCCATGAACAACGACCCGACTCCGCTCCCCACCGACCAGTCGCTCGTCACCGGCGAGCTCCCCAGCGGCGTGAAGTACATCATCCGCCGGCACGCCAACCCCAAGGACAAAGCGGCCGTCTGGATGCACATCGGTACCGGCTCGCTCAACGAGACCGACAAGCAGCGCGGCATCGCCCACTACCTCGAGCACATGGCCTTCAACGGATCAGAGAACTTCCCCCCCGGCACCGTGATCAAGTTCTTCGAGGACCTTGGCCTGATCTTCGGGCGGCACCAGAACGCGTTCACCAGCTTCGACCAGACGTCCTACCAGCTCTACCTCCGCGACAACAAGCCGGAGAACCTGGCCAAGGCCGTGATGTTCATGAGCGACGTGGCCTTCCGGCTCACGCTCGCTCCGGCGGAGATCGAGTCGGAGCGACAGGTGATCCTCGAAGAGAAGCGCTCGCGCCTCTCCCCGCAGCAACGCGTGCAGGAGGTCATGCTCAAGCGCCTCGCCCCCGGCTCGCTCATCGGTGACCGCCTGCCCATCGGCACCGAGGAGACCATCACCGGCGTCCAGCAGCAGGACTTCAAGGACTACTGGGGCAAGTGGTACACGCCGACCAACACCACCGTCATCGTCGTGGCCGACATGGACCCCGAGGTGGTCAAGGCCGAGATCGAGAAGCAGTTCGGCTCCGTCCCCAAGCGCCCCGCGCCCAACAGCATGGACCCGGGCGTGAAACCCTACACCGCCGACGGCGCCGTCGTCGTGACCGACCCTGAGATCAAGGTTGCCGAGGTGGGCGTCGTCAAGATCAGCACGCCCCCCGCGCCCACCACAACCGTCGGACGCTTCCGCGCCGACCTGGTCGAGACCATCGGCACGTGGGCCTTCAACCGGCGCCTCGCCGCCAAGCGCGACGAGGGAAAGGTGGCCTTCCAGAGCGCCTCGGCCTCGTCGCAGACCCTCTTCCACGCCGCCAAGCTCACGCAGGCCGAGGTCTCCGCCGAGCCCGACAAGTGGCGTGACGCCTTCAGGCAGATGGCCACCGAGCTGCAACGCGCCCGCTACAACGGCTTCACCGAGCAGGAAGTCCAGAGCGCCCGCGCCGAATTGATCAGCCAGTCCGAGGTCGCCGCCAAGCGCGAGAGCACGCTCGACGCGCGCAACCTCATCACCCGCTACAACGGCCAGGTCGCCGACGGCGAGCCGATCATGTCGGCCCAGCAGACGCTCGACCTGCTGCGCACGCTGCTCCCCACGATCTCCCCGAAGGAGGTCTCCGAGCGCTTCGCCGCGGACTTTGACCCAACCACCGTCATGTTCAGCGCGCAGCTGCCCGAGGGCCCCACGACAGACATGATCACCGAGAGCGAGCTGGTGAAGTTCGGGCGCGAGGCGCTCAACGTCAAGCCCGCCAAAGAGGCCGAGTCGGCGCGGATCACCAAGCTCCTGGCCAAGGACCCCGTCCCCGGCAAGGCGATCGATACCGCGACCCACGCAGCCTCCGGCGTCACCAGCTTCTGGCTCCCCAGCGGCGTGCGCGTCAACCACAAGTTCATCGACAACGAGAAGGACGCGATGAGCCTCTCGATCGCGCTCGCCAACGGCGCCATCAACGAGACCGCCGCCAACCGCGGCGTGAGCGAGGCCGCGGCGCTGGCGTTCAACAACCCCGCCTCGGGCACCCACTCGAGCACCCAGCTGCGCGAGTTCATGACGGGCCGCAAGGTCCGCGTCGGCGGCGGCGCTTCCGACGACACCTTCACCCTCACCATCTCCGGCTCGCCGGCGGACCTTGAGACGGGCCTGCAGATGGCCCACCTCCTGCTGACCGACCCCAAGGTCGAGCCGGCCGCGCTCGAGCGATGGAAGAAGAACGAGCTGCAGAGCATCGCCCAGCGCAAGACGCAGCCGCAGGGCGTCATCGCCGAGATGATCGCCGACTCGGTCTTCCCGCCGGGTGAGGTCCGCCGCCGCCCGCTCACGCCCGAGCAGGTCAACGGCATCACCGTCGAGCAGGCGCAGGCCTGGCTCGACGGCGTCGTCGCCACCAGCCCCATCGAGGTCACCGTCGTCGGTGACGTCACGCTCGAGCAGGCCACGCCGCTGATCGAGAAGTACCTCGGCTCGCTCCCCACGCGTGACCGGGTGAGCAGCACGACCCTCGACAACAAGCGCACCATCAAGCGCGAGCCCGGCCCGCGCGTCGTTGAGCGCTCGCTGAAGACGATGACGCCGGTCGCCATCGTCGTCGGCGGGTTCTTCGGGCCAGACGCCGACAACGTCCGCGACGTGCGGCTTCTCAGCCTCGCCTCGCAGGTCCTCAACTCGCGCATGATCAAGGAGATCCGCGAGGAGAAGCAGCTGGTCTATTCGATCGGCACGCAGAGCCAGCCCAGCCAGGTCTACCCCGGCTTCGGGATCTTTGTCGCCGGCGCACCGACCGCAAAGGAAAAGGCCAAGGACCTTGCCGACGCGATCACCGCCACCTACGACCGCTTCGCCGCCGAAGGGCCGACCGAGGACGAGCTCGCCACAGCCCGCAGGCAGGTGCTCAGCACCATCGACGAGAGCATGAAGCAGACCTCCTGGTGGGCCGGGTCGCTCAGCGCGCTCACCTACCGCGGCCGCAACCTCGACGACGTCATCGGCGCCAAGGCCGCGATCGAGTCGTTCACCGCCGCCGACGTCAAGAAGGCGTTCAACAAGTACTACACGCCCGAGAGCTCGATGCGCTTCACCGTGCTCCCCGAATCGCCGGCCGCACCGGCCGATGATGCTCCGGCCGACCCGATGGGCCGGTGACCGCTCCGTTCGTTGCTTGACCGCTCAACCCCGCGCCCCGGCCTCGAGCCGGGGCGTTATTGATTGGCGACCCCGCTCGGCGCGGTGACGTACCGATCGACAAACGCCCGCGTGTCCCACACGTAACGCTCAAGCGCGGTGCGCCGGGCCACCGCGCCGTCGGCCGCACGCCGCGCGCCGTCGCCGGCGTAGAGCGCCATCTGCTCAGCCAGTTCGGCCGCGTTGCGGAAGACCATTCCGCCCCCCGCGTCGAGCTTCTCCGCCAGCACCGGAAGGTCGTTCACCAGCGCCGGCAGCCCGGTGAGCATCCCCTGCACCAGCGACTGGCAGAACGTCTCGTGCGAGACCGAAGGCTGCACGATCACGTCCATCGTCCGCAGCAGCGCAGCGATCTCGTCAACGGTCTTCCACCCATAGGCCGTCACGCCGCTCATCCCCCGAAGGCGGGCCGGCGCCTCACCCTCCGGATAACCGGCAAGGTGCAACTCGCACCGCCCACGCACGTGCGGGGGCAGCAGCGCGAACGCGTCGATCGCCGTGTCGGCCCCCTTCCAGGCGTTGTGCAGCGCGCCCAGCACGCAGAACCGCACCGGCCCGTCGGCGTGCCGTCGCGCGTCAGAAGCGGCAGGAAAGAACCGCGACGCCCCCGCCACGCCGTAGCTCACGTCAACCCGCGCCTGAACATCGGGCGGGAACCCGCGCTTCACCGTGTCGCTCACGGCCACGATCCGTGCGCCCCAGCGGTCAAACAGCCGGCCCACCCCCCGCGGCGGCGAGCGGTGCGCCAGCAGCACCTGCCGCTTCACCACGCCGCCCGCCCGCATCACCACGATCATCGGCACGATGCTCCGCACCGAGTTGCCAGCGATCGTGCAGTCAAACGCACCGCGCGACCCGCCCGCCCGCTTCGGCCGGCGGATCATCGCGGCCGCGACGAGCCCCGTCCACTGCGGCTTCAGCAGCGGCGGCGTGTAGACCATCCGCGGCATCGCGCCCTTCAACCGGTCCTCGAGCCGCTCACGCCAGTTCTTCTCAGCCGGCAGCGTCACCTCGTGCCCAAGCTCGACCAGGTCGCGGATCAGCTCGATGTCAAAGACGTTCACCCCGCGCACCAGCTTGTGCAGCCGGTACGACAGCAGCGACGGCGCAAGGAACAGGATGCTCGCCATGGTGTCTCGCTCGAGACCGAGCCCGATCAACCAAGGCTGGCGGCGCCGGCGATGATCTCTGACAGCTCGGTGGTGATCTGCGCCTGGCGCGCGCGGTTGTAGTCGCGCGTCAGCAGCTTGCGGGCCTTCTTGGCGGCGTCGGTCGCGCTCTTCATGGCGACCATGCGCGCCACGTGCTCGCTCACCACCGCGTCGTTGAAGATCTGGAACAGCGTCGCCTTGACCGTCTCGGGCAGCAGGCGGGCCAGCAGCTCTTCACCCTCGGGGCTGAACTCGTAAACCAGCTTGGCCTTGCCCGCTTCGGCCTCGGCGCTCGCCTTGGCGGCGACGGGCTTGAGCGGCAGCAGCTGCGTCACCTCCGGCACCTGGCGCCCGGCCGAGATGAACCGCATCGACACCACGCTCACGCCGCTGATCTCGCCGGCGATGAACCGGTCCATGTACGCCTGAGCGAGCGCACCAACCTTGTCAAACGTCGGCTTGTCGCCAAACTGCGTGTGCATCTGCGAAACGGGCACCGCGTTGTACTTCAGGAAGCTGTTCCCCTTCTTGCCGACCACCTCGATGATGCCGCCCGCGCCGGGCTTCGAAGCCGGGTTCGCCCGCAGGTGCAGCATCGCCGTCCGCAGCACCGACCCGTTGTACGGGCCGGCCAGGCCGCGGTCGCTGGTCAGCACCAGCGTCACCTCGCCGGCCCCGGCCTTCTTGCTCGAAGGGCCGGTGATCAGCGGGTGGTTCATGTCGCCGGCGGTTGCCGCCAGTTCGGTCACGAGCCCGAAGAGCGCCTCGGTGTAAGGCTTGGTCGCCGTCGCAGCCGCCTGTGCGCGGGCAAACTTGCTCGTGGCGATCATCTGCATCGTCTTGGTGATGCGGGCGATGTTGCCGACGGCCTTGATGCGCTTCTTGATCTCGCGGGTCTTCGCCATAGGGCCGCAAGCGTAGGCCGCTCGCACCGAAAAGCCCTGCGCGGCGACCCGTTGTTTGGGCCTTGTCGGGTGTTGCCGGCCCGCCGCCGGCGATTCCGGCGAGAAATCCGTTCCACGACCTCAGGTCAGGCTCCGCGGCTCTCCAAGCCGCTCGTCGCTCAGGGTGAGCCCGTCAAACCCCATGTGCACACCCTCGGGCAGCTCAGCCTCGGTCGCGGCGTGCCCAAGGTCGTGGGAGATGTGCGTCAGATAGGCCGCCCGCGGCCGCGACCGCTCGATCACGCCGAGCGCCTGAGCAACCGTCAGGTGCGTAGGGTGCGCGCGGTGGCGCAGGCCGTCGATCACCAGCGTCCCCAGCCCGTCCAGCGATCGCCAGCTCTCCGGCGGCACCGCGCTCACATCCGTGCAGTAGGCCAGCGGGAACGGACTGACGAACCCGTCGGCCGCCGCGTCGGCATCGCTCGTGGTGCCCGCGCTTCCGAGGCTTCCGCCGTTCCTGAGACCGCCCGTATCGAACCTGAAGCCGATGATCGGCAGCTTCCCGTGCAGCAGGCGGACGGGCGTGACGCGCAGCCCCCACAGGTCGAGCGCCTCCCCCGGCTTGATGGTCCACGGGATCAGGTTCGCCACGAACGAGTCGTTCACGTTCGCGTCGCGGTCGAAGATGTACCTGAAGACGCCCTTGAGGAACGCCAGCGTGTGCTCCTCGGCGTAGATGTCGATCGGCCCCTTCTGCATCGCGTTGTACCGGCGCACCTCGTCGAGCCCGAAGGTGTGGTCAACGTGGTTGTGGGTGAACAAGATGGCGTCGCACCGGTCGAGCCCAAACCGCAGCGCCTGCTGGCGCAGGTCCGGCGTCGCGTCGATCAGCACCGTCCGCGCCCGCCCGTCGGTGTCCACAAACCGCACGGCCGCGCCGGTGCGCAGCCGGTTGTCGCGCGGGTCGCTGCTGGTGCAGACCGCGCACGTGCACCCGATGGCGGGCACGCCTGAAGAGGTTCCGGTTCCGAGGAGGGTGAACCGCATGGGGGAGCGTATGGGGACGGTCGCTCTCGTCGCCTACCGGGCCTCGTTGTCCGTCTGGCCTCTCGTATGCCCGCACTCCGGGCAGCGAGCGCCGACACCGGGCAAGCGGTATCCGCACTCACGGCATAAGGGAGAACCCGCGCGGCGCTCCAGCAGCCGGTGACGCACACGAGACAAACGGAGGTTTGCGGCCCGGAACGCGGCGACGAGTCCAAGCAGCGGGAAGTACGCGGCACACCCGAAGAAGAGCGCGTTGACGAGCAGCCCCTTGGCGATCGGACGGACCGGGTAGCGCGCCTCTGATTCGTACGTCGGAAACCACCCTTCGTCGTGATAGAAATCCACGTAGTGATTCGGCAGTTCGTCGTAGCGGTACACCCGGCAGTACCGGAACGCACGGAACGGCCATCCCACGTCGACATAGACCACCCACAGCGGCGCAGGCAGTCCACCGTCCGCCTCAAGGCGGTCGGAGAGCGCATCATTGATGATGTCGAACGTATGCGGGTCTAGATTCGCCGGCCAAAGCGAAAGACAACGATCGCGGTACCTCTGCACCAGCTCGCGGTACTGAAGCGGAGAAGGCATGCCGACAAACGTCTGTGACGTAACGAGAGAGCAGATCGATGTGCGATTGAGCGTGTGGGTGTAATCGCACCCCGGTGAAATGGTGGTGGTTCCGATCGATCCAAAGTACCCCCACTGACCCTCTCCGCTCGGCCGGGACCGACGCATTTCCGTCTGCCAACGCAATAGGCCCAATCCCTCACCCAGCCATGACGGCCAAGGCGTGAAGCTCGCTAAACAGGTAACAACGATCCCGACGACCGCCGCGAGAGCGGCGGTCGTCGGGCAGATCAGCGGGCTCTTACGGTAGAGCTTCACGGTGTTACGACCGGCGGGGCGTTGTCGGGATCTGACGCCGGTCGGCAATGGCGGCGCGAGCGTCGGTGAAGGGCCAGGAACTGCTTTCCCGCTTGCGCCACACGGGGACAGACAGAGCGTGGGCGCCGCCGCTGTGGCCCAGGGGGCACAGACGTTGCCGTACTGGTTCTCGTTGTCGACCATCTGGGCGGGCGTGTACGTGCACACATATTCCAGGGTATCGGTGCGCACCATCGTCTGCACCATGCTCCATGGAATACCGCAAGCGTCAATGACGCTGATCCTTCGGCTCCACGTGCACACCTTCTCCTTCCAGTACGTGCATTTCCAGAAGTAAGTCATGCCATTGGTTGCATCCGCACCGCTAGGGCCCAGGCAGTTCCATGCGGTGCAGGAAACCAATTCCCATCCGCCAGACCACGTGACCTTGGGTTTGAGATCGCACGGTGCTGTTGCGACCTGAGCAGCGAAGGTTGCGTACCCGCCACCAGGCCCCACGGCCGGCACCTTCTCAGCGTCCACGGCCGCGGCCATCGCGTCGAGCCAGTGCCCAGGCCTTGGCGTCCCACTCACCTCCGCCCTGGTCTGGTCGAAGAAACCACACAGACACGATGTTCCCGCCGACCGCGTCCGCCTTGTTCTTCAGTGCCAGAAAACTGTGCACCCTGGTGCCGGTGGCTGAAGTGCTGTTGATGGGAACGAACGTCCAGTTGTCGAGCACGATCCGGGTACGGTCGACCACGGCCTGCGCCCAAGCTTGAGAACCAAGGACCATGACGACTGCCGCAACCGCGAGGTACCGAAGCACCCCCGTGATCGCCGGTCGCCGGCCAACGGAGAGAGGACTGTTTGCGTACGCAAAATTCATGTTGCGCTCCAAGAATGAACCCCCCGGTTCCATCCACCGAAACGCTCGGCGAAGGGGGCCCTTGCGAAGAGGAGCGAGCCTCGCGTGGTCGAAATGACAGAAAAAACAAAACAAACCGAATGTCCTTGCATACTCGGACAAATCCTTAGCCCAATCAAGGGGGGAGCTGGGCGAGTCCTGTGACGATCATCCGCTCGTTGTCCTTCATCGGATTCAGGCACGAGCAGGACCGGTCGGCGTCGCCTCGACGGCCTTGGCCACCGCCACAACCGCTCCACCCGATGCCGTCCGCGGCGCCTCCGGGTAGACCACCCGCTGGTGGTAAATGCTCGCCAGCGCCTTGCTCACGGTGACGACGATCTTCGTCAGCTCCGCCATCGTCAACTCGCACTCGTCAAACTGCCCGTCCGAGAGCCGGCGGTCGGCGATCGCCCGCACCATCTGCTCGATCTTCACCGGCGACGGGTCGGTCATCGTGCGGGCCGTGCTCTCCGCGGCGTCGCAGATCATCACGCACGCGACTTCCTTTGTGCGGGGCTTGGGCCCGGGGTAGCGGTACTCACCCTCGCTCGGGCACGCCGGCGGGCGTGCTGCGCCCGCCGCACACGTCTCGTCGTACTGCTTGACGGCCCTGCGGAAGAAATACTCAACAACCGTCGTCCCGTGGTGCCCCTCGATGAAGTGGTGCAGCGGGCGCGGCAGGTTGTGCTCCTTCGCCAGCTGCAGCCCGTCGGGCACGTGGCTCACGATCATCAGCGTGCTCATCGCCGGGGGGAGACGGTCGTGCCGGTTCACGCCGGTCTGGTTCTCGATGAAGAACTCCGGGCGGTTCATCTTGCCCACGTCGTGATAGAGAGCACCGACATAGGCGAGCAGCCCGTCGCCGCCGATGGCCCGTGCCGCCGTCTCCGCCAGCGTCGCAACGTTCATGCTGTGGCTGTAGGTGCCCGGAGCGCGCTGCTGAAGGCGGCGCAGCAGCGGGTGTCCCGGGTCGCGAAGCTCGATCAGGCTCAGCGCGGTGACCACCTTGAACGACCGCTCGATCGACGGCAGCAGCCCCAGCACCACAAACCCCACCAGCAGCACGCCCACGCCCACCGAGCCGGCCTCCGTCAGCGTCTGCGCCGACCCCTCCGACAGCGGAACTCGCACCGCCCCGATCAGCACGGTCACCCCCGCCGTCAGCACGCCCGTGAAGAACCCCGCGCGGATCAACGCCGCCCGCTGGCGCAGCTCGCGGAGCTGCCAGACCATCAGCCACACGCCCGCCAGCGCGGGCACCACTCCCTCGAGCGGCTGGTGCAGCGCGAGCGCTGTGCACAGCGAGAGCAGGCTCCCAACAGCCAGCGCGGTCCGACGCTCGTACGCCACCACCAGCACCGCGGCCAGGAAGACCGGCGGCACCACCATCGCCGCCGCGATCAGCTTCGCGTCGATCACCGCCGCCACGCAGCTCACGATCACCGAGCCGGCAAAGAGCCCGCACAGTGCCGCCAGCCGGCGCGGCTTCGCAACCATCCCCGTCGCGAACGTCCCCAGGTACGCCCCAACACCCAGGGCGATCAGCAACATCGCCACGGCCGTCCCCGCGTCGGCGCCAAGCTGCGCCACCGGCGCCGCCTTGTTGTAAGCCGCCTGCTCCATCTCCGCGTGCGCCAGCGCCTCGCTGCTGAGCCGCTCCCCGCGACGGTACAGCAGCTTGCCAAGCTCGATGCGCGTCGTCGTGTCCTCAACCAGGGCCGCGGCCTCGTCCTGGCGCCTCGCCGTAGCCTCCGCGTCGAACACAAACGTCGGCGCGGTCTTGAAGGCCAGACGCGAGGTCACCGCGCTCAACGCATCGCCGAAGAAGCCCGCCTGCACCGCGACCTGGCCAAGACGCGTCTCCAGCAGCCGGTCGCCAGCGTTGATCAAGTCGGCCGAGGCCACCGTCTCGTGCGCATCGCCGATCGCAAGCTCCACCCGGTCACCCACCGTGCGGTTCTGCTGCGCGAACGCTGAGGCGTCGACGATCGGGCGCGCACGCAGAAGGTCCGCCAGCTTGCCGCACCGGCGGTTCCACGCGTCGCTCACGCGCTCGCCCGTCCACTGAGACCGAACGGTCGCCCAGCTCTCCGGGCTCAGCTCAAACCGCTTGCGCACGTCCAGCGGCGTCTCTTCAAAGCTCTTCGCTTCCGCGGCGACCCGCGGCAACTCGCGGACATCGGCCACGATCTCGTCGATCAGCGCAGCGTTGCCCACAAACACTCGCGGCGCCCGCTCGCGCGCCGCCTTGCGGGCCGACTCGGTCGCCAGCGGGTCCGGAACCGCGATCGGCACCCGCGCAGCGCGCGTGTGGTCCATCACCTGGCCCGGCGAGGCCAGCACGCGCCGGCCCATCGCGATCGACGCCACCGACAGCACAAGCCCAAGCCCCAGCAGCAACGCCACCGCCCACACGCTGCCGGGCGACCCGACCAGCCACAGCGTCAGCCGCTTGCCGACCGGACCACCGCCCCCCACGCCGCCGTGTTCGCTGGTGCCGATCCCGTCTTCGCTGTCTACCGGTGACATGGTGGTGGACTGCCGAGCCCAGGCTCAGACCGATCCGTTCCCTTCTCCCGGCCGGGGCGTGGGGGCGGAACGGGCCGGGCCTTCGCCATTGGGCATCGACCCGGAAGCGCCGCCCCGTGAGGTGATCTTGCGGTCGCCGCGAGCCTTATCGGACGCACCATACGCCTCAACAATCCGCTGCACCAGATTGTTGCGGACGATGTCCTCCTCGTCGAAGGCGACCATCGCCACACCCTCAGTCTTCCGCAGAACCATCAGCGCATCGAGCAGGCCGCCCGGCTCGTCCGCGTGCAGGTCCGTCTGCGTCGGATCACCCGTCACGATCACCTTGCTCCCCATCCCCATCCGCGTCAGGAACATCTTCATCTGTGTCCGCGTCGCGTTCTGCGCTTCATCCAGGATGATCACCGCTCGGTTCAGCGTCCGCCCGCGCATGAACGCCAGCGGAGCGATCTCGACCACGTCGCTGGTCATGAACCGCGTCAGCGTCGAGTAGTCCATCATCTCGTTGAGCGCATCCATCAGCGGGCGCAGGTACGGGTGCACCTTCTGCTGCAAGTCGCCCGGGAGGAACCCCAGCCGCTCGCCCGCCTCAACCGCGGGGCGGCACAGCACCAGCCGCTTCGCACGCCCGCTCTTGAGCAGGTGCACCGCCGCGGCGACCGCCAGGAACGTCTTCCCCGTGCCCGCCGGCCCAACGCCAAAGACCACGTCGTGGTCACGGATCGCGTCGAGATAGGCCTGCTGGTTCGTCGTCTTTGCCCTGATCGGAACGCCGGCGGTGTAGACGCTCAGGTGGTCCTTCCACGCCGGCCCTGTCAGCATGTCCTCATCCTGGCCGTCGTCTGGCCGGTCCCCCTTGCCCTCGGCCGTCGCCAGTGCACTGCCGATCAAGTCGTGCACCTGCTGCCGGTTGAGCACCGATCCGCCCACCGCCGCCTCGTTCAGCGCGCGAAGCACGTCCCGGGCCGCCAGCACGTTCGCCCGATCCCCCATCAGGCGGATCGTCCCGTCCCGGGTGACCATCCGCACGCCCAGCGCTTCCCGGATCAGTTTCAAGTTACGATCCCCCGCCCCAAGGACGTTCGTCCGGCCGGGCCCATGAGGGACTTTAATGCTCAGTTCCAAACCGTCACTCCATCGCGGCCGTCAACGTACCCAGCCGGCTCACCCCGGTACTACGACCGGCACCAACTGGCACGCGAATGCCGGCCACCCCGCGGAGAATGCTACACCCCCCCTCGTCCCGGGCGTATCCCGCGGCTCGTTCAGATCCCCTGTTTGGGCTACGCCTGCAGGCCTCCAGCCCGTCATTTGGGCAATTCTGGTTGCATTATGTTTGGTTCATGGAGGATGTTCCGGCGGCCCGCCCGACATTTCTCCCGATGTACGCATCGCCAGTGACGGCTCAGCCACAACCACCCTCTGGGCCGACTGGGACGACCTGGACGCATCAATCGGGTCAGGCATGACCTACGCCGAGTCGGCGGTGCTCGACACCACCTCCGCCGACGACCGCCGCACGTGGTCCCTGGTGACGATCGACAACCATTCTGGAATGCTCACGGCCACGCGCGACCCGCTCGCCAAGCGCGACAGCCGCGGGTGCGAGCGACTGACCATCACCGCCGCTCTCGACGGCGCAAAGGGCCAAACCCGCGCCGGGCTGATCGTTTCAGGTGCGGCGGCGCGCCTGGCCCAACTGGCGGGTGTGGACTGGGCCCCGCGCAGATAGTGACGGGCGAGTCGGTGGTCACCGCGGACCGACACCAAGCACAGCGGCGATTGTCGTTGCTGTTCATGACGATGCCGGTACGAGAGCCCCACGACCGCATGACGGTGACGGCTCTCGCTGCCATCACTTGCAAACGCTGACGCTTAGATGCTCGCCGGGATCTCGCGGCATTCAAACTGCGGTGCGGCCACCTTCGTCAGGCGGGCCCAGGGGCTCCCCGTTCGCCAGGTGTGCATCGGGCCGTGCGGATCGTTCGCCGCGACAAGGAGCGCCGGCCCGCCCACGAGCACCAGCCTCTGGATCAGCAGCAGGTCCTGACTGGAAAATTCCGCCTCCGCCGCGACACCCGCGACGGCATCAACCATGATGCTGAACGCGGCCGGGCTTGAGCGCAGCAGAACGTCGGCGTCGCGCCACACGTAGTAGCGCCACTTGATGTGGTGATAGCCCGGCAGCGCATCGGCCGGTTCGCGCAGCCGCGCGAGCAGCCCGGTCGAACCGTCGATTGTTGCCCGCAGCGGCCGGTGCTCGGCCGAAGGAAGGGCGTTGTCAAGTTGTGCACGAAGCGACTTGAGGTCGTGGATGATTGCCCCCGGCAGCGAAACGACCTGCGCATCCTGAACAGAGCGCAGGCCGGCGACAACCACGTCCGCGGCCCGCTCGCGCCGGTGCAGATCTCGGGCCCAAAGCACCATGTGCTTTTCGTCAAGCAAAGAAGGCACATCGCCGAGCGGCGCGTTGACAACCACGGGGGTGCGGCGGGTTTTTCGATCTGAAATCGGCATGTGCGGTGCCTTCCAGCCGGTGGGCACCCAATCCCGGACCGGCTAGTTGAGTCTGCCACACACAACCGCCGCATGCCACACATACCCAAAAGAAACAGGCCCAGGTCGGCCCAGGCCTTCACATTCGGCGATTCAAATCGCGAACGTGTCAGGGATTTGCGCTGGGCACGCCCGCGGTAGTCCCCGGATTGGGTTGCTCGGTGAACGAGACCATCCGCGTGCCGCCGTTGTCGTGGGTGATCTGCGTCGGTTCCTTGACAAGCACGGTCCGCTGCGGCGTCTGCACCGATACGGATTTTCCCTTGCCCGGCACGACATAGACAACGCCTCGAAGCAGCGAGATGCTCAGCTGGCCGGCACGACCATCGCTGGCGAGGTTGCGCACTTCCGCCCGGCTGAACCGGCCGAGCCGAACACGCGTTGACTCATCCAGAAGCACCTCGACGCCCGCGTCCGGCCCCGTGCGAACGATGAACCGGGCCTTCGTCGATTCGTCCAGTTCAGGGATCAGCCACTGGGACCCACCGTCGAGCTGCCACTGCACCATGCCCGGCGTGCCCGTCAATGAAAGCACCTTTAGCGCGACCGGCTCTGCCGTCGCCGCGGCCGCAGGCTCAGCGATCGCCGGAGCAGGGACCGTGGCGGGCGTGGGAGCCGGCTCAGTCGGAGCCGCGCCGACCGGAACGGGCGTAAGTGGAGCAGCGGGAGCGGGCTCAACCTGAACCGGCGCGGCCGTTGGCTGCGGCGATTCGACCGGCGTTTCAACCACGGCGGGATGAACGATCTTCTCTTTGGCCGTGTCGGGTGTCACCACTCCTTGAACGTTCGCATCGATCGGCTTGACAGCCTCAACCGCGATCGTGGGAGGCGCAGGCACCACGGCAGGAGCCGGCACAAGTACCGGTGGAGGCTCGACAACACGTGAAGGTTCAGCGTGAGCAGGGCCAGCCGGCGTTGTCGAGACCGGTGCTGGCATCGCAGGGGTCGGTGCCGCAACCGGCGGCGCGGCCGGTGGCAGTGGTTCGGGGGCCGGTTGAACATCGAGCGGCCGCGGTGCTTCAACGCTCACCACCGCTGGCTTCTCCATCGTGGGGGCCGGATCTGTTCGTGGGGTCGAGACCGGCTCCTGCGCCGAAACGACCGCGGGCGCGACCGGCGCCGGAGCGATGGGGGGCGGAGCGATGGAGGGCGGAGCAGAGGTAACAACTGTCGGAGCCGTGACCGCCGGTGCGGCCGCCGGCGCACTGCTTGTGGTATCGGGCGTGACTGCGTGTGTCAGCGATGGTGCCGGTGCCGGTGCGGGCGCAACGGCCGGTGTCTCCGGCGCGGCAACCGTGGCCGGCGTTGTCTCAGCGGGTGTCGCCGGCTCGGTGACGGCCTTTCCGCTCGGCCAATTCTGCACAAAGGTTGGGGACAGCACCCCCTGCGCGGGAGCGGGTGGAAGCAGTGCGGCCGCGGGATTCGGAACCGACTGGTCGTAATAAACCGTTCCGGCCGGCACGGCGGCGGTTCCACCGGCGGCGACAGGTGCTTCGACGGGGAGGCCGTCGGTTGGCCTTGTCGGTGCCTGGATCGCCGTGACCTGGCGGGCACTGCGCGTCTCTACCTGTGCACCGATCTCAACAGGCGACGGGCGCAACGCCCCCTTGGCTGGCAGGGCCGCGACGCTGTCAATGTCGATCTCGATGCCGTTTGTGGCCGGCGTCTCCGTGGTCCCTGTCGCGGCGGTAGTGATCGCCGGCTGGGGCGCAGCGTTGACCGGGGCGGGCACGATCGAGATGCTCTGACCAGAGGCGTTGGTTACCGTGGGCTCGGCGGCTGCGGGCTGCGCAGCGCCGGGTGCAGGCGCTGGCTTCTCCGCGGATGGGCCCTCTGGGCCGACCTGGATCGGCACGACCGGCTGCACGGGCGCGGGGCTCGGTTCCGGCGCGGGCGCAACAGACGGCGACGGCACAGGCTGCAGCGGCGCGCGGGGCGTGCGCTTCCGCGGCTGCTTCGCGGCGTCTTGCAGGTCAACGATCGCGGGCTTCAGCGGCGGCTTGGGCTTGGCGGCAAGGCCCGGTCCAGGCGTTGCCCCGGGCACCGGCTGCTTGGCAGGGTCGAGCGGATCGACCTTGCTGGTCTGCGACTGCGCCGCTGTCGAGAGAGACAAGCCCGCGAACGCGGCGATCATGGTTGTACGGTTCATGGTTTGCTCCCGCCAGCAGGCTGGCTGGTTGGCTGGTCGTGTGCCGTGAGGACCACGGGTCTGGCCGATTGAACAGGTTGCCCCGCCGCAGCGAGCGCGCGCACGGCGACTGCGCCGGTGAGGCGATCGCTTGAGCGCAGGTCTGGCGGTACGAGCGAACGCCGCGCGCCCAGCGCGAGCGCTTCATCGTCAGAAAGCGTTTCGCGGATGCGCACCCCCTGCGCACGCAGCAGCACCCGTGCAAGATCGGCGGGCGTCGCGAGCGCCTCGGGTCCCGGCGGCAGTTCCGCTCCGAGAATCCCCGCCCGCTTGGCGACGGCAAGCCGATCGACAAAGTCGCCATCGGTCCGCTTGCCGGCGGCCAACAGCACGCCCGCGAGCAGTTCGTCCCATGTGACGTTCGAACGCTGCTCGAGCGCCTCAAAGAAGTCGAGCTGGCTCACCGCCCCCGAGCCGGAGACGCCCGTCGTCATTGATGTGACCGGTTGCTCTGCCGAGGAGGGGCCGTCGGATTGTGAAGATTGGCACCCAGACGCGACAAGCACCCCAAATAGGGGGCAGGCCAAGCGTGCGATCCTGCTGGTCTTTGCGCGTTCCATCCGGGTCAATTCGTGGCCCTCCAATGGCCTACCGGCCGCGGCGAGGCGGCTTGACTGATTCTATCGGGCAATCCCTCTGGTTATCGGCATGCCGGGGGGCAGATCCTGCCATTTCCCAATCTGAGAACACCCTTGGCATGCGAACAGGTTGCTGTATACTCCGAGCGTGGGCGAACCCGCTTTGGGCGGTGTTGGGTCCCTCGTGGTCGTGGTGTTTTCAGGCTCCTTTGCGTCGGACCGTACTCCTCACCCGACCGCTCGCTCGTATGTTGCGCCCTCAAACCAGACGCTCTGATTGAGAGTGGCATGAAAAGGGTCGCGATCCTCACATCGTGCATCACCGAATCTCTGGGGCACCTTCCCGGGGTGGCAACGACCGACTGGGCCGACCGTGCAGCCCGATCACTGGCGCGCGTCGTGGGGCGCGGGAGCGCGAGCGTTCTGATCGGCAGCCTCGATGCGCGCGGCTTTCTCATTCAGGTCGAGCTCGCCGGCGCGGGGCGCAGCGACGACGCGTGGCCCGTTGACGCGCACCCCGGCATCGGCGGTGCGCTGACAGGCGTCGAGAGCGCATCGCAGGGACCAGACGGGCTTGACGAGCTCCGCCGCGGCTACCGCGTGGGCGAGTGGGTTGGCTGGTCGCTCGGTCCGATCACGCCGCAGACGCTCGCGACAACAACCGCAAGCCTCGCCGGTCTCAGGAGGGCTGAGAGCCCCGTTTGGAAGCGATGGGCGAGCACCGGCGGTGGTGAAGTGGGAGAGATCGTCGCCGGCGTAGTGGCCGTGCCGGGATCTGGCGAGTCGCGTGTGGTGCTCGCGGAGATCGCTTGCCCGGCGACCGCCGACGCGGAGCAGTGCCTGCTCGAATCGTCGATGGCCTCCGCCGTGCTGGAGGCTGTGCTGCCCATGCTGGCTTCGAAGGTGGCCGCGGCCTTCATCACGGCCGACCGCTCGCAGTGGCTCACGCCGCGTGAAGAAGAGGTGCTCTGGCACCTGCTGGCGGGTGAAAAAGTGCCCGACATCGCCGTTGCGCTTGGACGCAGCGTCTACACCGTGCACGACCATGTCAAGAGCCTCCACCGCAAGCTGGGCGCATCAAACCGGGGTGAGCTTGTGTCGCGGGCGCTCGGGCACATCGGGCCGAGGGTGCAGGTCCGGCCGGGCGCCGTCGACGTCCCGGCGGCGCCGGTCCGCACCAACGGCGTGGGCGACCGCACCCGTCTGTGAGTGCTTACGGGGCCGCCCGATCAGCCGGCGCAGGGGCCGACGGTGCACCGCCGCGGGACACGATTGCGCGGAGCAGGTCGCCAGCGAGCACGGTGTCGTCCTCTACCTGCACCAGGGTTCGCGGCCACTTTCCCTGTTCGAGCAGCGCGGGGTTGATCGCCTGCCGTTCAACGCGCACCGAGTCAGCACCCACGCGCCGCCCGTCGCGCTCGACACGCTCGACCACCACCCTTACAAGCAGCGTCGTCTCTTGCGGCTGCGCGGCCAGGTCACGGTCGGGGTCGGTCGGCGCGATGACCTTGCCGCCGGGCGCCCGCTCGCCGGTAACAAACGAGATGCGCACGGTCCGCTGCTGGTAGTTGGCGAGGTCCTCCCACGCCGCCGCGGCACCCGAGCGGGCCTCCCAGGGCTTGGCGATCCCCGGCTGACTGCGCGGCAAGCTGGTGATCACACCCTGCTGCGCATCGATGCGTTCCTCCGCGTAACGGAACTCACGCAGGACGTCGCGTGCCGCCTGGAACGTGCTCGCGTAGCGGTCGGCGGGGATCTGAGCGCCCGTGAGCGCGGACGAATCCTGCGAAGCGCAGCCGCCAAAGAGCGCAGCTGCGAGGGCGAGGGCTGAAACGGCGGTGGCTCGGATCATGGGGCAAGCGTACCCGGAAAGCGGGCGGGCCGTCCGGCTCACACGGGCGCTTCGCAGAGCAGACGCCACGCGTGCTCGACGTGCGCCCGCGTGGTAAACGTGCCGCCGATCGCCACGCGGATGACATAGACCGGCGGGTTGCCGGGGCGCTCGGTGTCGGGGAGCGTCGTGTGAGAGAAGTACGCGCCCCCGGCGGCGTTGAGCCCCTCCAGCAGCGCCCTCGCACGCTCGTTCAACCCGGCCGCGCGCTCGGGCGTTGAGGCATCGCCGCGCAGGCGCAGGCAGACCAGCGGCGAGCAGGCGGGCCGCGGCGCCGCGAGCGCAAAGCGGTCGCTGGCGCGCACCTGCGACTCGAGCCACGCAGCGAGGTCCAGGTGGTTGCGCACGTGGGCACGGAGGCCTTGAAGCCCGTAGTGACGCATCACGCACCAGAGCTTCAACGACCTGAAGCGCCGGCCCAGCGGCACCTGCCAGTCGCGGTAATCGGTCACCGCGCCGGCGTTGCTGGCGGCGTTGCGCAGGTATTCGGGCGTGACCGACAGTGCCCCGGTCACGGCCTGGCGGTCACGCGTCCAGAAGAGCCCGCAATCGAAGGACGTCAGCAGCCACTTGTGCGGGTTGAAGCAGAACGAGTCGAGACGTTCCGCACCAGCCAGCGGCCCGCGCAGTTCGGGGCAGACAAACGCGGCGCCGCCCATCGCCGCGTCGGCGTGCAGCCAGACGGGGTGAGGGGAGCCGGCGGTGTCGATCGCCGCGCCGGCGGCTGACAGGTCGTCGAACGCCATGACGCCCGTGGTGCCCAGCGTTGCGCAGACCATCGCGGGGCGCAGCCCGGCCGCCAGGTCGCGGCGCATCTGCTCCCCGAGTGCACCTGTGTCGATCGACCAGTCAGGCCGTGTCGCGATCTGCCGCACGCGAGCAGCGCCGTCCGGCTCGGTGATGCCCGCGATCATCGCCGCCTTGACCACCGACGAGTGAGCCTGGTTGGAGCAATAGACGACGGGGGCAGCGCGGGGGTCGCTGCGGCGGAGCCGTTCGCGGGCCGCCAGCATCGCAACGAGCGTCGACTCGCTGGCCGTTCCCTGGATCACACCACCGCCGGGTTGTGCGGGCTGCGCGTCCGGCTGGGACAGGAACGACCGCGGCAGCCCGAGGGCGAGGGCCATCCAGTCGGTGACGCGGGTCTCAAGCTCGGTGCACGCGGGACTGGTTGCCCAGAGCATCCCCTGGATGCCCAGCCCGGTGCTGAGCAGGTCGCCCAGAACCGCCGGCCCTGAGCCGTTGCTTGGAAAGTACGCGAAGAAGGACGGGTGCTGCCAGTGCGTAATGCCGGGCATGACGATCCGCGCAACATCGGCAAGCACGCTGTCGAACGGTTCGGGGTGTTCGGGGGCGCAGGCGGGGAGGGCGGCGAGCACATCGCCCGGCCTGAGCCGGCTCAGCACCGGCGGCGCGTCGGGTGACTGCAGCAACTGCCAGTAGTCGGCGATCGCGTCGATCGTGGCGTGCCCGCGGCGGCGGAACTCATCGGGCGACATATGACCGGGTGCGGCGGGGTCGGTGGCCATGGTTTGAAGTTAGCGTCGCCGCGGCGTGCACGCCACGATCGACGGTTCTGCGCACGAAAAAGCCCCGCCGGAGGCGGGGCCTTTGGATCAGAGCAACGGCAACGGCTCAGCGCTTGCGGCGCTGCTCCTCGGCCTCACGTGCACGCTGGGCGAGGGCACGCAGGATGTCCTCCTGCTGCTGGAACCACTCGTCGGACAGCTCGGCACCGAACCCCTGGGCGAGGTGGAAGCGGAAGTTGGGGTTGACCTCGACCCAGCGGCGGATCTGCGCCAGGTACTGCTTGGCCTTGCCGAGCTCGGTGGGGAAGCGCGGGTCGCCGGCGTTGGCGAGCTGCTGAGCGGCGCTGAGCGCCAGGCGGTACTGAACGGCCAGTTCACCGACCTGCTTGTCGATCTTGTGCGCGGTGAGCATGAACTCGTCGATGTACTTGGCGGCGTCCTGGCCGGCCCACTCGTACTCCTTCATCCCCATCGCCTGGGCGAGCTCGTCGGGCGTCGCGGCGATCGCGACGGCGAACTTGCACTCGATGGCCTGGATGGCGTTGAGGCAGAGGATCTGGCCGGGCCGGTTGAGCAGGTGCTTGCCGCTGGTGGCGTCCTGGAAGTAGGTGACCTTGCCGGTCGCCTCGTCGATGTTGTACGAGAGGGGCTCCATGATCTGCATCGAACGCATGATCTTGGGGTCGCGGCCACCCTCGACCGAGAGCTCCTCCATCTGGTTGAGCATCTGCATGAGCTGAACGCCCTTGGTCGCAACCAGGCGGCCGCTCCAGCCCGTGCACGCGCCGATGTTGCCCTCGGGCATCATGTAGAACTCGGAGATGTTCCAGGGGCTCATGGCGGCGGCGGAGATCGCCGACTCAACCCACGCGACGAGGCGGTACTTGGCCTTGTACTTGCGGAAGATCTCGCTGAATCGCGCAACCTCGAGCCCGTAGCCACCGCCGGAGCGGATGCGCACGACGACGGTGTCGACCTTGTCCTTGTCGAGCAGCGGCATGGCGTCTTCCCACGCCTTAGCCGAGACAACGACGCCGACCATGTCGCCCGCCTTCTCGTTCCAGTTTCCGGGGGGGCCGAAGTTCAGGATCGCGATGCGGTTGGGCTTGCCGGTGAGGGTCCGGTTCTTGGGGAGGTTGTTGGGGGCCGTTGACGCCGGCTTGGCGGTTTCGGACGGCGCATCGGTCGCCGGTTTGTCAGCTGCGGGCTTGTCCGCCGCAGGGGCGGCCGCGGCCGGGGCCGCGGGCTTGGCGGGCTCGGTCTTCTCGACCCTTGACACGTCGGCGGCGTCAAAGATCTCTTCCTTGCCGTTGACGTTGAAGACGATGAAGCCGGAGTCTTCCTTGACGATGGTGCCGTCGAGCACGCGCCCGTCCTTGAGGTAGAGCTTGTCGGCCAGAGCGTTGAGCGAGACGCCCATGAGCGCAACGCCGAGGGCGAGCGCGGTGAGCAGGTTCTTCAGGGTTCGCGGGATTCGCATGGGTGAGTCTCCGATTCTGTTGCTGCGGTTGAGTTTCGTTATCAAAGTGGGGCGAGCTTAGCGAAGGCGGCCGCCGCCACCTGGGGTGTCACGGTCGAGGCGGATCTCCTGGTCGATCTGAGCGATGCGCTGGCGGATCTGGTCGGCGATCTGGTCCGGGTCGCCGCTCTCGAGGCCGAAGAGGCTGTCGCGGAAGCGGGTGAGCAGGTCGACCATGGTCAGCAGGTTGCGCTTGATGCGCCCGCGCTGTGCGTTGCGCTCTGAGGCCGTCGCCCCGTTGACCTGGATTCGGCGCGACTCGTCGCGCATCCGCATGAACTCGTTGCGGCGGTTCTCGCTCTCGCGCTGCCACGCCACGACCGCCTTGGTGGCCTTCTCGCGGTAGACGCGGTAGGCACGGCTGACGCCCAGCTCGAACGCGAGGTCCTCGCTCGTCGCCGCGATCCCCTCGGCGAAGCCGATGCGGCTGGCGACGTCCGCGGTGAGCGTGAGCACGTCGTTGCCCTTGTACTTCATCAGGTCCTCGATCGAGTCGGCACGCCCGGCGTCGGGGTCGCCGTCGTCGGTGAGGATGTTCTCGCCGTCTGTGATGTTCTCGTAGAAGACGGGCTTGCCGCCCACCAGCGAGTAGGAAAGGGAGTAGTCGACACGGGCCATGGCCCGCATGATGCGCGGGTCGTGCCCGCCCTTGATCGCGAGGCCCTCGGCCCAGCCGAGCCGGAGCGCGCGCTGCTTCTCGCGGACGACCTCGTCACCGACGCCGTCGAAGAGGTGGTCGAGGAAGCCGATGCCGCCGTGCAGCGCGTTGGGCGCGTAGAAGATCTTGGGGGCCACAAACGGCAGGAAGGCCGACGGGCCGAGGGCACGCTTCACCCACGCGACGACCTGCGGCTTCTTCTCCCACGTCTTGTCGTCGCGGATGTCGTCGGTGATCAGGGCGGCGATCTGCTCGACGCGGTGCACGGCGCCGTAGGCGTTGGCGGCGTCGTCAGGGTTGTAGAGGTTCTTGTCCTCGCCGCGCTGGTCCTTCCACGTCGTGTTGATGTCGAGGATGATGTAGTCGGGCTGGACGACGCGCATGTCCTTGATGATGTCGCGGAGCGTCATCACCGCGAAGTCGCGACCGATCTCGCCGGTGACGGGGATGAAGTAGAGCTTGGCCGCGTTGGGGTCGTCGGGGTTGACGCTCGCGGCGAGGTCCGGGTCCTTCTTCTTGTCGCTGGCGCTGCTGCCCTGCGCGTTCACCGTGGCGGCCGGCACGAAGAGCCCGGCGGCGGCGATCAGCGCGAACGCGAAGGATGAAAGGTTCTTGATCGTCTTGGTGTTCATGGTCATTGTCTCACACGCTGTCGGGTTGACGCTCTCGCCACGGCTCGACAGTAAGGGTCTTCGTTCAATCAACCGGGCGCGATTCCAGAGTTGGGTTGCGCCACTGAAGCCTACCCGGAAGGCGGTCTGAAGGCTCAAAGCCCCGTCGAGCCACGCTCCGGTGCTTGGTTAGACGCCCCAGACCCTCGCGAGTTCCAGTGCTTCGGCCTTCGATTGCAGGCGCCCCTCCAATTGCTCGTCGTAGAGCCGGTCAAGCAGGGATTTGAAGACGGGACCCGGCTTAAACCCTAACTCAATGAGGGCTTCGCCGTCAACCAGCGGGGTGGGCGAGATTCCGATCCCGTCTGCTTGCAGCTGGCTCAATCGTTCTCGGACCTTGGTAGCAACCTCTGGGTGGTGTGGCCGGAGACAGGCAAGGGCGTGGGCGAATCCCCCGCGGGCAGCCCAGCGCTTCTGGCCGGCAACACGACGCGACGACCAGCCCGACATCAGATCGTTGAAGCACTCGAAGACCTCGTGGAGCGCATCGCGCTCGGCGTTGGTCAGGCAGAGCGAAGCCCGGACGCGGGTCACCATGGGTCGAGGGTCGGGGCGCGGTTCCGCGGGCGTGAAGAGCCGGTGGCGCTCGATGAGCCAGGCGGCGAGCGTGCCGACGAACGGCGTCCCCGGCGGGAGCGACGCGATCGACGCGGTGCCGGTGGTGGCTGTCCCCTCGGCGAGCGCGGGCGCATCGAGGGTGAGGTCCTGCAGCAGGGCCGCGGCCTTGGCGCGTGCGGCGGCCGCCGGGTGAGAGAACATGCGCCGGACCTCTTCGCCGATTCGCTCGCGGCTGACACCGGCGAGCCGCGACGCGTGTGCGCGGATGGCGGCGGCGGTGGCGGGCTCGATGGTGAAGCCGAGGCGCGCGGCGAAGCGGGCGGCGCGGAGGGCGCGCAGGTGGTCTTCGTTCAGCCGCGCGTTGGCGTCGCCGACAGCCCGGATGGTGCGCGAGGCGAGGTCGGCGGCGCCGCTTACGTAGTCGATGACGTTGCCGCCCATCGGCGAGACGGTGCCGTGGGTTGCGGGGGTTTCGCCGGTGGGGTCAAGGAAGAGTGCGTTGACGGTGAAGTCCCGGCGCTGCGCATCGGCGCGGTCGTCGGCGAAGGTGACGGCGTCCGGCCGCCTGTTGTCGGTGTACGTGCCGTCGGTGCGGAACGTGGCGACTTCGACGGTTGTGCTGTCGATGGTGACGAGCATGACCCCGAAGGCCTCGCCCACCTCGTGCACGCTCTGGAAGAGCCGGCGCACGTCGGGAGGTGTGGCGCTGGTGGCGACGTCGTAGTCGGTGGGGTGGAGGCCGAGCAGCTCGTCGCGCACGCAACCCCCGGCGAAGAGGGCGTTGTGCCCTGCGCTGCGGAGCGTCTTGACGATGCGGGTCGCGACGGAGCGTGCCTTGATGGGGTCGGGTGAGCGGGCCAAGTGGATTTGGGATTGGGGACTTGGGATTGCAGATTGGAGAGGGGAAGGTTGAGGCGAGGGCATGACCGGCGCTCAGGTCGTTGTGGGCTTCGTGTGCTTGGCCCGCGTCTCGTCGAGGAAATCGACGGCGCGGCGGAGGTGGGGGATGACGATGGAGCCGCCGACGATGAGGGCGACGTCGAAGCACTCCCAGAGTTCCTGATCGCTGCACCCGGCGTCAACGCACTGGACGATGTGGTAGCTGACGCAGTCGTCGCAGCGGAGCACCATGCTGGCGACCAGGCCGAGGAGTTCCTTGGTCTTTACGTCGAGCGCACCGGCCTTGTAGCAGTTGCCGTCGAGGGTGAAGAAACGCTTGGTGTTGAGGGTGCCGCCGGGACGAGCAGGATCATCGGACAGGATCCGCTGGTTGAGGCGGGTACGGAAGGTCTGGAACTCTTCGTAGCGGGGCATGGGGGAGGGTACGGAGAGCCCGACGCTGCATCGCCCCAAAAACGGAACGCCCCGTGGGTGGGCTTTTCAGCCTTCACCACGGGGGTTGCTTGTAGACCTGTATTCGACGGTTTCGCGCCGGTGGATGCAGTTTTCTGTGTGGGGTGGGGGCGAATAAAGAACCCTCATCCGCCTTCGCAGAGCCTCAGGCACCTTCTCCCAGTGGAACTGGGAGAAGGATTACTCACCCGTTGCCGAGCAGGCGGGCGATGCGGTCGGCGGCGAAGGTGAGCTTGGCATCTTCGCCGTAGGTTCCGGCCTGGATCTGGGCCTTGATCTGGGCCAGTCGAAGAGCACGGGGGGTGTCGGGGTTGCTCGCGGCGGCCAGAGCCTCGCCGGAGATCTCGACCGTGTCGACCTTGTCGGCGAGGTTTGCTGAACCGGCGTCGCCGGCCGGTGCGTGCGCGACCTGCTGGCCGATGCGGCCGACTACCTGGGGGCGGTCGGTGGGGTAGCCGGGGGTGATGTTGGGGACGGAGGACATTGCGTGCTCCCTTGCCTTGCGGCACGAGGCGAACGACCGGTGCGTCGCGGCCATAGCACAACCTTGAGGTTGTTGGCCGTCCTGGCCGCGCCCCCGCTGAGTTCCATCTCGGGCGTGTGGAGCAGCGGGGGTTGGCACTGTTGTGGTGGCCGTTCCGCTGCCTGTCGTTGGCACCATGTGTATCGGTTATTCCGGGTTCGAACTTCAATGAATCAGTTTGAACTCAAGTTTTTCTAAACCCTTGTCATTGCTGGATTTAAGTGCCCACATCTTGGATTCATACGGGTAAACCCCCAAAAGATTTTTGGTAAGTGTCTGGTATTGCGCGTCGTCCTTGCGCGGCCTTGAATACGTCCGGAAAAGTTGAAGGAGCCGCCCATGTTTTCCATACCCGTCCGTCGGTTCATGTTGCTCGGTCTGACGGCGGTGATCGTTGCTGTGGCCGCGCCGAATGCGCATGCGCAGGAAGGCGACGGCATGTTCACGCGCCGCAAGCCGAAGCCTGTGGAGGCAACGCCGGCGGAGAAGCCCGCGGTGCCCGCGGGGGACTTGCAGCCCCTGGTGAAGCGCACGGGCGCGTGGTCGATCGTGCTGGCTGCGTTCCGCGGGGAACAGCAGCAGCAGGCGGCGGGCGAGATGCTCGCGAAAATCGCCGAGCAGCCCGAACTTGCCGGGGCGTTTGTCGACAGCCGCGGCGGCGGGCGATCGACGGTCGTTGCGGTGGGGAGGTTTGCCGACCCGTCTTCATCGGAGGCGCTTGCGAAGCTGCAGCGTGTCCGCTCGATCAAGGTGGTTGAGCGGATCGGTGGTGTGGAGGTGGAGAAGCGGCCGTTCGCGGGGGCGTTCATGGCACCGCCGGGCGAGCTGACCAACCTGGGCCAGTTGCCGGAGTTCAACCTCGTCCGCGCCCGGGAGCAGTTTGGGCCGAAGGTTGAGTACACGCTGCAGGTGGCCGTCTACGGGCGGAAGGACATCATCGACCAGCAGAAGCGGAACCCGACGGAGGAGGAACTGAAGGATGCCCGGCGTGCGGCTGAAGAGGCGGTGGTCGCGCTGCGGAAGGAAGGGGAGCTGGCGTTCTACTTTCATGGGCCGCGGTACAGCACGGTGACCATCGGCGTGTGGAGCGACAGCGACTTCGCCAGTCGGCCGGCGCCCGGTTCTGGCGAGCGGGCACGGACGGAGAACCCGGACCTGACGGCCCTCCGCGAGCGATTCCCCAACAACCTCTACAACGGGGCGGGGCTGAAGGTGACCGACAAACGGAACCAAGAGCAGATGCAGCGGTCGGTGATCGTGCGCATCCCGGAGCGGTAACGCGGACGGCCCGCAGAACGGGCGCCCGATGCAGAGCCTGGCCGCTAGAAGTCGTTGATGCTCTGCTGGGGCATGAGGCCGATCTGCTGCGCCTCGATCAAGAGCACCTGCCAGGGCGAGCCCTCGTTTGCCCTCGTCCAGTGGATCATCCAGACGGTGGGGAGCCATCCGTCGGTCCAGGGGGCGCGCACCTGTACGCGGCACTGCGTGCGTGCGACGTTCGGTCCGTCAAGCGAAGCGGTGACCCAGCGGAGGGCGGCGTCCTTGGCGTCGTATCTGGCCAGCTGGTCGCCCTTGATGTACTTCAGGATGTCCGCTTTGGTCCGCTGCGAACGGCTGGAGAGGATCGTGACCGAGACGTCCGGCCGGAGGAAGGGGTCGACTTCATCTGCGCGGGAGGCCAGCGTGAGATTGACAAGGTCGCTGCAGCGGGCGGCGAGGGCCTCGCGCTGCGTGACCACCGCGCTGGCCAGCAGGAGCGTGCCGCCGGCGGCGAGGGCCGCGGCGGCGGCCGTGATCCACGCGGCGCGGGCTTTGCCAGCGCGCTGCAGCCACCACCACCCCAGCACAGCGACAACGCCGAAGAAGATCGCGGTGGGGAGGGGGTCCTGAAGGAAGGAGCGCTCAAGGAACGGCGGCGGGGGGAGCGGGGTTGGGTCGGAGAGGGCGCCGAGGCCTTGCCCGCCGGATTGAAGGAGCGGCATATGAGAATGGATACGCGTGGTGGGGGGTCTTGGTTGGGGTGAGGGTGGTTTTCATGGGTCGCGGCAGGGAAGGCCGAAGAGTGTTCGGGCCGCCCTCCTCTTGGAGGCGCGGTTGTTGCGCAGCGTGTTGGTTATTGGAAGGCGGAGCCTTGCCGAGTGTGGTCGCCAATTCGACGCTTGATCGGAACCTCGGAGCGCTGCTGGTTCTCAACGCCGGGTTGGCGCAGGAACTGGCGAACCTTGAGCCCGCCGAGGGGATCGAGTGGGTGGTGACCGACGAGGGGGAGGGGACACCGAGCGCCGTATATGTAGAAGGGGGCACCGCGCGAGCGCTCGCGAGCAAGCGGACGCCGCGGGCGGAGGGTGAGCGGTGGGCGTCTCAGGCGGACCTCGCCAGGCACGCGGCGTTTGTGGTGCGCGGGTTCGGTCTTGGGTACCACGTTGCGGCGCTGGTTCAGAAGGTGAAGGGGCGCGGGGCGGTCTTTGTCTTTGAGCCCGACAAGCGCCTGCTGCGTGCGGTGCTGGAGCGGATCGACTGCTCGGGCTGGATCGCGGGTGTGAGCCTGCTGACCGACGCGGACGACCGAGGGGCGATCGTCGAGTCGACGGGGCGCGTTGAGCCGCTGATCGCGATGGGCACAACGGTGCTCGACCACCCCGCGAGCATGGCCCGCCTGGGGCGCGACGGCGCAGGGCAGAGGTTCCTCGAGCGCTTCACCGCGGTGGTGGCGACGGTGCGCGTGAACATCGCCAGCACGCTGGTGCAGACGCAGGTGACGCTGCGCAACTGTCTGCAGAACCTTGATCGTTACGCCACGCGACCGGGGATCGCGGGGCTTCGGGGCGCCTTCGCCGGGCGGACGGCGATCGTGGTCTCCGCCGGGCCGAGCCTGCAGCGGAATGTCGAACTGCTCGCGCGGCCGGGCGTGGCCGACCGGTTCGTGATCGTCGCGGTGCAGACGGTGCTGAAGCCGCTGCTTGAGCGGGGGATCAGGCCTCACTTTGTGTGCGCGCTGGATTATCACGAAGTGTCGAAGCGGTTCTACGAGGGGCTTACCCAGGAGAGCGTCCGCGGGGTGACGCTCGTGGCCGAGCCGAAGGTGAACCCGTCGGTCACGGCGGCGTTCCCCGGCAAGGTGCGGATGGTGGGGGATGGGTTCCTTGACGTGGTGCTCGGCGAGGAGCCGGGCGGGCTGGCGCGGCCGATGGGGACGCTCCCCGCGGGGACGACGGTTGCGCACCTGTGCTGCTACCTGGCGCGGTTTATCGGGTGCGATCCGGTCTGCCTGATCGGTCAGGACCTTGGGTTTACCGACGGGCAGTACTACGCGGCGGGGGCGGCGATCCACTCGGTGTGGGGCGCGGAGCTGAACGAGTTCAAGACGCTCGAGACGATGGAGTGGCAGCGGATCGTGCGCCACCGGCCGATCCTGCGGAAGGAGACCGACCAGCTCGGTCGCCCGGTCTACACCGACGAGCAGATGCACGCGTATCTGACGCAGTTTGCGCGCGACTTCCGCGCTGAGTCACAGGCGGGCCGCACGACGATCGACGCGACCGAGGGGGGCGTGCTCAAGCCCGGCACGGTGTGCCGCCGCCTGGCAGAGGTGATCGACGCCGAGATGGCCGGGCCCGCCCCCGACGAGACGGTGCCCGAGGTGCTTGCGCGGCTGGAGCGTGCGGAGGAAGCGGCGGCCGGCACGCGGCGGGTGACGCTCTCGGCCGTGGCCGACCGGTTGCGCACGGTGCGTCAGGGCGTGTGGCGGATCGGCGAGCTGAGCCGGCGTGCGGGCGTGCACCTGAGCGAGGCGGCCGAGCACCACCAGGACCAGTCGCGGGTGAACAACCTGATCGGCAAGCTCGAGGGCCTGCGCACGCAGGTGAAAGGGATCGAGCCGGGCTGGACGATCGTGCAGCTGCTGAACCAGACCGGGTCGTTCAAGCGGATGCGCGCCGACCGCACGCTGGCGGTTGACGAGAGCCTCGAGGCGATGGAGCGGCAGCGCCGGCAGATCGCTCGCGATGCGCAGAACGTCCAGTGGCTCGCCGACGCCGCCGACGCGATGGCCGGGCTGCTCGACAGCGCAGCGGCCACGCTCGAAGGCGGCGAGCGCGTGACGCGCGACCCGCCGCCGTCGGCGGATGCGCTCGAGGCCGCCGGCAAACGCGTTGACGCAGCGGCGGGCAGGGCGATGGCGCTGGTGACGCTCGACGCGCGGAAGACGTGGTGGGGTGCAGCGCGTGATCCGCTTTCGGTGCGCGTGCAGGGGCGATCGGTGCTCTCGCTGACGCTCGAGCGCGTCGGCCGGGCGGAGCGGATCGGGCCGATCGTTGTCGCCAGCGATGACGCGGCGCTGGCGCGGCGGGCGGCCGATGGGACGCCGCCGGAGGTGCTGCGGCGGGTAGTGTTCGAGCAAGTCGATGCGCCGCTCGCCTGGCCCTGTGAAGTGGCGCGGGCGGCGCGGGCGCTCGGCGCTACGTGCTGGCGCGGCGGGCACAACGACCTGACCTGCTACGACGAAGCGCTCGACCCGGCGCTGGCGACGGCGATGCTCGAGCGGCACGGCGGCGGGGCTGGGTCGGTCGTGGCGTGCGGCGCATCGTGGTGCTGCGTTGATCCCTTGCTGATCGATGCCGTCGTGGCGCGCCACGTGGAAGACCCTGCATCGCACCGCGTGACGTTTGCTCATGCGGCGCCGGGGCTTGGGGCTGCGCTGCTTGAGCGGAAGCTGCTCGCGGACCTCAGCGCTGCGCGCAAGGCGGGCGGGCTGTGGGGCTCGGTGGGCGGGCTGCTGGGGTACTCACCGGTTGCGCCCTCGGCGGATGTGATCGGCAAGGGCGTGTGTGTGCCAACCGACGCGGCGGTGAGGCAGGCCCTGGTGAGGGCGACGGTGGACACGGCGGACGAGGCGGTGTGGCTGGAGCGGGCGCTCCATGGCGCGGGGCTCACCGCGGTGCACGCGTCGGCCGCACAGACCGCGGCGGCGCTCAGTGCGCTTGCGCTGCGCGAGCCCGGGTCGGTTGGGCTGCGGCACGTCGAGCTGCGCCTGTGCGATGGCGGCGCGCGGATGAGTGTGGCCCGCGCCAAGGAGTGGATCGCAAGGCTCGCGGAGCGCTCGGTCGCCGGGTGCGCGGTCACGCTGCGGGATGCGCACATGGACCATCCGGACTTGCTGGAGATCGTCGCGTGCGCTCGGCTCGCCTCGGGTGGCTCGTTGTGCGTGCTCGTGCGCACCGATTTGTGCGGTGGCGGCGACGCGGTCGATCGGCTGGTCGCGGCGGGCCCGGACGTCGTGAGCGTTGATTGCCACGCAGACTCGGCCGAGGTTTACGCGGAATTGACCGGGCGTGAGCCGGCGGCGTTCGGTCGGCTCCGCGCCAACCTTGAGCGGCTGATGGACGCACGGCGAGTGGTCGACGGTGCGCTCAGGCTGCCTCTGGTTGTGCCGCGGCTGACGCGGCGCGACGCGGTCTACGAGCAGGTCGAGCACTGGTACGACCGGCACCTGCTCGCGTGCGGGTGGGCGGTGCTCGATGCGCTTGAGGTGCCGATCGCCGGAGAGCGCATCACGCCGCTGCCGCTGCCGGCCGATGCGTTCAACAGGCTTTCGGCAAGCACGCTGGTCGTGCACGCCGACGGGCGTGCAGCGGCGCCCGGGCAGGGGAGGGTGTCATGAGCGGTCGGCCATCAACCAGCCAGCGGGCGGTAGCGATCGTGTTGGCGCGTGCGGGCAGCAAGGGATTGCCGAACAAGAACGCGCTGCCGGTGGCGGGGCGTCCGTGCATCGCCTGGACCATCGGTCACGCCCGGTCGTCCGCGTGCATCGCGGTGACGGCGGTTTCAACCGACGGCGAAGAGCTGGCGGCGATCGCACGCGAAGAAGGCGCATCTGTCATCGACCGCCCCGCGACGCTGGCCGGTGATGAAGCAACAGTTGACGCCGCGGCCCGGCACGCGGTGGAGGTGCTCGAAGCGGGCGGGGCGCGCGGACTCGGTCGGCGCGTGCCGGTGGGTGATGACGACCCGGTTGTGATTCTCTACGGCAACGTGCCGGTGCGCCCGGCCGGGCTGATCGACCGGGCGGTGGAAATGCTCCAACGAACCGGCTGCGACAGCGTGCAGAGCTACGCGCCGGTGGGCAAGTATCACCCGTGGTGGACGGCTCGCCTGGACGCCGCCACCGGCTGCGTGCGTGCCTGGGAGGGTGAGGTGCTCAACCACGGAACGTTCCGCCGGCAGGACCTGCCACCGGCGTACATCCCCGATGGCGGCATCATCGTCGTCACGCGGCGGGCGCTGTTCAACCAGGTGCCCGGCGCTGATCCCGGCCCGCACCAGTTCTTCGGCGTCGATCGCCGCGGCGTGCTCAACCGCGAGGGGGCGGTGGTAGATATCGATACGCGCACCGATCTGCTGGTGGCCGACGCCGTTCTCCGTGAGCACGCGGTGGTCGCTGCGGGGGGTGAGGGATGAAGATCGCCGGCCGCACGATCGGGCTCGGGGCGGCGCCCTATGTGATCGCCGAGATCGGCGTGAACCACGACGGTCTGGTGGAGCGGGCGGTGCAGCTTGTCGACGCCGCGGCCGACGCGGGTGCGGATGCGGTGAAGCTGCAGATGTTCAAGGCGGAGCTGCTGATGAGCCGCGCCTCGCGCCTGGCGGCTTATCAGGCAGGTGCGGGGGAGAGCGACCCGCTGGCGATGCTCAAGCGGCTGGAACTGCCCGAGCCCGGCTTCGCGGCTGTGGTGAACCGGGCCCGCGAGCGCGGCGTGCACGCGATCGTGACCGTCTTCTCGGTTGAACTGGTGGCGCGGGCGCAGGAGTGCGCGTGGGACGCGTACAAGACGGCCTCGCCCGACGTCATCCACAGGCCGCTGCTCGAGGCACTGCAGGCCACCGGGCGACCGCTGATTGTCTCCACCGGCGCGGCCACCCTCGACGAGGTCACGAGGGCCGTCGGCTGGTTGAGCGGCGCCCGCGCGGCCCAGCGGCTGGCGGTGCTGCAGTGCGTCAGCAGTTACCCCACGCCGCGCGAGCGAGCGGCCCTGGGCGGCATCGCCGCGCTGCAGCAGGTGTTCGACGGGCCGGTGGGGTACAGCGACCACACCGCCGACCGGTTCACCGGCGCGAGCGCCGTAGCGATGGGCGCGTGCATCCTCGAGAAGCACCTGACCTACGACACGCGGGCCCAGGGTCCAGACCACGCGGCCAGCCTCGACCCGGCGGAGTTTGCCGTGTATGTCGCGGCGGCGAAGAACGACTGGGCACGCGCGGAAGCCCACATGACCTACGACGTCTTCGCGGCCGGACTGCGGGCGGCGACGGACAGGCACTCGCTGGCGCTGGACCATCCGATCGGCAAGACGGTGCTGCCGATCGAGCAGGACGTGCGAAACGTTTCGCGCCAGTCGATCGTAGCGGCGCGGGCGATCGCGGTGGGTGAGACGGTCACCGCCGGAATGCTGACCTTCAAGCGGCCCGGCACGGGTATCGAGCCGTTCCGCCTGACCGAGGTGCTGGGCAAGCGGGCCGCGCGTGCGATCACCGCCGATACCCCGCTGACGGTGGAGGACGTGGCATGAGCAAGCGCCCCACTCCGAAGCGCAAGGTCATGGTCGTCACCGGCTCGCGCTCGGAGTTTGGGCTGCTGCGCCCGGTGATGGAGGCGGTGCGGAAGAACAAGCGGCTTGCGCTGCAGGTGGTGGTCGCGGGTGAGCATCTGCTGGCCCCCGCGAGCACGTGGCGCGAGGTTGACGAGGCCTTTGGCATCGACGCGCGCGTGCCGATGCAGAAGAAGGGGGACAAGGGTCGTGCGGACCACGCAGCCGCGTGCGGGCGCGGCGTCGAGGGCTTCGCCCGAGTCATCAAGAAGATCAAACCCGACTGGGTCGTCGTCCTGGGGGACCGCATCGAGGCATTCGCTGCGGCGAGCGCCGCCAGCATCGCGGGCGTGGCTGTCTGCCACATCCACGGAGGCGACCGGGCGGAGGGAATCGCCGACGAGGCGATGCGCCACGCGATCACGAAGTTGTCGCACCTGCACTGTGCGGCGACAAAGCTGTCGGCCGAGCGGATCGTGAAGATGGGGGAGCCGAGAGCGTCCGTGCACGTAACGGGTTCGCCGGCGATCGACGGGCTGAGCGCCTGCAAGGCTCCCGGGGTGGCCGAGTTTGAGATCGGCCTTGAGAACCCGGGGGCGATCGTGCTGATGCACCCGGCGGGACTGCTGGCCGAGGAGGAGTTCCTCTGGGCGACGATCGCCGGGCTGGTCGCCATCTCGATCGCCGGTGAGCGACCCGTGATCTGGCTGGAGCCGAACCACGACCCCGGGCGTGAGTCGGTCGTTCGCGCGCTGGAGAAGCTCGATTGGCCGGGCGGCCTGATGCGTAGCAGCCACATGCCACGCCCGCTGCTGATCGGTCTGCTCCGTGCGCTCGCCAGACGTGGCGGTGCCCTGGTCGGCAACTCGTCCGCGGGGCTCATCGAAGCCGAGAGCACGGGGATCCCCGTTGTGAACGTCGGTCCGCGGCAGAGCGGCCGCGAGCAGCACGCACGCGTCGCGAGCCTGACGAGCGTCGAGCGGGTCGGGCCGCTGGACAAGTGGCCGGGCGTCGTGCGTCGGCTCGCCCGCGCTGCGCAGGGTCGAACATACGGCGACGGCCGCGCCGGCCCCCGAATCGCCGCCCTCCTGGCGAAAACCGACCCCCACGACCCCGCCCTGCTGCGCAAGCGCATCGCCTACTGACGTCTGCGATGCCCGATAACCCGGCATTCTCTGAATTGGGCTGGTCACGCCCCCCAAGTCCCCCGCTCGGGCGGCCGATACCCACGGTTCACCTTTGCAGGGAGCAGACCACATGGCCGCAGAGACCGCTACGCGTGAACAGATCGTGCAGACCGCTATCCGCGAGATCTCGCACATCGCGACCCTTCCAGAGATCACGCTGAAGATCGTGAGCATCGTCGAGGACCCCAACTCAACGGCCCAGGACCTGCACGCGGTGATCAGCAAGGACCCCGCGCTCTGCACGCGAATCCTGAAGGTCGTCAACTCCGCCTTCTACGGCCTGCCCGGCCAGATCGGCAGCATCAACCGCGCCATCGTGCTGCTGGGGCTCAACGCCGTCAAGAACATCGCCATCGCCGCCTCCTTGAGCAAGATGTTCAAGGGCGGTCAGCTCACCCCCACCTTCAGCGCCAAGGACCTCTGGTCGCACTCGCTTGCGGTCGGCACCGCCACCAAGCTCATCGCCGAGTCGATGAGGATGGGCCTGGTCGACGAGGCCTTCCTCTCCGGCCTGCTGCACGACGTCGGCCTCATGGTCGAGATGCAGTGGGACCGCAACAAGCTCTCCGAAGTGCTCGACAAGACCTCCAAGTCGCCCGCGGGCACGTCGTCGGTCACGCTCGAGGAAGCGATCTACGGCGCCTCGCACCAGGACTTTGGCGCAGCGCTGAGCGAGAAGTGGAAGTTCCCCAAGAGCTTCACAAACGTCATCGGCCACCACCACAACCCGATGGCCCTCCCCGCCGACCAGCGCACGCTGCCGTGCATGGTGTTCGTCGCCGACCGCCTCGCCGCGGAGCTCAAGGGCGGTTACACCGCCGACATCGGCGACATGTCCATCCCCGCCGAGATCCTCGATGTGCTCAGGCTCACCGAGGAAGACCTGACCGCCATCAAGGCCAAGCTGCCCGAAGCTATCGCGACGTCCGAGGCCGTGCTGGGCTGAACCGAAATCCCGCGCCGCGGGAGGGCGAGCGTCAAGCACGCCTCCGCTGCCTCCCCCTCCCCCGGCGCACCCAGTCTCTCTTTCTCCCTCCGGGCGGCACGCCGAAAGGCTCGCCGCCTGTTTTGTTGAGGGGATCAACACGTCGTGCCACCGATCACGCCGCTCTGGGCGTGATCGGTGCGTTTGGCGTCGGTAGCACCACCGACACCGATCACCGCAAAGCCGGTGATCGGTGGCACGGAATCACCCCAGCCGCTTCGCTACCTCGCTCATCCGCGCGTGCTCGGTCATGTCAAACCGCAGCGGCGTGACGGTGATCTTGCGCTCCA
Organism: uncultured Phycisphaeraceae bacterium; assembly: GCA_964403525.1. Taxonomy (GTDB): domain Bacteria; phylum Planctomycetota; class Phycisphaerae; order Phycisphaerales; family UBA1924; genus JAJTGZ01. Next base: position 11,498 of record CAYOGE010000025.1, on the reverse strand, counting down.
TCAGCCCCTGCACGTCGCTCCCCGCCTCGGTCGCGTGGAACTCCATCGGCTGGCCGCTGCTCCAGTAATAGGTCTGACCCAGCGGGTTGACGTTCCGCGTGAACGAATCGATCATGCCGTGGGTGTTCATCGTCGCAGCGACCACCGGCGGCATCGGCCCCTCGCGCTCGGTGATCGGGATGTTGATGTTGAGGCACTCGTGGGCGTTCAGTGGCCCGCTCGCGAGGATCTTCTCGATCACGCGCCGCGCCCACCCCGCCGCAACGTCGTAGGCCGGTCGGCTCGTGCCGATGTGCAGACTGACGGCGATGCTCGGAACCCCCAGGAAGGCCGCCTCGATCGCGGCGGCGCAGGTGCCGCTGTAGAGCACGTTGATCCCCACGTTGGCGCCCATGTTCATCCCGCTGACGACAAGGTCCGGGCGCGTGCCGGCACCGAACCGCGCCGGCCACAGCTCCGCGAGGGCGAGCTTCACGCAATCGGCCGGGCGGCCGTCAACGGCGACGGCCGACATCCGGTCGTTCACGTCGCTCGGCGCGACCATCAGCGGCTCGCGGAACGTCACGCCGTGCCCCGTTGCACTCTGCACCGTGAGCGGCGCAACCACGAAGACCTCCCCGAGCGGCCCACCAAGGCGGCTCGAGGCGTCGGTCAGGGCGTCGTACAGCGCCACGATCCCCTGTGCCGTCACGCCGTCGTCGTTGCAAAGAAGAATCCGCATAGTGGGGCGATGCTACGCAACGGCCGCGGCAAAGAGCCAGGCCGCGGTTCAGCGTTGCGAGCCGGCCATGTCGACGTGGTCCATCGGGCGCGGCGAGGGGTCCACCAGCCGCCGGTCGGCGTCGTCGGCCGCGCCCGAACGGTTCACGTCGCGCGGGCGCGCCGTTACCCCGGCCGCCTCCCACGCGTAGAGGTCGTCGATGGTCCACACCCCGTCGCCGTCGATGTCCTGGCACGAGAGCACCACGCGTGCGAGCGGATCGCCGACAGCCACCTGCTGCCAACTCAACGCGGGGATCGCGCTCCACGCCGCCTCAGCCCAGCTCAGCCGCCCGCGGTAGAAGTTGCGAGCGATCACCTCAACGTCCGGCACGGTCGCGGCGTACGGCTCGTAGACGTTGCCGATGGCGAACGTCGCGCCGCCGGCGATGCTCAGCGCATCGGCGATCTGCGACTGGTTGAACAGCGGCGCCAGGCCCTGGAATTGCCGCGCGTTGTAGCTCTCGATGCTCGTGTAGCACCCCATCGGGCCCCAGTTGATGCTCAGCGGAAGGTCGTGCCCCGCGTTGCCCGGCTCGGTCCCCGCGCTGTTGCTGCCGTCGGTCCCCACCAGCACCACCGGGCCGCTCACCACGATGCCCCCGCCAAAGTCGATGCGCGGCCCGACCATGAACCCGTTCGGCGAGTTGTTCTTGTCGTAGCGGATGTTCGTCGCAAGGAAGCGGCCGTCGGCGATGAACTGGTCCCGCGTGCGCTCGTCGTCGTCGCCGATCCGCAGGAACGACGTCGCCCCGTCGTTGAAGTCGTCGTTGTCGAGCTCGGCGTTGGGGTTCGCGTCGGCGATGCCGTTGGAGTTGCTCTCGTCGAGGATCACCACCGCGGTGTCAACGTTCACGGTGTTCTGTTGGGCGCGGTCGATCATGGCGAACACGTCGGGCAGCGTGTTCCCGTCGAGCCTGCACACCAGGTACATGTCACCGGGCGTGAGCACCTGCACCGAGGGCACCGTCCGCGAGCGGCAGATCACGCCCGTGCCGAAGCTCGACGTGAGCACCCAGTCGAACAGGCGCGTGTTGCGCCGCTGACGCGAAGGCCACGCGCAGACTGGCAGCGTCTGGTTGTGGTAAGGGTTGACGATCATGCCGTCGGCGAAGCTGTCGCCGCGGTTGCCGTTCTCCAGGTTGTCCAGGTTCAACTGCAGCAGCGCCAGCTCGCTGTCGACGCTCGCGCAGGTGAGGTCTCCGGCGTTCAGCTCGTTGACGTTGTTGAGCGGGTCGTCGCCAACGGTCGGGTTGTCGGTGTCCTGCACGCGGTGGGCGATCCCCTTGGTCAGCACGATGCACCGGATGCGCCCCAGCGGGTCGTTGGCGTTGAGCCACGTGCGCAGCGGCGTGCGGAACGACGCCTTGAACTGCGCGTACGTCACGTCGGGCTGGATGGCGACCGGCGCCCCGGTGAAGTCGAGGTTGACAACCTGCACGCCCGGGCGTGCACCCACCTTGTTCCCCACCCCCCCGGGCACCTTGGCAGAGCCCGCGTAGTGCTCGGCCACCAGCAGGCTGTCGGGGATGCGGTCGTCGTACACAACCAGCACCTGGCGCGCTTGCAGGGAGTAGTCCTGGGCGTGGGCAACGCCCGCGCCGGCGAGCGCCGCCAGCATCAACGCTGTTTGGAACGTGGGCCGCACGCTGATAATCTACTTCGAACTCCACGCCCCTGCCAGCTTCCAAACAGCCGAATCCGAAAAAGACCCGTCAAGATGACCCCGATCGTGCAGCCTGTAGCGACCAGCCCGGGGGCAGCGCCCACGGTGCGGGTCGCCGTCAAGGCCGTTCCCGGGTCCAGCCGTGACGCCATCGCCGGCGCGCTGGGTGACCGCCTGAAGGTGCGCATCGCCGCGCCGCCCGAGGACGGCCGCGCCAACAAGGCGATCGAGGCGCTCCTCGCCCAGGCCTGCGGCCTGCACGCTCGCGACGCTTCGATCATCAGCGGACACACCCGCCCGGAGAAAACCGTCGAACTCCGCGGCATCGACCCGCCGACCGCCATCCGCCTGCTCGGCCTCGCCTGACGGCGCCTGCGCAGACCGTGTAGACTCGGCCACGCCCATGCCCACCCCTTCAACCACTCCCGCCAACCCGCTCCGCATCGCCATCCCGCGCGAGGTGCACCCCGGCGAGCGCCGCGCTGCCGCCACACCTCAGACGGTCATGAAGCTCTGCCAGCAGGGGCACAAGGTCTCCGTGCAGAGCGGACTGGGGGCCGACACGTCCTTCTCCGACGCCGCCTACGCCGAGGCCGGCGCCGAGGTGATCGATGATGTGCGCAAGCTCTGGGCCGGGGCCGACGTCGTGCTAAAGGTGCGCCCGCCCGAAGAGCACCCCGGCCTGGCCGTGCACGAGGCCACGCTCATGCCCGAGCGCGGCTGCCTGATCTGCTTCGTCTGGCCCGCCCAGAACCGCGCGCTCCTCGACCGCCTCAACGAGCGCAAAGCCACCGTGCTGGCGATGGACTGCGTGCCGCGCATCACCCGGGCGCAGAGCATGGACGCCCTCAGCGCCATGGCCAACCTCGCCGGCTACCGCGCGGTGATCGAAGCGGCCAACCACTTCCCGCGCTTCTTCTCCGGCCAGATCACCGCCGCGGGCAAGATCCCACCCGCCAAGGTCCTGGTCATCGGCGCCGGCGTCGCCGGGCTTGCCTCCATCGGCGCCGCCCGCTCGCTTGGGGCCATCGTTCGCGCCTTCGACCCGCGACCCGCGACCAAGGACCAGGTCAAGAGCATGGGCGCCGAGTTCCTCGAGGTCGGCGTGCACGAAGAGGGCGAAGGGACCGGCGGTTACGCCAAGGTGATGAGCGACAAGTTCATCGAGGCCGAGATGGCCCTCTTCGCCGCACAGGCGATGGAGGTTGACATCATCGTCACCACCGCGCTCATCCCCGGCAAGCCCGCCCCCAAGCTCATCACTGCCGGCATGGTTGAGAGCATGAGCCCCGGCTCGGTCATCGTCGACCTTGCCGCCGAGCAGGGCGGCAACTGCGCCCTCACGGTGCCCGGCCAGGTCGTGGTTCACAAGGGCGTCACGATCATCGGCTACACCGACCTCCCCAGCCGCATGGCCAGCCAGGCGAGCCAGCTCTACAGCGCAACCGCCGCCGCGCTCCTGACCGAGGCGTGCACCGACGGCAGGCTCAACATCGACCTCGCCAACACCGTCATCCGCGGCGCGCTGGTGCTCCATGACGGCGCGATCACCTGGCCGCCGCCCCCCGCGCCGCAGCCGGTCGCCCCGCCCCCACCCGAGCCGGGCATCGCACCCGAGACCGCCAGTGCGCCCGCTGCGCCAGCCGCCAAGCCCGCCGCGCAGAAGGCCCAGGTTGGGCAGATGGGCTGGCTCGCCCTCACCGGCGTGGCGCTGATCGGCCTGGGCCTGATCGCGCCTCCTGCGTTCCTTGGGCACTTCACCGTCTTTGTGCTCGCCTGCTTCGTCGGCTGGCAGGTGGTCTGGAACGTCAAGCCCGCCCTGCACACACCGCTGATGAGTGTGACCAACGCCATCAGCGGCATCATCCTCATCGGCGGCATGCTACAGCTCGCCGGCAAGACCCTCTCGGCCACCATCATCCTCGGCGCGGTCGCCGTCTTCATCGCGTCGGTCAACATCGCCGGCGGCTTCCTCGTCACTCAGCGCATGCTCGCCATGTTCCGGCGCTAGTCCACTTTCAAGCGCTCCAAACGTCCCCCCGCCCGGCGGCAACAAACTCCAATGACAGACACGCAGACCCAGAGCCTCATCACCATCGCCTACGTCGTCTCCGGCGTGCTCTTTATCATGAGCCTGGGGGGCCTCTCAAACCAGGCCTCCGCCCGGCGCGGCAATATCTACGGCATCGTGGGCATGGTCCTTGCCCTGTGCGCAACCGTCGCACTCGCCGCCGCCCACCCCGACTTTGGCGCCCTCAGCGGCATCGTGCTCACCGTCGCGCTCGTCGCCGGCTCGGCGATCGGCGCACTGCTGGCCCGGCGCGTGCAGATGACCTCCATGCCGCAGCTGGTCGCGGTGCTCCACAGCTTCGTCGGGCTCGCGGCCGTGCTGGTCGGCTTCGCCACCTACCTCGGCACCCACGAGCCCATGACCACCGGCGAGGCCGCGATGCACTCGGCGGAGATCTTCATCGGCGTCTGCATCGGCAGCATCACCTTCACCGGCTCGGTCATCGCCTACCTCAAGCTGCAGGGGAACCTCTCCGGCAAGCCGCTGATGCTCCCGGGCCGCCACCTGATCAACCTCGCGATGGTGCTGGTCACCCTCTGGCTCGCCTACCGCTTCCAGGTCGCACCCGGCACCGAGGGGCTCTGGGCGCTGCTGATCGCCGCCGCCATCACCGCCGTGCTGGGCGCCCACCTGGTGATGGCCATCGGCGGAGCCGACATGCCCGTGGTCGTCTCGATGCTCAACAGCTACTCCGGCTGGGCCGCCGCCGCCGCCGGCTTCATGCTCAGCAACGACCTGCTGATCATCACCGGCGCGCTGGTGGGCAGCAGCGGCGCCATCCTCAGCGTGGTCATGTGCCGCGGCATGAACCGCTCGATCGTCAACGTCATCTTCGGCGGCTTCGGCACCGCCGAGGGCGCAGCGCCATCCTCAGCGGGCGGCGCACCGGCGGGCGAGGTCCGCTCCATCACCGCCGACAAGACCGCCGACCTGCTCCGCCACGGCCGCAAGGTGGTGATCGTCCCCGGCTACGGCATGGCGGTGGCTCAGGCGCAGCACCCGCTGGCGAGCGTGACGTCGATCCTCCGCAACGCCGGCGTGGATGTGAAGTTCGCCATCCACCCAGTCGCCGGCCGCCTCCCCGGGCACATGAACGTGCTCCTGGCCGAGGCCGATGTGCCCTACGACATCGTGCTGGAGATGGAAGAGATCAACCACACGCTCCACGAGGTCGACACCGTGCTGGTCATCGGCGCCAACGACATCGTCAACCCCAGCGCCATGGACGACCCCGCCAGCCCCATTGCCGGCATGCCCGTGCTGCACGTGTGGAAGGCCAAGAACGTCATCGTCATGAAGCGCGGCATGGCCAGCGGCTACGCGGGCGTCGAGAACCCCCTGTTCTACCGCGACAACACCATGATGCTGTTTGGTGATGCCAAGAAAAACGTCGACGCCATCCTCGCCTCACTGCACGCGACAGCGAACCCTTGAGCCCCTACGGGGCGCGCGGAATGTAGCCACGCCCCCCCGGTGCAGCGGCCCGCTCTGAAGCCGCGGAACCCGTGGATTGTTCGCTCCTCGCGCGATCGCCCCGGAAGGGGCGGAGGACTTGCGGGCACGATTGGCCGATCACTCCTCTGCCCCGCCGGGGCAGTCCGGATCCTCACTCCGCTTCCACGGGTTGCGCTCGTCCTTCGGACTTCGCTCCACCCGTGGCTACACCCCGCGGCCCCGCTGGGGCCGAAGCGCCGCCCGGCCACGCCCTCGACTTCTGTTAGACTGCCTCCGCCCCCCATGCCCGGCCCTCTCCCCAACCCGAGCGCCAAGCGAAGCCGCGCTGGACGCAAACGCCGCGCGGCCGGGTGGATGCTGCTCACCCTCGGCCTGCTTGTGGCGGCGCTGTGGGTGGCGAGCGGGTGGTGGTGGCTCAGCTACTACACCGGCGAGTCATCGCTGAGTTTGGCGAAGGGGAGAGCATCGATCTCATCGGGCGGATTGCCAGTCAACGCAGAGCGAAGCCTGACGCTGTTGCCCAAGAAGTACCGAGGTCTCGATTGGCGAGTGTTGGCGGACGAACCGACTTGGAATGGTGAGATTGTGGCCTTCAGACGCGACCGAGCGCAGCGCGGGACGATCACAGCAGTAGAGTTCATGCTCTGGCCCCTCCCCCTCCTGCTCTGTACCACCGGCGGCCTCGCGGTCTGGTCGGGCCGTCGGGCTCGGCGGCGGGCGCTGGAGGGCCACTGCCCCACCTGCGGCTACAACCTCGCCGGGTTGAACCGGGATGCGGGCGGGGTGTGCCCTGAGTGCGGAACCGTGCGTTCAGGAGCGGAGCGCATGAACGCCGGAAATTGACCTGTCAAGAGCATCGCTCTGCATCCTCGTCCTTGCGGCGGTCAGATGAAGATGCTTCTCTGAAAACGTGGGGGCCTTTGCGCCTCCGGCATCAGTACACACAGGTGCCCCCACGTAATGGAGCGGAGGGGGCGCCGGTCCGCCCTACCCTTCTTCCATGCCGTTTCTGCGGAGGAGTAATTACTACCGACCGAAGCCGGCGCCATCGAGGATGCAGGTGATTGCGCTGCGCATCGCCATCGGGTTGGGGATCGCTCTGATCGTGATCGGCGGCCTTCTCCTCGGACCTGGGTCCTGGCATGGCGTCTACCGGCCATAAGGATGGAGATCGTGATTCCAGGGAGCGTGGCCCGGCTCTTCGTGGTATGGCGGGTGGCCGGTCCCCCCCCGCCGGGGCCGGATCGGCGGGTGGCAAGGTCAAGCCGTGTTCGGCTTGGCCGTGTTCGAGGGGTGGGGAAGTCAAGGCGCGCCGGGCTTCTTCTCCGCTCGATGACCGCGCTCCCGACTCCATCGCCCGCGCTCCTCGCCTCATCGCCCGAGGTCTGCTCCTCATCGCCCGAGCTCCTCTCCTCATCAAGGGAGCTCCTCGCTTGATGAGGAGAACTGTTCTCTGTGACGATCGGGCAAGGTCTACCACCTGTGACGCCGTGAGGGGGGCGATAACCCCGCGCGTGCGCGGGCTGTTGCGCGTGTGGCTTCGGAGCCTTGCGCCGGCGGGGTTAGGGGGCATTGCGCCCGCCTGTGCCCCCTCACGTGGGGGCACCTGTGCTCCTTGCTACCGGAAGCGCCTCCGCCCCCACGTTATCAACAAATCTGCTTCGCCTCCCCTCGGCAGCACCACCCGCACCATCACCCCCCTAAGGGGCCAAACCGCAGGGCCTACCTAGCGAACGGCCCCAACTTCCCACCCACACACAGCAGACCGATCCGGTACACTGCCCTTCTCACTGGGACACAAGAGCTTCGAGGAGTGTTCATGCGCATCGGCACAACGCGTTTCCTGGCAAGCACCCTGGCCGTCGCGATGGGGCTGCTCACCACCTCCGCAGCGCTCGCCCAGGCGGGCGGAAAGTCCTTCCCCGACGAGTGGTACTTCCTCAACAACGGCCAGCGCTACGACTCGCTCAAGGCCCTCGAGGGCAAGCCCGCCGCGGCGCTGTCGATCGACAAGTGGATCGGCGCTGAGACGACCATCGCCGGCAGCAAGGGCAAGGTGATCGTCGTTGACTTCTGGGCCACCTGGTGCGGGCCGTGCATGGCGTCGATCCCTCACAACGTTGAGATGGTGAAGAAGTACGGCGGCCAGGGGCTCGTCTTCATCGGCGTGCACGACTCCAACAGCGGCTGGGACAAGGCCGACAACGTCGTCAAGTCCAAGGGGATCAACTACCCCGTCGGGCTCGACAAGTCCGGCGGCGCTTCGACCAAGGCCTACGGCCTGCAGTTCTGGCCCACCTACATCGCCATTGACCGCACGGGCACCGTCCGCGCTGCCGGGCTCACGCCCGACAAGGTCGAGGATGTTGTCAAGGTGCTCCTGGCCGAGCAGGCGCCCGGCGGCGCTGCGGGTGGAAAGGCAGCCAGCGCCGGGTCGGGCGAGTTCGCCGCGGAGTTCTACCTCGGCGGCGCCACGCGCCCGCTGGGGCTGCGCGAGATCGAGGGGAAGCGCGCCCCCGACCTCCACCCCGAGTCATGGATCGGCAACGCCCCCGCCGGCGGCACCAAGCTCGCCGGCGGCAGCATCACGGTGCTGACGTTCGTCTCCCCGTCGCTGTCGGTCTCGATGAAGGAGTTCGAGAAGCTGGCGCCGGTGGAGAAGGAGTTCGCCACCCAGGGTGTGACGTTCATGGGCGTCTGCGACAACCGCATCGGCGACGCGTGGACGAAGATGCAGGCCTACGCAAAGGCGAAGAAGCTCACCCTGCCGATCATGCAGGACACCGTCGAAACGCGCCCAGCGCCCAAGGGGTCAACCTCCGGCCCGGCCCGCGTCAACGCCACCTCCGCCGCCTACGGCGTGGAGTACTTCCCCGCGACCATCATCGTCGACCGCAGCGGAAAGGTGCGCGCGGCGGGCGTGCGTGCGGACAAGGTCAAGGCCGTGGTCGAGAAGCTGCTCGGTGAGGCGGCGGGCGGCGCGATGCCATCGGGCGACGAGCCCGCCGGCGGCGAAAAGACCAACTGAATCAACCCGCGCGGCCGCCCGCGCACGAAAGGCATAGACGTGACGACCACCGCCTCAACAAGCGTGGGTGCCAACGGCACCGCCACCGACAAGAGCCACCAGACGCCCCCGGTGTGGATGCCCGGCAAGTGCCCCTTCGCCGACACCGTCCGCACGCAGGTCGCCCAGACCGTCGTCGGGCAGGAGGTGGTGGTCGAGCGCGTGCTGATCGCCCTGCTCACCGGCGGCCACCTGCTGCTTGAGGGTGTCCCCGGCATCGCCAAGACGCTGATGGTGCAGGCGGTGGCCAAGGCCATCGACCTGCAGTTCCACCGCGTGCAGTTCACCATCGACCTGCTGCCGTCAGACATCGTCGGCGCTGAGATCCTCGAGCAGCGCACCAGCGAGTTCCGCATCCACAAGGGCCCGATCTTCACCAACCTGCTGCTGGCAGACGAGATCAACCGCGCCTCGCCCAAGGTGCAGTCGGCCCTGCTCGAGGCCATGCAGGAGCGGCGCGTCTCGATCGGCGACACCACCCACGACCTCCCCGCCCCCTTCCTGGTCATCGCCACACAGAACCCCATCGAGCAGGCCGGCACGTTCGAACTCCCCGAGGCCCAGCTCGACCGCTTCATGCTCCGCCACCGCCTGACGTACCCCACCCCCACGCAGGAGGCCGAAGTCGTCCGCCGCAGCCTGAACCTGCGCCTCAAGCGCCAGGGCGAAGGCGCGGTGCCCATGTCGGCGTTCGACGCCATCGACGGCTCACAGCGCATGAGCGTCAGGCAACTCTCCGAGGCCATGGCCGCCGTGCAGGCCGTGCACGTGAGCGACGTCTTCATCCGCGACTGTGTCGAGCTGGTCAACCTCACCCGCAAGCACCCGGACCTTGAGCTCGGCTGCAGCCCGCGCGCGGCCCTCGCCCTCGCCAACGCCTCGCGCGCCCGCGCCTACATCCACGGGCGCGAGTACGTCATCCCCGAAGACCTCTTCGCCCTCGCCGAGGATGTCATCCTCCACCGCGTCCGCCTCACCTACGAGGCCCTCGCCGAAGGACGCAAGGCGGCCGATGTGCTCGCGGCGATCCTCAAGTCGCTCACCTGATCGCACGCCTCCTTCCCCCCCCCCCCCCCCGCTCGCCGGCACAGCCGGCAACAACTCCACGGACCCACCCTTGGCGACCGCCACCGCACAACACGGTCTCCGCAAGAAGCCCGATGAGCTCGCGCGCGGCGACTTCGAGCTGGTCGTGCGCCGCCTCGCCGAAGAGCTCGCCTTCGGTTCCGACAACTCGCTCTTCATCGGCGGCGGGCTCGAGTACGCCGGCTCCCGCCCCTACGAACCGGGCGACTCCGTCCGCTCGCTCAACTGGCGCCTCACCGCGCGAACGGGCAAGCCCTTCGTCAAGCTCTATGAGGCCCTCAAACGCACGTGCATCTACGTCGTCGTCGACACCTCCGGCTCCATGTCCGTCTCTTCAACCGAGCTGAGCAAGCACGACCTCGCCGTCTGGATCGCCTCCGCCGTCGGCATGATCGGCCAGCGCCGCATGAGCCCGGTCGCCGTCGTCGGCGGCGGTGACCGCGAGACCCGCGTCGAGCCCAGCCTCCTCCGCAACGACCTCTGGCGCGTCATCGAGCCGCTGCGCGCGGGCCGGTTCGGCGAGCCCACCCGCCTGGGCGAACGGCTCCGCGCCCTGGTCGCACGGATCGAACGCGCCAGCGTCATCGTCGTCGTCAGCGACATGCACGACCCCGCAGCCCTCTCGGCCCTCCGCCGCGCTGCACAGGCCCACGACTGCATCGCCATCCACCTGCAAGACCCCGCCGAAGAGGGCGCCCTCCGCGCCGGCTTCATCCGCGCACGCGAGGCAGAGACCGGCGCCCACACGCTCATCCACTCCGCCACCCGCTGGACCGCAGCCGACACCCTCAAGGCCGAGCTGATCCGCTCGGGCGTTGACTACCTCCGCCTCCGCACCGACCGACCCTTCGTCCCGCCGCTGCGCCACTTCCTCTCCAGCCGCGGCGGGCTTACAAGGGGTCGCGGATGAACGCCGCCGCCCTAGCCATCACGCTCTCTGCTTGCGTCTCGTGCGCCCACGCCGAGCCCGCCCAAGTTGAGCCCCCCCGGGCCGTGCGCGGCCTCGCCGCACAGGTTGAAGTTGACTACGCCCCCCGCCTGCGCGCCCGCGCCGACCTCACACCCAAGTCGTCCGTGCTTGTCCGCATCCCCCCCGGCCAGACCGCCGCCCGCCAGCGCATCGAGTTCATCGGCGCCGTCGCCGGCACGTTCGACCTGCGCGACTACCTGGAGCGCGAAGACGGCGCGCCGCTCACAGACCTCGCCCCGATCACGATCAACGTCGTCTCCACCCTCCCCGCCAACCACGGTGTCGACCTCTACGGCTCCGCTGGCTCGTGGATGAACTGGCGGGCCCACTACCGCGAGCTGATGTGGGGCGCTGCCGCGCTCTGGCTGGCCGTCCCCGCGCTCGTGCTGATCGTCCGTGCCGCGCGCCGTCCGCGGCCAGCCCC
>CAYOGE010000024.1:0-54731 GCA_964403525.1 uncultured Phycisphaeraceae bacterium | reverse complement strand
CCTTTCCTCCCCCTCCCCGCGGACACTCCCTTGTTCTCGGGCCGGCAGGCCACCTTGCAAGATCAGGCTGCGCAGGTATGTTTGCAGTGTCAGGTCCGGCTGTCGGGATCCCGCCCATGCGCAGACACACCACCGCTTCGCTCTCGGCATGCACGCTCGGTTCGGCTCGCGCGATGCTTGCCGTAGCGATGATGCTCGCCCCCCAAGCCACAGGGCAGACCGTCATCAACCTGAGCGCTTCGGTCTATTGCTCATCGAGCGGCCAATGGCTCAACATCCCGATGTCTCCAGGGATCTACGACATCGCCCCCGTCGGCCCATCCGGAGGCGGCCTCTACACAGCCTTCAATCCGTTCCAGGGTCGAGTCAGTAACAACTGCTCTCCCGAGGGACAGGGCTGTTACGAGGGCTGGCTCTGCGACTACGCCTACTACTTCGACGGTGACCCGGCCGGCTGGATCTACGGCGTGAACTCCAACGGTTACCCGTTCTTCCGCACGCCAGAGCACGCCTTGGCCGCGGCCAATCCCATAAGGATCACGGTCGGCTCGGCGACGGTTTACCACTTCCGCGTCGGTAGCGGGATCGTCTGCAACGACAACGTGGGGGGCGTTTCGCTGCTGCTGAGCCCTTGCCTGGCGCTGTCGGCGCACCCGCAGTCTGTATCTTGCTGCCCGGGCGGCACAGCAACCTTCTCCGCGGCGGCGATCGGCTCGGGCGCGATCACCTATCACTGGCAATGGCGCCGTGTTGACCAGCCGGAGTGGCACGAGGTTGTCGGCGGGACCAATGCCGACGGTGTGGCGTCGTTCGGCGCGGCCACGCGTGCAGCGCAGCAGTTGGAGATTACGGACGTCCAGGAAGGTGGCTGGGCCAACAGCGAACGTCTGCTCGGGCGGGTGCAGTTTGCCTGCGTTGCGACCAACACGTGCGGGTCTGTGTGGAGCAGGCCAGCAGCGGTTTACGTCGCTGCCGCCGATGTCGGTACCCAGGGCGGGCAGCCGGGCCAGGACGGGCAACTGGACAACAACGATTTCGTCGTCTTCATCGATGACTTCTTCAGCAGCCGGTCCAACGCGGACCTTGGAAGGCAGGGCGGAGCGTTCGGGCCGGACGGTCTCTTCGACAACAACGACTTCATTGTGTTCATCGACGAGTTCTTCCGCGGGTGCTGATCGGGCTCGACGCGGCGGTGCCGGGCTCTGTGGTTATCTGCCGCGCGTGCGATGCGGGCCGTCGCGGGCGTCACCGATTGACGCGCGTCGCCGGCGCCAAACGCCGAAGTATCTCACCGAGCGGCGTGACCGCCGTGTAGGAGCTGACGCATGAACCTTGACAACCCTTGGGCGATCGCCAGCGGTCTGCTGATCGGCCTGATCGGCATGGGGCTGCTGATGTACGGCAAGAAAGCGATGAGCCCCGCGCCGATCGCGGCCGGCCTGGTGCTTTGCGTTGCGCCCTACTTCATCGCGTCGCTGCTTGTGACCTGGCTGCTCACTGGCCTTTGCCTGGGCGGGCTCTACGTTGTCTCGCGGCACGGCTGACCCGCTGCGGGGCGCGGGGCCGGAACGCTCGCTCGCTACGCGGCGTTGTGAGCGCGGGCCGCGGTGCTGCGCTTCCCGATCCAGCGGGTGCATGTGGCGATCAGGCGAGCGCGATCGATCGGCTTGGAGTCGTAGTCGTCGCACCCTGCGGCGAGACACTTGTCCTTGTCCTCCGCGAGCGCGTGCGCGGTGACGGCGATGATCGGCAGCGTGGAGCCGCGGTTGCGGAGCGTCTGCGCAAGCGTGTAGCCGTCCATCTCCGGCATCTGCATGTCGGAGACAAGCAGTGCGTAGGGCTTGCCCTGGGCGTCGGCGGTGGCGATCATCGCCAGCGCTTCGACGCCGTTCTCGGCGATGTCAACCGTTGCTCCCGCCTTGGTCAGGTGGAGCTTGATCAGCCGCTGATTGTCGGGGCCGTCCTCCGCCAGCAGGACGCGGCCGCACAGAGCAGCGCCCTGCGCGCTGGGCGTTGGCGCAGCGTCGGCGGGGATCGCCGCACTGCTCATCGCGCTGCCGGCGGCAGCCTCAAGCGGGAGTTCGAGCCGGAAGGCTGAGCCCCGGCCCGGCGCAGTGCGAAGGAGCACGACGTCACCGCCCATCAGCACGGCCAGTTTCTTGCTGACCAGCAGCCCCAGGCCGGTACCGCCGAAGCGGCGGCTCATGCCCGAGTCGACCTGGGAGAACGGCTGGAACAGCTTCTCAGCATCCTGCGGCGTCATGCCGGTGCCGGTGTCTTCAACGTCGATGCGCAGGCACGGCCCCGAAAAGCTCGCCACGACAGAGGGCCGGATCGTGACGCTGCCGCAGTCTGTGAACTTGACGGCGTTGGCGACAAGCTGAGTGATGATGCGGCGAAGGAACGCGGGCTCGCACACGATCCGCTCGGGGTAGGGCGTGGCCGGAACCACGCGCACCGCGACGCCGGCCTTGGCGCAGGCGTGCTGAGACTGGGCATCGGCGAGGACATCGATCAGCGCCGTTTCTCGCCGCTCAACGTCGAGCTTGTCGGCCTCGATCTTCGACAGGTCGAGGATGTTGTTGATCACCGAGATCAGGTGCTGCCCGGCGTTGCGGATGGTGTCGATCGTCGCGATCCGGCTCTCGGGCGCTTTGGCGATGTCGCCGTCTTCACGCAGCAGATCAGCGTAGCCCAAAATGGCCGTGAGCGGCGTGCGGATCTCGTGGCTCATGTTCGCCAGGAACTCGCTCTTTGCGCGGCTGGCTGACTCCGCTGCGTGGCACATCCGGGCCAGTTCCACCTCACGGGCTTTCTCAACCGTCGTGTCGGCCGTGAACATCATGATCCCGCCGATGGTGCCGTCGGCGAGCGTCCATGGGCGGACCTCCCAGCGCAGGTACTGGTCGTGGGCCCACCCCTCGGGGCGCCAGACATCGTCGGTATTCCTCTCTACAGCGCCGGCAAGGCAGCGTTGGTGCACTCGCTTCCAGTGGTCGGGGATGTTCGGGAACACCTCGTAGTGCGTGCGACCGATGACCTCGCGCCCCTCGAGCCCGTAGTCGGCGATCCACCGGCGGCTTACCGCGATGTACCTCATCTCCCGGTCGAACATGGCGATCGCGGCCGGGGCGTGCTCAACGAACAGACTCAGACGCTGACGCTCGAAGCGGAGCGACTCTTCGACCAGACGCGACTCGGTCACGTCCTGCATCGCGCCGTACAGCCTCACGCTCCCGTCGGGCCTGCGGTCGGGCTTCCCGCAGCCACGCACCCACAGGTGGCGACCTTTCGCCGTGACGAATGGAAGGGTGAACTCGAACGCCTCGCCGTTCTTGGCCGCCCGGTCGAGAAGCGTGGTGATCTGAGCGGCACCCTCGCTTGAAAAGTGCGATAGTGCCGCCCCTAGTTCCAGCGAGCATCCGCGGGGGAGCTCGAAGATCTCGTACATCTGCGTTGACCAGGCCAACTTTCCAGAACGCGGGTCATATTCCCACCCGCCGACGCGGGCCACGGCGCTCATCTCGTCTTGCACCTGCATGCGGTGCAGACGCTCCTCCGCGTCTTCGTGCTGATCATTGATGTCGAAAATCACCGCGACGAGTCCGTGGAACGCTCCGTCGTCGCTCTGGTTCGGTGCCGCGTGAAACCTGCACCAGCGGAAGGTGCCGTCGTGCCTGCGCAGCCGCAGGTCCAGGCCGATCGTCTCGCGCCGAGCGATCGCCCTCATGAACTCCCGCGTTGCGCGGTCTTGATCATCGGCGTGCACGAAAGTGGACCATCCCGGCCCCAGACACTCCGCCATGGCCGCCCCGGTGAATTCTCTCCAGCCCTTGTTCGCGTAGGTGCAGGCGCCGTCCGCGCCGCTGGTCCACATCATCGCCGGCGACGCATCGGCGATCGCGCGGAACCGCCGCTCGCTGCCGCGCAGCTCGCGCGTCATTTCCTCGGCGAGGGCCGAGGCTCTCGCCCGCGCGTTGCCCAGGTGCCAGACGAGAAAGCCCAGAAGACCGCTGACGAGGCTCCCGCCCACCAGCGCGATCGCGGCGGAGCGTGACGAGCGTTGCAGTTCAAAGGCCGGCGCTGCTTCCGTGCGGACAGTCCAGTCTCTCCCCGCAACGTGCACCGTGCGCTCTTCGACGAATGTTGGATCGCCGCCGGTTCCGCCGCCACCCACGCCAGCCGGTCGCGTGCTGTAGAGCAGGCCGCCCGGTGCAGGAATGCCCGCGTCGTACACGTCGACATTGAGCCAGCCGTTCACGGCATCGGTAAGCCCGGCGAGTGTTTCATTAATCACGAGCGTCGCGGTCACCCAGCCGATCAATCCACCGCGGCGGTCGCCCTCGCTCTGTGGAACCGCTCCGTTCTTGTACACCGGCAGAAGATAGAGACAGATGTTCGCCGTATGTGAGTCGACGGACGTTGCAATCGGGCCGGAGAGAACAGCTCCACCGCTCAGAGCGGCGAGGTCGGCCGCCTCTTTGGCGACCGGGTCGGCACCGAGGTCCCGCCCGAGGGCCGACGCCGGCTGGTTTGCTGGTTCCAGCAGCCGCGTGACGTAGAGGTTGTCCCTGTTGCCGTCGCTGACCACTGCAAAGTCCGGACCCAGTACGGCGCGCTGCTCGGCCACAAACCCATCGAGTTGTGCGCGCGGCACCCGCTGTACAAACCCAAAGCCGGCGACCCCCGGGTAGTTGCGGCGAACGTCGAGCGATCTGACGAAACGCTCGAACTCGTCGCGATTCACGTCGTCGTCAACAATGAATGCGCCGCGGGCTCCACGCAGGCCGTAGGCGAGCGTGTGAATCCGGCGCTCCGCCTCCAGCCGGGTCCGCTCGGACATCTTCTCGAACCGCGTGGAGTCCGCCGAGCGGCTCGCCTCGTGCAGACGCCAAGCGCCGAAGCACGTCCACGCGAGGCCAACAACGATCACGCCAACGGCCGCGGCAAGCGGGGAAGCAACCGCTCTGAGCACTGCTCGGCGAGGCGCACGCGCAAGCGACTGGACCTGGTCCTCGCTTGTTGTGGCATCTGGATTTTGGGGCCGATCGGGCATCGTGGGATTTCGTCAGGGCAGTTGGAGCGAATGGCCGACGTCCATGACAGCAGGTATCGGCTACCCTCTCAGGAGGGGTGACGGCTGCGAGGCCTTTATCGATCATGATGGCATCCGGAGGGACGGAGTTGCCCCCTAGTTGGGCGTACGTTTCTTCCATTGATGAAGGAATCCTCGCCGCGATAATGCGAATAGTCGGTAGTTGATACCGATCTGCTCCAGGCTTGTTTAGTCTCTGGTCGGTTCTGTCATCCGGGTGATGTGGCGGAATGCCCCGGTTGAGGTTCCTGGATCTCTCTGGGCTTCAGACGAGAGCCGCAAGGGAGGTTGAGGGCGCAGATAGAAAACAAGGGGTTATACCTATCGCCATTGTCAAGGATTTGGGTGTCAAGGCACTTGTCCTAAGGGTCACGGCGGTCAATAATCGCCCCCTGTGTCCGTGACTGGCCCGGGCGGTGATTCTCGGTATCTGCCGAGGCTCCCCGCGGGTTAATGAGATGGAAGGTCCGTCCCCTCTCACGGCGGTGATTCGTTTTCGAAAGTGAATTTCATGAGCAGCATCAACGAACTCGGTGACAAGTTGGCCGGCCTCTCCCTCAAGGATGCGGTCGAGCTTGGCAAGTACCTCAAGGAAACCTACGGCATCGAGGCCGCCGCCGGCGGCGGTGTGATGATGGCCGCGGCCCCCGCCGCTGCTGCCGCTCCTGCCGAGGAGAAGACCAGCTTCGACGTGACCCTCAAGGCCGCGGGAGAGAAGAAGATCGACGTGATCAAGGTTGTGCGCGAGGCCACCGGCCTGGGCTTGAAGGAAGCCAAGGACCTGGTCGAGGGCGCTCCCAAGAAGGTCAAGGAGTCGCTCTCGAAGGCGGACGCTGACGCGCTCAAGAAGAAGCTCGAGGCGGTCGGCGCTCAGGTCACGCTCGACTGATCGAACAGGTCCGTCCGGCCCAAGCCGGTGCGGATCAGACTGGAATTCCTCCGTTGCGCAGCCTGACGGCTGCGCAGCGGCTTCAAGCGACGCCTCGATTGCCCGCCTGTATCCCGGACTGCAGGCGTGGTGAAGAGGCTGTAAGGCAGCGAGTCCGGGGGGCGAAGAAGTTTCGGCATCAGCTCGCGCGATCAATGAGCCAGTGGTAACAGCACCCTTTGTGAGACGGCCGGACCGCCTTGGCGCGGTCTATGTCGATTTTTGCCCCGTCCGACCGAGCAACAGACCCCTCCAGACGTCCACTTCATCAGGACACATTCCCTATGGCAGAGACCCGCACCGTTCGTGAGTACACCAAGCGCGGCGACGGCATGGCCGTTCCCGACCTGACCCGCATCCAGAGCGAGGCGTACGAGCGCTTCCTGCAGTTGACCAAGGGCCCCGGCGAGCGCAACCCCGCCGTCGGACTCGAGGCGTTGATGCGTGAAGTGTTCCCGATCGAGAGCTACGACGGGACGATGGCCCTTGAGTACCTGCACTACGCCCTCGAAGAGCCCCGGTATACCAGCGACGAGTGCCGCGAACTGCGCCTGACCTACGGCCTGCCGTTCAAGGTCGGCGTCCGCCTGCGTCGCGAGGGTCAGCAGGAAGTCGCTGAGGAAGAGATCTATCTGGGCGAGTTCCCGAAGATGATCGGCGGCGGTGAGTTCATCGTCAACGGTGCCGAGCGCGTCATCGTCAGCCAGCTCCACCGCTCTCCCGGTGTTGACTTCTCGATCGTGTCGGCTGAAGGCGACCGTCCGCTGCACTCGGCGCGCGTGATCCCCGAGCGTGGCTCGTGGATCGAGCTCGAGGTGACAAAGAAGGACGTTCTGGCGATGCGCATCGACCAGAGCACGAAGCTCGCGGCCACCACCTTCCTCCGCTGCCTGGACGAGAGCGTGAGCACGACCGAGCGTCTGCTGAGCCTCTTCTACGAGATCAGCGAGGTGAAGGCCGAGCAGATCAAGCCCGAGCACTACGCGGCGGCGAGCATCATCGACCAGGAGACGGGCGAAGAGCTCGTCGGCGTCGGCCGCCAGATCGGCGAGGCCAACGCGGCCAAGATCATGTCCAGCAAGCTCAAGACGGTGCGGGTGATCCAGAACCCTGCCGACACGCTGATCCTCAACACGGTCGCCGAGGAGAAGCTCGAGCAGTTCGCCGAGTTCGCCGAGAGCGAGTACGAGCAGGCGCTGCTGAAGATCTACAGCAAGCTGCGCCCGGGCAACCCGCCGCAGGTCGAGAAGGCGAAGGCGCTGTTTGTCGAGAAGTTTTTCGACGACAGCCGCTACCGCCTGGGGCGCGTCGGTCGGTTCCGCATCAACCGCAAGTTCGACCTCAAGACCCCCGAGGACATGATGTTCATCCGCGCAGAGGACTTCCTGCGGGTGATCCAGTACCTGCTCGACCTCCGCAGCAAGCGGGTCGATCCTGAGAGCGGCTTCCCCATCGCGCAGGTCGACGACATCGACCACCTTGGCAACCGCCGTCTCCGCACGCTCGACGAGCTTGCGGTCGAGGAGCTCCGCAAGGGCTTCCTCAAGCTCAAGCGCACGGTTCAGGAGCGCATGAGCGTGAAGGACCCGACCGAGGCGCTCAAGATCGCCGACCTGGTCAACAGCAAGAGCATCAGCAGCGCGATCGACTTCTTCTTCGGGCGCAGCGAGCTGTCGCAGGTGGTCGACCAGACCAACCCGCTCAGCACGCTGGTGCACGAGCGGCGGCTCTCGGCGCTCGGGCCAGGTGGTCTCAACCGCAAGCGTGCGGGCTTCGAGGTCCGCGACGTGCACATCAGCCACTACGGGCGCATCTGCCCGATCGAGACGCCCGAAGGTGCGAACATCGGCCTCATCGCTTCGCTGGGCATCTACTCCAGCATCGACGAGTACGGCTTCCTCCGCACGCCCTACCGCGTGGTGAAGGACGGCAAGGCGACGGGCAAGGTCGTCCAGCTCCGTGCCGACGAGGAGATGAAGAGCATCCTCGCCCCGACCGACGCGATCGAGAAGGACGGCAAGCTGCAGGCGGGGGCGATCCTCGCCCGCGTCAACGGCGAGCTGGCCGAGGTCGCCAGCGACCGTGTCGATTACCTCGACATCGCCCCGCGGCAGATCGTCGGCACGTCGGCGGCGCTGATCCCGTTCCTTGAGCACGACGACGCCAACCGTGCGCTCATGGGCTCGAACATGCAGCGTCAGGCCGTGCCGCTGGTCAAGATCGATCCGCCGATCATCGCGACCGGTCTTGAGAAGGAGGTCGGCCGGCACTCCGCCATGCTCGTGAAGGCCAAGGCCAACGGCGTGGTGACGCACGTGGACGCGCAGAAGATCATCGTCGACAACCGCGACGAGTACGCCCTGCGGAAGTTCGCCGGGCTCAACGAGCGCACCTGCCAGAACCAGAAGCCGATCGTCAAGCTCGGCCAGAAGGTGAAGGCCGGTGACGTGATCGCCGACGGCGCGAGCACGCAGAACGGTGAGCTGGCCATCGGCAAGAACGCGCTGGTGGCGTTCAACACCTTCGACGGGTACAACTTCGAGGACGCGATCGTCATCAACCAGCGGATCGTCCGCGAGGACATGTTCACGTCGATCCACATCGACGCGTACGAGGTCGAGGTCCGCGAGACCAAGCTGGGGCGTGAGGAGTTCACCCGCGACATCCCCAACGTCAGCGAGAAGATGCTCCGCAACCTCGACGACAACGGCGTGATCCGGCTCGGCGCCCGCGTCGGGCCCGGCGACATCCTCGTCGGCAAGGTGAGCCCCAAGAGCAAGACCGAGCTCACGCCCGAAGAGAAGCTGCTGCACGCGATCTTCGGGCGGGCCGGCGAGGACGTGAAGAACGACTCGCTCGAGGTGCCCGCGGGCGTCGAGGGCATCGTGATCGGCGCCAAGCGGTTCAGCCGGCGCATGCACATGACCGAGGAGCAGAAGCGTCAGCTCAAGCAGCAGCTCGACGAGTACACCGCGAAGATGGACAACGAGGCCATCGCGATCTTCAAGCAGATGGTTGCGCAGGTCAACGACATCCTCGGCACGCCGATGGTCGACCCGACCACCCGCCAGAAGGTCGGCGCGTCGGACATCACCGAGGTTCTGCTGGAGCAGATCGCCAACTTCACCGACAAGTGGATGAAGGGCTCGAAGGAGGCCAAGGAGGGCGCCGACGCGGTCTACCGGCAGTTCTGGCCGCGCATCGAGGCGGTGCGCAAGGAGAAGGAGCGCAAGGTCGGGCACATGAAGCGCGGCGACGAGCTCCCCACGGGCGTGCTGGAGATGGTCAAGGTCTATATCGCCACCAAGCGCACGCTGAGCGTCGGTGACAAGATGGCGGGCCGGCACGGCAACAAGGGAGTCATCGCCCGCATCGTCGCGGAAGAGGACATGCCCTTCATGGAGGACGGCACCACCGTCGACGTACTGCTCAACCCGCTGGGCGTTCCCAGCCGCATGAACGTCGGTCAGATCCTCGAGACGCACCTGGGCTGGGCCGCCCGCGTGCTCGGCTTCCAGGCCGTGACGCCCGTGTTCGACGGCTGCACCGAGACAGAGATCCACGCCGCGGTGGACGAGGCCAACAAGGCGGTGACCGAGAAAGCCAAGAAATACGAGGCCGAGGGCAAGTGGCCCAAGGCCGGCGAGATCATGGTCAAGATGCCGCGCGGCGGCAAGATCCAGCTCTTCGACGGGCGCACCGGCGAGCCGTTCGCGCAGCGAACGACCGTCGGCGTCATGTACATGCTCAAGCTCCACCACCTTGTCGACGACAAGATCCACGCCCGCGCAACCGGCCCTTACAGCCTCATCACCCAGCAGCCGCTGGGCGGTAAGGCGCGCACGGGCGGCCAGCGCTTCGGCGAGATGGAAGTGTGGGCGCTGGAGGCGTACGGCGCCGCGTACATCCTGCAGGAACTCCTCACCGTCAAGTCCGACGACGTCGAGGGGCGCACCAAGATCTACGAGAGCATGGTCAAGGGGACCAACACCCTGGAGGCGGGCATGCCCGTCGCCTTCGACGTGCTCTGCTCGGAGTTGAAGGGCCTGGGGCTGAACATCAGCCTTGAGAAGAAGGCCGCCGCCGCCGGCAGCCTGCTGTAGTGCCGGCTGCGTTTCCGAGTCGTCTTTAAACCTGAACCCGTCCTGACCGAACCCTGATCTGAACAATCGCGTCCCGCTCCTGTCCAAACGCGGGCCGCCCTTTGCGGAGCAAACCCATGGCCGAAGCCGTGTACGACCGTGTCAATGACTTCTCAGCGGTGAAGGTCTCGCTCGCGAGCCCCAACGACATCCGCTCGTGGTCCTATGGCGAGGTGAAGAAGCCCGAGACGATCAACTACCGCACCTACCGGCCCGAGAAGGACGGTCTCTTCTGCGAGCGGATCTTCGGGCCAGAGCGTGACTACGAGTGCGCGTGCGGCAAGTACCGCGGCACGAAGTACAAGGGCATCATCTGCGAGCGTTGCGGCGTAAAGGTGACCCACAGCCGCGTGCGTCGCAAGCGTTTCGGGCACATCAACCTCGCCTGCCCGAGCGTGCACATCTGGTTCTTCAAGGCCGTTCCGAGCCGCCTGGGCAACCTGCTGGCGATGAAGACCAGCGACATGGAGAAGGTGATCTACTACCAGGACTACGTGGTGGTCGATCCGGGCGACACCGAGCTGAAGTTCAAGCAGATGCTGACGGAGGACGAGTTCCGCACGGCGATGGAGAAGTACGGCTCGGCGTTCCGTGCGCTCATGGGCGCCGAGGCGGTGCGTGAGCTGATCGAGCGGACGGACCTGGACAAGACGGCCGAGGAGATCCGCGCCGCCCTGCGTGAGACCAAGAGCAAGCAGAAGATCAAGGACTACGCCAAGCGGCTCAAGATCGTCGAGCAGCTGCGCGGCAGCGAGAACGACGCGACCTGGCTGGTGCAGGACGTGATCCCCGTGATCCCGCCCGACCTGCGCCCGCTGGTGCTGCTGGAAAGCGGTAACTTCGCCACCAGCGACCTCAACGACCTCTACCGGCGCATCATCAACCGCAACAACCGGCTCAAGAAGCTGATGGACCTCAACGCCCCCGAGGTCATCATCCGCAACGAGAAGCGCATGCTGCAGCAGGCGGTCGACGCGCTGTACGACAACAACCGCTGCCGCCGCCCGGTCCTGGGCAGCAGCAACCGCCCGCTCAAGTCGATCACCGACATGATCAAGGGCAAGCAGGGCCGCTTCCGCGAGAACCTGCTCGGTAAGCGCGTCGACTACTCCGCGCGCTCGGTCATCGTCGTCGGTCCGGAGCTGAAGCTGCACCAGTGCGGCCTCCCCAAGAAGATCGCGCTGGAGCTCTACCAGCCGTTCATCATCCGCAAGCTCAAGGAGCACGGGCTGGCCGACACGATCAAGAGCGCCAAGCGCATGCTCGAGCGTCGCGACCCCGAGGTGTGGGACATCCTCGAAGAGGTCATCTACCAGCACCCGGTGATGATGAACCGCGCCCCGACGCTGCACCGAATGGGCATCCAGGCGTTCGAGCCGGTGCTCGTTGAGGGCAACGCCATCCGCCTGCACCCGCTGGTCTGCACCGGCTTCAACGCCGACTTCGACGGCGACCAGATGGCTGTGCACCTCCCGCTGAGCGTCGAGGCGCAGGCCGAGGCGCACGTGCTGATGATGAGCACGCACAACATCTTCTCGCCCGCGAGCGGCAAGCCGATCATCTCGCCGTCTCAGGACATCGTGATGGGCGTGTACTACGTCACGTACATGCAGTCGGACGACGTCCCAGACAGCAAGCTGAAGGTGTTCAAGGACCGCAAGGACGCGCTGCTGGCCCTGGACCACAAGCAGGTCCACATGCACGACCGGATCATCGTCCGCGTCGACGGCTTTGAGAACATCGTCGACGACCAGGGCGGCGCGGTGAAGAAGATGCCCGAGAAGCGGCGCATCATCACGACGGCGGGGCGCTGCCTCTTCAGCGAGATCCTCGACAAGCGCATGCCGTTCTACAACTGCGCCCTTGGCAAGAAGGGCGCGGCTCGCGTCATCGACGACTGCTACCTCATGTGCGGGCGTGCGACGACGATCGACTTCCTCGACCGTCTCAAGGAGATCGGTTTCAAGCAGTCGACCCTCGCCGGTCTGTCGTTCGGCATCACCGACCTGCGCATCCCCAAGGAGAAGCAGCAGCTCCTCGACGAGGCTCAGAAGAAGGTCGACCGCGTCGTCAAGAACTTCGAGCGTGGCGTCATCACCGACCGCGAGCGTTACAACCAGATGCTCGACATCTGGGCCCACTGCCGCGAGCAGATCACCAAGACGCTGCAGAACACGCTCAAGAACGACCGTCGCGACAGCGAGGGCAACGAGGTCCCCATCGACGACAAGCGTGTCAAGCCGTTCCTCAACCCCGTCTACCTCATGAGCGACTCGGGCGCCCGCGGTAACGTGAGCCAGCTGATGCAGCTGGCCGGCATGCGCGGCCTGATGGCCAAGCCGAGCGGCGAGATCATCGAGACGCCCATCCGCGCCAACTTCCGCGAGGGCCTCAAGATCCTCGAGTACTTCTCCTCAACCCACGGCGCCCGCAAGGGTCTGGCCGACACGGCGCTCAAGACGGCCGACGCCGGCTACCTCACGCGCAAGCTGTGCGACGTCGCGCAGTCGGTGATCATCACCGAGCACGACTGCGGCAGCAAGCGCGGCATCACCAAGCGAGCCATCTACAAGGGTGAGCAGGTCGACGTCGCGCTGCGCGATCAGATCGTCGGGCGCGTCAGCCGCAACGATGTCACCGACCCGCGCACCGGCGAGGTCCTGTGCCGCGAGAACGAGATCATCACCCTCGCAACAGCCAAGCGGATCGAGGACACGGGCCTGAAGGAGATCGTGGTCCGCTCGCCGCTCACCAGCGAGAGCAAGACCGGCTGCTCGGTGCTCGACTACGGCCTGGACATGTCGACGGGCAAGCCCGTCGAGCCGGGCATGGCTGTCGGCATCATCGCGGCCCAGTCGATCGGCGAGCCGGGCACCCAGCTGACGATGCGAACGTTCCACACGGGTGGTATCGGCTCGCTCACCGTCCTCGACAGCGAGATCAAGGTCTCAACCGGCGGCATCGTTCAGATCCGTGAGTGCCGCGAGGTGCCCACGACCGACGACGACGGGCACGAGGTCATGGTGGCCCTGAAGCGCAACGGCGAGATCGCCGTCATGGACGCGAAGGGGCGCGAGCTCGAGAAGTACAAGGTCCCCTACGGCGCGTTCATTCTCTCAAAGAACGGCGCCGAGGTGAAGCGCGGCGACAAGCTGGTCCGCTGGGACCCGCACCGCACGCCGATCCTCGCCGAGAAGTCGGGCATCGTCCACTACATGGACATCGAGCCCGGTGAGACGGTGCGCGAAGAGGACAGCAAGAGCGGAAAGGGCAAGGACCTGGTCGTGATCGAGCACAAGGGTGAGAAGCACCCGCAGATCCAGATCATGGACGCCAACGGCAGCATCCTGGACTTCCACTACCTGCCCGCCAAGGCACGTATCGAGGTGAAGGACGGCCAGAAGATCGAGTCTGGCCAGATGCTCGCCCGCCAGCCGCGCGGCGCGTCAGGTACGCAGGACATCGTCGGTGGTCTGCCCCGCGTGACCGAGATCTTCGAGGCCCGCAAGCCCAAGGACCCGGCAACGATGGCCGAGATCACCGGGCGCGTCGAGATCCACAGCGACAAGCGCAAGGGCAAGATGACCATCCGCGTCGTCAGCGATTCGGGCATCGAGAAGGACCACCACGTCCCGCAGGACAAGCACGTGCTGGTCCACACCGGCGACTACGTGACCGCCGGCGACCCGCTGATCGAGGGCCCGCTCGATCCGAAGGACATCCTGCGCATCAAGGGTGAAGAAGCGCTGTACGTTTACATGCTCGACGAGGTCCAGGCCGTTTACCGCGCCCAGGGCGTGTCGATCAACGACAAGCACATCGAGGTCATCCTCTCGCAGATGCTCCGCAAGATCCGCATCGAGAACCCCGGTGACACGAACCTGCTCCCGTTCGACGTCGTGGACAAGGTTGAGTTCAAGCGCCAGAACCACGAAGCGGCCGAGAAGGTGAGCGTCGTCGATGCCGGCGGCACCGACCTGCCAGTCGGGCAGCTCGTCAGCAAGACCGAGGTGCGCGAGGCCAACGCGCGTGCCGAGGCCGCCGGTAAGGACGGCTGCAAGGTGAAGAAGGCCAAGCCGGCCACCGGGCGCACGCTGCTGCTGGGCGTCACCAAGGCTTCGCTGCAGAGCGAGTCGTTCCTCTCCGGCGCTTCGTTCCAGGAGACGACCAAGGTTCTCACCGAGGCGGCCCTGCGCGGCGCGGTCGACAACCTCGTCGGCCTCAAGGAGAACGTGCTGCTGGGTCACCTGATCCCCGCGGGCACCGGCTTCCGCCCGTACCAGGCGATGAAGGTCGCCAGCCACGGCGAGGCGATCGAGATGGAGGTCGACGAAGAGGAGATGCTCGCCGAGGCCGCCGTCGAGGCCGAGCGTCTCGGCGCTCCCAAGAGCGAGCCGCTGGGCATGCCGCAGGTGCAGGTGCCCGGCATGATGATGGGCGAAGGCCAGACCAACTGAGCCCTCGAAGGCCGTGAATTGACCACGAACGCCCGGGAGGTCTGCTCCCGGGCGTTTTTCATTCCTCCCGCCGAGGTCCCTCGGGCGCAGCGGCGGGACGCTCCGTTTCCGCGGGCTTCCGTGCCTCGGCCATGATCGCGTCTTGCTCTTGAGGGGAGAGCAGCGGTAGAGACGTTGCTCCGGTCGCGATGACCTTCCGCACGTACGGCTCGCACGTGCCACAACCCTGGCAGCAGTGGGTGGCCTCGCGGATCTGGTCGAACGACTTTCCCTGCTTCGCCAGCGCGGCGATCGCCCAGAACGGCACTTCCTGGCATACGCACCGGTTGACCATGCGGGATGATCCTTGGCGGGCCGGTCAGCGTCCGCCGAAGAGCGCGTTATCGTCGTGCTCACCCGGCCAGCCGAGCATCGTGTCGTGAGGGGGCGGGCCGTACACACCGCTGGACCAGGTAAACGTGCGCGACACCGACGCGACGTGCCCGTCAAGCCACGCCGCGTTGGCGAGGCCGGGCCTGTCCGACGAGCGCCCCGTGTAGTGCCGGAAGTGGATAGACGGGTCTGGGCGCTGGGTCGGTTCGCTCGGCCATCGGCGCGGCTCAGCGAAGGAATACTCGATCAGCCCGGGTGCACCACCGCCGTTGAAGAGCGCGGTATCGGCAAAGGCGATGACCGCCGACGTGTTGACAAATGCGGCCATGGGCGCACCGCTGCGATCGGTCTCAACGGCCCAGGCCGAACCGATCCAGCGTCCACGCACACCCACGAACGCGTTGTTGTACCCATAGCCGCCGCAACCACGCTCGAACGCCCCAGCGGGCGAACTCGCGGAAGGAGAGAACGATGAGCACCGCCGGACCGACTCCCCGCCGGACGCGCCCAGGTAGGCGCTCAGCGGACCACTCTCGCTGTCGAACGGAAGGGAGAGCGACGCGCGCGCGCCGAACCATCGCGTCCGGTTTGCCAGAAAGTCGGGCGCACCCGGCGCATAGCTGCTGCGGTTGTCGCCTGCGTAAAGATCGCCCGCAAGGGCAAGCTGGCGGAGGTTGCTCGAGCACGCCGCCGCTCGACCTGCCTCGCGAGCACCCGCCAGCGCAGGCAGCAGCAGCCCCGTCAAGAGCGCGACCACAGCGCAGCAGCAGAGCACTTCGACCAGCGTGAAGCCGCTGGAAGCGGATCCGCGGCCGGGTTGTCTGAGGGGCGGTCGCATCAATCTCCCGAGAAGAACCACTCGATCATGACGATGAAGTCGTTGTTGTCCCAGACGCCATCGGCGCCGGCGGTGCCGCCCTGCGAGCCGGTATCGGCGAGGGGACTTTGCCGGAAGAACAGGTCGATGAACACGATGAAGTCGTTGTTGTCGAGCGAACCGTCGGGCCCGACCAGGCCGCCCTGTGAACCGATGTCGGCGAGCCGCCGCGGGCGTGCCTCGGCGACCCCGCTGATCTCAGTTGAGGTCTCACCGAACACGCCGCGCACCATGTGCACGCCCGTTCGGACCCTGACAAAGTCGATCCTGTCAAGCGCCGGCGCGGCGCCGTCCGCGGCGACGGCGTCGCCGATATCAACGGCTTCGCCACCCCCGCTGAACAGCGTGACCGCTGTCTTGTGCGGGTTTGACGGCACGGTGTAAAACCAGGCCTCGTCCGCGCCGTCGCGATCGGGTGTCCCGTCACCATCAAAGTCCCCAAGCGCCATGGTCGGTGCACAGTCGGCATAGCCGTACACCCCCTGTTCGCCGCCGCCGAGGGGGTTTTGCAGCACGGGTGAAGCGCCAAGAAACGCTCCGTCCTGGATGCGAAAGCCGCTCCGCACCGCCCCCGATTCGAAGGTGACCGTGGAGTAGGCGTCCATCGGCACCTGCGGCAGGTGCGACCCACGGATGACATACCACGTGTCGTCGGCGAGCCCGTTGCCGTTGTCATCGCGTGAAACCTCGATAATCCCCGGTTCCGCCCAGCGCAGGTCCGGGTTGCCGCCAGCCCAGAACGCGTTCCCGAAGACGATCAAGTCCGCCCCCGTGGGGTTTGTCGCGGTGGGGGGTTGATCGAGAATGGTGTGGTCGAAGCCGAGTGTGATACTGCCACCAAACCCACCAAGTGTGACCAGCTTCGAGTTGTCAGCCGCGGATGTGCCGCCGCCGACCGGCGGGCCGAGCGCACGCATCGGGTTGTTGAACGCGGCCAGAGCGACGTGCTGCCCCGGCGCTGGGGTGTACTCGAGCACGCGCGTCGCGAAGGGTGATTGGGCAGCGCACACGCCCGTGGCCTGTGTGTAAAGCAAGCACGCCAGAGTGTGCCGAATGGCCCGGTTACGCACGGTACCGCCTCCGCGCAGTGAGCAGGCCGCCGAGAGCCAGAACGCCCGCGCCGCCCGGACCGGGAACGGCGTAGCGGTAGATGGTGCCGTTGTTGCTCACGTATACCTCGCCCAGCACGCTGTTGAAGTCGACGCCGTACGTTGTGGTGCTCCCGGCGGGTGAGAGCAGCTGGCGCACGCCCGTCAGCGGATCAACCACCGCTACATAACCGATCTCGCTCGTGCCCCCGAAGGAGTCGCCTCCGCCGACCAGGAGGTGCCCGCCGCTGTCAAACGCCAGCGGCCAGGCGCTGAGCACCGGGCCTCCGGCGATCGCCAGACCGCTCGCGAACGGCACGGGAGAGCCACTGGCGTTAAGCGCGAGCAGGTCGAACGACCGGATCTCACCGGTTGCAGCGCCCGCCCCGCCGTACCCGGAACCGGTATAGAGGCGGCCGCCGCTGATAGCCAAACCGCCTGAGCCCGAACCGATCGCTGTCACGACTCTTGTTGCGATCGGCAGGCCGCTGACGTCAGTGAACGTGACACGGCTGACGAACGGGACAAAGTCACTCCCCGCCCCCGTGACGTAGAACTGGTTGCCATCCCAGTTCCCGTCGAAGTTCCCGCTCAGCACGCTCTGGGTTGCTGCGCCTCCGGGGCCCGCAGAAGCGAGCGCCGCCGGCGCGACGAAGTGGACCCTTGCCGCAGAGCCGAAGTTATTGTCGCCGATGGCGATCATCGTGCCCGAGTCATTCACGCGGATGAACGAGCCGCCCCAATCCGCCACCGTTCCAGGCAACAGCGACCCAACCGGCGAGAACGTCCCACCGCCCGGAGAGCTCTGCGCGTAGACCGTCTGGCCCGACAGCGCCCACACCCTTCCGTCGGCTCCGACGTCCCAGGCCGCGGCACCGTCTGGCAGGTTGAACTGGCCCACGAGTCCGTAGCCGAACTGGCCCATCGCCGAAGACGCCACGGCCATCGACGTTCCAACAAACAGCACACTGAGTCGCTTCATCACACCGCTCCTTGTGCCGATTCGCGCGGCACAATCCCCGACAGAAACACCGCCCTTTCGGGCAGACCTGTCCCTGCGAGCGCAAAGGTGGTCCCGGTGTATCCGGGCCAACGGTCGGTGAGCCGCGTCCACCGGGGAGGGTGACCGCGAGCGCCGACGCCCCTTGCCGAAACGGCTCGCGAGGGCGACTGGCAAACCATCGGTGGCAGGTCTTCCGGCTCGGGGTACGCCCTGTCCGCCTTCCCGCCGGTTACGGCAGTGGCTCGTTGGACAGGGACAAGCCCCATACGGCGGCGCGTCCGCGGTGGAATCGGTCATTGGGCCTGGCGCCCGCTGGCTTTACCACGCTTCCCTTTTCAAACCCCCAGC
This sequence comes from uncultured Phycisphaeraceae bacterium, assembly GCA_964403525.1. Classification (GTDB taxonomy): domain Bacteria; phylum Planctomycetota; class Phycisphaerae; order Phycisphaerales; family UBA1924; genus JAJTGZ01. The sequence goes on along the minus strand of CAYOGE010000024.1, from coordinate 36,421 downwards.
GGCCCATGCCGCGGAGGATCACCATCGACGTGGGCAGCGTACTGCATCCCCTGCCGCGCGTCAAGAGCACCCGCTGAGATTCACACCCGATGCACCGCCCCTGGCGGTCGCCGTACGCTTGCGCGCTTGATTGACACGCACTGCCACCTCACCTTTCCCGACTTTGCCGGGAAGATCGACCAGACGCTCGCCGACGCCGCGGCCGCCGGGGTTGACGGTGTTATCACCATTTCGACCACAATTCCCGATGCGGCGGCGGCATTGAGCATCGCTTCCGCGCACCCGCGGATCTGGTGCAGCGCCGGCGTTCACCCCGGCTACTCCGACAAGGGCCCTCACGATTGGGCGCACCTTGGGCCGATCATTGCGCACGCCAAGTGCGTCGCGTGGGGCGAGTTGGGGCTCGACAAGCATTACGACCGCCCGCCGCAGGCGGTGCAGCGGGCGGTGCTGGAAGAACAACTCGCGTACATCCTCGCCGCCCGCGAGCGCGGCATCGACAAGCCGATCATCCTGCACTGCAGAGAGGCGTTTGACGATCTGATTCCGGCGCTGAAGTCAACGGGCATCCCGGGCGAGCGTTTCGTCTTCCACTGCTTCACCGGAACGCCCGCGGACATGCGGAGCGTGCTGGACTTTGGCGCGATGGCCAGTTTCACGGGCGTTGCCACGTACCCGAACGCGCCCGAGGTTCGTGAAGCGTTCAAGCTCATGCCCGCCGACCGGTACATGGTGGAGACCGACGCCCCATTCCTGACGCCCCACGCCAGGCGCGGTTCACGCCCGTGCGTGCCGGCGTACGCGCGACTCACCGCCGAGGCGCTGGCCGCCTGCGCCGGCGACCCGTGGCCGGAGTTTCATCGCCGGATCAACCAGAACACACGCAGGTTCTACGGCATCGCATCATCCGTAAACGATTGACGCTCCCCCATGACAGACGCCGCACACTACCACAGCCTTTCGCCGATCGCCGTAGACCTTGGCTTCTTCGCGGTGCGGTGGTACGGCCTTTCGTATGTGCTCGGGTTTGTGTGCGCCTACGTGATCCTCAGGGTGATGGCCAAGCGCGGGCTGATCGCCGTGCCCCCGCACCGCGTGGCCGACATGATGGTCTACATCATCTTCGGCGTGCTCATCGGCGGACGGCTGGGGTACGCGCTGCTGGGGTACGACCCGTCGCTGCTGTGGACCTTCTCCGACTCGTTCCCGTACTGGAACCTGCTGGCGATCCACAAGGGCGGGATGGCGAGTCACGGCGGCATGATCGGCGTGCTCATCGCATCATGGTTCGTCTCGCGCGGGTTCAAGAACGCGGACGGCACGATCGAGGGACGCACGGACTGGCGCAACGTCGTTGATATGCTGTCGCTGTGCGTGCCGATCGGCTTCTTCTTCGGGCGCATCGCCAACTACGTCAACGGCGAACTCCTGGGCAAGGTCATCGCTCCGCCCGGACAGCCAGGCCCTTGGTACGCCGTGCGGTTCCCTCAGGAGCTGCTCGGATGGTCGTCCGCTCAGTCGCACGCGCGGCACACGCCGGACCTCTCGGACGCCCAGCACGACCGTCTGGTGGCTCTCGTCGCAGATTCGATGAAACCCAGTGACACCTGGTCGAGCGCGCTGGAGCGAGTCGTGGCCAAGGCGGCCCACTACCGCGATCAACTCGAGCCTTTGCTGGCGGCGCGACACCCGTCGCAGCTATATGCCGCTCTCCTTGAAGGGCTGGCCGTGGGCGTCACGGTCTGGATCGTTGCCGCACGCCCGCGCAAGCCGGGGGTGGTGGGTGGGTGGTGGTTGCTTTCCTACGGGCTTGCACGCATCCTCGACGAGTTCTGGCGCTTGCCCGATGCTCAGTTTGAGGTTGAACGCCCGCTGGGACTCTCCCGTGGCCAGTGGTTCAGTGTGGCGATGGTGGTCGCCGGTGTGGCCGCGGTGGTGCTGAGCTCGCGTCGGAACGTCCCCGTCACGCTCGGGTGGGCGGCGCCAGCCATTTCTCCGACCAGTGAACAACGTCAGGGGTAGGCGTCGTTCTACTCTTGCCAGTGAGAACGACCGCTCTTGCCATCGTGTTGGTGTGCGCACCTTTTTCGGGTGGCCTGGTCGCCAGGGAACCGCCGCTCGCGGTTGGCGAGCACGGCAAGGCGGCAGAGCCGCCCCAGGCATCCCTCCCCTGGCCGCTACGGGTTCCCGTTTCCTCAGGGCTCGCGCCGCAGACGCTCAAACTCAAGGGCGAGGGGTGGAAGCCGATGGGCACCATCGAGCCGGTAACGGCGCTGGCCGCGTCTGCACACCTGACTTCGAGGGAGAATGAAGAAGTAGAAAAGGGACAGGGGACAGACTGGTCGTTGTTCTGCGCTCGCGCGATGGGTGATCTGCACGCGTGCGAACCACAGTTCGAGCGTGCCGGAGCGTACCTGTTTATTGAGTCTGACCAGGAACGCGAATCGGCCGCAACCTCAAACAGCGCCGCTTTCATGTTCAAGTTCATCTCTGCGCGAACGCCGGCAGCGGAGAAAGCGGGCGAGCCGCTGAAGGTTGTCCTTGAGCGCACCTGGTTCGCGTTCTACGACCCGCTCGCTCCGAAGGCAACGGTCGGCGCTCCGCAGGCGGATGATCCGCCGACACCGCGCGGCCTTGTCGTGTTCATGCCCGGCATGTTCGGAACGCCGGGTGATCAGATCGTGGCGTTGATCCGCCGGCTTCGCCAGGAGGGGTACAGCGTTCTGCGGATGATGGCGCAGCCCTCCCGCTTCACCGAGAGCGTCACGTACTCACTGCCATTGGAGGGCGATATCTCCGGCATCGTGCCTCAGATTTCAGCGGAGCTGACCGACCGTGCCGCCGAGGCAGCGTACGCGGTTGAGTCGGCCGTCCTCTACGCCAAGCAGCAGCGGCCCGCCCTGCGTTCGCTGCCGCGCATCGCTGTAGGCATGTCCGGGGGTGCGATGCTGCTGCCCATCGTGGTTGCGCGAGAGCCGGGCGCGTACGCCGGGGCGGTTTCGATCGCCGGTGGGGTTGACTACCTGCAGATTCTCGCCACCAGCAACTACACCAACTGGATCGACGCGGTGCGTTTGAAGTGGACCGGGGGGCCCGCTCCAAAGCCGTCGGCCGACGGCGGCCCGCCCCCCTTGCCCAGCCCGTCTGCAAAGCGGCTGGAAGAGTTGATCAACGCCTACCGCGCCTCCGCACCGCTCGATTCTTCGAACATCGCCCCGCGCCTCAAGAACGTCCCGTGGCTTCTTCTGCACGGCACAACCGACAAGGCGGTTCCGGCGGCGACGGGGGAAGAACTCTGGGAGTTGCTCGGCCGGCCCGAGCGCATCAACATCAAGGGCGGTCACGAGTGGGTCTTCCTGACGCTTTCGGGAAGATTCAACGCGATCGCCGAGTGGATAAACGCACGGGCCCAAGTTCAGCCCCAGCCGAGCGCGGAGCCGCCGCGGTGAACACCGTTGCGCTCAGCCCGTATCACCTGACCACGCGCGAGGCGCCGGCGATGGCGGCACTCCTGCTTGCGGGCCGGGTGTTCACGGTTTTGCCCGTTCCCCTGCAAGGGGAGTCGATCGAGTCGGTTCGGGAGGCCATGGATCACTCGCCCCGATACCGCCGCTTGCTCGCCAACTGGCTAGCGCTCGCTCCGCTGTTCGACGCGGGCATCATCGAAACCCTTGCCGCCGCCGACGACCCGATCACGCGTGTCCGAGCGGCCGCCGAACGCATCAGCTCTGAAGAGCCGTGGGACCCGATCCGCGTCTTTGCAAGGCGTGAACTGTTCGGCGACACCGATCACTACCTCGACGCGTTCTCTGCCGATCTGCTCAAGGGAGGGCCCGACCCGGGCATTTCACTGCCGGTGTGTGCCGGGCTCGACGCGTTCGCTGTCGACCACGGGGTCCCGGTCGTCCGCGCGGGTCACTCACCGGCGCTGGCAGGTCGGAACGCCGGGCGGCCGCACGAGAGCGGAGGGTCACTCGCCCAGCAGGCCGAGGCACGCCTTGGAGAGCAGCTCTTCTCTGTGGGGGTACCCGTGCTGAAGCAGGCGGGGGCACGGGCGCTCGCCGCGGCGCGGACCGCTCTGCGGCCGCAGCTTGCAGACCTGCGCGACGCGGTCGAGGCCGGCTCACTCAACCCGTCGCCCGCCGCTGCGGCGTCCATCCGTCGCGCCGGGACCGCGTACTCGGCCGCGTTCAAGCGTGCCCTCGGTGACAAGATTGACCGAGACGACGAGGGGGGCCGGCGGCTCCTCGCTGCGTTTGTTTCGCTCACCGCCCGTCGGCTCTCGCCCGACGCTGCGCTGATCAGCTCTGTCGCCGCTTTTCACCGGGCCTCGGGAGCGGGTCTCGGAGGGGCCACGACCGTTCCAAACAGCGGCGCAGCCGTCTCACGGAGGGGCTCGGGCGGGTCGCTCATCACCCTTACCGTTACAGTGCTTGACGTCGAGCCACTGTGACCCGCATGAATAGCCAACCCGCCGAACCAGACCGACCGACGAACCGCCTGGCCGCGAGCAGCAGCCCGTACCTCTTGCAGCACCGGAACAACCCCGTTGATTGGTACCCGTGGGGCGAGGAGGCGTTCGCCGAGGCTCGCCGGCGCGACGTGCCCATCTTCCTCTCCGTCGGCTACTCGACGTGCTACTGGTGCCACGTGATGGAGCGGGAGTGCTTTGAGAGCATGGTCATCGCGCGCCAGATGAACGAGGGGTTCGTCAACATCAAGCTCGACCGCGAGGAACGCCCCGACCTGGACGAGATCTACATGGCGGCGACGCAGATGCTCACCGGCCACGGCGGATGGCCGATGAGCGTTTTCCTTGAGCCGCGCTCGCTCAGACCCTTCTGGGCCGGGACGTACTTCCCTCCGTTGCCGGCGCGGGGCATGCCGAGTTTCCCCCAGGTCCTCTCGCGGATGAGCGACGCCTGGCGTGACCAGCGCGACAAGATCGTCGCTCAGGCCGCGACTGTCGCCGGCGCGATCTCCGAGCGCCTCGGCTCGCGGCGCGAGCCCGTCGCTGTCGGCGGTGAGCAGGTCGGCATGGCGGTGCAGACACTGCTGACGATCTTTGACCGTGTCCAGGGCGGGTTCGGCGGTGCGCCCAAGTTCCCCCAGCCGGTCTATCTCGAACTGCTGCTGGCCGTCCGCTCACGCCTCACCGACCGATCACACGCGGAGGCGGTCGACACCGCGCTCCGCAAGACGCTCGACGCGATGGCGCTTGGAGGTATCTTCGACCACGTCGGCGGAGGCTTCCACCGTTACGCGACGGACGCTTCGTGGACCGTGCCGCACTTTGAGAAGATGCTCTACGACAACGCCCAGTTGCTGAGCGTCTACGCGCAGGCCGCCGCGGAGTTTGACGACTATTTCTACGCTCACGTCGCCTCGCGCATCGTTGAGTACATCCAGCGAGAGATGACCGCGCCCAGCGGCATGTTCTACACAGCCCAGGACGCCGAAGTCGACGGGCGCGAGGGTCTCAGTTACCTCTGGACGCCCGAGCAGTTCGCCGCCGCGCTCTCGCCGCTCGACCTTGACTTTGCGCTGGAGGCATACGGGCTCAAGGCCGGGCGGAACTTCCAGGACCCGCACCACGCCGACGCACCGGCCGCCAACGTGCCGCGACTGGGCGAGCGGCCCAGCCGTGAAACCCTGAAACGGCTCGCGAGCGTCAACGCTTCGCTGTTAGAGGCCCGGGATCAACGCAAGCAGCCCCGCCAAGACGACAAGATCATCCGCTCGTGGAACGGCATGATGATCAGCGCTCTGGCACGCGCCGGCACGCTGCTCGACCGACCCGCGTGGGTCGACGCCGCAGCGCGCGCGAGCGATCCCGGTTTCTTCAAGGTCTTCGGTGGCAGCGAGCGGTTCGCCAGCCGAGTGGCTCGCGTCACCGACTCGGGGACTGTTCACGCCGGCGCGCTCCTGCTTGAAGACGCGGCCGCCGAGGCCCAGGCGCACGCGGAGCTTGCTCGCGCCCTCCCAGACAGCACCGCCGCGCTCAAGAACGCGGCGGCCGCCGTGGCGGTGGCCTATGACCTCTTCAGCGCCGGCGACGGCGGACTGCTCGACGCTTCGGCTTCGCCGCAGTTGTTCGTCCGCCCCAGATCGACCTACGACGGGGCGATTCCGACGGGGTCGTCGATGATGCTCAACGCGCTGATCGATCTGCACGAACTCACCAGCGATCCCCACTACCTCCACAAGGCTCTGGACCTGCTCGCATCGCTCAGCGCCGCGATACACGAGTCTCCCATCGCGACCGCCAACTCCACGCGCGGTCTGCTGCGCCTGCTCGCGACCCAGCCCGAAGCCCTTGCGGCGGTGCAGAAGTCCGCCCCGAGGCCGGCGGGACCGTCCGGTGCGATCCCCGGCCTGGATGCGCCGGCGGTCGAGGTCTTTGCGTCAGAGGACCGAATCGAACTCGGCGAGGACCACCCGGCACAGCTGCATGTCCGGATCGTGGTCCCGCAAGGGTGGCACATCAACGACGCGTTCGCCGGCGAGGAGAGCGGCGGCACAGTGCTCCCCATGGTGCTCGGCATCGCCAGGGGCACGGGCGTCCAGCCGTACGCCGAATTCCCGCGAGGTGTAAAGATGGAGGGGGCCCAGCACGGCGTGCTCAGCGGTGATGTTGTCTTCGAAGTTGCGCTCGAGCGCGTGGGCGAGTGGAGCGGCACGCCCCGCCTCCTGCTGACCTATCAGGCCTGCAACGACCGCGCCTGCCTTGCGCCGGTCACGGTTGAACTGGAAGTGGAGATCGCCCGCAGCAGTTGAGACGCCGGGCGGAGTCAGGCGGACTTCTTGGCGGGCGGCGTCGATTCTGCCTGGCCAAGGGTCGCCGGGATGCGGATCGTCGTCGCGCAGTTGCGGCAGCGGACCGTCTTTCCGCGGGCAGAAGCGGGCACAGCCAGCACCTTGCGGCAGGTCAGGTTCGGGCACATGATCCGGACACTCTCGTCGCTCATGGGTTCATCCCTTGCAAGGGGCAACATCGGCTTGCTGCAGGCCGGTCTTGACCACGCGTTCACGTCCGCGGCAGGTTATTGCTTCTACGATCTCCCCCGTCCCCTCAGTGTCCCCAACGCACACTTTCGAACGCCGCCCGGAGCCGCCCTATGTCTACCAGCACCGTTGTTGTCGGGCTCCAGTGGGGCGACGAAGGCAAGGGCAAGATCGTCGATCTGCTCGCTGACCGGCACGACGCCGTCGTCCGCTACAACGGGGGGGCCAACGCGGGCCATTCCGTGGTTATCAAGGGTGAGCGGTTCGCTCTCCACCTGATCCCGTCAGGGATTCTCCACAAGGGTAAGGCGGCGGTGGTCGGCAACGGCGTTGTGATCGATCCAGACTGGCTCGCCCGCGAGCTCGACGGCCTGCACGCGCGCGGCGTTGATACCACCTCGCTGGTCATTTCCGATCGGGCTCACGTCGTGATGCCTTGGCACAAGGCGGAGGACGAACTGCGTGAGAAGTGGCTGTCCGAGGGGTCGCTCGAGCCGATCGGAACCACCAAGCGAGGGATCGGCCCGTGCTACGCCGACAAGGCCACGCGGGGTTGCGCGGTACGCGTGGGTGACTTGCTGACTCCCGGCCCGCTCGCCAAGCGGCTTGAGTCCATCTGCCGGCTCAAAACGGCGATGCTCTCGTCGATCGGCGGCCCCGACAAGGGCGCGTACACCTATGACCACAAGGCGACCGTCGACCTCTGTCTTGCGTGGGGCGAGCGCTTCAGGCAGTACATTAAAGACACCTCGGCGATGCTCCTTGACCTGCAGCAGGCGGGCAAGTCGATTCTCTTCGAGGGCGCGAACGCCACACTCTTGGATGTAGACCACGGCACGTACCCCTACGTCACGTCGTCAACGTGCTCATCGCAAGGAGCGGCCCCCGGGGCCGGTGTTCCGGCCGCGTCACTGGGCGACGTGCTCGGGATCATGAAGGCATACTCAACGCGCGTCGGTGGGGGGCCGCTCCCCACGGAACTGATCTCAACCGACGCGGACTGCGCGATGGGCGACCGCATCCGTCAGAAGGGCCGTGAATTCGGGACCACGACCGGCCGCCCACGCCGCGTCGGCTGGCTCGACCTTGTGGTTGTGAAATACTCCGCACGCCTGAACGGCGCAAAGGGCTTGAGCGTGATGCTCCTGGACGTGCTCGGCGGCATCGAGCAGTTGAACGTCGCTACCAGCTACCTGGTCGACGGGCACCCGACGGACCGGCTCACGCCCCACGCCGATTGGCTGGCCCGCGCCAAGCCGATCTACCAGACGCTGCCGGGCTTCGGCGACCTGACAAGGGCACGGAAAAAGTCCGAACTCCCACCCGCCGCGATCGCGTACCTGGACCTGATCGAGGCAACTGTCGGGGTCCCCGTACGGTTCGTTTCAGTCGGCCCCGATCGTGAACAGACGATCGAATACTCGTGAGCACCAACCCGCCCTCAGCTTCCCCGCCGTTGACCTCGCCGTCGGCCGCCGCCGACGCGGCCGCTGTCGCCATCGCCGCAGAGATGCGGCGACGCAACCCCAAGGCGGACCCGCTGGCCTTGCTGCCGGACGTTCACCCGGCGAGAATCCCCCGGCACATCGCGATCATCATGGACGGGAACGGCCGCTGGGCGACGCAGCGTGGGTTGCCGCGCATGCTCGGGCACCGTGCCGGCGCCAAGACGGTGCGGAGCATCGTTGAGCAGATCGGACGGCTGGGCGTCGAATGCCTCACGCTCTACTCGTTCTCGCTCGAGAACTGGAAGCGCCCGAAGGAAGAGGTGGATGCGCTGATGGCCCTCTACCTCGAGTACATGGACGCGCAGCGCGAGGAGTTCATGCGCGAGAATATCCGCTTCCGCCAGATCGGTCTCACAGACGGCCTGCCCCAGGCGTGCATCGATAAGCGGGATGAGATCACCGAGCTGACCCGCAACAACACGGCTGGCACGCTCGTGCTCGCGGTTAACTACGGGTCCAGGGCTGAGATCGCAGGCGCTGTCCGCGCGATCGCCAAGCGCGTGCAGAACGGCGACTTGACCCCCGAGGCCGTGAGCGAGGGCACGATCGCCGAGGCGCTCGATACCAACGGCCTCCCCGATCCGGACCTGCTCATCCGCACCGCCGGGGAGATGCGCATCAGCAACTTTCTTCTCTGGCAGCTCTCCTACGCGGAGCTCTACTCCACGCCGACGCTCTGGCCCGACTTCACCCCCGAGCACCTGAGCGACGCGGTGCGCAGCTACGCCGCACGGAGCCGCACCTACGGCGGGCTGAAAGTCTGAATCGCCAAAGGCGGGCCCGCCAGGCGCGCGTGCTGCCACTATCCTCGCCCATGCGTCTGCGCCTGACCTTCGGCCCCATCCTGATCCTTTTACTCCTCGGATTGATGTGGCTCGATTCCCACCTCGACGGGGTGCGTGTCGCGGCCGGCTGGGGTGTCCTCCGCGAGCCGGACGGCACGCTGCTGCCCGGACTTCCGCTCGTGCTGGTCGGGCTGCTGATCTGCGGCCGCGCGGGCTTTGAACTGCGGCAAATGTTCGCCGCCAAAGGAATCCAGGCCTCGGCGAAGAGCCTCACGTTCTGCTCAGCCGCGGGCCTGCTCGCGGGTGTGCTGACGATCGGTACAAAGGCGCCAGTTCCACACGACTACTCGGGCGCCGTGCTGGCGACCGCCGCGGCCGCGGCCTTCTTCATCACCATGCTGGCCTTCCTGCGCAGGAAGGACCCCAAGGGCGCTGGCGGCGCTGTAGCGGCGGCAATCGCCACGTTCACCTACGTCGGGTTGATGCTCGCGTTCATGATGGCTGTGCGGCGTGAGTACGCCGTCTGGGTGATGGTTCTTGTGGTGCTGACGATCAAGGCCTGCGACAGCGGCGCCTACTTCACCGGCAAGGCGATCGGAAAGCACAAGATGATCCCGTGGCTCAGCCCGGGGAAGACGTGGGAGGGCCTCTGCGGAGGGCTGATCACGGCCGCGCTCTGTGGCCTGTTGTTCCGTCACTTCGCGACGACGCTGGAGTGGGGGCCGCCGTCGCTGGCGAACGTTCCCGTGTGGCAGTGGATGGTGTTTGGTGTTCTGCTGGGTGGGTTCGGCCAGCTCGGCGACCTCTCGGCCAGTGTTTTCAAGCGTGACGCGGGTGTGAAAGACTCCGGCTCAATCCTGCCCGGATTCGGCGGGATGATCGACATGCTCGATTCACTGCTGCTCACGGGGCCGGTGGCGTACTGGTTCCTCTACGCCGTAGGGGCCGGCTAGCGTTTTTTTTGCCCGAACGGCCCCGGGGGGATCGCCACCCCCGTGCCCCGCGGGTACAATGCGAGTGCCGCGGCCCCGCCACCAGTCGACAGTGCCGCGAGCGGAGAGCCCATGAGCGTTACGGCCAAGTTACTCAGCGTCTTCCGGGTCGAACAAATGCTCCGCGGCCTCAAGAGCCGCCTGAACACTGCCGAGCGATTCCTCCTCGAGCAGGAAAAGCAGCTCAAAGCCGTTGACGCCGACTTCGCCCGCACCGCAGCCGAGCTCAAGCAGCTCAAGACGAGCATCGCCGGTGAAGAGGGTGAGGCTACCTCGATCGACGCCCGCATGGAAAAGCTGCGTGAGCAGATGGGGCTGTCGAAGACCAACAAGGAATACTCCGCCTTCCTCAGCGAGCTCAACTCGCTGAAGGAGAAGAAGGACGAGATCGAGAAGCGCGAGCTCGAGGAGATGTCCAAGGTCGAGGAACTTCAGAAGAAGAACGACGAGCGTGCCGCCGCCCGCGCAGAGCGCATGGCGATCGTCGATCACGCCCGCAAGGACCGCGACGCAAAGGCCGCCGAGATCAAGGACCGCGTGGACGAGTTGACGAAGCAGCGTGACGCGCTCTCCAAAGAGATCCCCGTCGAGGCGATGAAGATGCTCGCGGATGCTCTCTCGCTGCACGGCGACGAGGCGATGAGCCCCGTCGAAGTTGTCGACCGCCGAAACCACGAGTGGTCGTGCGGCAACTGCCAGATGACGCTGCCCGTCGAGACCGTCAACGCCATCTCGATGCACAAGCTCACCCGCTGCATCTCCTGCAAGTGCGTGCTCTTCACAGAAGAGGACGTGGTGAGCAAGAAGAAGCCGAAAGAGAACGAGGACATCGTCAAGAGCAAGCGCAAGGCCGCCAAGAAGTCGACCGACGCCGGCACCGCGACGGCCTGACCCGAGCCGCGCTTCGCCCTTGGCCTTCTCACGCCTCAAACAACTCAGTCTGCGCCAGCCCGTCGCCCGCTCGGCATGCGCCACCGACGTGGGCTGCCCCCTGCGCTGTGACCATCCGGCCACGCCGCATCCGCGCGACGAACCCCAGTTGAAGCAGGTATGGCTCTACCACGCTCTCGAGCGTGCCCGAGTCCTCGTTGAGCGTTGCGGCAACGGCCTCAACCCCGACCGGGCCCCCCTGGTAGGTCGTGCCGATGGTCCGCAGGTAACGCCGGTCGAGGTCATCAAGGCCCATCGAATCGATCCCTTCAAGGGCCAGCGCTTCTTCGACAAGCGCGGTCGTGATGGCGCCGGTCCTGCCACCGCCGCTGCGCACCTGCGCGTAGTCGCGCACCCGCCGCAGCAGACGGTTGGCGATGCGCGGCGTGCCACGCGAGCGGGCGGCGATAAGTTGAACGGCGCACGCGTCGGGGATGTTCACACTCAGCAGGCCGGCGCTGCGCGTGACGATGGTCTCAAGCTCCTGCTGGCCGTAGTACTGCAGGTGGTGCGTGATGCCAAACCGCGATCGCAGCGGCGCGCTCACGAGCCCAGCGCGGGTGGTCGCACCGATCAGCGTGAAGGGCTTGAGCGAGATCTGCACCGTCCGCGCGTGGAGGCCCGTGTCGACTGGAACGTCGATGCGGAAGTCCTCCATCGCCGGGTAGATGAACTCCTCGACCGAGATCGGCAGGCGGTGGATCTCGTCGATAAAGAGAATGTCGCCGTGCTCAAGGCGTGTCAGCGCGCCGACGAGGTCGGTTCCGCGGCTGAGGGCCGGGCCGCTGGTGGTGTAGACCTTCCGCCCCATCTCGGCCCCCGCCACGTGCGCGAGCGTCGTCTTGCCGAGGCCCGGCGGGCCGTGCAGCAGCAGGTGCTCCATCGGCTCGTTGCGCTCGCGCGCGGCGGCAACCGCGATGCCCAGCTTCTCGAGCAGCTCGCGCTGGCCCACGTACTCTCCGAACCGCTGCGGGCGGAGCGAGCCGCCGCCGTTTGCCGCGGGCGAGCCGGGCCGTTCGTTCAGCGCGGACTCATCGCCGGGTAGTTCCGCCGCCGTCATGAGCCGCTCGGTCGCCATGGTTATTTCACCGGCAGGTTCTTGCTCTTCCAGATCTTCAGGAGCGCCTCGGGCTCGATCGGCTCCCAGGTCGAGCCGTCAACCAGTTCGGATCGTACGAGCGTGCCGTCGTCGCGATAGACGTTCACCGTAGCGGCTTTCTCGTCGCGCTGGCGCGACCGCACCGTCCAGGCGTTGGCACGTGTCGGATCGCATCCGACCGATTCCCGGCGCAGGCTCACGGTGCCCGTGTCGGCCCTGTACGCGTAGAAACCCAGCTCGACCGGTTTGCCGCCGTCTTTCCCCGCTGCGCCGCTGTCGAGCACCAGCAGGCTCCCGAGAACCTGCGACTCGCCGACGCTCACGTACTGCGTCGAGCGGAGCACCGGCGAAACGACCGAGTCTCCCTTGCCCGGCGCTCTGGAGACGATCGACATGCTGTTTCCGCTGCGTACGCCGGTCTCGCTATAGACCGCGGGCTTCGCCGCGGTGGCGGGCGTCTTGAGGTCTCGGAGGATCGTCGTCGTTACCCAGGCCTCGTCCTTGCGGTCAAAGGAGGTGAACGCCTTCGTGTCGCTGTCGATCACGCTGGTCACCTTGCCCCCGCCCGCCCCTCTCTGGAGCACGCGAACCTGCGTGGTCACGATCAGGCCCGCGGGATTGTCACGCCCGCTCCCACCTTCGGCCCCGATGTCGCTCCTGCGCCCCTTGCTGACCTTCTGTATGCGGTAGCCGATCTCGGTGCCGTCGCCGCCAGCGCCCGCGCCGGCCGCGAGCGAAGGCCTGGACCAGCGGTACCAACGCTCGGTGTCGTCACCGAGCCGCGCGAGCTTCTCCTCGCTCAACTGGGCAAGGAACTCTGTACCAGCCGTCAACGACGCTGCGCGAGCCTCGATGAGCTTGGTGGGGTCTTCAAACCTGGCGGTGGCTACGCACAGCTCGTACGCGGCACGGGCCTTCTCGAAGACCGCTTCGTCGCAGGCGAACTCAAAGATCACAAACGTGGCCGGCATCGGCTTGAGGATCGTGTAACCCATGATCCGGCGCGAGCCGGAGCCGGGCACCGCGAAGTAGAGCCGCTCGCCGGGCTCTGGGCAGCCGGAGATGGTGAACTGCGTGAGGCGCTGCAGCAGCTCGACGCCCGATTCCAGGCGGGCCTTGATGTCGCCGCGCCCGGGCGTAACAACCGGCGCGAGCTGCTCGATGTTGCGGCTGATCAACTCGGCGGTGTCGTGGACGGTCGCGTCGGCGCGGGCGCTTCGGCGGACCTGCACTTCGATCGACCACGACTGGTCCTCCGCAACGATGCGGTGAACCGTGCCTTCGGTGTTGGAACTCTGCACAACGACCGACCCGAGCGGGAGGTTCATCGACAGGCCAGCGGTCTCGACCGTCAGCGCTTCATCGCTCAGCGGCGTGGTGCCGACGACGGGCTTGAGTGTCCCTGGGAAGTTGGGCGGTGCCTGTGATTCACGTGCAGGCGCCGGCGCAGGCGGAACGACCTGTGGAGATGGTGGGTCGGCGGGCTTGGGTGCCTCCGGGCGACGGGCACTTGGCGGCAAGGTGACTTGGCCAAGCGCAACGGTTGCGCTCAGGGCGACAGCGAAGAGTGCGGTTTGAACGCGCATGGTTCAGAGTTTATCGGGTTATCCGGCGACTTCATTAAACTTTTAGATATTTGTACGGTATTTACTCGAAAGTGCTATCGAGCCGCCTTTTTAAGGGTTGTTCGACCGCGAAGGGTCTGGTGGTGGAGGCCAGGGCTGCTGCGCGTTGAAAAACTGCACACCCTAAGTAAAAAAGAGTTTGGCCGTTGGTTGACTATTGGGGGGTGCGTCGTAACCTTCCCTCCCCCCGCGCCCGCACCGGCGTTCGGTGCATCAGCGCGGGGTTCTGTGTCGATGGATCCGAGGCGACGCGAATGACCGGCGGCAAGATTCGAATCCGGATGGAAGCGTACGACCACGTCGCACTCGATGCCTCCGCGAAGGAGATCGTTGAGAACGCGAAACGCACGAACGCCAAGGTTGCAGGGCCGATCCCGCTGCCGACGCGCATCGAGCGTTACACCGTTCTGCGTTCGCCCTTCATCGACAAGAAGTCGCGCGAGCAGTTCGAGATCCGCACGTACAAGCGTGTGATCGACATCCACGAGCCCAACGCCCGCACGGTTGAAGCCTTGAACCGCCTCGTCGTCCCCGCTGGTGTTTTCATCAAGATTAAGGCCTGATCCCCAACGCCCGCGCTGACGCGGGCGTTTGTGCACTCAGGCAGGAAGAACTCAAATGGCCTTCACGCTCCTTGGAACAAAGCTCGGCATGACCCGCGTCTACACCCCCGAGGGTGTCAGCGTTCCCGTCACCGCCATCAAGCTCGGGCCGTGCGTCGTCACGCAGGTCCGCACCGTCGAGAAGGACGGGTACAGCGCGGTGCAGATCGGCTTCGGCGAGATCAAGCCCCGCCGCAGCACCCAGCCGCTCATCCGCCACGACGCCAACGCGGGCACCACGCCCAAGCGGTACCACCGCGAGTTCCGCTGCACCGCCGAGGAGGCCGCCAAGTTCACCTTGGGCCAGACGCTGACGGCCAAGGACTTTGACGGCACCATGTTCGTCGACGTCACCGGCACGAGCAAGGGCAAGGGCTTCCAGGGCACCATGAAGCGCCACCACTTCAAGGGCATGTGCGACACCCACGGCACCGAGCGCAAGCACCGCTCGCCCGGTTCGATCGGTTCGCTCTGCTCCAACCGCGGCTTCGGCGGCGGTCTGAAGAAGGGCAAGAAGATGTCTGGCCGGATGGGCAACGCCCGCATCACGCAGCGTTCGCTCGACATCGTGCGGATCCTCCCCGAGCAGGACCTGATCCTGGTCAAGGGGCCGGTCCCCGGTGCCGCCAGCGGCATGGTCATGGTGCGGTCGGCGACCCGCCTTTACAAGAGCAAGGCCAAGCGGATCCTCGCGGCGGCCAAGAAATGATCAAACACCTCGGGCCGACGGTTCGGCACTGAGGTTCGCAGAGTTGGATATTTAAGAACAGTCGTTACGGAACAATCATCAGGCGGCAAGGCAGAGCCGCCGGTGAGTCTGGAAGGGTCGAAAGGGCAAGTGCCCGGAGACAACCGCCAGACAGCAGCAAACAAGCGTGACCCGACCGGATGCCTCCGGAAGGGTCGACAGCCGAGTCGATTCCTACCGGTTCCTCACTCACTGATAGAGGCCGGCGGATAGGCGAAGCGACAGTCAGCGGCCCGGCGAGGGCAACTGGCTGACGAAGGCGTCCGACGAGAGCAGACTTATGCAAGTCCCCGTCTACAACATCCAAGGCTCGAAGGTGGGCGACATGTCCATCGACGAGCAGGCCCTGGGCGGCACGATCAACTACGTGCTGATCAAGCAGGCCTACGTCCGTTACCACGCGAACCTCCGTCAGGGCTCCGCCCGCACGAAGAACCGTCACCAGGTCGAGGGTTCGACCCGCAAGATCTACAAGCAGAAGGGCACGGGCAACGCCCGGCACGGCGACAAGAAGTCGAACCTCTTCCGCGGCGGTGGGCACGGGCACAGCAAGAAGCGCACCCGCGAGGACTTCCGGCTTGACATGCCGAAGAAGATGCGCCGCAAGGCCAACCGCAACGCGCTGTTGGCCAAGCTCATCGACTCCGAGGTCAAGGTCGTCGACGGCCTGAAGCTTGCCGCCCCCAAGACCAAAGAGTTCATCAAGCTCCTCGAGGCGCTCAAGATCGAGGGCACCTCCGCCCTGGTCGCCATCAACGGCGCCGACGAGCAGACGCGCCTTGCGGCCCGCAACGTCGAGGGCATCGAGCTGTGCAAGCCTGATTCGCTCAACGCGTTCGAGATGCTCAACAACCGCTACCTGGTTATCAGCAAGGCCGACCTTGAGGCGTGGCTCGCCGGGCCCAGCAGCCAGACCGGTAAGACCGCCAAGCTCCAGCCCCTTGGCGCCGGCAACGGCGTGAAAGAGGACAAGCCGCGTTACAAGAAGCCCGCACCCGAGAAGAAGCCCGCCGCCAAGCAGGCTTCCGCCGCCAAGAAGGTCGAGGCCTGATCCATGGACAAGCACTACATCATCAAGCGTCCGCTGCTGACTGAGAAGAGCACCGCCCAGAACAGCGACCTCGGGCGTTTCGCCTTCGAGGTTGACCGCTCCGCGAGCAAGGACGACATCAAGGCCGCCGTCGAGAGCATCTACAAGGTCAACGTGGTGAAGATCAACACCATGGTGCACAAGAGCCGCTCCAAGCGGAACAAGCACGGCTGGACCGGCGGCAAGCTCACCAAGAAGGCGCTCGTCCTGCTCAAGGACGGCCAGACGATCGAGTTGTTCTAAGCAGTTCACACCCGCGGCCATGCAGGCCGTTGGATTAGAAGAAGAGGCACGTATGCCGATCCGGATTTACGACAAGACGAGTGCTGGCCGGCGCTTCAGCTCGGTGAACCTCAACACCGAGGTCACGAAGAAGAAGCCCGAGGGCAGCCTGCTCCGCCCGCTCCCCAAGAGCGGCGGTCGCAACCACAGCGGCAAGATCACGGTGCGCGGTCGCGGCGGCGGCGCCAAGCGTCGTTACCGAGTGATCGATTTCCGCCGGTCCGACCGCGACGGCATCATGGGCAAGGTCGTCGGCATCGAGTACGACCCCAACCGTACCGCGCACATCGCGCTGATCGAGTACACTGACGGCGTCAAGCGCTACATCATCGCGCCCGTCGGCCTCAAGGTCGGCACGAGCATCGTCGCGTCGACCCAGGCGGTTGAGCCGAAGGTCGGCAACAGCATGCTGCTCAAGCACATCCCCACGGGTCTGGCCGTGCACTGCGTGGAGATCGTCGCCGGCAAGGGTGGCCAGATCTGCCGCAGCGCCGGCAACTCGGCACGCTTGACCAACAAGGAAGGGAACTACGCCACGCTGGTGTTCCCCTCCGGCGAGCAGCGTCTGGTGAGCGTCAACTGCCGCGCCACGATCGGCGAGGTCGGCAACGTCGACATGCAGAACGTGCGCTGGGGCAAGGCCGGGCGCATGCGTCACCTGGGCCGCCGCCCGATCACGCGCGGCGTGGCCAAGAGCCACAACGCCCACCCCCTGGGTGGCGGTTCGGGCCGCAGCAAGGGCAACCGTCCTCCGTGCTCGCCCTCGGGCGTGCTGGCCAAGGGCGGACGCACCCGCAACAAGCGCAAGCACAGCACCAAGATGATCATCCGCCGTCGTGTGAGCACGCGGTACGGCGTCGTGAGCAAGTAAGTAGGCACCGGCGACCGGGCAACAGGCACCAGAAGAAGAGCAAGCAATATGAGCCGCAGTCTGAAGAAAGGTCCGTTTGTCGATGAGCGTCTCTACCGCAGGGTCGAGCGCCTCAACAGCACCAACAAGCGCGAGCCGCTGAAGACGTGGCGCCGCTCGTGCACGATCGTGCCTGAGTTCGTCGGGCACACGTTCAAGGTGCACAACGGCAACAAGTTCATCGACGTGTTCGTGACCGAGGACATGGTCGGGCACAAGCTGGGCGAGTTCAGCCCGACCCGCACGTTCAAGGGGCACACGAACAAGAAGGAAGGCATCGCCGAGGGCGCATCGACCGCCGCCCCCGCGAAGAAGTGATCCGGGCGTAAGCAGTAGACCAGTCGCCCCGGCCCGGCCGGGGCGTGAGACCGAATGACCAAGTGAGGATTAGCCGTGCGTATCCACGCTGACAGCTTGAAGAAGATGGCGAAGGCAAAGGGCCTCGACGCCGCCCGCCTGGGCGAAGTCGTCGCCCGCGCCGGCATGAAGGGCGACAAGGCCACCAGCGCCGTCAACAACTGGATGGTCGGCCGCGACCACCCGCGTTGCAAGGCCGGTGACATCAAGAAGCTCGCCGCCGCCCTCGGGTGCGAGGTCTCGCAGATCGCCAAGTTCGAGAGCATCCTCTACTACCACCGCGGCTCCCCGCGCAAGGCAAACCTGCTGGTTCAGCTGATCCGCGGCAAGCGCTACGACGTCGCGGAGAACCTGCTGACCTTCACCACCAAGCGCGCCGCGGTAGACGTGAAGCGTTGCCTCAAGTCGGCCTACGACGACGCGGAGAAGGCGAACGCCGACGTGACGAGCCTTGTCGTTAACGAGAGCGTCGTTGACGAGGGCCCGATGATGAAGCGATTCCAGCCCAAGGACCGCGGCCGTGCGCACCGCATCCTCAAGCGTATGAGCCACATCCGTATCTCCCTGGTGAGCAAGGCCTGATCGACCGGACTTAGAAGAGACAAGCAATGGGACAGAAGACACATCCATACGGTCTGCGGGTCGGCATCACTGAGCCTCACAAGAGCCGCTGGTACGCGCCCAAGGCGCTCTACGGCGAGCTGCTGGTCGAGGACTTCAAGATCCGCAAGTTCATCGACGACCGGCTCAACCGCAAGCCCCCGTACGCCGCCGTCGCCGACGTCGACATCGAGCGCACCCGTGAAGAGCTGAAGGTCATCATCAAGTCGGCCCGTCCCGGTCTGGTCATCGGGCCCAAGGGCGCCGAGGTCGAGCGGATCACCGAAGAGCTGCAGTACATGACCGGCCGCAAGGTCTCGATCTCGATCATGGAGATCAAGAACCCCGACCTGAACGCCCGCCTGGCCGCAGAGGGCGTCGGCGAGCAGCTCCGCAAGCGCGTCGCTTTCCGCCGCGCCGTGAAGATGAAGTGCGAGCAGGTGATGGCGGCCGGTGCCAAGGGCGTCTGGATCGTCGTCAGCGGCCGGCTCGGCGGCGCCGAGATGAGCCGCGTGCTGAAGGTCCGCCTGGGCTCGCTCCCGCTGAGCACGCTGCAGGCCGAGATCGATTACGGCACCGCCGAGAGCATCATGAGCTACGGCGTGATCGGCATCAAGTGCTGGATCTTCAAGGGCCTGTACGAGCGTCAGCAGGAGACGGGCGTGCCGGAGGCGGTCGGTACACGGATCAAGTCCCGCGGTCGTCGTTGAGTGTGTGGTTGATTGAGCAGGAGTATTACGCATGGCGCTGATGCCCAAGCGAGTGAAGTTCCGGAAAGAAATGCGGCGGGTGCGTGACCGCAAGGCCACCAAGGGCAACTACGTCGCTTATGGCGACTACGGCCTCCAGTCGCTGGACAACGTCTGGCTGCCGGGCCGGGTGATCGAGGCGGGCCGCATCGCGGCGCAGCACTTCCTCAAGCGTGAGGGCAAGCTGTTCATCCGCGTCTTCCCCGACAAGCCCATCAGCAAGAAGCCGCTGGAGACCCGGATGGGTACCGGCAAGGCCGACGTCGACTACTGGGCGGCGCGCGTCAAGCCGGGCACGATCCTCTTCGAGCTGGCGGGCGTGCCCGAGACGACGGCGAAGCAGGTCTTCGCCCGTGTTGCGAACAAAATGCCGTGCGACTGCCGGATGGTCGGCCGCCGGATCGTGGTCTGATCTGAAGCAGTGCAGGTGGGTGGGGTCTTTGAGGTGAACGATGGCGATTGAGACAGCGAAGATGAGCAAGGAAGAACTGCACGGTGCGCTCAAGACGCGCCGCGAGGAGCAGTTCAAGCTCCGCCAGCAGGCCGTGACGGACAAGGTCGCCGACAGCAGCTCGTTCAAGAAGGCGCGCAAGGAGATTGCACGCCTGCTGACCGAGATCAACGCGCGGCGCCACGCCGCGGCGAAGAAGGCGGACGACGCGAAGAAGGCGAAGAAGTAAGGACCGACGGATCAACTCTTTGAGGCGGTAACAAGCGATGGCCAAGACCGAGCAGACAAAGCCCAGCACCAAGCCGACGTCCACACGCGTGGGCATCGTCGAGAGCGACAAGCGCGACCGGACGCGCACCGTCGTGTGCGCCAACGTGGCGATGCACCCCAAGTACGGCAAGTACGTCCGCACCCGCACCGTGCTGCACGTGCACGACGAGGGCAACACCAGCCGCACGGGCGACCTGGTCGAGGTCAAGCCCTGCCGGCCCATGAGCAAGACCAAGCGCTGGGCGCTGGTCAAGATCGTTCAGCAGGGTGTCGGCCTGCGGTTCGAAGGCGTCGACGCACCGGCCACCTCGGACAAGCCCGTGGCCAAGACCGCGGAAAAAGCGCCGGCCAAGCCGGCAAAGTCGGACAAGAAGTAAGTACCACCAGCCGCCCGGCGTGTGCCGCGGCGGTCGTGAAAGGCAACGGCCATGCTGCAAGCTGAGACAAGGTGTGAAGTAGCGGACAACAGCGGCGCGAAGATCGCGTACGTGATCCGCGTGTACGGCGGATCGACCGGCACCGGCAAGTTCACCCGGCGAATGGCCGGCGTGGGCGACAAGGTGTTCGTCTCGATCAAGAAGGCGCTCCCCGGGGCCGAGGTCAAGGCCGGCGACAAGGCGAAGGCCGTTGTCGTCCGCACGACCAAGTCCATCCGGCGTGCCGACGGTTCGTACGTCAAGTTCGATTCCAACGCCGTGGTCCTGATCCAGGACGACGGCAACCCCAAGGGCACCCGCATCTTCGGGCCCGTGGCACGCGAGCTGCGCGATAAGAACTTCATGAAGATCGTTTCGCTCGCGCCGGAGGTGATCTGATTATGGCTTCGAGTCACGTTCGTAAAGGCGACACCGTCGTTGTGACCAGCGGCGACTTCAAGGGACAGACCGGCGAGGTGCTGCGGGTCATCCCCAAGCACAGCGCCGTGCTCGTCAAGGGCGTCAACACGGTCACCCGCAACGTCAAGCCCAACCGTCAGCAGCCCCAGGGCGGCCAGACGTCCAAGGAGATGCCCATCCACATCTCCAAGGTGAGCCCCTCCGTCGACGGCAAGCCGTCGCGCGTCCGCTTCACCGTCAAGGCCGACGGCACCAAGGTGCGCGTGGCCGTCCGCGGCGGCAAGGAACTGAGCGTCGTCCGTTCGAACAAGGCAAAGTCCAAGAAATAACCCGCCCCGCACGCCAGCGTGCGTGCGAAGGCACCTGGCAACAGTGAGTACGACCAATGGCTGAGAAGGAAGACAAGAAGCAGGCGCCGGCAGCAAAGCCCGCGAAGGAGGCCCCCACGGGCGCCGCCGCGAAGCAGAAGGCCGAGGGTCTGGCGAAGGCCGCCAAGGCCAAGAACAGCGCCAGCCTGAAGGTCGACGACGGCGACTACAAGCCCTCGGGCGAGCGCGTCGAGCCGCGCCTCCAGACGCGCTTCAAGAAGGAAGTGCGCAAGAGCCTGGCCGAGAAGTTCAAGGTCGCCAACCCGATGCTCCAGCCCAAGCTGGAGAAGATCGTGATCAACGTGAACATGGGGCGCCACCTCGAGGGCACCAAGCTCCCGGTGAACGTCAAGACCACCGTGCTCGACACCATCACGCGCGTGACGGGCCAGAAGCCGGTCGTGCTCAAGGCCAAGAAGAGCGTGTCGAACTTCAAGGTCCGCGAGGGTCTCGAGACCGCCGCGATGGTCACCCTCCGGCGCGACCGGATGTGGCACTTCCTCGACAGGCTCGTCAACCTCGCGGCTCCGCGTATCAAGGACTTCCGCGGCGTGAGCGACAAGGCCTTCGACAAGCAGGGCAACTACTCGATGGGCCTCACCGAGCAGGGTGTGTTCCCCGAGATCAACATGGCCGAGGCGACGTTCACCCACGGCATGCACATCAACTTCGTGTTCAACAACAGCACCCCCGAGCTCAGCCGGTTCATCCTGGCCGAGCTGGGCATGCCGTTCGTCAAGCCCGAGGAAAACAAGAAGCGTCGTTAACAGACCCCGGTGGCGCGGGCGGCCCTCACCGCCGCACGCGGACCCGCAGCAGAAAGAAGCGAGAAGCACGATGACGACCAAGGCGCAGATGGCCAAGAGCCGCAGGAAGCCCAAGTACAGCACCCGCATCCAGCGGCGTTGCCAGCTCACGGGCCGATCGCGCGGTGTGTACCGCAAGTTCCGGATCTGCCGCATCATGCTGCGCAAGCTGGCGCTGGAGGGGAAGATCCCCGGCATGCGCAAGTCCAGCTGGTGAGCAGCGGCGGAGCCCGAGTTTTCGCAGAGCGTCCGGTTTGAGCACGAACAACAAGTCACGAGCAGAGCAATGGCCCTTTCAGACCCAATCGCAGACATGCTGACCCGTATCCGCAACGCCCTTGAGAACAAGGCGAAGACGGTCGAATGCCTCAACAGCGGCGTGTGCCGCGGCATCGCCCAGGTCCTTGTGGACGAGGGGTACGTCACCAGCTTTACCACCGTGGAGGACGGCCGCCACGGCAAGATCAAGATCGCCCTCAAGTACGGTCCGCGCGGCGAGATCCTGATCAACAAGCTCCACCGCGAGAGCAAGCCCGGCCGCCGGGTGTACAAGGGTGTCTCGGCGCTCCCCCGCCCGATCCAGGGCCTGGGCATCGCCGTCATGTCAACGAGCAAGGGTGTCATGAGCGACCGCAAGGCGCGCGACCAGCGCGTCGGCGGTGAGCTGCTCTGCGTCGTTCAATAAGCAGCATCGAGCAGAGCACGGAGAAGACGAATGTCACGCATCGGTATCAAGCCAATCACCGTCCCCGCGAACGTCAAGGTCGCCACCAAGAGCGACTCGATCGAGGTCACCGGTCCGCTCGGCACCATCAAGGTCGCCTTCAAGCCGCTCCTCAAGGTCGCTTTCGATGAGAAAGAGAAGACGATCCAGGTGTCGATCAACAACGCCAAGCCGGGCGCCGAGCGCACCGCCAACGCGCTGTGGGGCACCACCCGCGCGCTGATCGCCACCGCCGTTGAGGGCGTCACCAAGGGCTACGAGAAGACGATGGAGGTCGTCGGCGTCGGCTGGACGGCCGCCGTGCAGGGCGACAAGCTCAAGCTCGTCGTCGGCTTCGCCAACCCCATCATGCTCGCCATCCCCAAGGGCGTGAAGGTCACCGTCGACAAGCAGTTCGTAAAGGTTCAGGGCCCAGACAAGCAGGCCGTGGGCATGTTCGCCTCGAACATGCGGGCCAAGCGCAAGCCCGAGCCCTACAACGGCAAGGGCATCAAGTACACCACCGAGACCATCAAGAAGAAGGCCGGCAAGCAGTTCGGTTCGGCGTGATCGGTCGGCACAAAGGCACACACAACCCGGCGTAGAACGCCGGTGCCCGCGATACAGGCGGGCGCGACAGGACAAGGCAGAAGCACATGGACAAGGCCAAGCACAAAGTTAAGCGTCGGGAGCGTCGGCACATCGGCATCCGCAAGCGCGTCGAGGGCACCTCGGGCAAGCCGCGCCTGTGCGTCTACCGGTCGCTCAACCACATCTACGCCCAGGTCATCGACGACCTCGCCGGCGCAACGATCTGCAGCGCGTCCTCCCTCGAGAAGACCCTGGCGCTCAAGGGCAAGTCCGGCAACGCCGCCGCCGCGTCCGCCGTCGGCACCGCGCTTGCCCAGCGGGCCGCCGAGAAGGGCATCAAGGAAGTTGCCTTCGATCGCGCCGGGTTCAAGTTCCACGGGCGCGTGAAGGCCCTCGCCGATGCAGCCCGCAAGTCGGGCCTCAAGTTCTGATCGACCTCATCTAGAAACAGTCTCATCAAACGGGCACGAGCCCCAGACACAAACGAGCCAGCTATGCCGGAACTCCTTGACGAAAAGCAGCAGATCGAGTCGACGACCATCGGGGTCTACCGCACCAGCGCCACCGTGAAGGGTGGCCGCCGGTTCTCATTCGGCGCCCTGGTGGTCGTGGGAGACCGCAACGGCAAGGTCGGCTTCGGCTACGCCAAGGGGAAGGAAGTCCCCCAGGCCGTCGAGAAGGCCCAGAAGTACGGCCAGCGCCAGCTCTACAACATCGCACGCTGCGGCACGACCATCCACCACGAGGTTGAGGGTACCTTCGCGGCGTCACGCGTCCGCCTGATCCCCGCCTCGCCCGGTACCGGCGTTGTCGCCGGAACGGTCGTCCGCGCGGTGCTCGAGCTCGCCGGCGTGAAGGACTGCCTCACCAAGTGCTACGGGTCGACCAACCCCGAGAATATCCTCAAGGCCGCGATGGCCGCGATCGAGCAGCTGCAGACCCCCGCGAAGATCGCGGAACTGCGCGGGCTCAAGCTCGACCGCACCATGATCGAGGACAAGATCGAAAAGGGCAAGGCGTACGCGCCCGCCGCCGTCGACGCGGAGAAGAAGGTCCGCGGGCCGGTCAACACCCTGGGCTCTGAGCGCCGCGGCCGCCGCGGCGGCAACATGAGCCGCCGTGACCGCCAGGCAACGAAGGAATCCGGCGATGCGCCGCCCTCGGCCGGCACCGCCCCCGCAGCCCCGACCAAGTAAACCAGCAACCAACGACTACGCGGGCCGCAGCGGCCCGGCACAAGGAACCGAATCATGATGATCCACGACATCACCGCCAAGGCCGGACGCTACAAGAAGCGCCTGCGCGTTGGCCGCGGCGAAGGCGGCGGCCGGGGCAAGACCTCCGGGCGCGGCAACAAGGGCGCAGGCTCGCGCTCGGGCACGACGCGGCGTGCGGCGTTTGAGGGCGGGCAGATGCCCCTCTTCCGCCGCCTGCGCAAGTACGGCTTCACCAACGCTGCGTTCAAGACCAGCTTCTGGACGGTCAACCTTGGCGATATCACCGCCCATCCGATGTTCGCAAAGGGCGGCGATGTGAATACCGCCCGCCTGATCGAGGCCGGCCTGATCCGCGACGACAGCCGCCCGCTCAAGATCCTCGGCGATCTCGGCGAGGGCAAGAAGCTCGCCGTCAAGCTCACGATCAACGCTAACCGCGTCACGGACTCGGTCCGCAAGGCCGTCACCGGCGCCGGCGGCTCGGTCACTGAGGCCGGAACCCGCAAGGACATGACGCGCGGCGTCGACCGCAACAGCGAGGACCGCTCGCCCAAGAACCTGACCAAGAAGCTCTCGCGTGGCAAGAAGGCGGCTCCCGCAGCGGCCTCCGCAGAAGCCAAGGGCGAGGCGAAGGCCGAGGGCAAGGCGGCCAAGTCTGAGAAGGCCCCCAAGGGCGAGGACAGCAAGGCCTGATGCCCTTCAAAGGGACTCACGCCTCAACATCATGACGTTCTTACTGGCAGCGTCGCCCGCAGGCCGGACAGAGTCCGACCAGCCGGCGACGCTGCTAGCATTGGATTCACCCCGTCTTTGACCATGGCGCCGGCTCAGCAATAGTTCTTCCCGTCCCGCTGAGACCGTGCGATCGACCCGACGAGCGAGCCTGAATGTTCAACGCCCTGAAGAACGTCTTCAAGATTCCCGAGTTGCGGAACAAGATCCTGTTCACGCTGGCGATGCTGGCCGTGTTCCGAATCGGCCACTGGATCCCGCTGCCGGGCATCAACCAGGAGGCGCTCGCCAAGGCCTTCGGCGCGGCCAACCAGGAGTCCGACAGCGCCTTCAGCCGCATCACCAGCGCGGTCTCGATGTTCTCCGGCGGCACGCTGCAGCACTCCACGATCTTCGGCCTGGGCGTGATGCCCTACATCACCGCATCGATTGTTTTTCAGCTGCTGATGACGGTCTCTCCGAAGCTGAAGAAGCTGCAGGAGGAGGGCCCGACCGGCCGCCAGAAGATCACCGAGTGGACCCGCTACGCCACGATCTTCCTCTGCTTTGTCCAGGGCTTCGGATGGGTGCAGACGATCAAGTCCGCTGAGGGTGGGTCGCTGATCTACGCCCAGTGGCTGGCGAACCCCATGTGGTGGATCATGGCAATCCTCGCGCTGACCGCGGGCACCATGTTCCTGATGTGGATCGGCGAGCAGATCGACAAGTACGGCATCGGCAACGGCGTCTCGATGATCATCATGACCGGCATCCTTACGAGCATGCCCTCGGCCGTGATCGACGTCTACAAGCTCTATGACCCGGGCGTCTCCGGCAAGATCGGCCTCACCGGCGTTGCGCTGCTGGTGGGCGGGTTTGTGGCGGTCGTGGGCGGGTCGGTGGTGCTCACCGTTGCCCAGCGCCGCGTTCCGGTGCAGCTCGCCAAGCACCAGACGCGTGGACGCAGCGTTATCCAGGGCGAGCGATCGTTCCTGCCGCTGCGGATCAACCACTCCGGCGTCATGCCCGTGATCTTCGCCTCGTCGCTGATGATCTTCCCGGGCATCCTCTTCGGCATGATGATGAACGCCACGCTGGCACCGTCCACCCCGTCTTGGCTCGCATGGCTCGGCCCGGTGTCGACTTGGCTCAACGACTCGTTCATCATGGGTCACTTTCCGTACGTCATGGGCGAGATCGCGCTCATCTACTTCTTCAGCTACTTCTGGATCACTGTGCAGTTCAACCCCGAGGACATGAGCAAGCAGCTCCGCGACAGCGGATCGTTCATCCCCGGGCTGCGGCCGGGCCCCCGGACGGCAGAGTACCTCGAGGCCGTGATGTCACGCATCACCTACGTCGGCGCCGCCGCGCTCGCGGCCATCGCCGTGCTTCCGATGCTGGTCGCCGACAAGTTCGGCATCCCGTTCCGCGTCAGCCAGTTCCTCGGTGGGACGGGCCTGCTGATCGTGGTGGCGGTGGTGCTCGACTTTGTGCAGCGCGTCGAAGCGAACCTGCTGATGCGCAACTACCAGGGCTTCCTCGGCGGACAGGGCGACAAGGGCCCGCGCCTGCGGCGCTCTTCGATGGGATAAACCACGCGGGGCGCAACACGCCACCGACGAACGGAGCGATATGGCTAAGGAAGACGATAAACTGACGATGGAAGCCACGATCGTGGAGGCGCTGCCGAACGCGATGTTCCGCGTCAAGCTCCCCAACCAGCACGTGGTGCTCGGCTACGTCTCGGGCAAGATGCGAATGAACTACATCCGCATCCTCCCCGGCGATCGCGTAACGGTGGAGATGTCACCCTACGACCTGACCAAGGCGCGGATCACTTTCCGCCACTGACCGCTTCGTGGTGCCACTGTGCCGATCGCTGACTTGTACGCCAAACGCTGACTTGCCGAAGCGACCCGCAGAAATGCGGGTTTTTGCTAGGGCTCGGCCGATCGGGCCGTTTTGCTTGAAAAGTCGCGGTGCGCAGCCCGTAAGGGTCCGGCCGCGGCAGGAGTAGGGGGCCCCCCGGACAGACCTAGGGGTGCTTGCTTTCCGGAGCGAGAGGCCTATTGTTGCGGCCCGACGCGGATCGTCCGCGAGCGGGTTCGTGCCGACCGTACAGAAAGAGGTTTGCGCCGTGAAGGTTCGAGCGAGCGTAAAAAAAATGTGCAACACGTGCCAGGTGGTTCGCCGCAAGGGCAAACTGCGCGTGATCTGCAAGGCCGACCCGAAGCACAAGCAAGTCCAGGGTTGATGTAAGTCCCCGCCGGCTTGCCGGCGGCTGAAGAGGAGGCGTCTGTGCCCCGTATCGCCGGTATCGACATCCCCGAAAACAAGAAGATCTTCTACGCCCTCCAGTACATCCACGGGATCGGCTCCAAGTTCGCCAAGGACATCCTCCTTGAGGCGAAGGTCGACCCCGAGATGCGGGCGCGTGACCTCGATGAGCAGGCCGGCGCTCGCATCAGCGCCATCATCGACGCGACCTACCTGGTCGAGGGCGCGTTGCGCCGGCAGACCCAGCAGAACATCCAGCGGTTGAAGGACATCCGCGCCTACCGCGGTGACCGTCACAAGCGCGGCCTGCCCGTTCGTGGGCAGCGCACGCGCAGTAACTCGCGTACCCGCAAGGGCAAGCGCAAGACGGTCGCCGGCAAGAAGGGCGTCAAGGGCTAAAGCGGCTCGGCACGGGGCGAGCACCCCGGTCACTCGAAGAAAGAGACAAGCATGGCGAAGAAGGTCAAGAAGGTGCGGAAGAACGTTGTGCGCGGCATCGCGCACATCCGTGCCAGCCAGAACAACACGATCGTCACGATCACCGACACCAACGGCGAGACGATCGCCTGGGACTCCTCCGGCACGATGGGCTTCAAGGGCACGCGCAAGAGCACGCCCTTCGCGGCTACGCGGGCCGGCGAGTCCGCGGGTGGCAAGGCCCGCAAGGTGGGCGTCAGCGAGATCGAGGTGCGGATCAAGGGCGCCGGCGCCGGACGCGAGTCCGCCGTCAACGGCCTCGGTGCCGCGGGCCTCCGCGTTACCGCGATCGAGGACCACACACCCGTCCCGCACAACGGCTGCCGCCCCTCCAAGCGCCGGCGCGTCTGAGTCACCGCGGGTAGTTCCGCCGGCCGGTGCCAGGGGCAGCGTGCGGCGTTTGCAGAGCGAAAAACCAGAACCTCCGGAGAGCAGGGCGACCGTAACCGACGGACGGCCCCGACCCGACAGCCGCGAGCGTTCTTGAGCCACCAAGGCTTCCGTCGGACAAGGCAGGATAGAAACCATGCGGATCAAGTGGCGCGGGCTCGAACTGCCCAGCAAGGTCGTTGCGGACACCAAGTTCAAGAGCAGCACGTTCGGTCGCTTCGCGGTCGAGCCGTTCGAGCGCGGGTTCGGCACGACTGTCGGCAACTCGCTCCGTCGTATCATGCTCTCCGCCCTCGAGGGCGCGGCGCTGACGAGCCTCAAGATCAAGGGCGTCCAGCACGAGTTCAGCTCGCTGCCGGGCGTGATGGAAGACGTCACCGACATCGTCCTCAACGTCAAGAGCCTGATCGTCAAGATGGAGGGCGACGAGCCCAAGACCCTCAAGCTCGCCGCCCGCGGGCCCGGCGAGGTTACCGCCGAGATGATCGAGACCGACCCGTCGGTCACCATCCTCAACAAGGACGTGGTCATCGCCACGCTCACCGACAAGATCGATTTCGAGATGGAGCTCCGCGTTGAGAAGGGGCGTGGCTACGTCCCCGCCAGCGAGCGATACAACGCCGACGCCGATCAGGAGATCGGCCTGATCCCGCTCGACGCGGCGTTCAGCCCCGTGCAGCGCGTCCGCTACGCCATCGAAGAGACCCGCGTCGGTCAGAAGACCGACTACGACAAGCTCGTGATGGACATCTGGACAAACGGCACCGTCACGCCGGACATGGCGCTGGTCGAGGCCGCCAAGATCCTCCGCAAGCACCTCAACGCGTTCGTGCAGTTCTTCGAGCTGGGCGCCGAGCGCGTCAGCACCGAGGCCGCCGCGGCCGCGAGCGTTGACGACGAGCTCATCCGCAAGCTCAACATGCCCATCGGCGAGCTGGACCTCTCCGTCCGCGCCAGCAACTGCCTGGAGTCGTTCAAGATCCAGACCGTCGCCGACCTGGTCAGCAAGAGCGAGGCCGACCTGCTCAAGATCCGCTCCTTCGGTCGCACCAGCCTCCGCGAGGTGCAGAAGAAGCTCACCGATATCGGCCTCACCCTCGGCATGCCCCTGCCCGATGGCGTCATCACCACCGTGGGGGCGGGCACGGCGGATTGACCGCCAGAGATTGAACTTTCAACCGGGGAACGCCCCGACGAGACAGACATATGCGCCACCGCAAAGCCGGATCAAAACTCGGACGCACTCAGTCGCACCGAACCGCGACGCTGCGTAACCTCGCCGCCTCGGTCTTCGAGCACGGCCAGATCGTGACCACGCTCCCCAAGGCCAAGGCCGTTCAGCCCTTCGTCGAGAAGATCGTGACCAAGGCCAAGGTCGGCACGCTCCACGCGCGCCGCCAGGTCATCGCCACCATGGGCTACGACCGCATGGGCTTCGAGTGGCTCTACCTGCCCAAGAACGCGACCGAGGCCGAGAAGGAAGCCGTCAACACCCGGCGTGACCGTTCGGCCAAGTACTTCGACATGCCCGAGAGCAGCGAGGTCGAGCGCAACCGCTACGGCGAGCTCCGCAAGGCCCCCAAGCTCGTCAAGCACATCTTCGATCACGTCGCTCCCCGGTTCAAGGACCGTGCCGGCGGCTACACCCGGATTGTCAAACTGGGTAAGCACCGCATCGGCGACGGCGGCGAGCTGGTCGTCCTGCAGTTTGTCGGCGCAGAAGAGGGCCCGGAGATCGGCGGACGCCGCTCCGGCCGCCGTACGACGGCTGATCGCCGTACCGCCTACGCCAAGAAGGTCGCTGAAACGATCAAGAAGGCCTGAACAGATACTGAGCCATTGCATCCCCCGGGCCCGGCTCCACGCCGGGCCTTTTCTTTGGTCCCGCTCGGGTATCCCGCTCGGCGCGAGGAGAAGGGTACTGGTCGCGGCCAGGCGGATCTCGGTTGTATTTGCCCAGACAGACAATCCGAACAACAATCGACCGTTGGTAGTACGCTTTCTGGAATCGTTCCCCCGTCCATACATGGAGACTCACGTGAAGAAGACGACTCTTATCGGTGCGGCCGCTCTGCTTGCCGCTGTCTCGTTCCTTGGTGGTTGCGCCAGCGACGGCAACACCGTCGCCGAGAGCAACGGCCAGAAGGCTTCTTGCTGCGGCGACAAGTCGGCCGAGGCGAAGGCCGGGGCCACCTGCAGCGGTGAGGCCAAGGCCGCCGCGACGTGCACGGGCGAGGCGAAGGCCGGTGGCTGCTGCGCCGACAAGGCGGGCGCTGCGCAGGTCAAGTAAGCCGCGTCAATTCGATCAAGCAGACCGACGCCGGGCATGCCTCGGCGTCGGTTTGTTTTTGCCTCGCGCGCGCCGCGCGGGCGCTGCGCTGAGTCAACGGTGTTGCTACGCTTTCGCGCATGAGCGATCGGATCGAGCAACTCGCGGTCGAGGCGCACGCGGCACTTCAGAACGCCAACGACGCGCCCGCTCTTGACGCCTGGAAGGCGGCGTTCCTCGGCGGCAAAGGGAAGGTCAAAGGACTGCTCGGGGCGGTCAAGGATGTTCCCGCGCCGGAGCGTCCTGCCTACGGGGCGCGTGTCAACACGCTCAACAGGGAGCTTGAAGAGGCCTTCCTGGTCAAACGCAGCGCGTTCTCTGCCGGGGCCGCATCGCACGCCGGACCGGCGCTTGACGTAACCGAGCCGGGCGTCCACAGCAGCACCGGCGTGGGACGCTCCCACGTGCTCACGCGCGTCCGCGAGGAACTCGTTGACGTGTTCGCGCGGATGGGCTTCAGCGTTGCCGAGGGCCCGGAACTCGAGGACGACGAGCACAACTTCATCAAGCTGAACATCCCGCAGGGGCACCCGGCACGCGACCCCATCGACAACTTCTACGTCGACGACCCCGCCACCTCCGCCCGGCCGCGCATGATGCGCAGCCAGACGAGCACCGTGCAGGTGCGCGTGATGGAGCAGGCGGTCGCCGCGGGCGGCGGCCGTCTGACGAGCCCGATCAAGGTGATCGCGCCCGGCCGGGTCTACCGGCCCGACACGGTCGACGCGACGCACTCGTTCATGTTCCATCAGATCGAGGGGCTCTACCTCGACCGGGGCGTAACGATGGTGGACCTCAAGAGCACCCTGCTGCACTTCGCTCGCGCCTACTTCGGGCCCGAGGCCGAGGTCCGCCTGCGCCCGACGTTCTTCCCGTTCACCGAGCCGAGCGCTGAGCTTGACCTGAAGATCCGCCTGCGCCCAGATCAGCCCGTCCGCTGGATGGAGGTGGGGGGCTGCGGCCTCGTCCACCCGCGCGTGCTGAGCATGTGCGGGGTCGACACCGCCGAGTGGTCCGGCTTCGCTTTCGGATTCGGCATCGAGAGGCTGGCGATGGGCAAGTACGGCATCCCCGACATCCGCATGCTCTACGCCAACGATGCGCGGTTCCTGACGCAGCTCTAAGGCGCCCCACGCCGCGGTCAGGCCTTGGGGGGCCACGATTCGGTAAAGCTCCGCCCGTGCCCCATCACCTTGAGAATCACCAGCCGGTTCTCGCCGTACGACCGCATCGCGTCGAGGTCGTTCACCGGCTCGCGTGAGTAGAGCAGCAGCGACCAGACGCTCACCGTGTCGTCGAGCGAACGGATAATCTGCGGCAGCGCCTCCTGCACCGCCGCGTTCAGCGTCGCCGCGGCTGATTCGCTGGTGTTGAACATGATGACCACGAAGTGGTTCGGGGAGAGACGCACGCACAGATCGGCGGCACGGGCGTGGCCGAGCAGCATCTTGCCCATGACCGCGCCGGCGAGAGCGGCGTGCTCGGAAGTCTGCCCGCCGAACGCGGTGATCTTCCGTTCAACGTCGAGCATGAGGATCGCGACTGGCCCCGACCTGCACTGCTCTTGAACGAAGCGGCGTGCCAGCGTCTCGCGCAGGCCGGCAGCAGAGAGCAGGCCGGTGCTGTCGTGCGAAGAGGTGAGCGCATCGGGCGAGCGCGAGAGCTGTCGCAGCCTCGTGCAGAGAAAGCCAACCACAAGCAGTACGCCCACCCTTGCGAGCGCGTTCCAGACGGCCGCGGCAGTGGTCTCGCGGACGCCGTTGACAAAGGCGTCCGGCGGCGGAGCGTAGTTGCGCACGTTGTACCAGAGCACACCGGTCAGCACCGCGACGACCACCCACCAGAGACCGCGCGCGAGCCACGCGACAAACATCAGCGGCGCGAGGTAGAGAAGCAGCATCGTCCATACGGTGATTGAGTCCAGGTACCCGATCGCCAGCAGGAGCGCCATCGAGCCCGAGAGGACCAGTGTCGTCCAGCGGTCCAGCGGAAAGGTCTGTCGCAGAGAGGTCATTGCGGTGGTTATCGGTTGCTGCTTGAGTAGTGCTTCAGGGCAGTGGGCGATTGTGACCAGAAAACGGCTACTTCCAGGCCTTGCGAAGCGCGGTTTCCGCTTCCGGCACACCGCGGAGCCTCTGCAGCACCCCCTCGCGCAGGAACTTCAGCCGGGTCTGCAAGGCCCGGTCCGTGCTTGTGATCTGGCCGGCGGCGTCGGTCCGCCATTTCCCAGCGTTTTCGCTGAGTGCCTGGGTTTCCTCCAGGCCCGCGTCAAACAGGCGACGGTAGACGCCGCAGGCGTTGGCCATGTCAAATGCCCTCACCGACTGCGAGAAGGCCACCTTCTGGCGGATCTGCCCGCCGGTGTCCAGTCCGGAGCCCTTGAGGGCAGCCTCCGCCTTCGAATCAACCGAGCGCAGAAACGCCTCCAATTCGGCGGCCTTCCCCTTCAGTGTGCGGGTCGAGTTGAGGCGGGCCTCAAGCTCTGACCGCAGCGCCTTTGGTGGAGCATTCAGGGCGACCGACAGCGTGCTCGCGTCACGGAGGAACGCCTCTACCCGGTCGCGGAGTTCCTTTTCCAGAGGCGCCAGCGCGCGCTGTGCGGCCTGTTCCTCCTCCCCGCTTGGGGCTGGTGGAGCCACCGGACGGGTCGGACCGGCGGGCTGGGGCGGAGCGGCCGGCGACCCGGGCGAGCCCGCGCCGGGCGACGCCGGTCGCCCTGTGGACGCGGGGGTGCCCGCGCCGCCGTTGAGTGCCAACTGGCGCGTGCGTTCCATCTGCTCGCGTAGTGCTCTCTGCTGGGCAGCGAGCGCTTCCTGAGACTCGGTCCGCAAGGGCGCGGAAGCGAACGGCGAGGGTTGGGTCGCCGCGCTGCTCTGCTGCGGCTGCGTCGGCCGCGTGGCGATCAGGTAGTTGCTGAACCCGTACACGCCGCAGGCAAGAAGGAGGACAACGCCGATGCCCGCGTTCGCGGCGAACTCGGACTTCCCTGTCATGAAGTAGAGGCCAGCACCAACCCCCCCAGCGACGGCCGTCGCGATCAGCACGCCGACCGCGCACCCGACGACGATGCCTACTTTCTTTCCCGTGGCGTACGCCGAGGGGGACCCACCGGCGGTTGCCTCCAGAAGCTGCCACCCCTGCCAGGCCGCCAGCGCAACCAGCAGCAGCAGGAGCAGGAAGACAAATGGATTGATCGTCAGGCCCGCGCGACGGGAGTAACGGTGAAACATGCCCTTCAGTATATCGACCGTCGCATCATGCCTGAGGCACTACGCCAAGGGCCGCGCTGCGCCTTGAAATCTCGGCCTTGATCCCGTCCACGAACGCCGCCAGCGGCATGCTGCCGGCGTCCTTCTCCATGCCGCGGACGCGGACAGAGACGGCGTTCTGCTCGGCATCGCGCGGGCCGACGACGAGCATGTAGGGAATCTTCATCTCTGCCGCGCCCTTGATCTTGCTCTGCACGCGGTCGTTGCCGTCGTCGACCGAAACGCGGACGCCGGCCGCCTTCAGCGCGGCCTCGACCGCGCGGGCGTAGTCGTTGGTCTTCTCGCTGATCGGCAGCACGCGCACCTGCTCGGGGCTGAGCCAGGTGGGGAACGCGCCCGCGAAGTGCTCGATCAGCACGCCGCAGAACCGTTCCATCGAGCCGAACGGGGCGCGGTGGAGGACCACGGGCCGGTGCGGCTTGTTGTCCGGTCCGGTGTACGAGAGATCGAACCGGACGGCCATGTTGTAATCGACCTGCACGGTGCCGAGCTGCCACTCGCGGCCGATGACATCCTTGACGACGAAGTCGATCTTCGGGCCGTAGAACGCGGCTTCGCCGGGCTCCTGCGAGAAAGCAACGCCGAGCGATTTGGCGGCGTCGATGCACGCGGCCTCGGCCTTGTCCCACGCCTCTACGGCGCCGGTGTACTTGTTGGAGTCCTTGTCGCGCAGGCCGACGCGGACGCGGTAGTCCTTCATCCCCAGCACGTTGAAGATGGTCTTCACGAGGCTGAGGCAACCCTGGATCTCGCCGGGGATCTGGTCCTCGGTGCAGAAGAGGTGCGCATCGTCCTGGGTAAAGCCGCGGACGCGGGTCATGCCGTTGAGCTCGCCCGACTGCTCCCAGCGGTAGACGGTGCCGAACTCGGCGAGGCGGACGGGCATGTCACGGTAGGAGTGGGGGGCCGACGCGAAGATCTTCGCGTGGTGTGGGCAGTTCATCGGCTTGAGCATGAACCCTTCGACCAGCTGCGCATCGGGCAGGACGCGGTCCTTGGTGATGGTCTCCTTGCCGGTGCGCTCGTTGATGCCGGCGGCGAGGCGCGCGGAGACGCCCTCGACGCGGTGCATCACCTCAGCGCATGAGCACCCCGCTTTGCAGAGCTCCTCGAGCGCGGTCCGTTCGACGATCGGGGCGAACTGGGATTCCTTGTAATACGGGAAGTGGCCGGAGGTCTTGTAGAGCTCAAGGCTGCCGATGTGCGGGGTGAACACCTCGGTGTACCCCTGCTTCTTCAGCTCCTCGGCGATGAAGTTCTGCAACTCTTTGCGGATGATCGAGCCGTTGGGCGTCCAGAGGATGAGCCCCTGACCGACGGTCTCGTCGATGTGGAAGAGGCGCAGCTTCGAGCCGATCACGCGGTGGTCGCGGGCCGAGGCCTCCTCCTTTTGCTTGAGGAACTCGTCGAGCTCGGCCTGGGTGGCAAATGCGGTGCCGTAGACGCGGGTAAGGCGGTCGCTGTTCTCATCGCCGTGCCAGTACGACGACGCGAGCGACATCACTTTGAACGCGCCGATGCGCCCGGTGCTGGGGATGTGCGGGCCGCGGCAGAGGTCTTCCCAGTTCTTGCCGGGGGTGCCGGTGGCGTAGAACGACAGCGCGGCGTTTGGATCAGCAGCGATCGCGCGCTCGGCGTTGTCGACCTTGTACTTGTTGCCGTCACGCTTCAGGCGTGCGAGGCTCTGGTCGCGGGTCTCTTCGTAGCGGGTGAAGGGCCGGTCTTCACCGGCGATCTTCTTCGCCTCGGCCTCGATGGCCGCGAAGTCCGACTCGCGCAGCGGCCGGTCCTCGGGGAAGCGGATGTCGTAGTAGAACCCGGTCGCCAGGGGTGGGCCGTAGACGAGCTGGGCGCCCGGCACGACGCGCTGGATTGCCTCAGCCATCACGTGAGCTGCTGAGTGGCGGAGCAGGAGCAGGGCGTCGGCATCGACCGACTTGTCGCGCTGCCGGTAGGTGATGATGGAGACCTTTGAGTCTTTGCTGATCGGCGCGGAGAGGTCGCGCACGTCACCGTCGACCTTGACCGCGAGGGCGTCCTGGGCGAGGCGCGGGCCGATCTTCTCGGCGATCTGGCGGCCGGTGACCGGGCCGTCGAAGGGGAGCTGCTTGCCGTCGGGAAGGGTGATGGTGGGCATGGGAAGGGTCCAAATCGCCAAAGTTCAAGTGGCCAAAGGGCCAAATAGGTGCATCAGGAAAACGAAAAACCCGGCCTGGAGGCCGGGTCTGAATGATCGGTCGATCGGCGGCTCCCGGCTTAGCCGCGATTGGTAGAGGTGGTCGTCGTTGTGGAAGTGGTCGGGAACATGCGGGCAGAGGATAGGGCGGGGTTTGGGGATAAGGCGAGCGAGGGCCCCCAAGAGCCGGGTGCCACAGACTCCTCGTGCATTGACGAGGAGTCTGTGCTTGGGGTTGGTTGAGCATCCCCCCCCCCCCGCCCGG
>CAYOGE010000023.1:0-54979 GCA_964403525.1 uncultured Phycisphaeraceae bacterium | reverse complement strand
CGCCATGATCCAGAGGTGCCTGCGGTTGCTCGATCCGTCAAACAGAACCTAGTGCGGGCCGCACCGCTCATGGCTTGACGTACAAGCTGGTCGCGTTGACCACCACGTTCTGACCCTCGGCCTTGGCGACGGTGCCCACAACGGTGACCGTCGCCTGCGGCCGCAGGCCGTGAACGCCGTTGAGCACGGCCTTCAGCGGCTGGCCGTCGGTCCCGACGACCTGCACCACAGCGCTGTTGGCCGTGATCTCCTCGCGCGGGTCGCAGCAGTAGTCCCACGGGGTCTTGCACGAGTCCATCTCGCTCCCCTCGTCGCAGGTTTTCATCGCCTTGTCCACAAGCGTGAAGATCGCGCGTTCCGGGACGAACGGGTCCTCGCTACCACCGACGCGCCCGATAAGCACGACCTTCTCTCCGGCCTTGAGCGCACCCTTGGAAGCCCGGATGTCCTTGGCCTCCGCCGGTGCTTCTGCGAGGAAGTAGTTGCCCGCCAGCGGCGCGACGGCGGCCTTGCCGGTCGGTTTCGCGGCCGTGTCCGACTTGCTGCACGCGCTGCCTGCGGAAAGCGCGACAGCAAGAACGATGAGTTTGGCGGTCCGGAACATCGAAGGCTCCTTCGTGATGGGTGCCGCTTGCTCGGGCACGTGGAAGTGTACGAAACCTGGGACGGTCAGATCGACTTGAGCGACTCGGGGATCGGCAGTTTCAGGCAGCGGTACGCGGGGGCGATCGTGCCGAGCAGGCCCAGCAGCAGCCCTGCGCCGAGCCCGACGAGCAGCGCGGGGGCATCGATGAGCAGTCCAAAGGCGCCCATCGAGAACTGCACCGCGACGCCGTCAAGCAGAAACACGGCGGCCGCGCACGCGAGCAGTGCGCCGGTCGCTGTCGCCAGGCACGACTCCTGGAGCATGCTCAGGACGATCGCCGACCGCCTGAACCCGAGGCACTGGAGCATGCCGAGCTCGCGCACCCGAGAAGCGAAGGCCGCGTACATCGTGTTGAGCCCGCCGAACACGCCCCCCAGCGCGATGAGCCCCGCGGTGATCCATACGACCGCGCGCACCGGCGCGAAGAAGCCCGCGAGCCGGGCGTAGTACGACGATTCGGTCATCGCGGTGATCTCAAGATCGAGGCGCTGACGCGCAAACGCGGCGATGTCGGCGAACTCCGCCGCGTCTGGGCCCGTGCCGAGCGTCGCTACGACGCACGAATCGGTCAGGCGCCGGGTGGACTCCTTGAGGTCGGCCAGCGGCATCCAGATCTCGGCGTCCATCACCGACCGCGGCGCAGCGAGCCGCCCGCTGACGGTCCAATCCCGCCCGTCGATGCTGACAATCGAGCCGACCGCCAGCGCCGAGGCCGGCACACCGAGCTTCGTGTGGGCCAGTTGACCGACCAGGATCTCGTTGTGTCCAGACTGCGGCCAGTACCCCTGGGAGATCTGGCACTGGCTGTGCACCAGCAGCGCCGTCTGCGTCACGCCGCGGACCAGCACCAGCCGCCCCTCGGGTGATCCGGCGCCGGCGTGCACGGGCAGCTGCACCTGCACCTCCGGCGAGACAAACGTCGTGCCGAACGCGGTCCGCAGGCCGGGGACCGAGGCGTCCAGCAGCGAGGCGACCGACGCCGGGATCTCGCTGCGCTCGATGCTCTCTTCGCTGCCGATGCCGACGATCAAGACGTTGGCCCCGTCGCCCGTGCGTGCAAGCCCAGACGTCATGCCGCGCACAAAGCCGCTGGCGGCAAGCACCAGCAGCACGACCATCGCGCTGCCCATGACGCTCAGCAGCAGTCGCAGGCGCGAGCGGCCGAGGTTGCGGGCGGAGTAGGTGAAAGGAAGAGTCTGCATGGGTTACACGGCCCTGAACGAGGCCGCGATCTCGCGGCGTGAAGCCTGAAGAGCGGGCACCAGCCCGGCGAGCACGCCAACACCCGCCGCAACGGCCAGCCCGAGCGCGGCCGCGGCCGGGTCGGCGCGGACGTTCAGGTTCACCCCTTCAACAGAGAGACTGAAACGGCTGAAATGGAGGAGTGCGAAGGCTGCGGCAACGCCGAGCGTGCCGCCGGCGCAGCACAGCGCGACGCCCTCGCTGATGATGAGTCGGGCGATCAGACCCGAGCGGAAGCCGAGCGTTTGCAGCACGGCGTGCTCGCGGACGCGGTCCTGCACGGAAAGGATGATCGCGTTGCCGACCAGAGCGAGCACCGCGGCCAGGGCGGCGAGCCCGAGGTACTCGGTAAACCCCACGATCTGCACGAGGTCGTGCGCCGCCCGCGCGACAAACGCTTTCTCCGGGCGCGTCGTCGTCGGCTCGGCGTCGCGGGCAAACTCCGCGTCGATCGCGTCGGCGACCCGCTCAAGCCGCGCCGGGTCGTCAACGAGCACGTTGAACTGGGTGACGATCCCGTCGCCGCCTCTGGCCGCCGCACGCTGAAGGAACGGCAGGTCGACGTACGCGACGTTCTGATCCTGGGGGTCCTCGGAGTGGATGATGGCGGCGATGTAGACCGTGACACCCGCCGCGGTCAGCGTCTGACCCGCCTGCACCCCGCGCCGCTGGGCGAGGGTCTCTCCGACCAGCGCCGCGTCGGAACGCCGTTGCCACTCTTCGAGCGAGCCGCCCACCACCGTGAAACCGCCGGTAATCGACGCTGCGCTCTCGCGCGGCACCCCGCGGAACGTCACCGTGTCGAAGCTCGCGGAGCAGTTGTTGACGACGATCTTCATGGGGACAACCGCCGCGACGCCCGGGATGCGCGCGATCCGCGGTGCGTACGAATCGGGCATGCGGCTGCTGAACGGGCAGAACCGGTTCTGGCGGTAGACCACCAGTGTGACCTCACGCCCCGTCACTTCCGTTGCGGCGGCGACACCACGCTGCAGCGCTTCGACCGTCACGAACAGAAACATCGCCACGGCCACACCCAGCGCCGTGAGCAGTGTCCGCGCCCGCTGCCGCACGAGCTGCTTGAGCACCAGGGGAACGTACCGTGGGTGGATCATGTTGTCACCATCGTTTCGGCGGCGGCTGCGCCCGACTGTTCAACGAGCCTGCCCTTGTCCAGGTGAAGGGTGCGCCCTGCGTGCGCTGCGCTTGCCGGGTCGTGGGTGACCATGATGAGCGTCTTCCCCGCCTCGCGGCTGAGGCGGCTCAGTAGATCCATGATCGCCGCGGCCGAAGCCTTGTCCAAGTCACCCGTCGGCTCGTCGGCCACGAGGATCGCCGGATCGGCGACGATGGCCCGGGCGATCGCGACGCGCTGCTCCTGCCCGCCCGAGAGTTGACGCGGGTAGTGGTCTGCCCGGTCGGCGATGCCGACAAGGTCGAGCGCAGCCGCGACCCGGCTGTGCCGGTCGGCCCCGTTCATCCTGTGCAGCAGCAGCGGGAGTTCGACGTTCTCGTAAGCCGTGAGCACCGGCACCAGGTTGTAGAGCTGAAAGATGTACCCGACCGCCTGGCTGCGCCAATCGGCCAGACGGCTGCGCGAGAGACCGCCAACATCGATACCGCCGATGCGAAGCGTGCCCGACGTCGGCCGATCGATCCCGGCGATGAGGTTCAGCAGCGTGGTCTTCCCGCTCCCTGAAGGGCCCATCAGTGCAAGGAACTCGCCCGGCATCACGTCAAGGTCGAGGCGCTCCAGCGGGGTGATCGTCTCATCGCCGCGCGTGTACGTGCGCGTGAGGCCGCGGCATTGGATCAGGGGTTCGTTCACTTTGCTTCTCCCTCGTTGGTAACGCGGACCTTCGCTCCCTGGAGCAGGCCCGCGGGCGGATTGATGGTGACCCTGTCGCCCTGGCGGAGCCCTTGCAGCACCTCGACCCGATCCGCTGTGACCCGCCCGAGCCGCAGCGTCCGCCGGTCGGCGGTGGAGTGCTGGCGGTCGATCACCCACGCCACCCCGGAATCGGCGGCGACGTCCGTCACCGCGGCACGAGGAGCAAGCACAACGCTCTCGCCCATCGCCGACGCGTCGCCGGGCATCGCCGACCCCCTGTTTGACCCGCGCGTGATGATCCGCGCTTTCGCGAGCATGTCGGGCTTGAGCTCCGGGACGGGCGCCGCGATGGCCGCCTTGATCTGCACGGTGTTCTTCTGGATGTCCGCCTCGTGCACGAAGCGGGTGAGGGTTGCCTTGAACGTCCGTCCCGGCAGCGTCTCGGTGGATACTTCAACCTGGTCGCCCTCCCGTACCTTCGCGGCGTCAGGGAGCGGTACGTCAACCCGTACCTGCAGATGGGACGGGTCGTAGAGCCGAACGACCACACCGGCGAACGGATCGTTCGCCTCGTTCATCAGCCGCTGACCCGGCTCGATCAAGCGCTTGAGCACAACACCCCCAACCGGCGCCCGCACCGTTAGACGCGAGAGTGCGAGCTCGGCTGTGTCAAGGTTGACCTGCGCCCGCGGCAACTCGGCTTCAGCGCGCGCCACAGCGGCGCGAGACGTCGCGGCACTCGCGTTGGCCGTTGCAGCCCGCAGGCGAAGGGCCGCCAGCTCGTTCTCTGGGACCGCACCAGTCCCGGCGAGTGGTTCAACCCGGCGGAGCGCATCTCGGGCCTCTTCGGCACGTGATTCCTCTGCAGCGGCGGCGGCCCTCGCCTCGCTCACCGCGGCCCGGGCAAGTGAAACCTCGGCCTGTGCGCGACGCACCGCGAGGATCGCATCGTCATCGACAAGCCGTGCGATAACCTGCCCCGCCTCAACACGCTGTCCGTCGAGTACGAGCAACTCCTTCAGCACGCCCGGCTCAAGGGCGGGGACGCTGATCGCGTTCGGGTCTGCCTCGATCCATCCGGGTGCCTGCACAACCTCGCCGGGCGACACCACGCTCGCCCCTCCTTGCGCAACGCTTTCGCCACTTGAAACAACGGGCTCAACGGCTACGTCGATCGCCGGGCGGAGCGTCTCGCGGGCCGCATACGCGATGAGCGCTACCGCTGCGAGCACGATGATGCTCGGGAGAGCAACGCGAGTAAACAGCCTCCGCGGGGGGCGCCGCACGGCGGCCGTCGCTGAGCGGGCCGCGCCCGTGCGGGTGAGCGCAGAAAGGTCGGTGGTTGTCATGGATCGTCCTCAGCCCAGCGCGATACGCGCGGCGGGCAGTGTCTAGCGGAACGGGGCGCAACGAGATCGCACCGCGCGCAATGTGCGCAGCGCAACAGCAGGTGCAGCCGTGCGGCTAGAGAAGGAGCGGGAGACTCAGCGCCCGAGTTGACCTGGGCGGCGACTCGTTCACCCGCACGCACGGACGTGCAGTGCATCGTTCAATCACCTAGCAGCGGGAAGCGGAAACCTCCGGCGGGAGCGCCGCAAACTCACCCGGCACGTTCACCGTGCGCGGGCCGGCGACCGGCATCGCTCTGCTGTCACCCGTGGCCGCACAACCGCAGCGATCGCGCTCTGGGTGGCAAGGACACGCGCCGGCGGGCGTCTTGGCCACCTTCCCCGCGCAGCAGCGCTTGACGGGCACCTTTACCTCGCCGCAGCAGGCACCGCCCGCAGCAAGCACGCCACCGCCGGTCTGCATCAGCAGGGCCAGCGCGACGAGCAGGTTGACAAGCAGTCGGTGCATTGGTCGTCGTCAATCATACGACCATCGGCCCGATTGGGTGCGTGCGTGCCCCAAACCGCCGGACAGCCTCGGCTGTTCGGGCCCGATAACGGGCAGCCGGAGCGTCAGCATGTCCAGTCAGCAGCACTTCTTCGCGGCCGTTGGCTTGCGGGCCGACAGGCTCACGCTCGCGACGTAGTCGCTTATCCGTTCGCCCGGCCGCAGCATCGCCATGACCGTCACGTACAGCGGGTCCTGCGCGTTCACCATCGCTTCCACATACCCTCCCTCGCGATCGATGCGAACACCCTCAAGGCCGGCCCCGCGGGCATCTTGTTCCATCTCGGCGGTCAGCGACGCGCCGGCGATGCACCCGACCAGCGCATCGACGGACGCACGGACGCCTTCGGGCAGCGGGCGCAGCAGCGCCAGGTCGCTGACGATGACGCGTCCGCCCGGCTTGAGCACGCGGGCGATCTCGCGCCACACCCGGGGCTTGTCGGGAGAAAGGTTGAGGACGCAGTTGCTGATCACGACGTCCGCCGCGTTGTCAGCGATCGGCAGGTGCTCGATCTCGCCGAGCCTGAACTCCACGTTGTCCAGGCCGGTGTGGGCCCGATAGTGGCTCAGGCCGCCGCGAGCCTTGCCGATCATCTCCGCCGTCATGTCAACGCCGATGACGCGCCCCGCAGCGCCGACGCGCGGTCCGGCGACGAAACAGTCAAGCCCGCCGCCGCTGCCGAGGTCAACAACCGTCTCCCCCGGCTTGAGCCCCGCGAGCGCTGCCGGGTTGCCGCACGAGAGCCCCATGTTTGCGCCGGCGGGCAGTGAACCAAGGTCCTGTTTCGCATAACCCACCGCCACGGCGACTTCGTCAGCGCTCATCGTGGCCGCGCCGCCGGTGCCGCAGCATCCTCCACCACCGCAGCAACTCCCTCCGGCGGTGGTGCTGGCGACGCCCGACCACACGCCCGTGGTAGCGATCGCCGCGTAGCCGGCACGGACCGTCTCGCGTACGGAGTCGGGTGTTGGGCCCTGCGTGTTCTGGCTGTTGGAGTTCAAGCGCGTTCCTTTCTGTTGTTGATCGTGTCAGGGAGGGACTG
The DNA here is from genome assembly GCA_964403525.1 of uncultured Phycisphaeraceae bacterium. GTDB lineage: Bacteria > Planctomycetota > Phycisphaerae > Phycisphaerales > UBA1924 > JAJTGZ01. The sequence goes on along the minus strand of CAYOGE010000023.1, from coordinate 48,321 downwards.
CACAAACGCGCGGATCTCATCGCGCACGCGCCGGTAGTGGGGGAGGGCATCGTCGTCACATTGCGCCGAGCATGCCAGTTGTGGAGGGTCATCAAACGGTTGGTGAATGATCCGGTGCACACCCGGCAGGACCGGGCACGATTCGCGGGCGGCGTCGCACACCGTTACAACCAGGTCGAACGCCCCGGCCGAGAGCTCAGAAACGTGCTTGCTCCGGTGCCCGCTGATATCAACCCCTGCCTCGGCCATCGCCTTGACGGCCAGCGGGTTCACCACGGTGGGCCTGGTGCCTGCTGAGAGGGCGTCGAATCGCTCCGGCCACAGAGCACGGGCCCACCCCTCGGCCATCTGGCTGCGGCAGGAGTTGCCGGTGCAGAGGAACGCAACGCGCATCAGCAGCACCCTCCACGCTGGACGCCGTTGCCCCTGCAGCAGAGCCCGCCGCAACGGCACGAGCGGCCGCGCCGGGCCGGGTCGCAATCGGCGATCGCTTCCGACAGTCGCCGCAGGGCCTCAGAAACCGGTCCGTACAGCACCGCGTAGCGAACGCTCTTACCCTCGCGCTTCCCCTCGATGACCCCCGCCTTGGCAAGCTGGGCCAGGTGGCGTGACACGACGGAGAGATCCACTTCGCAGCACGCGGCGATCTCTCCGACGGAGCACGGACGGCAGCACGACGCGAGACAGGTGAGCAGGTGCAGGCGCGTGGGCTCTCCGAGCGCCTTGAAAAGCCCCGCGTCGAGCGACCGCGCCAGGGCCCTTGGCGCAGCGGCGGTGCGTCGTGTGGTCATTTGTGCCATTATGCAACTATTGGGCGCCCGGACCGCCCGGTCAAGGCCCAGCGACGCGAACCCGGTGGTTGAGGACCCGCCGGTCTTTGCGCAACGTTCGGACACGTGCGAACGCCGCGTCAGCGCCTGTTCAAGATCGCGCAAAGCCACGCACCATCGCCCCCCGAGTCTTTGCGCATTCAACGCGCATTCTGAACCGATGCGGGCCCGTTCAGGCGTTACGTTCTGTCGCCAAGCACGCGGGGGTTCCGCGTGAAGCACCAGGAGCAGTTGAATGCGCAACAGGACGCGAACGAACGGGGATGTGTCGGGCCGCAGCGGACACGGTTTTACGCTGATCGAACTGCTCGTGGTGATCGCCATCATCGCGCTGCTGGTGAGCATCCTGCTCCCGGCGCTGGCGGGAGCGCGCCGTGAGGCGTGGGCCGCCAAGACCGGCGTCAGCCTCCGCAGCATCGGACAGGCCTTCACGTCCTACACCATCGACGCCAAGGTCTACCCGCCCAGCTACGTCTACGCCGACGGGCCCACCAGCGAGTCGTGGCGCCTCGCCGATCAGCAGGGCACCGATCCGCAGCACGGCTACATCCACTGGTCGTGGTTCCTCTTCAGCAGCGGCAACATCCCCGGTGACGCGTTCGCAAGCCCGGCCGTCCCGCGCGGCGGCGCCCCCGCAACCAACCCCGGCCTCGACAGCCGCGACTGGGAGACCAACCAGGTCGGCCAGGGCGGGAGCTTCTCCGCACCCGGGGATGCGCCCACCGACCGACAGGTCAAGCGTGTCGCCTACGCCGGCAACGCGGCGATCTTCCCGAGGAACAAGTTCAACAGCGGGTACGCGCGGAACAACCAGCTGGTTAACCCCGCGCTGGTCGACAACTCGATGCTCGGCGCGTCGAAGGTGATCGTGGCGACAGAACTCGGCGCCGCCAAGGGCGGCTGGGGCACAATCATCGATTTCGACGGCACCGCCGGCGATCCGGGCCGGTCAAAGAGCCACCGCCCGATCACCCCCTTCACCTCAGACAGCCCGACGGAACTGCTCAACACCGCAAACCCCGCCGGCGGGCTCGCTCCGTTCTTCTACCCGTCGATGGCCAGCCTCCGCGGCCCGGACAACATCACCAACTTTGCGAGCGGCCTGGGCGACACCCAGAACGGCCTCAACGCGGTCGGCCGTCACCACGGTGGAACAAAGGGCAAGTACGGCGGGACCAGCAACTTCGTCTTCGCCGACGGTCACGTCGACCGGATGAACGTCGCCGAGACGGTGAAGAAGAAGCTCTGGGGCGACCGCTTCTACAGCGTCACCGGCAACAACAAGGTCAACATGCAGGTCGACATCGGCGGGCAGCCGATCGGCCAGGACTGAGAGCGGCAAGGGCCGACCGATTCGAGATTCGAGACGGAGATCAGGCCGCGGAAGCGCGGTGCGCGATCGGTTCGCGCAGCCGGCAACTCGGCGCACGGCAGGGAAGACTTTTTCAGGAGCGAACGATGAACAGCAAGGCACTCAAGGCGTTTGTGACGATGGGCCTGGTCGGGTCGATGACGGCGATCGCGCTGGCGGACAACCCGGCGGTCGTCAACATCACCGGCGCGACCCTCCTCCAGAACTTCGTCAAGTCGCCCGCTTCCACGAGGGACTTCATCGACGCCGACCACGACGGCGTGACGCTCGATCTCGACCTTGGCATCCGCCAGCAGCTCGCCCCCGACATCTCGCTGCCCGTGAGCGGCACCTTCCCGGCGTCGGTGAAGTGGCTGGTCCACTACCGCGCAGTCGGCTCGGTGAACGGCCTGAAGGAACTGCTCCGCAACGGACGCACCTACTTCAACGGCAACTCGACCGATCCGCTCGGCTTCCCTGTCGCGGCCGTCGGCTCGACCGACGGTGCCTATTTCAACCGCACGCTCTTTACGCAGGGCGGCATCGCGGCCGGAGCGGGTGCTTCGGCCTTCAACGCGTCCCACCCCGGCGGGTTCCCGTGGCTGACAACGACTCCCGCCTCCCTCGTTGCGCCCACGCCGGTGTTCCCGGGCGGAGCGGGCAACGGCCTCCGGGCCGACGTCACGCCGCTCGATGTACCGACCCGCTGGGCCGTCTCCCAGCCCGGCCCCGCCTCCTCCAGCCGCAAGCCCTCCCAGAGCGGATACGGCCTGAACCCGCTCCCCACCCGCCGCAAGGACGGCACCGCGACCGCCTACGGCGATGCGGCGACCTCGCCGGGTACCTACTGGAGCCGTCTGGCCGACCGCGGGTCAGCGACACTCGCCGGGCCGGGCGTCACGTCCGATGGCAACACGCTCTTCGACACTCCCCTTGCGTACGCGCCCGTTGCGCCCATCACCAACGTCGGCACCGGCCTCCAGCAGATCAAGATGAGCGAACTGCAGCACCTCTACGTGACCGGCCGGCTCCCCTCCGGCGAGAACCTGACCGCGATCGCGCGCGACGCCGGCTCTGGCACGCGAAACGGCTTCTGCAACTCGATCCGGATCGACCCGTCCTTCGGCTCCGGCGAGAACATCGGCGTCGAGTCGACCGCCGCCAACGAGCAGCAGCCCGGCCCGTTCTACACGCCCTCGAACAAGGGCGGTTCGGGAACGCTCGAAACCTGCGTCCGCTACACGCGTCTGGGCATCGGTTACACCGGCGCCGAACGCACCGTGGGCCTCATGGGCAACAACAACCGCGCAGAGGTGCTCGGCGTGATGAACGACATCCTCGGCGGAACGCAGTACGTCCGTCCGACCGCCGCGAACGTCGTCAGCAACAACACCGTCAACACCTGGCGCATCGCCGGCCCCGCCGCGCTCGTCACCTTCGGTGACCCGCAGGCCGAGCCCGTCTCTGAGGGCGGTGAGGCCAACAGCAACCCGCGGATGCTCAACCCCGCCGCCGCGGCGTACGTCAACAACATCCGCAAGTCGGTCGCCGCGTTCAGCCTGACCAACAGCCAGAACACCATCACCAACGCCTTCAGCCCCGGCGAGGCGGCGGCGACGTTCTTCATCCTCCCCGCCGGTGTCGAGTACGTGCCCGACACCAGCGACAAGAACTCCAACGGCGATGTCCTGGAATGGGTCGCAAACCTTGAGCTGAACGCCTCGCTCCGTGATTGGGAGCTCGCCAACAGCACCTACGGGCTACCGGCCAACGCGCCGCTCTTCGCGTCGTTCGGCGCCGGCAACACCGGTCAGGCCCCGCAGCGCACCGCCGGAACCTACAGCGACGGCGTCGTCGGCGGCGGCAACTACCGCAACCAGGCCGGCGTGAACGTGTCGTTCAACTCCACCCTCAACGTGCGCAACAAGCTCTCGGGCGACTTCGACAACGACGGCCTGCGGAACGTCAACGACGTCCCCGGCATGATCGCCGCATGGCGTGACCGCGCCGGGCTCGGCTCGTGGGACGGCGTCGGCCTCAACGGCGGAGCAAGCGACACCGCCGCCTGCATCGAGATCATCGGCGACTTCAACAACGACGGCACGTTCGACTCAAGCGACGTCCGCTACTTCGCCGACGGGCTCGCGATGACCGTTGGCGCAGGGTCCCACCTCGACCGCCGCGCCGGGTTCACCGCCGTCGACAACGCCAGCTCGAGCCAGGGCGGTGCGCTGAACTTCTTCGGCACCTCCAAGGCGACCGGCACGGTCTACGCCGCGGGCGACAGCCGCGCCGACATCGCCGGCCCGCGCATCACCACCGACACGCTCGGCGCCACTGTGCCCGCCTACTTCAAGGCGACCCCCGGCTACACACCCACCGGTCACGACGGCGTGATCAACGGCTGGGACATCACCTACGTGTTCCATCAGTTCGTGAACAACCCGCACGTGGCCGACGGGGCGCTCAACTGGAACAACCTGAGCGAGGCCGAAGGGGCCGACCTCTCGGCCGATATGAACGGCGACATGGTGATCGACATCCACGACGTTGAGGAGATCGTCCAGACCATCCTCGGCACCACCATGGGTGACGTAAACCTCGACGGCGTGCAGAACGCGGCCGACGAGTCGATCATCAACGCCAACATGGGCATGACCAACGCCGCCTGGCACAACGGCGACCTCGACGGCGACGGCGTGGTAACCGGCATCGACCTTGCGATCTTCCAGGGCGGCGTCCGCTGCGGCCCCGCAGACCTCGGCAAGCAGGGCGGACTGATCGGGTTCGACGGCGTGAAGGACAACAACGACTTCATCGTCTTCATCGATCTCTTCTTCAACCAGAGCCCCCTGGCCGACTTCGGCAGGCAGGGCGGGATCGCCGGCTCCGACGGCCTGTGGGACAACAACGACTTCGTCGTCTTCATCGACGCCTTCTTCCAGCCCTGCTGAGGCCACGCCAGCAGACCCTGCGGCCAACCTGACCGCACTTCGCCCCGGCAAAGGCCGGGGCTTTTTTGTTTCTCAAGTGCAATGAGGCCCCCGGGGCGCGACCTGCTGGTGGTGGGGGTGGTGGGGGGTGGGGGGGTGCCAGACGCTGGCCGTGATATCCTACCGGCAGATGGTGAAGATGCCGGCCGATCTTGTGCACCGCCTCCAGCCCCTCGTCACCGGGCAGTTGTTCTGCGTAACCGGCGGCGCGGGCTTTATCGGCGGGCACATCGTCGATGCCCTCGTCTCGCTCGGCGCAAGCGTGAGCGTCATCGACGACCTGAGCAACTCGACCGCCGAGCACCTGGTCGACCTGATTGAGCTTGAGCCGCAGCGGGTGCGCTTCGTGCACGGCTCGATCCTCGACGACGGGGCCATCGCCGAAGCCGTCGCCGGCGCAAAGGTCGTGCTGCACCTGGCCGCCGTCGGGAGCGTGCCCCTCTCGATCGCCAACCCCGAGCGCTCCTGGAGCGTCAACGCGGCAGGGACCATGCGTGTGCTGCAAGCTGCGCGGGCAGCGGGCGTCGGGAGGGTGATCTACTCGGCCAGTTCCTCCGCATACGGAGATGCCCCCTGCCAGGTACCCGGCGCAAGCGCCGCCCCCCGCAAGGAGAGTGAGGCGCCCCAGCCGCTGAGCCCCTACGCCGCCGCCAAACTCGCCGGCGAGCACGCCATCCGCGCATGGAGCAAGAGCTACGGCATGAGCACGCTCAGCCTGCGCTACTTCAACATCTTCGGGCCGCGCCAACCGGCCGACAGCGCCTACGCCGCCGTCATCGCGAGCTTCGCACGCCGGCTGGTCATGGGCGAATCGCCGATCATCTACGGCGACGGCACGCAGTCACGAGACTTCACGCCAGTCGCCAGCGTGGTCGCCGCGAACCTGCTGGCCGCGACGAGCACGAAAGAACTGTGCGGTCAGGTTGTGAACATCGGCACCGGCGTCCGGACCGACCTGCTGACCCTTGCGCGCGTGATGGCCGAGCGTGCGGGCATCTCCGCGCCGATGCCGACACCGGTCTTCCGCCCGGCCCGCCCGGGTGAGGTACTCCACAGCCAGGCCGATATCAGCGCCGCCCGCAAGCTGCTCGACTACCAGCCCGTCGGCTCGCTCGACGAGGCCCTGGGTGAGACGATCGCCTGGTACCGCAACCAGGCCGAAGTCGGCGGGGGCGGCGTGGGTGGGGCGAACCGGTGAGGCACGCCATCCTCACGCTCGCGGGCGCATGGGAGTTGCTGCGGCTGGGATTCATCACGCGCTTCAAGTTCAGCGGCCCTTACTGGCGGTGGCGGACGCACACGGCCTTTGGCCGGGGGATGCCCGAGGGAGGCACCTGGGGCATGGTGAAGGCGACCCTGGAATACGGCAAGTGGGTGCACCAGCAACGCATGTCACGCCCGTGAACGCGGCCGAGCGGTTCAATTCCTAGAGTTGGCCATGCAGATCCCCGCCCCGGTAACGGTCGACAAAGTAATGGCCGAGCAGCGGGCGGCGTCGTTCACGCGTCGATCGATCAAGAACGATGCCAAGCGGTCGGGCCTGCGCCTGGCGCTCTCGATGGTCGACCTCACGACGCTCGAAGGCAAGGACACGCAGGAGAAGGTTCGCAGCCTCTGCCGCAAGGCCGTGGACCCCGGCGACGGGTCGATGAGCGCTGCCGACTTGCCCACCGTCGCCGCTGTGTGCGTTTATCCGCAGATGGTCGCCGCGGCGAAGAAAGAACTGGCGAAGATGGAGCGCGGCGGGAGCGTAAAAGTCGCCGCCGTCGCGACGGGCTTCCCCAGCGGCCAGTACCCGCTGAAGGTCCGCCTCGAAGACACCCGCCGCGCGGTCGACGCGGGGGCCGACGAGATCGACATGGTGATCTCACGCGGGGCCTTCCTCGCCGGTGAGTTCGAGAAGGTCTACGACGAGGTGTGCGCGACGGTCGAAGCCTGCGGCTTCCGCAAGGGCGTAACGAAGAAGGACGAAGGCTTCGCGCACCTCAAGGTGATCCTCGAAACCGGCGAGCTCGAAACCCTCGACAACGCCCGCCGCGCCAGCGACATCGCCATCGCCGCGATGCACGACTGCGGCCTGACAAGGTTCCCAGGGGCCGGCTTCATCAAGACCAGCACCGGCAAGGTCGAGCCGGCGGCTACCATGCCCGTGACGCTCGTGATGCTCGAAGCGATCCGCGACCACTGGCTCAAGACCAGCAAGAAGGACGGAACCGCCGGCGAACTGGTGGGCATGAAGCCCGCCGGTGGCATCCGCGCCGCCAAGAGCTCGCTCCACTACCTGGTGATGGTGAAAGAGACCCTCGGCGAAATCGAGAACGGCACCTACTTGTCGCCAAAGCTCTTCCGCTTCGGGGCCAGCGCACTGGTAAACGACCTCGTACGCCAGCTGCTGTGGCTCGACAAGGGCCGGTACGCGGCCCGGTACGACTTCGCGGAGGCCTGAGCCCGTGAAATCCAAAATCTTGAAAGTGCTGGCGGCGGGCGCGGCCGGCGCACTGTTGAGCGCTGTGATGCCGATTGCGATTTGCCCCTACCTGCCGCAGCGCACGCCGATTGCGCTCGCATCCGCCGTACGGCTGCCCGATACTCCCGCCCAGTACCCCGATCCAAACGTCACCTGGGTCACCTCCGGGCTCGGCCTGCAAAGGGAGTCATCGATCCGCGGCATCGGCATCGAGGACTTTTGGACTGTGGACCGCCTGCGGGCGGGGTGGCCGTTCTTCATGCTCGAAGGGTCAGAGCACAGCGAAGTCCACTCGGTAGGCCGTGCACCCGCTGCCGCGACCATCCATCCAGTGGGCCTGCTGAGGGTGCAATCAGCGGGTCAGGTCTGGACGATCCCTCTTCGCCTTCGAGCTTGGGGCGCAGCGGGAAACTGGGCGGTGTGGTCCGTCGCTGTTGCGTCTTCGATGTTCGTAGCCGACTCTTCGCGCAAGGCGTGGCGACGACGGCGTGGGCAGTGCGTGGCGTGCGGCTACCCGCGTCCCGCCGGCAAGCGTTGCCCCGAGTGCGGGCTGTGTGGCCCGCTGGGCGCGGCTTAGAATCGCCCATGCCCAAGGCCAAAACGGTCAAGCGTGTGCCCAAGACAGGAAAGTCGCGCCGCGAGTCATTGAACGGGCATGCGACAGCCAACGGCCAGGTGAAGATGGCAAAGCCCGTCCCGAACGTCACCGGCGGCTGGAACTACGCCCCCGCCCCCGAGACCGTGAAGGTCTCCATCGCCGAGCGCTACGGACACTTCATCGACGGCAAGTTCACCGCCGGCGGCGAGCACTTCGAGACGATCAACCCCGCCAACGAACAGGTGCTCAGCCGCATCGCCCGCGGCACCGCCGACGACATCGACAAGGCCGTTAAAGCCGCCACCGCGGCGCAGGAAAAGTGGGCAGCCCTCCCGGGCGCCGAGCGCGGCAAGTACCTCTACCGCATCGCCCGCCGCATGCAGGAGCGCGCCCGCGAACTGGCGATCCTCGAGACCATGGACGGCGGCAAGCCCATCAAAGAGAGCCGCGATGTCGATGTGCCCCTCGCCGCCCAGCACTTCTTCTACCACGCGGGGTGGGCGGACAAACTCGAATACGCCTTCGCAGGGCGCAAGCCCAGGCCCGTCGGCGTCTGCGGCCAGATCATCCCGTGGAATTTCCCGCTGCTGATGGCCGCGTGGAAGCTCGCCCCCGCGCTCGCGTGCGGCAACACGTGCGTGCTCAAGCCGGCCGAAACGACAAGCCTCACCGCCCTGCGCCTAGCGGAAATCTTCCAGGAAGTCGAACTCCCACCGGGCGTGGTGAACATCGTCACCGGCGCGGGCGAGACCGGTGCCGCGATCGTCAACCACCCGGGCATCCAGAAAATCGCCTTCACCGGCAGCACAGAGGTGGGCAAGCGCATCGCCATGGCCGTCGCGGGCACCGAGAAGAAGCTCACGCTCGAACTCGGCGGCAAGAGCGCCAACATCGTCTTCGACGACGCCAGCATCGACCAGGCCGTTGAAGGAATCGTCGAAGGGATCTACTTCAACCAGGGTCACGTCTGCTGCGCCGGCTCGCGCCTGCTGGTGCAAGAGGGCGTCGCCAACGAAGTAATCAAGAAGCTCCGCTACCGCCTCAACGCCCTGCGCGTGGGCGACCCGATGGACAAGAACACCGACGTCGGCGCCATCAACAGCGCCGAGCAACTCGGAAAGATCAACGGCTACCTCAAGGTCGGCGAGAGCGACGGCGCCACGCTGCACCAGTGCGGCAACGGGACGCTGCCCGGCCGCGGCTTCTACTGCCGCCCCAGTTTCTTCACCGGCGTCCAGCCGAGCCACCGCATCGCCCGCGAAGAAATCTTCGGCCCCGTGCTGGCCGTGATGACCTTCCGCACGCCCGAAGAGGCGCTCCTTCGCGCGAACAACTCGCCCTACGGGCTGGCCGCCGGCGTCTGGACCGACAAAGGCTCAAAGATCCTCGAGATCGCGCGCAAGCTCGAAGCCGGCGTCGTCTGGTGCAACACCTACAACAAGTTCGACGCCGCGAGCCCTTTCGGCGGCTACAAAGAGAGCGGCTTCGGCCGCGAGGGCGGCGTGCACGGCCTGCGGGCGTACGTGGACGTGTAAATGTCTGGCACCAGCCGCCACCGATCTCGCGTGGAAATCGTCGGTGACGAACGTTCCGTGATCGTCCGATGGGGCAACGCGCAGAACAGGGTCGTGAGCGTGCTCGTCTTTGTCGTGGCCCTGGCGCTCCCCGCGTCCATGTGCCTGATCCCCATAGCAAACAACCCCTCGGCCGGTCTGGCGCTCGTCTGCGCGGCGATCCCAGTCGGGCTTGTGGCCCTCGCCTTGCTCGCGGCCTCGCGCGGCCGCATGGAACTCCGGCTGTCCGAGCACGGAATCGAGCGGCGCGGCGTCAACGGGCTCGGTGCCGAACTCGTCTCTTCGTGGCCCGGCCCCGTCGCCGTGCACGCCGCGCCGATGTGGAACTTCGACGCGAGAGGTTCGATCACCGGCTTTGATCAGTACCACATCGGATTCATGCGTGCGCCGGGGATCGCCGTAGAAGTGATGATGCTCGACGCAGAGGCCACAAACCTGCTCATCGCCGCGGTGAAACGCCTGAACTGCCCGTCGATAACGCTCGACGTCCGTTCGCTCCTGAGCGTGAAGCCTTCAACCCTCTGCGACTGCGGCTACGACCTGATCGGCGTTCCCGCGCGGGTCTGCCCCGAGTGTGGCGCGGGGATCGACGCGAATCGGTTCGCGGTCCTCACGCGGATGCACGAAGAATCCCGGGCTGAAAAAACAGCGAACCAGAGCCGAGGCGAGGGCGTCAAAGGCACAGACAAGGAGCAGCCATGAAACTCAGCACGTTCGTCGCGGCGGCGGTCATCGGAACTTCAGCCCTCGGCACCCTCGGCGCACCACGCGCGCTTGCGCACCAGCCCGCGGCAAGCCCGACGCCCGCCCAGCCCGGCGCGGTGAGCACGAGCGCAACAGCCCGCGTCTACCGCGCCCCGGACTACCTCGACGTATACCTGGGGGTTGAGATCAGCGCGGCAACAGCACAAGAGGCGCAGAAGAACTGCGCGGCCGCGATGGAGAAGGCCCTCGCCGCTCTCAAGGCGATGAACCTCGAGAAGTACGAGCCGCAGACAGGCACCGTGACGCTCCAGCCGCGCTACAACGACAACTACCGCGACCAGAGCGAACGCCGCATCGTGGGCTACACCGCGACAAACACCGTGCGCGTGCGCACCACCGACCTCAAGGCCTCGGCCCGCGTGATCGACGCCGCGCTCACCGCCGGCGCCAACCGCGTCGACGGCATCAGCTTCGGCATCAAGGAGTACCTCGCGGCGCGTGAAGAGGCGCTGGACATGGCGGCGAAGGCCGCACGCCGCAAGGCGGTCGTGCTGGCCGGCGCGCTCGACCAGAAGCTGGGCCGCATCACCTCGATGTCCGAGAGTTCACCGGGCGGCTTCTACAGCGGCAACCGCTGGGCCCAGGTGCAGACGGCAAACGTCGCGTCAGAGGGCGCCCCCGGTGAAGAGGCGGTCGTGCCCGGGCAGATCGAGGTGACGGTGACCGTCAGCCTGACCTATGAGCTCGAAGAACGCAAGTAGCGCCCTCGCCGACCCGATCTACACTTGCCCATGAGCGCAAACGGCCCACGCCTCGACGTGCTGAAGACCTTCAAGATGTTCATCGGCGGCGCGTTCCCGCGCTCCGAGAGCGGCCGCAGCAACGTCATCAAAGCCGCCGACGGCACAGTGATGGGCCACTCCTGCAACGCCAGCCGCAAAGACCTGCGCGACGCCGTCGCCGCCGCTCGCGCCGGCCTCTCAAAGTGGAAGGGCGCAACCGCCTACAACCGCGGCCAGGTGCTCTACCGCATGGCCGAGATGCTCCAGGGAAAGCGGGCCGAGTTCATCGAGCTGCTGAGCTCGCGTGGAGCAGGTTTCGAACCTGCTCAAGAGGTCGACGCCTCCGTCGACCGCCTCGTCTACTTCGCCGGCTGGTGCGACAAATACCAGCAGACCCTCGGCGTGCAGAACGCCGTCGCCGGCCCCTACTGGAACATCTCAACCCCAGAGCCAACCGGCGTGATCGGCGTCGTCTGTCCGGCAGAGCACCCGTTGCTGGCCGCGGTGACGCTCATGGCGCCGGTCATCTGCACCGGCAACACCGCCGTGGTGATCTCGCCCGCGTTCGCGCCGGTGGTGAGCGTGTTTGGCGAGGTGTGCGCGACGAGCGACCTGCCCGCGGGGGTGGTCAACCTCCTCACGGGCTCGGTCGATGAACTCGCCCCGGTGCTGGCGAAGCACCGCGACGTTGACGGCATCGTCGCCGTCGCCGGCACGGTCCCGCCCGAGATCGCCAAAGCCCTCCGCGAGGGCGCCGCCGACAACCTCAAACGCGTCCGCCTCTTCAACAACGCACCCCTCACCGATGCACCGACATGGCAGACCCCGGGCCTGCTCGAGTCGACCGTTGAGATCAAGACAGTCTGGCACCCAGTCGGCTCCTGACGGCCCGACGTCACACGCCGATCGCTGCCGCGAGTTGCGCACCCACGGCCACGTTGTGCTTCACCAGCTCGATGTTGGCGGCGAGGGTTGCGCCCCCGCTGATCGTGTGCAGGGCACCCAACACCGCCGGCGTCACGGCCCGGCCTGTCGCTCCGGCTGCCGCAGCCTTGGACTCAGCCTCGGACAGCCATCCGCTCCACAACGACTCCGAAACCTCGTACTGAAGCGGGATCGGGTTGCAGATCACCACCCCGCGGCACGTTCTCGCCAGCTCGTGACGAACAAACCGCGCCAGCGGCTCGACTTCGTCAAACCGCGCATCCACGCCCGCACCGCCGTCGCGCCGGTAGAACGCCGGGAACCGATCGCACCTGAAGCCGATCACCGGCACCCCGAGCGTCTCAAGCAGTTCGCGCGTGTTCAGCACATCCAGAATGCTCTTGCACCCCGCCGTCACAACGGCAACGGGGAATCTCGTAAAGGCCATCAGATCGGTCGATATGTCGAGCCGCTCGTTCAGGTGCTTGTGCACACCGCCCAGCCCACCCGTCGCGAACACGCGCACACCCGCCGCCGCAGCAAGCTCCATCGTCGAACTGACGGTCGTCGCCCCGTCGATGCCCTGAGCGAGCGCCGCCCCGAGCGAGCTCGTGTTGAGCTTGGGTGTCTGGCCCTGCTGCAACAGCTCGCCAAGGTCACCCAGACTCAGCGACACCCCACGCTGGCCCCCTCGCAGTCCAAACAGCAGCGGCCTCGCCCCGTTAGCGGTCGCCAACTTGTTGAGCTCATCAGCCAGCCCCATCGCCGATGCTCCCGGCACTCCATGCAACAGAAGCGTCGATTCGAGTGCCAGCGGGGGGAGAATCTGGGCAATACTTGGCATTGAAGCAGTGTACGAGCCAGCCGCAGCAGGAAGCCTGCCGGGTTTCCCCCGGCGGAGTAAGGTACTCAATTGGGTGCCTCCTTTGCTGTGATTCCCTGCAACTCAATGGCACACTTCACGTATCGGTAACACGGTGGCGTCCGCCACCGAGCGGTTGCGCTCTGCCCGGTGACATCTCGCCGGACGAGCAGGCCGCGCTGGAGAAGTCAGTCTGACCCCCGAGCTCTTCGGGATCGCTCACACAGCCGGACAAGCCCGGCAGCAACAAGGAGATTGGACGATGAACGGCAATGAACTTCTGACATGCTCGGGAATGCTGGCTGTCGCGGCCGGCACGGTCGTGGCGATGGCGTCTCCAGCCCCGATCCCCGTCCGTAACCCCATGCCCGCTGGCATCGACGTTTCAATCTCCGCTATCGCATGCAGCAGGTCAAGCGTGTCAAGGGACATCCTGATCTACAACCAGGGGTCGGCTTCAGTCGCTTCCGGATCGCTCCCAGCCGGTTCGGGCATGTTTGTGATGGCGCTCGGCACCACCAGCTGCAACCAACAGCCCAACAACGGTCCGCCCACAACGCGCATCGCCTCGGGTACCGGCATTGTCGCCGGTTCGCCATACTGGATGGGCGATTGGTATCAGGCGTGGGAGAGTGGCCCCAACTGGGACGGCACCGCGCTCGGCGCCGACGCGGGCAATCGCCACCCCTACATCGCGCAGGCTGTCTACCGCTTGAACGCTCAAGGCCGTCTTGAGCAGCTCGCCACTTCGTGGGTCAAGCACTCATGGTCGGCCGCCTCGGGCAGCCAGGCCGCAGTTGCAGGCACCAACGGGTCGGACGTCTGTGGAAACGGCACATGTCTGAACCTCGCTACTGACAATCAGCTCGAGGCCAACTGCGCCGATACCTACGGCTCGAGCCTGAACGCCGACCAGTACTGGATGGGCCCGCGCAGCGAAATCCTCTCGCACAAGCCTTGGAGCTCGCAGGGCTGGAACGATCCGGGTTGGAACCGCACCGGTTCTTACATGGATTCCTACACCAGCTCCGACACGCTCGTCGCCAACGTCGCACAGCGGACCGACGGTGTCCGCAGCCTCACCGGCGGCACGCTCCCAGCGTGGAAGCTCAACCAGGTGCGCTACGACGAGGTCGATCAGGCGGCCCTCGGCGCCAACGGGCGCGTCATCTGCGAGGGCTACTACGTGGTCAACGGCGACAACTACAAGCTCAACAACGTCGCCCACCGCGTTTTCACCAGCACCCTCGCCTCCGGCGCGTCCACGATCGCAAGCTCAAACTTCAACTTTGACGGCCGCCACACGTGGGGCCCGGCATCGCTGCAGTGGGGTGAGTTGAAGTCGATCGCCGACCCAAGCACCGACGGCGAGGTCTACATCTCAAGCCGCGCCGTCGACCAGGGCAACGGCACCTGGCGCTACGAGTACTGCGTCTACAACCACGACCTCGACCGCCAGATCTCGTCGTTCGAGGTGCCCGTGCCGTCGTTCGCGACCAAGACATCGTTCGGCTCATTCCAGCCGCGCACAAACTGGCCCGGCTACGACAACAACGCGCCTTGGACCAGCAGCTACGACAACACCAAGAAGGCGGTCGTGTGGGCAGCCCCCGCGGCGCCCGTCCTCGACGACACCGCCCTCGCCGCCCTCAAGCCGCCGCTGCCTTCGGGAACGGTCATCAAGCCCAACACCATCCGGTGGGGCCAGATGTTCACGTTCTGGTTTGTCAGCGACCTTTCTCCATCAAGCGCAGGCCTGTCCAAGATGGACATGGCCAGCCCCGGCTCGTTCTCCGGCCCGCTCAGCGCCGAGGTGCGTGCGCCGCGGCACCCCGCGGACCTTGGCGTTCAGGGCGGCAACGCGGGCAGCGACGGGCTGCTGAACAACAACGACTTCATCGTCTTCGTCGACCTGTTCTTTAACGCCAACCCGCTGGCCGACCTCGGCCAGCAGGGCGGCATCCCCGGTTCCGACGGCAACTTTGACAACAACGACTTCGTTGTCTTCATCGACTACTTCTTCCAGAGCTGACCCGTACACCTGAGAAGCGACCGCCCAGCCGGCGAACAATCAGCCGATGAGCGAAAGCACCAACAAGCCAGTCCCACGGTGGCAAGCCGGGGACTGGCTTTTTCGTTTTGGAGTCCCGCTCTACATCGCCGCCGGCGCCGTGATGAAGCTCCTGACCGGCCGCCCGCTCCAGTTGCCCCTGGTCAGCCTCCAGCGAGACCCCCCCGTCGAGGTCGAACGCTGGGCAGCCATCGCCCTCCCTGTGCTCGCGGCGGTCGAGCTCGCAGTCGCCGCGGCCATCCTGCTCGGCGGCCGATGGGCCCGCTGGCTGGCCCTTGCCGTGATGCTCCTCTTCGCCGCCGTGCTTATACCCCACGTGCGTGCCGCCGCGGCCTCGTGCGGGTGCTTCGGCGCGGTGCGGGCGAGCCCGGTGCTCATGCTCATCACCGCGGCGGGCCTGGCGATGCTCATCGTGCTGCTCCCCTCCAGCGGGAACCCCGTCACGCCGCGCTCGACCCGCTGGATCGTTCCTGCCGCGCTCGCCGCCGCGCTGCTCACCGCCGTGGTCCAGTTTGGTCAGCTCCCTGAGCGCGCGGGCTTGCGCGTGCCGATGCTGCGCATGCGCCCCGAGTCGTGGCAGGGCCTGCGGATCGACCAGTTGCCCTTCTATACCTTCATCGAGGCCGACGGTCCACAGCAACCCCTGCCCCCTTTCAAAGAGGCAGACCAGACCTGGGTCCTGTGGCTCCGCTCATGCCCGCACTGCCACGAGTACTTCCGCGAGCGGTGGAGCGCCTCAACAGGCAGTCGCATCGTCGCGGTCGAAGTGCCGCCCTCCTCCGCAGGAATCTCAAGCACTCCCCACGCGATCGACTGCCCCTCGTGCGTAAGGCTGCACTTGAAAAAGGGCACCTACTACTTCATCCCGAGCACGCCCGTTGTGCTGAACGTGACCGACGGGCGTGTAACGTCCGTCGAGGTCAACCCCGCACCAGCACCGTCCACGCTCGACCCGTCCGAATCGGAGCTGCCGTGAGCGAAACGAGCACACATGACACCGCTGCGGGCAACGCCGGCACGCCGTGCGGCCCAAAGGTCAACGTCAAGCTGCCCGTGCTGGCCTCAAGCCCGCCGCGCAGCGCCGTCGCCAGGAGCAAGATGGGCCCGTGGCGTGCCGCCGTGCTCGGGTTCATCTACCTGCTGATGGCCGCTCACCTTGTGCAGTGGGTGGTGAGCGGCATGAGCGACGGCATCCGCGAAACCGTCTCGCCCGTGGAGCCCAGCGAGAGCATGTTCACGCTCGAGAGCGGGCGCGTGAACGCCGGCTTTGTGATGTTCTGCGCCGCACTGCTCAGCACGCTGGTCTTCGGTCGCTTCTTCTGCGGCTGGGCCTGCCACGTCGTGGCCCTGCAGGACCTGTGCGGCTGGATGATGAAGAAGATCGGCGTCCACCCCAAGCCCTTCCGCTCGCGCATCCTCCTCTGGGCGCCCCTCTGCCTCGCCCTCTACATGTTCGTGTGGCCCACGTTCAGGCGCGAGGTGCTGGTGCCGATGATCGCGACCGACATCAACCGCGACGGTCAGTACAGCGCCTACATCTACAGCCTCAGCGAGAGCCGGCTCAACCGCGACATCAACCACGACGGGCGCGTCGGACGGCCGGGCGAGCCCGGCGATGTGATCCCCGGCGTTTCCGAAGAAGCCGTCGGCCTCGACCTCAACGGCAACGGCACGAAAACCGACACCGTCGCCGTCGCACACGAATACCCCGCCTGGCTCGGCGACGTCATCCCCCTTCAGGGCTTCGACGGGCACTTCATCGTCGAGGATTTCTGGGCGACCTTTGCCCCGTGGCAGATCGCCATCCCGTTCCTGCTTGTCTGCGGCTTCGCGACGGTCTACTTCATGGGGAGCAAAGCGTTCTGTTCATACGGCTGCCCCTACGGAGGCTTCTTCGCGCCCCTCGACCGCCTGTCGCCGCTGCGGATCCGCGTCAACGACGACTGCCACCAGTGCGGCCACTGCACCGCGGTCTGCACCAGCAACGTCCGCGTCCACGAAGAAGTGCGCGACTTCGGCGCGGTCGTTGACCCCGGCTGCATGAAGTGCCTCGACTGTGTGAGCGTCTGCCCGAACGATGCGCTCTCGCTCGGCTTCGGGGCGCCGGCCGTCAAGACCAGGCCGCGCGTCGATGAAGAGGCGTTCGCCCAGAGCACGGCCAAGGCGCAGCGCCGCTGGGACCTCACGCTGAAAGAAGAGGCCGTTGCCGGGGCCCTCTTCCTGGTGATGATGCTCGGCTACCGCGGCATGTACAAGGCCGTGCCGCTCCTGATGGCGATGGGGGTCGCCGCTGTTGTTACCTTCATGGCCGTGAAAACCTGGCGTTTGGCCTTTGACCGAAACGTCCGTGGCCCCTTCGCCCAGCTCAAGCGCGATGGGCGGCTGCGCCCGGCCGGCTACCTGTTCGCGCTGCTGGCGGTCGTCTTTGTCGCCGGCGGTGTCCAGGGCCTGGTGATGAACGTGGCGATCGCCCGCGGCGAGGACCTCTACAGCCGCATCACTACCTCTTCAGCGGCCGTGTTCTCCGCCGACTACAAGCCCTCACCCCAGGACAAATCGCTCGCCGACCGCGCCGTTCAAATGTTCACCCTCGCCGGACCGATCTCACGGGGCGGCATCGGCTTCGCAAGCACCTTCGAGCAGGACGTGCGCCTCGCCTGGCTCAGCAGCGTCGCGGGAGACCGCGCGGCCGCCGAGGCAGCGCTCATGAGAGCGCTCGCCGCCAGAGAGCCGTCACCCGGCACGTTCCAGGGCCTCATCCAGTTCTACCGCCTCCGCAACGCCCCCGTGCCGGAGGCAGAGTCCGCGTTTGAGGACCTCCTCGCCCGCTGGCCGGCGAGCGACATCGTGCGCGGGCAACTCGCCGGGCTCTACCTGGTCAAGGCAAACGCAGCCCCAAGCGAGACTGAACGCAACGCCCTCACCGCCAAAGCGACCGACCTCTACCAACAGCGAGTCCGCGAGGACCCGCGCGACACCGTCGCGGCCAGCTCGGCCGCGTCGCTGCGCCTGCGCCTGGGCAAGCCGCTCGAAGCAATCGAAATCATCCGCAACGCGCTCAAGCACGTGCCCAACTCGCCGCTCCTGCGCGAGCGCCTCGCGCAGGCGATGCTCGCCGCCGGCCAGGACCGGGCCGCCGCCGCCGAGGAGCTGCGCTTCGCGGCTGAGCGGCAGCCAACAGCCGAACGATGGGGTCTGCTCAGCCAGTTGTACCGCGCGCTCGGGCGGATCCCCGAGGCTGAAGCCGCCGAAGCCAAGGCCCGCAGCCTGTCAGGAAACATTGCGGACGGGGCCGACGGCTCAAGATCAAAGGGTAATCAACCGCAACCCTCATCGGGGGGTGAGACCCCCTCAGCGACCAGGTAGCCGTTCTAGTTTGCCCAAAGCCTCATGTATTCAGCCCGGTTTCGTAGCGGGAACCGCGATCACGGTGCATGATTGACCAGAAGCGGGAACCCGGCCCGGGTCGCCGCGTATCACCAAACGCCGGGGCGCTGGGGGGCCGTGCGCGCTCGACGAATGAATCCTTCGGTGGAGACCCATAGATGAACCTGTTCCGCTCTATCGCCATCGCCGCACCTTTTCTCGTTGTTGCGGTCGCCCCGGTCGCCGCTCAGCAGGACTTTGGCAACCTCATTGACGTCGCCACCGGCCTGAACACCCCAGTTGGCATCGCCATGGCCCCCGGTGACGACACCAAGCTTTACGTCGTTGAACAGGGCGGACGCATCCGCATCATCAACGTCGTTACCGACGGCCTGGGAAACAAGACCTACACGCTCACCGCAACGCCGTTCCTCGACCTCGCGGCGCTCGACGCCGCCAACCCCTACTTCCGTAACGCCTCGAACGTCCCCCTTCAGGACCAGTCGGGCACGGTTATCCCGCGCCTGATCCGCAACGGCGGCAACCCCGTCCCAAGCGGCGGCAACAACTACGCCGTCGCGCGCGGCAACGAGCAAGGGCTGCTCTCGATCGTCTTCGCTCCAGACTACACCACAAGCGGAAAGTTCTACATCTATTACACGATGAACGCCCCCGCGGCCAACGGCAACATCACCTGGAGCCTCAGCGGAAACGGCACCGTCAACAACCCCTACACGGCAACGACGGGCGGGCAGGACGTCGTGTTCGAGTTCCAACGCGACCCGGCAAACGCCTCACTCGCGCTCGCGTCGAGTGAGAAAATGGTGCTCGCCGTCGCCGACCCGTACACCAACCACAACGGCGCTCACATGGCGTTCGGCACCGACGGCAAGCTCTACCTCGCCATCGGTGACGGCGGGAGCGGCAACGACCCCGGCGACCGCTCCGGCAACCCCAACTCTTTGCTCGGAAAGATGCTCCGCATCGACCCGTCGGCGGACGATTTCCCCGCCGACGCGACCCGCAACTACGCGATCCCCGCGGGCAACCCCTACGCCGCCGGCGGCGGCTCGCCCGAGATCTGGGCGCGCGGCCTGCGCAACCCGTGGCGCTGGTCGTTCGATCGCTGGAACGGCGACCTCTGGATCGGCGACGTCGGCCAGAACCTCTGGGAAGAGATCGACCGCGTCTCGGGCAACGGCGGGCCGAACAGGCACTACGGCTGGCGCGCCCGCGAGGGGCTCATCTCAACCGGCATCGGAACCTCCTACAGCGCCACCTACACCGACCCCATCTACGTGTTCCCCCACGCCACCAACCAGGCCGGCACAAACGGCAACTACGCCAGCAACACGATCGGCTTCGCCGTCGTCGGCGGCTACGTCTACCGCGGAAACGCCATCCGCCCCTGGCGCGGCAAGTACATCTTCAGCGACACCTACGGCAACCAGGTCTGGGCCTTCGACTCGACCGTGCCGGCCGGTGCCGGCACCCCCGCGGCCGTCGGGCTGGAGAACTGGAGTTCACTCCTCCGTTCGACCGTCGGCGGCGTGACGCCGACGTCGATCAGCAACATCGTTTCGTTCGGTGAAGACAACGACGGCGAACTGTTCGTTGTGCAGATCGGCGGGAAGATCCGCAAGATCGTGCCGCAGAACACTCAGCCGGCGCTCGCCGACGTGGGCATCCAGGGCGGCATCGCCGGGACCGACGGCAACTTCGACAACAACGACTTCATCGTGTTCATCGACTGGTTCTTCAACGGTGACCCGCGGGCGGACATGGGCAAGCAGGGCGGCCTCGCCGGCGTCGATCAGCGCCTCGACAACAACGACTTCATCGTCTTCATCGACGCGTTCTTCAACGGCCAGTAGACCGCACGCGGCGGAGGCTGCTGCATGAAAACCCTGATCATCGCCGCCGGGCTTGCGTCGTTGCCGTGCTGCCCGGCGCCGGCTCAAGACTTTGGAAACGTCGAGACCGTCGCCACCGGGCTGACCGAGCCGGTATCGCTCTCGCCGGTGCCCGGCGACGACTCGCGCCTGATCGTCGCGGAGCGGGGAGGGCGGCTCCGCACGATCTCTGTGCAGGTCGATGAGCAGGGAAACCGAACGTACACGCTGCTGCCGCAGCCGTTCCTGGACCTGGCAGCGCTTGACGCGACCAACCCATTCTTCCGGGATGCTCAAGGAACACCGCTGCGCGACCAGAGCGGCACAATCGTGCCAAGGCTTGTTCGCCACGGCGGTGCGCTCGTTCCCTTCAACTCGGCGATGTGGCTCCCAAGCCGGCAGGTCGAGCAGGGCTTCTACTCCGTCGCTTTCGCGCCCGACTACCCGACCAGCGGGTTGCTCTACGTCAACTACAACCAGTCCAACCCGAACACCGATCCTTCCGACTCGGTCCCAGACGGTGCAATCGATTGGACGTACTTCGGCAGCGGCGGCAACTACTGCACGCAGAACGGGCGGAGCGTGATCGTCGAGTTCCGGCGTGACCCCGCAGACCCCGACCGCGTTGACCCCGCATCGGAGCGGCTGATCATGGCGGTCCCCAAGCCCTACACCGGGCACAACGGCGGCACGATCCGCTTCGGGCCAGACGGCATGCTCTGGTTCGGCCTCGGTGACGGCGGGAGCCTGCAGGACGACGAGAACCGTGCGGTCGATCCGCACCAGCTGTTCGGAAAGATGCTGCGTATCGACGTCGCCTCGGGCAACGACGATTTCCCCGCAGACCCACTGCGAAACTACGCAATCCCGCCGACCAACCCTTATGCCGACGGCACCGGCGGAGCCCCGGAGGTTCTGGCCCGCGGCCTGCGCAACCCGTGGCAATGGTCGTTTGATCGCTGGAACGGCGACCTCTGGATTGGGGACGTCGGCAACAACCTCTGGGAGGAGATCGACTACGCCCCGTCGGGGGGCATCGCCGGTTTGAACTTCGGCTGGCGCGCGCGCGAGGGGAACCGCATCACCGGGCTCGATCTTGGAGGGTTCGATCCCGGCGAACTCACACCCCCGGTGTACGCCTATCCGCACTCGCCACCTCCGGGTCAGCCCGACGCGGTCGGCTACGCACCGTGGCAGACGGGAACAACCACCGCCGGTGGCGTGGTCTACAGGGGGAACGCAATCCGCCCCTGGCGCGGCCGGTTCATCTTCGCTGACACGTACGGATGGCGCGTCTGGTCGGCAAACGTCGGAACCACCGGTGCCTGGAGCGACCTGCAGGATTGGTCATTCCTGCTCACATCAACGGTGGGGGGCGTGACCCCCCCTCCGATCCGGTATGTCGTGTCCATCGCTCAGGACAACGACCGTGAGATCTACTTCGTTGAGTACGTAAGCGGGCGGATCCGCAAGATCGTGCCGCAGAACACTCAGCCGGCGCTCGCCGAAGTGGGCATCCAGGGCGGCATCGCCGGGACCGACGGCAACTTCGACAACAACGACTTCATCGTGTTCATCGACTGGTTCTTCAACGGTGACCCGCGGGCGGACATGGGCAAGCAGGGCGGCCTCGCCGGCGTCGATCAGCGCCTCGACAACAACGACTTCATCGTCTTCATCGACGCGTTCTTCAACGGGAACTGACCCCCCCCGGCCTCCATCGTGGTGGCCGACGCTTTGCTACCGAGCCAGCAGGGCCGTCGTGCGAGGGTCCCGCGCCATCCGCCCCCCTCCCCCCCAGACGAGGGGCATGACTAGGTAAAAATACCTAGCAATATTTGCTCTTCATGTGCAAAGTTTGCGCAGAAGTACTTGCTTGGGCTGAGAACCCTATAACCTCCGCCCTCTCGAGCGGTGACAATCGTCGTCGCCAGGCAAATCGCAGGTCCGCAGCTGTGCAGGTGTGGATCAGGTGCAGTCGGAGGTATCGAGAGTGCCCATACAAATCAGGTTCTTTGGCCACACGGTCGCCGTCCTGTCAGCCATCGCCTCTTTGGCCTCCCCGGCCCTTTGCCAGTCAGACAGTGGCGTGCTGGTCACGGTTGCCACCGGCCTCAACCAGCCCATCGGGCTGATCGCCGAGCCGGGGAACGACTCGCGTTTCTTTGTCATCGGCAAGACGGGCATCGTCAGCGTGCTCAACGTTGATCGCAACGGCGCTTCTGAGACCTACTCGGTTGGTGCGGTACCCGCGCTGGACATCACCAGCCGCGTCTATTCACCCGGCAACCGGGGCATGCTCGGGCTTGCATTCCCCCCTGACTACGCGACCAGCGGCAAGGTGTACATCTTCTACACGACCCAGGAGACCGGGACAGACACGGGCGTAATCTGCCGCTTCACCCGCGACCCGGCGAACCCGGCTCGCTTCTTGCCAGAGTCACGCGAGTTGATCTTCACTGCGCCGATCGGGATCTATCACCACGGCGGCTGTTTGCGGTTCGGCCCCGACGGCATGCTCTATTTCTCAAAGGGTGACGAGGGGAACATCGGCCTGCTCGCGGCACGAAACCCCGGCGTGCTCTACGGAAAGCTCCTGCGCCTGGATGTGACGCGCGACGACTTTCCGCTTGACCCGCTGCGTAACTACGGCATCCCGCCAGAGAACCCCTTTGCGCACCAGGCCGGCGGGCTCCCGGAGATCTGGGCGGTTGGGCTCCGCAGCCCGTGGCAGTTCTCGTTCGACCGCCAGACCGGCGCAATGTGGATGGGTGACGTTGGCGAATCGAGCTGGGAAGAAGTGACCTACACCGCCCCGGGTCGGCCCAGTGTCGACTACGGCTGGCCGAGCTACGAGGGGAACGTGCCGGGCCCGTTCGGCACTCTCGGTGCAAACCCGGCTGCGATCACCTTTCCCACGTACGCCTACCCGCACACGCAGCAGCCGGGGTACGCCGCCAATCAGCTTGGCTGCTCCGTAAACGGGGGGTATGTCTACCGCGGCGTGCTCATCCCTTCGTGGAGCGGTCGTTACTTCTGGAGCGACTTCTGCTCCGGCCAGGTCTTTTCGGGCATGCGTTCGGCAACTTCCGGGCTCATGACCGACGTCCGCGCGATGAATGAAGGCCTCTACCTGCCGGTCAACGGCGTCACGCCGCCGCCGCTTTCGAACCCGGTCGCATTCGGCGAGAGCAACGCGGGCGAGCTGTTCATCTGCGAGTTCGGCGGGCGCATCCGCAAGATGGTGCCGCGATACGCCGCCGCGGACATCGGGCGGGCGGGAGGGCAGGTCGGCCCCGACGGCGCGCTCGACAACAACGACTTTGTTGTCTTCATCGACTGGTTCTTCTTCAGTGACTCGCGCTGCGACATGGGCCGTGCCGGCGGGCTCCCCGGCAGCGACGGCGTGATCGACAACAACGACTTCATCGTCTTCATCAACAACTTCTTCACCAACCTGCCGTAGCGACCTGCCGCCGCCCGCTGTTGGGCCGCCCCGGCGCAGCGTTGAGGCCCGCCAGACTAAACTCCCGCCATGAGCAAGACCTGTCGCGTGGGGGGTGTGACGATCGGCGCCGGGAGCGCCCGGCCGCTCGCGGTGATCGCCGGCCCCTGCATGCTCGAGAGCAAGGAGCTTGGACTGACGGTCGGGCGCACCGCGCGCGACGCGTGCGCCAAGCACGGCCTGGCCTACATCTTCAAGGCGAGCTTCGACAAGGCGAACCGCTCGTCGATGCACTCCGCACGCGGGCCGGGCCTTGAGAAGGGGCTGGCGTGGATCAGCGAGATCCGCGCTGAGCTGGGTGTCCCCGCGACGACCGACGTGCACGAGATCGATCAGGCCGAGCCGGCGGCCCGCGCCGTCGATCTGCTGCAGGTCCCCGCGTTCCTCTGCCGCCAGACCGACCTGCTGGTGGCGGTGGGGCGTGCCGCGGCCAGGCACGGGCGGGCGGTGAACGTCAAGAAGGGGCAGTTCATGTCGCCCGGCGAGATGGCCGGCGCGGTGAAGAAGCTCCGCGAGGCGGGGTGCGACAACATCATGCTCACCGAGCGCGGCACGTTCTTCGGCTACGGCCGGCTCGTCAACGACTTCATCGGCGTCGCCGACATGATGGAGCTCGGCGGCCCAGAGGCAGTCCCCGTCTGCTTCGACTGCACCCACAGCACCCAGCACCCCGGCCAGGATGTCGGCGCATCGGGCGGAGCGGTGACCGGCGGCCGCCGCGACCGCGCGCCGACACTGGCGATGGCCGCGACGGCGATCGGCGTGCACGCCCTCTTCATCGAGGCCCACCCCAACCCGCCGCAGGCGATGAGCGACGCGGCGACGCAGATCTACCTTGAGCAGCTGCCGGAGGTGCTGCGCCGGGTGGCGGCTGTGCGCGGTGCGGTTGCGGGGTGAGGTCGAGTGCTGAGTGCTGAGTGCTGAGTGCCGAGTGCCGAGTGCTGAGTGCTGAGTGCTGAGTGCTGAGTGCTGAGGTCGAGTGCTGAGCGCTGAGCGCTGAGTGCTGAGTGGTGGGGTGATCGCAAACTCCTCGGCCCCGGCGGGGCCACAAGTGCGTTGCCGTGGGGGGGGGGGGGGGGCGGCGGGAGCCCACGGATGCCGCCCCCTCGTGCAGCCTTGAGCCTTGGAAGGGCGTCATTGCGCTCGGCCTTGCCTGAGGTGCGGCAGCGTCGATGGGACAACTTGCGGGTTGCCAAAGAGCCGCGCGTGTGGGGGCGGTGGGGCGGAAGAGGATTGAAACACGGAGCTCACGGAGGGCACGGAGGGAGGCGCGGTCGGGGGTGGGCGTGAGTTTGCTGCGGGCTATTGGGTGGGGGATGCGCGCTGGTTGGCTGGGTTGTGGGGGTTGCGGGATTCGAGGCGTTCCAGGGTGATGCCGAGGGCGGGTGAGAGTCCGGCGGGGATTGCGTAGGCGTTCCATTCCTGGATGCGGTTGTAGAGGGCCGGCGTGAGGAGGTCTCGCTCTGAACTCATGATGGCGATGATCTGGTTGAACTCGTCGTGGGTGAAGTACTCGGGGCGAGGAGGGAGAGGCGGTTTTTGCACAGAGGGCACCGAGGGCACAGAGGAAGGCGGGGGAGTGGGGGCGGGAGCGGGAGCGGGGGCGGGAGAGTCGTGGGTGCTGAGTCCTGAGTCTTGAGAGGCAGAGTGCTGAGTGATGAGCGATGAGTCAAGAGGCGGAGCGGATGTCTGAGAGTCGTGGGTGCTGAGTCCTGAGTCTTGAGAGGCAGAGTGCTGAGTGATGAGCGATGAGTCACGAGAGGGAGAGAGCCGCTCGCCGAGGCGGCTTGCTCCTGCGCCGGCGGCAGCGAGGAGGGTGGTTGTGGGTTGGGTGGGGGGCGCTGTGAGTGGTAGGTTGCGGTCTTGCAGACCGCGGTGATTTGCTTCTGGCTCTGCTTCGCTGCGCGGCGCGGCGCACGGCATCCGGCCTTGCCAAGCCTCGGGGGGCTTGGATGACGCTTCGCGTGCCGGGTCACTTCCGGCTCTCGTGCGCTGCGCTCCCGAAACCACGGTCCCCCGATTCACGGGGGAAGGAGGTGCTGCGCCGTCGTCGGCTTCGCAGGGTGGGGTGAAGCGGAGGATTTCGCGGGCGGCCTGGAGGCAGAGGCGGATGCGCTGGGTGGTGGTGCGGGCCTGGGCGGGGTCCTCGGCGGCGCTGTCGGGGGGCGTGCCCTCCTGTACACCCCCTCCCCGCTCGGTGATGGTCTCGGTGAGGTAGAGCATGACCTTGTGGATGGTCTGGAGGGCGTCATCTTGAAGGCGCTCGAGGTTGGCGAACGGAACGTCGGTCGGGACGTCGGATGCTGGTGCGGGTGCGGTGGAGAGCATTGGGAGAACCCCCGGAGTTAGGCGTGAGGCGTTTGGCTAGTCGCTAGTCGCTGGTCGCTAGTCGCTGGTCGCTAGTCGCTGGTCGCTAGTCGCTAGTCGCTAGTCGCTAGTACGGAGAGGGGATCGGGATCAGGGAATAGGAAATGGGGAATAGGGAAACGAAACGGCGGACGGGCCTGAGGGCGGGCTGGGATTGGGGGTGGGCGTGGACTGACTCTTTGGCCGTTTTTCGATCAAGGCCGCCCCAGCCCCAGCCCCACCCCCCGGGGCGCGTTCGGGGGGAATTATACACCAAAGCCGAACGGCGTGCAAGGTTTTTGTTTGGTTTTTGATCCGATTCTGGGCGATTTCGTGCGGTGGGTTGTCGATCCGGGGTGAATGATCGATAGATATGACGCCTATCGATCACGGCTGCGTTCGTCTATGATCGATAGCGGAGTGCCAATCGATCATGATTTGGAACTGGGAGCAACCCGACTGGCCTCACTTCACCTGGGATGCGACGCGTCTGGAGCGGGCCGAGCGGGCGTTTTTGCTGGCCGCGGGATCGCTTCAAGGAACGGTCAAGCATCTTCCCGAAACCGACCGGACGCAGCTGAGCATCGAGTCAATGAGCAGCGAGGCGGTCACGACCTCTGCCATTGAGGGCGAGACGCTCAGCCGCGAGAGCGTGCAGTCGTCCATCCGCCGCCGGCTTGGCCTCGCCGACGCCGCCTCACCGCGGCGGGCGAAGCCATCTGAAGATGGCATCGGCGAGTTGATGATCGACTTGTACCAGCGGTTCGCTGAGCCGCTGGATCACGGCACGCTCTTTCGCTGGCACCGCATGCTGACTGCGGGGCGCACCGATCTTGCGGATGTGGGCCGTTACCGCACGCACGATGATCCGATGCAGATCGTCTCCGCCGGGTCCACCGAGCCGGACGTGCGCTTTGAGGCGCCGCCATCGGCGCGGGTGCCGGCGGAGATGGATCGCTTCGTCGCGTGGTTCAACAGCACTGCTCCCGACGGGAGTCGCCCGCTCCCCCCGCTGTGCCGCGCCGGCGTCTCGCACGTGTACTTTGAGAGCGTTCATCCCTTTGAGGACGGCAACGGCCGAATCGGGCGGGCGATCGCGGAGAAGGCGTTCGCGCAGAGCCTTGGTCGCCCGTCGCTGACGGCCATCGCCGCGACGATCCTCCGCTACCGGAGCGAGTATTACCGCTCGCTTGAGGCCGCGAGCAGGCACAATGAACTGACGGGTTGGTTGATGTGGTTCGGCGGCATCACGCTGGAGGCGCAGCAGCGCGCGCTGGCGGAGGTTGAGTTTCTGATCGACAAGGCGAGGCTGCTCGACGCGCATCGCGACGGGTTGAACGAGCGGCAGATGGCGGCGCTGCTTCGGATGTTGCGGGAGGGGCCTGACGGGTTCAAAGGCGGGCTCAGCGCCGGCAACTACATCGCGATCACGAAGACCTCAACGCCGACGGCGACGCGCGACCTTGCCGAGATGGTGCGGCTTGGTGTGCTGACCCGGACGGGCGAGCGACGGCACACGCGGTATCACCTGGCGATTCCGCTGCGGGTGGTGCCGCGAGTGGTGATTGATGGGGATGGGGGAGTTGTTTCGGGCGCGGCGACGGCTGGGTAGGGAGTTTGGAGAGGGCTTGTTGAGGAGGGGTGCGGTTTTGGTGGAGGGTGCCCGAATGGCCTCCCCCTCTCCCCCCCCGCGGGGCGGAAAGGCGGCAAGGCATACCGACCGTCGATCGTCTAGTCAACTCGGCTGGGCGGATGAATGGGCGGACTTGGCGGCGTCCGGTGCCGCTTGCTGTCGGTCGGTTCCACGCCCCCGGCGAGGCCGCCGTTCGATCGGAAATGAAAAAGGCCGGTGACCTTCCACAGTCATCCGGCCCGAGGTAACCAAAGGTTCGAGTGGACAGAGGTTAGCAGTTCCTTACCGCGCATTCAACCCGAGAGCGAGCGACCGTGCGGAATCAACAGCCTACATCACCTGTGGAGTTTGGCAAGCAAAGCGAGGTGAATCTGCCTTGAATTCGGGCCCGTTTCTCCAGTTCAGGGAAGGCGGGCAAGTGACCGTTCGGTTCACGGCCTGACGAAGTAGCGGCACCCTTACACCTTTGCGCGCCGCGATTTCTTTCGGAGTGTGGACTCCTGCGCGAAAATGATGAATAGTGGTATGTCGAAGTTCTGCTTCTGGAGCCGTGCACAACACTCTACGTCCAGGACCCGCACGGGGTACCTGATCCGGCCCGAGGTATACACCACCGAAGCGTTCTGCTCCGGTACAACGCCGCTGAAAACGGCACGACGGTTCAGGGCCTCTGACATCTTCCACTGTCACGCCCTTTTCGCGTTTCTCCTGCACAATCTTGCTCTTTTTCACCGTGCTCGTGCGCGGGTCTCGTTCGGCGTGGTGTCGGTTCTCGATGCTGCGCGTGCTCGTTTCGCAAGGAGTGGTCAGACATGGCAACTCGGAAGTCCTTCACCCTCATCGAGCTGCTGGTGGTTATCGCGATCATCGCCCTGCTGGTAAGCATCCTGCTTCCCTCACTCTCGCGGGCACGACGGGCAGCCCGCCACGCGGTCTCGCACGCAAACGTTCAGAATGTCGTGATGCCGCCTGAGATGTACGGCTGCGAGCATAAGGACGAAGGTTCGGACCCGCCCAACGTAAGCCCCTTCCCCCCTTCCCCTCGCCCCTCCCCTGGCCCTTCCCCAGCCCCCGGACCGGGCCCCACGCCCACCGCCCCCCCTTCCCCGATCGGCAGCGCGTCCCCTGCGCCCGCCGGACCGCCGAATCTCCCCCCCGCGGTGCCCTCGCTCGCCCCGACCCCCCCTCGGCTGGGCATGGAAGAGGTCTTCACCCTGAAGATCGTCTTTGCCGACGGCGAAGTGCGTCGCGTGATCATCCGCAACCACCGGCCGCCCGGCGTCCCCACCGACGAGCAGGGCATTCTCGAGAATGCGCAGATGCGCTGGGTCGGCACCAACCTCACCCTCTACGACGATGGGGGGTACATCACTGACATCCTGCTCACCGCCGGGCCCTCGGGCATCCCCGACACGGTCAAGCTGCCGCGCACGTACGCCGAGTACACCGCTAACCGCAGGTCATGGTGGTCGTCGGTGACGCCCATCATCAGCCCAGCAACGACCTCGGGGAGCATCATCTGCGCGGTCGTGGCCGGAATCATCCTGGGCCTCGGCGCCCTCGTCTGGAAGCGCCGCCAGGCGAAGAAGAGCGCAACGCCTCCGTGAGCGCTGGGTCTGAGCGTGGATCAAGGCGGCCGGCGGCGGCCGCCTTTTTCATGGCTGGGGAATCCCGAGCCGTGTTCGGGTACTGTGTTCTCCGATGCCGTCACTCGAGTTTAAGGGCAAGTCGTTCGTCTACACCCACCACCTGTCGGTCCCGTTCCGGGAGCTGGTGGTGGATGTGAAGAAGTCGGAGCCTGAGAAGGGGAAGGCGCCCTCGCTGGACGACAACCTGATCATCCACGGCGACAACCTGCACGCGCTCAAGGCGCTGTTGCCGGTGTATGCGGGGAAGGTGGACTGCATTTTCATCGACCCGCCGTACAACACGGGTGAAGAGGGATGGTGCTACAACGATAACGTGCGCAGCCCGCTCATGAAGGAGTGGCTCAAGAAGGAGGCCAACCCGGTTGACAAGGAGGATTTGGAGCGGCACGACAAGTGGTTGTGCATGATGTGGCCTCGTTTGCAGCTACTGCTGGAACTGCTCTCAGACGATGGCGTGTTCTTCGTGTCTATCGACGACAACGAACAGCATCGGCTCAGATTGCTGCTGGACGAGGTTTTTGGAGTGGAGCGGTTTGTTGCGTCCATTGCGTGGCAAAAGCGCACCTCACCTGATCAGCGAAAACGGCTAGGACCCGCCTTTGACACCATCCATGTCTATAGCAAGCTACCCGATCGAGCGCAACTCGCAAAGCTCGGGCTGCCTGAGGCATTTGGCGACGGATTCTCCAACCAGGACAATGACCCGGAAGGACCTTGGGCGTCAACTGACATGACGGCCCAAAACCCCGATCCGACAAAGCGGAAGGATCAGCAATACAAGATTCAACTGCCCAGCGGGGAGTGGATTTCACCGCCACCGGGACGGTGTTGGGGGATGCTCGAGCCCGAGTACTTGCGATTAAAGAAGGAGAAGCGGATTTGGTTCGGCGTCAAAGGGAACGCGCGGCCACGCGTAAAGACCTACTTGAAGGATGTTGACGGGCTGGCTTCGTGGACATGGTGGCCAAACAGCCAAGTTGGTCACAATCAAGAGGCAAAGAAAGAAGTCATCGAGATACTTGGCCCAGACAATCCTTTTGATTATCCCAAGCCAACTCGCCTGCTTGGACGAATCCTCGAACTCGCGACGGGACCGAACTCAATCGTCCTCGATTCCTTCGCTGGCAGCGGCACCACTGCCCATGCTGTACTCGCAGCGAACAAGAAGGACGGCGGCAACCGCAAGTTTGTTCTCGTTGAGACGGAGGATTACGCCAACACGCTCACCGCCGAACGAGTCCGCCGTGTCATCAAGGGGTACGCCTTTGAAGGAACGCAGCGCGAGGAGTTGCACCGCGAGCCGATCACCTGGACCAAGCTCAAGAAGGCGTCGGACCTTGTCGAGAAGGCTGAGGCGCTCGATATGATGGCGGGGAAGAGGTTCGACCGCATCACCAAGAAGGTTGAGGATGGTGAGCTGGTCGTCACCGGGGAGAAGGACGTCAAGCAGAAGACGGACGGGCTAGGCGGCTCTTTCACCTTTGCCACACTCGGGCCGGAGATGTCCATCGAGGCCCTGCTCACGGATGGGTTGCCCGCGTTCGATGCGCTCGCGAAGTATGTGTTCTACACCGCCACCGGCCGCACGCTGGCGGAGGTGCCGAAACAGAACGGCAAGACGTTCGGCTACATCGGCGAGACGGAGAGCCACCGCGTCAACCTGCTCTACAAGCCGGAAAAAGAGTGGCTCAGGAGCAACGATGCTGCGCTCACCGAGCGGCTGGTGGATGAGATCGTCGCCACCAATAAGACCGGCAAAAAGACACTTGTCTTCGCCGCGGCGAAGTTCATGGGCCAGAGAGACTTGACCAAGAAGGGCGTGGACTTCTGCCAGTTGCCCTACGCCATCCACCGCATCCTTGGGGACTGAATGAAGCTCAAGGACTACCAGACCGAAGTGCTCGACCAACTGAGCGACTACCTCTCGAAGCTCGCCGCCAAGCGGAGGGAGGCGGAGGAGTACGTCGAGTTCCAGCGGAGCAAAGGGCGAGAGGCCAAGCTGGGGGACTACTGCACCGACGCGTGGCGCGACCTGACCGCCGCCGGCGCGTTGCCGAAGGTCCGCTTGCCTGACGAAACAGAGGTCGTCCCGGCGTACATCCCGCGCGAGGATGGTCGAGGGCGGTCGATCCCGAATGTGTGCCTGAAGATCCCCACCGGTGGCGGAAAAACGCTGCTGGGAACCATCGCCGTCGACCGGATCAATACTGAAGCGTTCAAGACTCAGACGGGGCTGGTGCTGTGGGTGGTGCCGTCGGACGCGATCTACGCCCAGACGTGGCGCACGCTCGCCAACCGCGAGCACCCGTACCGGCAGATGCTCGAACGTGCCTCGGGCGGTCGCGTGAAGATGCTGGAGAAGAACGACGCGTTCACGAAGCAGGACGTGGAGCACTACCTGTGCGTGATGCTCATCATGCTCCAGGCGGGCTCGGTCAAGAAGGAGTCGCAGGCGGCCCGGCTGATGTTCCGCGACAGCGGGCGCTACCCCTCGTTCTTCCCCGAGGTGGACGACGCCACCGCCAACGGGGCGCTCCTGCGCGAGCACCCCGACCTTGAGCTGAACCACGGTGAGGCGCTCCACGCGGCCACGCTGAGCGTCCGCCAGAGCCTCGCGAACGTGCTGCGCCTTACGCGCCCGCTTGTGGTGATTGACGAGGGGCATAAGGCGTACTCGCCGACCGCGCTGAACTTCATCGCCGCGCACAACCCCCGGTTCATCCTCGAATTGTCGGCGACGCCCAACCCGCGCGAACACGTGAGCAACGTGCTGGTGAGCGTCACAGGCACTGCCCTCAAGGACGAGGAGATGATCAAGCTGCCCATCAACCTCATCAACGAAGGACGGGCCGACTGGAAGCACGCCCTCGCCGCGGCCGACGACAAGCTGGATGAACTGAAGAAGGCGGCCCGCAAGGTCCAGAACAACGACGACCGGTACATCCGCCCGATCATGCTCATTCGGGTCGAGCGGACGGGCGCGGACCAGGTCGACAAGACCGAGATCCACGCCGACACCGTGCGGACATACCTGATCGAGAAGCTGGGTGTGGACAAGGACGAGATCAAGATCAAGTCGTCCTCAAACGACGAGCTGGCCGAGGTGGACAAGAACCCGGCGTATGAGGGGAAGGGACTGCTGAGCGACAAGTGCCCGGTGCGGTACATCATCACCAAGGACGCACTTCGTGAAGGGTGGGACTGCCCGTTCGCCTACGTGTTGGTGGTGCTGTCAAAGACGACCGCGGATACGGCTTTGACCCAAATGGTCGGGCGCGTGCTCCGCCAGCCGGGCGCGAAGCTAACGGGTGTGGCCGCGCTGGACGAGTGCTACGTCTTCACACACGACCAGAACGTGCAGGAGGCGGTGGCGAACGTGCGCGGAGCGCTTGAGGACGAGGGGATGGGTGACCTGGCCTCGGGCGTCCGGGCGGCGGGCAAGGGCGTGGTTGCGGGGTCAAAGCGCGTCACGCTCAAGCGGCGCGAGGCGTTCAAGGGGGTGAAGGTTTTCCTTCCGCGCGTGCTGTCGAAGCACTACAGGACCGGCCAGTGGCGCGAGTTCGACTACGAGCGTGACCTGCTGCCGCGGCTGCCGTGGCAGTCGTTCGAGTTCACGGGGCGCGGAACCTTCACGCCCGATTCCGTTGAGGGTGTTCACCGGTCGGTGGCGCGGGTGGATGTCGATGACCCTGGGGCGGACGACGCTCAGACGCGGGCGGCAGCGGTAGTTGAGACGGTCGAGGAGGCCGGAGAAATCGAGACGGCCACGCTGGCCCGGCTGCTGCTGGATGTGGTGCCCAACCCCTGGCAGGGTGCGCGGATCGTTGACGGAGCCCTCGCAGCGCTGCGCAAACGCGGGATTGCCGAGGGGCGCATCTTCGCCAACCGGCTTGCGTTGGTCGGGGAGATCAAAGAGGACGTGAAGCGGCAGGTGAGCGAGGCGGGAGAGGCTGAGTTCCGCCGAATGCTCGCGGCCGGAGAGCTTTCATTCAGCCTCGTCTCGTCAAACGACCCTGCGCTGAATTGGGAGCTGGCCCAGACGCTGGAACTGGACGTGCTGGAGACGGACCCCGCGCTCCTGCGGGAGGATGGCACGCCCATCGCCAAGAGCTACCTGGAACCGATCTACCGCAAACAGGTCAACGGGCTTGAAGAGAGGGTCGCGTGGTACCTTGATGGTGCCAAGGCCGTTAAGTGGTGGCACAGGATCGCGGTGCGCCAGGACTGGTCCCTGCAGGGGTGGCAACGCGGTCGCGTCTACCCCGACTTCCTCGCGTGCGTCGAAGGCGACGGCACCGGCGTGGTGCGTTTCAGCGTGCTGGAGACAAAGGGCCTTCACCTGGCCGGCAGCGCCGACACGGCGTACAAAGAGAAGCTCTTTGCCCTGCTGACACGGCATGCGCAGACGGCCACCGCGTCGGGCGAGCTGATCGTCAATCAGGGAAAGCAGCACATCCGGTTTGAGCTGATGCTGCAAAATGACTGGCGGCAGCGGATTGACGGGGCGCTCGCGGCACAATGACGGGTCAGCGACCACTTGCGGTGGCACAGCGCCGATGCCCCCTCAATCGGTCGGTCGGGCCTGGAGCGGGGGGTGCAGGGGGGCGGCAGCCCAGCCTGCAAAGCGTTGAAGATCGAAGGTCTGAGCGATGAGTCATGAGCGACGAGTGGGGCGGCTGTGGGTCAAACGAGGGCTTGCCGAGCTTGCGCTCGGCGGCTCCCAAAGACGAGCGGCGGCGGGCGCGATGCCGTCGCGGGAGTAGCCGCAGGTGGTGCAGCGGTTGCGGCGTGGTTCTGGCTCTTCGTCGGCTCTCCGAGCCGGGTGCGATTGGGGGTGCCGGGACCGGCTGGTGAACCTGCCGGCTGGAAACGTCACTGCGGATGCAGTCTTGCAGACTGCACTCGTGACTTCCGGTTCCACTGCGCTTCGCTTCGTTCCACACGGCCCTGCGGGCGGAGAGGCAAGTGTGAGGGACGCTTGCACCCGCTGAAGGGGATGGCCACGTCAAAGCGGATGCAGTCTTGCAGACTGCACGCTTGGCTTCCGGTGCCACTTCGCTTTGCTTTGATCCACACGGCCCGCTGGGGCTGAAGGCCTGCTCAAGCGGTTTGAGAAGAAGGGCGTAGCTGGTGATGTGAGTTGCGGTTGTCCGTCCCCGTGCTGCTGCACGGGGCTCGTTCGAGGCGCTCTAAACGAAAAACCCCGGACGCGGGTCCGGGGTCTTGGTGTTCGATTCTTGCTCACATCCCGAAGCTCGCGCCTCGCGTCTTGCTCAGTTGTTGCTGAGGTAGGACGGCCGGGCCGCCTTGGCGTCGGTGGGGTTGACGTGGACCTTGCGGCCGGCGAAGACCACCATGCCCTCGGCGACGCTGTAGAGCGTGTCGTCCTTGCCGATGCGGACGTTGAAGCCGGGCTTGAACGGTGTGCCGCGCTGGCGGATGATGATCGAGCCGGGCTTGGCCGTCTCGCCGCCGTAGAGCTTGATGCCCAGGTACTGGGGGTTGCTGTCGCGGCCGTTCTTGGTTGAACCCTGACCTTTTTTATGTGCCATGACGAGATCCTCAAAGGGGCTGGGCGGTTTCGACGCCGGCCCGCGGGTGATCGGAATTGGGCCGAGAGGATAGGCGGGAAGGCTCAGTTGGTCGAGCCGCGGCGATCAAAGGAGTCATCGCCAGCCGGTGACGCCGACCTTACAGAAAGCAAACGGGCGGCCTGAGATGTGGAGCTCGCGGGGGCGGCGTGTCAGGCGGGCTCTCAGCGCATGATCCAGCGGGCGCCCGAAAGCTCAATGGGGTTATCGCCGCGGTTGAGCAGGTCGCCGGGGTTCGTAAACGTGAGCTGGCGCGTCTTGCGGAGGGTGATGTAGACGTCCTTGCCGTTCTCGTCCTTCAGGCCGGGAGCCTTGACGAGGGCTGTTTCACCCGAGAAGCCCGCCGCGTAGACGGTGAGTGAGCCCGGGCGGAAGTTCTCGCACGGCCAGACGGCGAGGCCTTCTTTGGCGTTCTCTTCGCCCTGGAGGATCGTGCCCATGATGGTGATCTGGTCCTGCAGAAGCGGGTTCCGCAGGCGGGCGATGATCGCCTTGGTCACGCTGTCGGGAACGGAGCGCCCCGAGTGCTGCACGGTGCCTTCGTTGTCGACCAGGTCAAACGAAGGGGCGAAGATCACATCCTGGCCCGAGCGGTTGACGGCCTTGTATGTCTGATAGAAAAACGTGCGTGGACCGCTGTCGGTGGTGGTTGAATAGACGCGGAGCGGGCCGAACTCGACCTGCAACTGCCAGCGCTTGGCGACGGCCGAAGGCTCCGGCGCGAGCCCCCCGGTGAAGGCCGCGGTCAGGGTGGCGGCGGCAAGAACAACGGCCGAGATAAGGAGATTCTTGAGCGTCATGGTCGATCCTGTGTGCGGGAAGTGCCGCCGGGGTGAGTGACCCGGCGATCGCCCGCCAGTTGCGTAGTGTACGGAACTGGCCGACGGGTGCAAGTGCTGTCTTGGCGGGGGTTTAGGCTGGGGCCTGGAGTGCGTGGAATTTGGCGAGTCTGGTCAATCAAGCGGGGGCCGTCGGCGGGGGCGGGGGTGACCCCCTCCCTTTTCGGGTGGTGCAGGCCACGGGGGACATCGCGCGGATCGCGATGGCGCGATTGCTCTCTGGCGATGGCGAGGGGGGCCCGGGGGCCGACCGTGCGACAGGCCGGAGTGTTTGGGAGGCGGCCGATGAGGCGGGGGTGATCGAAGGTCTGGCGAGGGGTCAGGCGTCGCGCCTGTGGGTGGCGGTGCTTGAGGATGGGTCGGTCGGGGAGGTTGCGCAGGTGGTTCCCAGCTCTGGGCGCACGGCGGGTATCTATTTGGCACCGGCGAGCGCCCGTGGAGCGCGCGGGGCGGCAAGGGAAGGAACGCGGCGGCAGCGTGTCGCGGTGATCAACGCCGCGTGCGAGGCGTTGTCGCGGGGCGAGTACGGCGAGACCGTGCTTGCACAGGGACTGCTGGAGCCATCAGAGGTGGAGGCCGCGGACGCCTACCTGCAGGCCGGCTTCTATCGCCTTGCGGAACTGGCGTACCTGCGGCGCGAGGTTTCGCGCTTTGCACGCTACGACCGGCCGGACTGGGAGAGCGCGGGTGTGCGTGTCACCCGGATGAGCGAGATGCCGTGGGACACCGGCCAAACGATGCTTGCGCTGGCGATGGACGCGTCGTACGAGGGCACCCTCGACTGCCCGGCGTTGTGCGGGATGCGCACCGTTGACGATGTGCTGGATTCGCACAAGTCGGTGGGCGCGTTCGATCCGTCGCTGTGGTGGCTGGTGATCGAGAACGGGCGTCCTTGCGGGTGCATGCTGCTGAGCCGCTTTCCTGCGCACGACACGGTTGAACTGGTCTACCTGGGCGTTGGCGCGGCGCTCCGCGGGCGGGGTATCGGCGCGGGGCTGCTCGGCCTCGCCCTCGCTGAATTGCAGGCGCTGGGGGAGAAGAGCCTTGCCTGCGCTGTCGACATGAACAACGCGCCGGCGCTGTCGCTCTACAAGCGGGCGAAGTTCAAGGAGTTCGCCCGGCGCACGGCGCTGATCCGGGATCTGCGCCCGCCCCAGCGTGGTCCGGCCCGCACCTGACTGGCACCCGAGCGCATCTGCACACGCTTTGCGCATTCTTTGCACACCCCGCACACGGAGCCTGAGCGGACCGTGGATAAGAAAATTTTCTTGCGGTTTCCAGCAGAGAATGCGCGGGTTTTGCGTGTAGCGAACGCGCGAAAACGCTGCCCCTCGGTTGCGTCTGTTTGGCGCGGTGCTAATCTCATCGTGGTCATCGGATGGACCGGCGACCGCAGCTGAAGGCACGGCACAGCGAGCCGCGAGGGGCCAAGACGGCCAACCGCGGAGGGCTGTGGCGTTCCTTCGGTGCGGCCGACTGTCGAATGGACTCGAGCACAACCGGTGGTTCTCTTCGCCCTGCGGGGCGCCGAAGGGTCTGCACCCGCGGCGCTGTCACTCGGCACGATCGTGAGGGTTGTCTTGAATCCAACCGACACAGCGGTATCGGTGCGCACTGCGGACGACGCGCACGCCAACGCCGTGAAGCAGAGCGGTGCAACGGCGACCCCAGCAGGCAGCGGGCAGGCGGCGGCCATTGCCGCCCGGCTCAGGCAGACCATCGGTGAGGCGCGTTTCGAACGCGATTTCTTCAACGGCTCGACGTTCCGTCAGGAGCGCGACGGCGGAGTGGTCATCCGCGTTTCTTCGCAGGCCGCCGCCGAGGTTCTGCAGCGACGCTACGGCGCGGTGCTCACCGCTATCGCCGACGGCGCTGTGGGAGGCGGGGTGCGTTTTGTCGTTGAGCAGTCGGTTGTTCCCGCTGCGCTGCGCAAGGGTGACGGGCAGGCCCGCGGTCAGCGCGAGCAGAAGCCGCAGCCGTCGATCCGTCAGCACGCTGACGCCCGTCCGGCGTTCCGTAAAGCGCGGCTGAACGAGCTTGTCGTCAGTCAGCAGAACCGCATGGCCGTTGACGCCGCCCACCGGGTCGCCGTGGGCTCGCTGCCGGGGGGCTGCCTCCTGTTTGTTCACGGCGGGTGCGGGCTCGGCAAGACGCACATCCTCGCAGCGGTGGCCGAGGAGGCGGGGTCACGCCAAGGGACAAACGCCCGCTGCATGAGCGGCGAGCAGTTCGCCAACGAGTTCATCTCGGCGGTCAAGGCAGAGAGGGGTGACCGCATGGACCGCTTCCGCCGCCAGTACCGCGCGCTCGACGTGCTCTGCATCGACGACATCCAGGGCCTGCAGGGGAAGAACGCGACGCAGCAGGAACTGCAGCACACGATCGATGCCCTCCTCTCGCGCGGTGCCCGCGTGGTGATCTCGAGTTCCTGCCATCCACGCCGGCTCGAGCAGTTCTCCGACGCCCTTGTCTCGCGCATGATGGGCGGGCTGGTGGTTGAGGTGCTGCCGCCGGACCCCGCCGCGGCGAAACTCATTGTGCAGGCGCTCGCGGCGCGCCGCGGGCTGGTGATCGAGCCCGCCGCCGCTGAGGCGGTTGCGCTGTCGGTGATCAACGACCCCCGGTGCGGCACGCGGGCGCTTTCGATCCGCGAGCTGGAGGGGGTCGTGACGAAGGTCGAGGCGGTCCACCGGCTGCTGGGGGCGGGCGTTGTGCCGGGCGATATTTCCGCCGGGGGTGGCGGCGCAGTGGGCATGGTGAGTGTCAACCGTGCGCTGGCAGATCGCCCCGAGACCACCCGCTCGGCCGGGGCCGTGCTCGCCCGAATCGGGCCGCGCCAGCCGATCCGCCTCGAGGCCGTCGTGGCGCTGGCCTGCCAGAAGATGAACGTGACGCCCACGGAGGTTGCCGGTCGCGGGAGGCACCCGCGCGTGGTGCTCGCACGCGCGCTGGCGACGCTGCTGGCCCGCAAGCACACGCGGGCTTCGTACCCCGAGATCGCCCGCGCCGTCGGGCGCCCGAACCACTCGACGGTCATCACCGCTCACCAGCGCCTTGACGCCCTGCTTGAGCAGAACGCGACGGCCGACTGCGGTGACGGGAGGGGGCTGCGCCCGATCGCCGACATCGTCGCCGAGTGCTCCGGCACGCTGGCGTCCGGGCACGTCGGCACGCCGGTGGGGCAGACGCAGACCGCCTGAGTCCGACCGTACCCTCCGGGCGTGATGCTCAGCGGAACGGCGGTTCTCATCGGCTGGATTGCGGGTGCGGCGTGCGTGCAGCCGCCGACGGTTGAGCCGCCGCCGGTGATCGAGGCTCCGATGCAACCACGCGCGGTGGTCGAGGAACTGACCTCGCTGCTTCGTTCGGCGATCGGTGACAGCGACATCCGGCGGCGTGACCGGACGCTCGCCGGCCTGCGCACCGTGCGCGACCCGGCGATGCTCGCGTTCTTCTCGCAGCTGTCGATCAACCCTTCGCCGCTGCTGCGGGTGCACGGCTTGTTGGGGTTGGCGGAGCTTGAGCCCCAGCGCGGCATCGACCTGCTCGCCGTCTCGCGGATCGCCGACCCGAGGCTCCAGGGCGTGATCATCTCGAGCGCGCTCGACGCCGGCCTCGTCGGCGACCAGACGCGGTCGGAGCTCTCTTCGTGGCCGTCGCTGCCGGTGCGCGTGCGCCTCGACCTTGCCGCCGGCTGCGCTGCCCGCTCGATGCCGTTCGACACGGGCTCTGTGCAGCGCTTCATGGCAGACGGCGACCCGTTCATCGCCGTCGCCAGCGCCGTGGTGCTCAGGCAGGCGGGGGTTGAGCCCGTCGCGACGGCGCAGGCGATCCGCACTCGGTCCGCGGGACTGGCACGTGAGGCGGACGACGGAGCGCCGGCCGCTGCCCTCGCGGCGTTTGTGGTCGATCACGGGTTGACCAGCGCGGGCGAGGCGCTCGACATCGCCGCGTCTGCGCTCAGGCCGGGCGCGGCGGCCGACAGCGTCGCTGCGGCGCGGCTGCTGACATCGCCGGAACTGCCCGAGGTGGTCGCGGCGGCCAGGGCCCGGCTGGATGTCTCCGTTGCGGCGGCGGACCGGGCCGCGTTCTGCACGCGCATCTTGAACGTCTCTCTGCGAGCGGGTGAGCGGATGCCCGCGGCGGTTGTTGCCGAGATGCTGACCGACCCCGATCCGCTGGTGAAGGCGATGGGGGTGGCGGCGTCTGCCTTGGCTGCGCGCGAAGGAGCGGTGGGTCCGGCCGTTGCGGCCCTGGTGCGGCGCGGGCACGTGCCGACGGTTGAGTGGGGGCTCCGCTGCGCTGCCGAACGCCACTGGCAGGACGCCAGCGCCATCCGTGCCGCCGTGATCGCCGCGGTTGCGGAGCGGCCGCGCGGCGCCTCGATCGATCCGAAGCTGGCCGAGATGGCCGTGCTGGCGGCGGCGCGGCTGTGCGACGATGAACCGCGCGATCTGGACCGAGCACTCGCCGAAGCGCTCAGCGCCTCCGACGGCCCGCTCACGCTGATCATCCTCGAGGGCGCGCTGCGGAGCAGCCACGGCCGCGCGGGAGCGCTCGTGCGGCAGGGGACGTTTGAAGCACGCCCGGCGGGCCCCTGGCCCGACAACGAGACCGCCGCGCTGGCGTTGCTGGTGGCCGTCCGCCATCAGGAGTTCACCGCAGACCCGGCGGAGCGCATCGCCAGACTCGCGGCGATTGCGCGTGGAGGAGAGGGGAGCGGCGGCCTCGGCAGCGTGCTCCGCGCTCAGGCGGCGTGGCTTGCGCTGCGGGAGTCGGGCGAAAACCGCGTCGCCCTGGCCAGGATTCTGAGCGATCTGCCGGCGCCGGCGGCCGATACACCACGGCGTCAACCCCCCGCGAACCCACCCGAACCCGCACCAGCGACGAAACCATGAGCCACGAGATCCCCCTTTCACGACCGGACATCACCGAGCAGGAAATCGAGGCGGTGAGCGCCGTCCTGCGCTCGGGGCGGCTCTCGATCGGCCCGGTGCTCGAGCGGTTCGAGCAGGCGGTCGCCACCTTCACGGGCAACGATGATGCCGTCGGGTGCAACAGCGGCACCAGCGGCCTTCACATGGCGATGACGGCCCTGGGCGTCGGGCCGGGCGACGAGGTCGTCACCACGCCGTTCAGCTTCATCGCGAGCGCCAACCCGATCCTCATGACCGGGGCGACGCCCGTCTTTGTTGACATCTGTCCGCGCACGCTGAACATGGACCCGGCGAAGATGGAGAAGGCGATTACGCCGCGCACCAAGGCGGTCGTCGCGGTCGAGACGTTCGGCAACACGGCGTACATGGACCAGTACGCCCACATCGCGGCGCGCCACGAGGTGACGGTGGTTGAGGACTGCTGCGAAGCGCTCGGGTGCACGCTGAAGGGGAAGCAGGCGGGGAGCTTCGGGCGGCTGGGCGTGTTCGGCTTCTATCCGAACAAGCAGATCACCACCGGCGAGGGGGGCATGATCGTCACGCGCGACAGGCGGTTGGCCGACTTGTGCCGATCCCTGCGCTCGCAGGGCCGGCCCGTCGGCGGCACCGCTTCGCCGGGAACGGGCAACTGGCTGAGCCACGAGCGGCTCGGGTACAACTTCCGGATGAGCGAGATCAACGCGGCGATCGGCGTCGTGCAGATGGAGCGTCTGGAAGGGATCATCGCGGCCCGACAGCGCGTCGCGGAGATGTACATCCGCCGGCTCATGCACATCGATGACCTGATCCTCCCGACCGTTGAGGAGGGGTGCACGACCAGCTGGTTTGTCTTTGTCGTGCGCCTGGCGCCGAGCTACGCGCGCGAAGACCGCGACAGGATCATCGCCGGGCTGCGGCGGCACGACGTCGGTGCCGCCGACTACTTCCCGTGCATCCATCTGCAGCCGTTCTACCGCGAGCGGTTCGGGTTCGCCCCCGGTGACTTCCCCATCGCCGAGAGCGTCAGCGCCCGCACGATCGCGCTGCCCTTCCACAACGACCTCACCGAGCGTGACATCGATGTGGTCGCCCGCACCCTGGAACTGATGATCAAGCGGGAAAACCTGCAGAGGCACTGAAAGCAGCCCAGAGGGCGTCACTTTGTCTTTGTTCGGTATTCCCTTTGCGCCTTGTCATCGGTGGCCGGCACGCCAATACTTCCCTCCCCCCCAGACCGGCCCTTCCCGGCAGGCTGCGGCGGCCCTTTCGGAGTTTGACCATGCCTTTCGTCTGCCACTTCACCGGCAAGAAATCGTCCTTCGGCAAGCAGCGCGCCTGGCGCGGTCAGAAGGTTGTCAAGGGCGGCTTCGGCCTCAAGCCCACCGGCATCACCCGGCGCAAGTTCCGTCCGAACCTGCAGAAGGTAACGGCGGTT
This sequence comes from uncultured Phycisphaeraceae bacterium, assembly GCA_964403525.1. Lineage (GTDB taxonomy): Bacteria > Planctomycetota > Phycisphaerae > Phycisphaerales > UBA1924 > JAJTGZ01. Next base: position 5,992 of record CAYOGE010000023.1, on the reverse strand, counting down.
ATCGACGGCCAGGCGACGACCATCATGGCGTCGGCCAAGGCGATCAAGCAGGGCCTGGTCGTCAAGCCCCTGAAGCGCCGCGACGGGTACACCCGGCTGCAGAAGGCCGGCAAGGCCTGAGCCGAGAGGCATCAGACAGCAGGCATCAGGCATCAGTGAAGACCACGCAGCCCCGCTCCGCGGGGCTGTTTCATTTCCGCACCGATCCCTTGTGCCTGTTCCCGGATGCCTTACACTCCCCCCATGAAGTGCGACCGCTGCGAGAGCGAGGCGACGGTGCACGAAGTGACCATCAAGGGTGGTCGCCGGCACGAAAAGCACCTGTGCGAGCGCTGCGCCGCCGAGCAGGGCGTGCCCATCACCAGCAACACCCCGCTGACCGAACTGCTCTCGCAGTTTGTGTCGCTGCAGGCCGCGGCCAAAGAAGCCAAGGGGCAGGCGATCGCGGCGACCGCTGACATGTGCCCAGCCTGCGGGATGACGTTCGCCCTGTTCCGCAAGAACGAGAAGCTCGGGTGCATGCACTGTTACACGACGTTCGAAGGGCAGCTGGGGAAGCTGCTTGAGCGCCTGCACGAAGGGGCGACACACCACGTCGGCAAGACGCCCCGCAGGCTCTTCGCCGCGTCAACCCGGGGGGGCGGCGCGGGTGCGGGGACGGCAGAGGGTGCTTCCGGTGAGGGCCCGGCGTCTGCCCCGGCTCCGCGGGTCGGCCCGAAGGTTGTCGTTCTTACCGCGGCGCAGGTGCAACGGCGCGCAGCGAACCTAAAGAAGAAGCTCGAAGAGGCCGTCGCGCTTGAGCAGTACGAGAAGGCAGCGCAGATCCGCGACGAGCTGCTCAAGCTCCAGCGGCTGACCGCTCCGGACGCGCACGGGTCGGGCGGACCGCAGGGGCCGGGCAAGGAGAGCGGCGCGTGAGCGAAGCCGCGACACCCTGGTCAACAGATTCCGTCCGGCGCGGCACGGAGTGGCTCACCAGCCAGGGGGCGGAGCCCGACGTTGTGATCTCTTCGCGCGTGCGCCTCGCCCGGAACATCCGGCAGTTCCCCTTCCTGATCAAGTGCAGCGATGCGCAGCGCGAGCAGTTGCTGACGCTCGTGCGCAGCGCGATCGCCCAGGCGCAGCTGTCGGCTCACATCCTCTGGGTTGACGTTCACCGTCTGTCACCGATCGAGCGGATGCTCCTGGTTGAGCGCCACCTGATCAGCAAGGAGCACGCCAAGGGCGATGCCCCGCGCGGGTTGGCCGTCAGCGTTCCCGACGAGCGTTTGAGCGTCATGGTCAACGAGGAGGACCACCTCCGGCTGCAGGTGCTGCGCTCCGGCCTTGCCCTCACCGACGCGTTCAAGCAGGTTGATGAGGCCGACGACCGGCTCGAGGAGCACGTCGACTACGCCTACTCGCCCAGGTTTGGTTACCTCACCGCCTGCCCGACAAACGTCGGCACCGCGTCGCGCATGAGCGTGATGCTTCACCTGCCCGCGCTGCGCCTGCTGGGGGAGATCGACAAAGTAACCAGGGCCGCCAAGGACATGGGCCTCGCGTTGCGCGGCTTTTACGGCGAGGGCTCCGAGGTGGCCGGCGACCTTTACCAGGTCTCAAACCAGGTGACGCTCGGCAAGCCGGAATCGATCTTCCTCCACGAGCTTGAACGCGAGATCATCCCCAAGGTCGTGCAGTACGAGCGCCTGGCCCGGATCGCGCTGATCGAGAAGCGCCGGCGCTACACCGAGGACGCCTGCGCCCGTGCGCTGGGCATCCTCCGCACCGCCCGCCTCTTGACACCCGATGAGGCGATGAGCCTGCTGAGCCTCGTCCGTCTGGGTGTGCTGAGCGGTCTGATCGAAGGGTTGAGCGAGCAGACCGTCACACAGTTGTGGGTGCAGGTTCAGCAAGCCCACCTGCAGCGTGTGGCCGGCTGCGAGATGGACCAGCAGAGGCGGCGCGAGCGGCGGGCTGATGTTGTGCGCGAGCGGCTGAAGTAGGGCTTGCACAGATTTGTTCCTTTTTTGGCCCTCCGCCCCCCGCAAGAGCGTGTGCCCGCGCCTCTCCGAATTCGCCAATCGTCAGGTATACTCCCCTCCATGCCCGGTCCGCTGGCCACCACCGTGCCTTTCGGCTTCGACTTTGACCCAGCGCGGTTCATGCGGGCGTACGGGGCGCTCGGCACGCGCCGCGTGCAGTTCTATCGCAACGAAGCCAAGCCGCCGACAACCGCGGAAGCCCTCGCAGCGGCGCGGAGCGCCGGACAGTCGTACGACTCGATCCACGGTGTGTTCGGAGAGCACCTTGACCCCACAGGGCCCGACCCGAACCACGTCGACAAGTGTGTCGGCGTCTACGAGCAGGAGGGTCGGCTGGCGATGGACCTTGGCGGGCCGATGGTGGTCGTTCACCCCTCGGGCTGGACCCCCGGGCGCAAGGAATTGAGCAGGCAGCAGGCGGCAGAAGCGGCGGCGCCGCGCCGACCCCGGCTCGACGCGTTCATGCGGAGGCTCGCCGACATCGGCGAGCGACTCGGGGTGACCTACCTGATCGAGAATCAGCCGTACAACTGCTACCTCGGGCACGACCCGGTCGGGCTGGCAGCACAGATCGCAGCGGTTGGTTCTGGACGCATCCGCATGTGCTTTGACACCGGGCACGCGCACATCACTTCAGACGTCTACCGCTCGCTCCAATCCTGCGCGCCGGTCATCGATTACCTGCACATCCACGACAACAACGGCACCCTCGACGCGCACCTGATGCCCGGAGCGGCCGGCGGCACCATCGACTGGCCGCGGTTTGGCGGAGTGCTCCGCGAGAGCGGCCTGAGTGCACCGAGAATGCTCGAGGTTTTCGAGCCCGAAACCGCGGTCGAGGCGCGCGCCGAACAGGGCTTCGGGCGCACGCTCGGCCAGTGGCTGGACTGCTGATAAGGCCGGCCGCAGCGGACGCCGCGTCATCGGGGCCTGAACGCATGGATTCGGCAGACGCCCAAGACGATCGCGGGAGCACGCACGGCGGCAGAACGCGGACGCCCATTCCCAAGCCGGAGCGCTTCGAGTGGCCGCCGCGCCCGATCCGACGGCAAGATCATCCCGAGGAAGCGGTAGCAGGCGGGGCTGGAGGGCGTGCGGTGGCGAGCCCGCCGCTCTCTGCCTGGGAGCAGTTTGAACGCGAATGGCTGGGGGTGACGACGCCGCCGCTGGCTCGGCGCCTCGCCGAGGCCGGCGTAGCGCCCGACCCGATCAACGCTTTCTGCTGGCGCTGCGCGCGGACCATCGGCCCGTTTGAGACCGACGCCCGCGGCTGCTCGAAGTGCCGCTCAACGCGCCCTCCCTGGACGCGGTTCGTGCGGCTTGCGGAGTACGCCCCGCCGTGGGATCGCGTCGTTCAAGACGCCAAGTTCACGCGTTGGCCGCGGTTGAGCGTTGACCTTGGACGGCTTCTGGGGCGGCAGATCGCCGCGGCGGTGCCCGACCTGCACGACCGGCCGGCGGTTGTGGTGCCGGTGCCAACAAACATCTGGCGCCGACTGAGCAGGGGCACTGACCACTCGCTGAACATCGCCCGCGGCGTGGCGCGCGAGCTCAACCTGCCGGTGCGCAAGCTGCTGTCTCGCGCAAACCGGCCTGAACAAGCACGCCTTTCCCGGACGGACCGAGCGACCAACCTGCGCGGTTCGATGGGTCGGGCGCGGCTCGATGCCCTTTGGGCAACGGTCGGTTGGACGCGTGGTTCCAGGTGGCCCTCTGCGGGCGGTGGGACGGGCGCGGAAAGTGCGGCAGGCGCGGGAATGGCGCGGCTGATCGTCGTTGACGACATTTCGACCACCGGGGCGACGATGATCGAGGCGTGCCGGTCGGTGCGCCAGATCTGTAAAGTCTTGTCCGTTAAGGACTTAGAGATCGTTTCGGCGACCATTTGTCGCACGGAGGAAGCGGGCTGAGAAGGCACCGACAGGCGGCGACCGGGTGATAATTCTGCGGGTGAAACGCCGAGCTGGGGCGCCCTTGTCAGGTATTCGGTTGGGGAGGGCCGGTGGAAGGGTTGTGGAAAATCTGCAGAACGATCAGTTGTCGCGAGTTTTTGGTTCTGACGGCTTGACCGGTGGGGGGGAGGGACTATCATCTTGACCCCACCGGACGAAGGTTTGGCGGGGCCCGGCTGCTGCCGGTGAACTCTTTTGAAAGTGAACAGTTGGGTCGTCCGCGAGAGTGCGCGGCCTGGCAAGTGGGTTCGTACCACGGCTCTGAACGAGCCAGCCAAGGTCGTATAAAGTCTTCTCCGCTTCACAGCGGGGAAAGATGAACTCATCGCGACGATGATATGCGCTTGATAGCCCTTAAAGTTTGAAAGCAAATTGAGTTGTGAGTTCAGCTACAACCGGCGGAAAGCCTCCGCCGGCTCACGGTGAAAGCCGTGAGGCAGACCGGTTGTCACAAAGCGTGGCAACATTAAGAAGCAGGTCATGCTTCCTTCTAGTCAAGACCAGTCCGCAAGGGCTGTTCGACGATAAACAAGTGAAGAGTTTGATTCTGGCTCAGACTGAACGCTGGCGGCGTGGTTAAAGCATGCAAGTCGAGCGGACCCGCAAGGGTTAGCGGCGAAAGGGTGAGTAAAAGTATCCAACGTACCCCGAGGTGTGGGATAGGCAGGGGAAACCCGGCATAATACCACATGATCTCTACGGAGCAAAGATTTATCGCCTTGGGAGCGGGGATACACCTATCAGGTAGTTGGCGGGGTAATGGCCCACCAAGCCGAAGACGGGTAGCAGGTGTGAGAGCACGGCCTGCCACATCGAAACTGAGACACTGTTCGGACTCCTACGGGAGGCTGCAGCGACGAATCTTCCGCAATGGGCGAAAGCCTGACGGAGCGACGCCGCGTGTGGGATGAAGCGGCTTTGCCGTGTAAACCACTGTCAGGGAATAGAAATACTGATCATTTCCAAAGGAAGGGGCGACTAACTCTGTGCCAGCAGTCGCGGTAATACAGAGGCCCCGAGCGTTAGTCGGAATTACTGGGCTTAAAGGGTGCGTAGGCGGACTTCTAAGTGTCGCGTGAAAGCCCACGGCTTAACCGTGGAACCGCGTGGCAAACTGGGAGTCTTGAGGAACGTATAGGCGGGTGGAACGATAGGTGGAGCGGTGGAATGCGTAGATATCTATCGGAACGCCGAAGGTGAAGACAGCCCGCTGGGCGTTTCCTGACGCTGAGGCACGAAAGCGTGGGTAGCAAACAGGATTAGATACCCTGGTAGTCCACGCCCTAAACGATGTACGCTGAGTTAGAGCGGCTCTGACGCCGTTCGGACTGTAGAGAAATTGATAAGCGTACCGCCTGGGGAGTACGGTCGCAAGGCTAAAACTCAAAGAAATTGACGGGGGCTCACACAAGCGGTGGAGCATGTTGCTTAATTCGAAGCAACGCGAAGAACCTTACCTGGGTTTGACATGCATGGATTAGTTCCTGGAAACAGGAATGACGCCCGCAAGGGTGGAACATGCACAGGTGCTGCATGGCTGTCGTCAGCTCGTGCTGTGAAGTGTCGCGTTAAGTCGCTTAACGAGCGCAACCCCTGTCGCTAGTTGCCAACACGTAATGGTGGGGACTCTAGCGAGACTGCCGGTGTCAAACCGGAGGAAGGCGGGGATGACGTCAAGTCCTCATGGCCCTTACATCCAGGGTTGCACACGTGCTACAATGGTGCGTACAAAGCGATGCAAGACCGCGAGGTGGAGCAAATCGCAAAAAACGCACCCCAGTTCGGATTGCAGGCTGAAACCCGCCTGCATGAAGCCGGAATCGCTAGTAATCGGGGATCAGCTACGCCCCGGTGAATGTGTTCCTGAGCCTTGTACACACCGCCCGTCAACTCATGGGAGCCGGTAGCGCCCGAAGCCGCTGTATTTCAGCAGCGTCTACGGCAAGATCGGTGACTGGGAGTAAGTCGTAACAAGGTAGCCGTAGGAGAACCTGCGGCTGGATCACCTCCTTTCTA
>CAYOGE010000022.1:0-55118 GCA_964403525.1 uncultured Phycisphaeraceae bacterium | reverse complement strand
AGCTCGGTCTGCGCCTGCGATTACATCACGCACGAGGTTGAGCCGTGATCCGTATCAGGTCCGACGGCCGGTCGAAGGGGGGAAGCCAGCGCAAGCGTGGTGGCGCATGCGCGGGGTGTTTGAGGCGGGGCTCTGGGCGGTCAATCGCCGTCAGACTCTGAGACGTTGCGGGGGTCGCCGCCGTTCCAGAGCACAAAGAGCTGGTAGCGACTCTTGATGTTCAAGCCTGCGTAGATGCCCTTGACGTGGTCGTGCACTGTGTGGAGCGAGCGGCCGAGCTTCTCGGCGATGGTGCGCTGCGACATGCCGTTGGCGAGGAGGGGGAGGATCGGCGCCTGCGAGGGGCTGAGCATCGCGGAGAGCTTGGCCCAGTGCTGCTCGCGCCGCGCGAGGGTCTGAACGTAGAGCTGCGCGAGGGTGTGCGAGAGGATGTCGCCGGCGGCGATATCGATGGGCGTGGGGCCCCATGCGCCGACGCGCCCGTCGATCTGCCAGACGATGGCGGCGTTTGTGCCGACGGCGGGCTGCACGCCGCGGAGGAACCTGCCGAGCGGGAGGGTGACTCGCTGGGCCTCGTCGACGCCCATCGGCTGGGTGACGAGCTTGCCGTTGAGGGCGGTGACGTCGGTCCAGGTTGACGGGTGCGACGCGACGGCGCTGGCCGCGGCCTGAACCTGGTCGGGCGCGATGCCGCTGTAGCCGACGGTGGCGATGGGCTCAACGCGGCGTGCATCGCTGCGGTCGTAACGGCGAACGACGGCGACCGACGCGCCGACGGGGCCGCCGATCACGCCGGCGCCGCCGCTGGCTGGGCCGCCGAAGAACGCGAGGACCTGCTGCGCGGCGATCGAGACCCACTCCTGCGGCGTGGCGAGCGGCTCGGCGGCGAGCGCACCGGCGATCCAGGTGAGGCGTTCGGCGACGTCTTTCACGTGCGGGTGGCTGAGGACGGCGGCGTCGCTCACCGCGTGCTGGGCGTTGTCGTCGGTCGAACGGATCTGCGTGGCCCGCGCGGGCCGGTCGCTTGATGAAGACATAGGTGAGGTCCCTTCCATAGGACTGGACATGGTGACGTTGTGCATGCGTATTTATTCGGCAGGAGGGCACCGCTTGGTGTTGGGGTATGCTCCCCAATCGTGCGTGCGCGACTCTGCGAGGGATTACCGCGCACGGACAACAGCCTGCGCCGTGTTCGCCGATTGGGGATCGGGGTTCTGGCGGAACACCTTACTTGTTCGAGGGTCTTCAGCCGCGTTTGAGGCGCGAGTGCGTGTGCGGAGATCGGCCCGCTCAGGGTGTGACAATGCCTTCACGTATGGCGAAGCGGGCGAGTTCGACGCGGTCGTGGATGTTGATCTTCTGCATCAGGCGGTCGGCGTGGTTCTGCACGGTCTTGACCGAGAGGTGCATGCGGTCGGCGATTTCTTTCTTGCTCAGGCCGGAGGCGATGTAGCGGAGGACCTCGAGCTCGCGGTCTGAGAGTTGTCCCAGGCGCGTCGCGGACGAATCGGCGAGCCGCACGCCCTTGGGCTCGATGACGAGCCGGTCCATGATCTCCTGGCTGAACGAGGTGCCGCCCCTGGCGACGGCGCGAACGGCGTCGACGATCTCCTCGGGCGGTCGGGTCTTGAGGGTGTAACCGCGGGCACCGAGCTCGATTGCGCGCTGGATGTAGCGGTCGTGGTAGTGGGAGGAGAGAAACAGGATGGCGGTCGCGGGTGACGAGGTGCGGACGACAGAGGCAGCGTCGAACGCGTCGCGTCCGGGCATGTCGATGTCGAGGACGAGGACGTCGGCGCGGCTGCGCAGGACAGCCTCGATCGCAGAGTCGGCATCGGCCGTTGCGACGACCCGGAAGTTGCCGACAGCTTCCAAGCGTTCTTTGAGCATTTCACGGAGCAACGCGTGATCGTCCGCGAGAACCACTTGCAGCGGGTTCATTGCAGGACCTCCAGTGCACCCAGGCTCAGGTAGTCTACAGCATGGATGGGTGAGAGAACAGGTCCGTCAGCATTGTTCTGAGTGAAGCCACGGTGAAAGGCTTGAGGAGCACGCGCGTCTGCTCGTCGGTCAGGTGGCCTGCCGCATCGGCTGCGTCGGCGGTGAGGAGCACGGCTGGGAGGCTGGGAACGGCCCTTCGCATGCGGCGGAGGCAGGTGACACCGTCGAGACCGCCGGCCTCGACCTCCATGAGCACGACCTTCCAGGTCGCCGGCGCGATCGAGAACGCTTCCAGCGCCGCGGCGGTTGAACCGAACGAATCGACCTGGTACCCGGAGTTTCTGAGGGTTTGGATGATGAGCGGGCGGACGCGGTCGTCACCCTCAACGACCATTGCGCGCGGCAGCTTGGCGGCCTGGGCCAACGCGGGCGTGCGCACCGGCTGCGGCGCCGGCGCTTCCAGCGGCGGCTGAGTTGCCTGGGCTCCGGTGAGCAGCGGGAGACGGATGGTGAACCGCGCGCCCTTTCCGGGCGCGGTATCCACCTGTATGGTGCCGCCGTGCTCTGCGATGATCTGCTTGACTGTTGCGAGGCCGATGCCGCTGCCGTGGTGCTTGGTGGTGAAGAACGGTTCGAACAGGCGGCCGCTGACTTCGGGCGCCATGCCGTGCCCGGTATCAGTGACTTCGAGAATCGCGGCGGGGCTGGGGCCCGCGGTGTCGGTGCTGACGGCGAGCGTGATCGTTCCGCCGCCGGGCATGGCGTCTCGCGCGTTCACGGCGAGGTTGAGGAGCACGCGCAGGAACTGAGAGACGGAGCCGCTGACCATGACCGGCCCGGGCGTTGCGGGAGGGAGGCAGGTGACCTTGAACTGCTCGGGGAGGAGGCGGCCGACGAACTTGCAGTGTGAGGCGACGAAGTCGGCGAGGTCGATGGGCCTGCGCGTGGTGTCTCGCCCTGCGGCGTAGTCGACCAGCGAGCCGGTGAACTCGCGGGCGAAGGCGATGGCCTGGGCGAGCCGGGCGGCGTGCTCGGCGGTCGGGGCGCCGGCCTGCGCGGAGGCGGTGAGCAGGTCGGCGGAGTAGCTGATGGCCAGGAGCGCGTTGCTGAAGTCGTGCGCGATGCCGCTGGCGAGGCTGCCGACGGCCTCGAGCCGCCTGGCGTGGTTGAGCTCGGTGACGAGCGCTTCTCGCTCGGCCTGCGCGAGGGTGCGCGCGGAGATGTTCTCCTGGATCAGGAGGACGCCCTCGACCGTGTCGCCTTGTCCGAGCAGCGGCACGGCGGAGAGCGAGAGGTAGACGGGCTCTTCGCTGCAGCGCGAGTAGGCGCGGACGGCGCGTGCGGGCACGGGCTTGCCGGTGCGCAGCGCGATGCGGGCGGGGCGCATGTCGTCGGGGATCGGGGTGCCGTCGAGCTCTTCGAGGCGCCAGTCGGCGACGCCCAGGTCGGCGCCGACGAGGTCCTCGCGGGTACCGCCCATGAGCTTGATGCTGTAGTCGTTTGTGAAGACGATCTTGCCGGCCGCGTTGCAGGCGGTGATCCCCAGCGGTGCCGCGGCGGCGATGCGGAGGACCATCTGCGACTCTTCTCGTGCGGTGCGTTCGGCCTCGACCGCCCGTGTGACGTCTGAGGCGAGGGAGAGGAACGTCCGCGGGGTGTCGTTGCCCTCGCGCAGCGCCGAGTTGTACCAGACGCAGTGGACGACGGCGCCGTCGGGCTTGAGGTTGCGGTGGTGGATGACCACGTGGTCGGTATCGCCGCGGAGGAGCGGCGCGAGCTCGGCGTTGACGCGGTCTTTGTCGAGCGGGTGGAGGTACGGCTCGACGCTCTCCCAGCGTTTTCCGACCATCTCTTCCGCGGATCGGCCGAACATCTCCTGTGCGCGCCCGGCCCACCGGGTGCAGACGAAGTCGCTGTTCCACTCCACCACGGCGAGTGGGCCGCTCTCGACCAGCAGCCTGAGGCGGTGGGCGGCCTCGGCGTCGTGCTCGCCGAGTGAGCCGGCGGGGTTGAGGCGTCTGGCTCGGGCGCGGTCGGCGTAGTTGGCGTAGGCCCAGGTGAGGACGGTGACGGCCATCATCAGCCCGGTGAGGAGCACGAGGCCGATGCAGATCGCCAGCCACGTGCGCGCGGCGTACATCTGTGCGTCGACCTGGCGGGCGGAGACGTCGAGCACGGATCGGCAGGCGGTTTCGAGCCTTGCGAGCCCGATGCCCGCCGACCTGCGCGCGCTGGCGAGGAGCGTGGGGTCGCTCTGCTCGAGCTGGCTGACGCCGGTTGCGATGAGCTCGAGTGCGACCTTGAGCTCGGCGTTGAACTCGCCGATCGCGCGCGCTTCGGCCTCGTCGTCGGGCGTGATGGCGGCGACGGTGTTGGCGAACGGTGCGACGTCGTTCCACGCGGCCTGCGCTTCTCTGGGGGTGCGGTCGCGGTTGGCGACGGCCTCGTTTGCGCGGGTGATGGCGCCCTCGAGGGCGCGGGCCTTGTTGAAGACCTCGACGCTGTGGGCCGCGTCGCCCCGGACGGGCATGAGCCGGGCGAAGGTCATGATGGCGAGGGCGGCGACGCCGATCGAGAGGGTGATCAGGAGCGCAACGGCGGCCCTGCGCCGACGGATGAGCACGTCCGTCAGGTCGAGCTTTGGTTTCTGGCCGGTGGCTGGAGGGTTGATCGGCATGGAAACAACGGCTCGCTGCGTCTCCGCCGCGGCCGCCGCTGTGGTTCACTGTCGGACGTTCCCGATAACAACTTCAATGCGACCGGCCGGGCACTTTGGTTCGAGCGGCGCGAACGGCACCGGCGCGACTCCTGGCGGCTCCTCCTATTGTACGTAGGGCGGCGGGGCCGTATGAAACCCGGACAAGGAGCGACCGATGGCACGGAACTTTGCGGCGGCGTTTGGGCTTGCGGTTGCGCTAGTGCTGGCTGCTCCGTGCGCTGCGCAGGCGGTTGCGGCCCAGCCCGAGAAGCGCGTTGCGCCTCGAAAGACGGACAAGACGGTGGAGGAGCTGCGGAAGGCGTACTGGGCGGCGGTGCGTTCGGGAGACTATTACACCAGGGCGGCGCGGAAGGCCGACGAGGAGGGTGTAGCGGGCGTGGGGAGCCTGATGCGTGCCGCGGCGAAGGTTGAGGAGGTTCACGCGGCGAACCTCTCCAAGGCGCTGGAGGAGATGGAGGCCGCCAAGGGGAAGGCGGACGAGAAGGCTGCGCCCGCGGTCAAGACGACGAAGGAGAATCTGGCGACGGCGCTCGCGCTCGCGACGGCGGCGCGCGAGACGGACCTGCCGGCGGCGCGGAAGGTGGCCGAGGGAGAGGGCGTGCGCGAGGCGGCGCGGGTCTTCCGCGATGCGCGGGAGGGGGAGATCGAACTGGTGCGTCAGTTCAAGGACGCGTCGGAACTGATGGACCTGTGGAAGAAATCGAAGAAAGACTTTTTCGTCGGGCGCACGTGCGGCTACCTTGTTGAGAAGCTCGACCTTACCAAGTGCCCGGTGTGCGGCAAGGGACGCGACGACTTTGAGAAGGTGAACTGAAGGCGTAGCAGTCCGCCTCAGAAACGACCGGGCGAGAGGAATCGGAGGTCGTGCGCGGTTAATCCCGACTCGGCGAGGTCTGCGAGCGCTTCGCCGATGACCGGCGCGAACTTGAAGCCGTGGCCGGAGCAGGGAGAAGCGATCACGACGCTCGGGGCGTGGGTGGACGCCGACGATGAAGTGCTCGTCGGGGGTGTTGGTGTAGAGGCAGACCTGCACATCGCGCACAGGGCCGAAGGCCGCGGGCATGTGGTTGCGGAGGAAGTCGAGCGGGGGCTGCTCGTCGCCGGGGCGCGGGGTGCGCGGGTCGGCGTCGGGGTCAACGGGGGTGAAGGGCGCGTGGTGGGCGAGCTTGAGGCCTTGCCCGCCGGAGCCGTCGGGGGTGATCGGGAAGCCGTAATAGACGGAGGTTCCGTCGAGGGTGAAGGCCCAGCAGGGGAAGCGGCCCGCGCCGAGGGTGAAGGGGGCGGGATCGGGCGGGTCGACCCAGCAGAGGGTCTGGCGGGTGACGGTGATGTTGAAGGCCGGAGCCTGCGCGCCGGCGGGCGCAAGGAGCTTGGGCATCCAAGCGCCGCCTGCGAGGATGAGCCTTTCGGCGGAATACGCCGCCGCCGCGGTGCGCACCCGAACGCCCCCGCCGTCGGTTTGCCAGTCGAGGACGGGCTCGTTGGTGTGGAGCTCGGCCCCGTGTGCGCGTGCGAGCGTGAGGTGGGCTTCGATGGCGCGGTGGGGGTAGAGGAAGCCAGCGGCCGGGTCGTCGATAGCGACTGAGCCTGCGGGGACACGGAACCACGGGTATCGCGCAGGGATGTCGCGGTGCTCGATCACTTCGTAGCGCAGCCTGTGGCGCTTGCCCGACTCTACAGCGCCCCCGATATGTAGCGGGAGGACTCAGGGCCGATGTAGACGCCGCCGGTGAGCGTATAGATCGCCAGCCCGCTCTCTCGCTCCAGCTCGCGCCAGAGGCTGTACGCGCGGATCAGCAACGGGACGTAGTCGGCGTGCTCTGCGTAGACCATGCGCGTCATGCGCGAGAGGCCGCCGTGCGAGCCGCGCGTGTGGGGCGGGGTGAACGCGTCGAGGCCGAGAACGCGTTTGCCGCGCTTGGCCAAGTGGCAGGCCGCGGCGGAGCCCATGGAGCCGAGGCCGACGATGATGGTGTGGTAGCGCGGCACGTGGGTGAACCGGTTAACCGATGAGGGCGCGGAGCTCGCCGATGGCGATGTTGAGGTCGCGCATCGAGGGCGCGTTGACGTTGACGTGGGCGAGCTTGCGGCCGGGGCGCGGCTCCTTGCCGTAGTCGTGGAGCTTGGCTCGCCCGCGTGCGGCCGAGAGCAGCCGGTCTCGCGGGGGCATGCGGCCGATGATGTTGAGCATGGCGCTGGAGGCGCTTGGGGCGGCGTCGCGCATCGAGCAATCGCCCAGCGGCAGCCCGGCGACGGCGCGTATGTGGTTCTCAAACTGGCTGGTGATCGAGCCGTCGATCGTCCAGTGCCCGCTGTTGTGCACCCGCGGGGCCATCTCGTTGGCCACCAGCGTGTCGCCGAGCTGGAAGAACTCGACGGCGAGCACGCCGACGTAGTTCAGGTGGTTCATCACGGTGCGGACGGCGCTTGTGGCCTGCTCGGTGATGGCGGCGGGCGCGTTGGGGGCGGGGGCGATCGACGTGCGGAGGATGCCCTGGCTGTGGGTGTTCTCGATGAGCGGCCAGGCGCGGACTTCACCGGCATTGGAGCGGACGGCGATGATGCTCAGCTCGCGCGAGAAGGGGACGAACTGCTCAAGGATGAGGTTGGCGGGCCTGTGGTCAGCGGTGCTTTCGGCGCCCCTCCCCAGTTCATTCCACGCCTTCATGATGTCGGGCTCGGCGCGCAGGACGGACTGGCCCTTGCCGTCGTAGCCGAGGCGGCGGGTCTTGAGCACGGCGGGGAGGCCCAGTTCGGCGACGGCCGCGGTGAGCTGTTCGGGCGTGTCGACGGGTGCGAAGCCGGCGGTGGGGATGCCCAGCGAGCGGAAGAGTGACTTCTCGGTGACGCGGTCTTGCGCGGCGTCGAGCGCAGCGGGCGGCGGGAAGCATCGGACGCGCTGGTTGATGCGGTCGGCGAGCGTGACGGGGACGTTCTCAAACTCGTAGGTCACGGCGGCGAGCCCGTCGAGGAATGCGTCGAGCCTCGCCGGGTTGTCGAAGCTGTCAACGTGCAGCTGGGTGACGTGGCCCGCGACGGCCTCGCCCGATTCGTCGAAGCAGCGCGTGCGGAGCCCCAGGTCGTGGGCGGCGAGGGCGAGCATGCGCCCGAGCTGCCCGCCGCCGAGGATTCCGATCGTGTTGCTCCCGGCCCCCTCGCTCACGCGCGCTTCCCCTTGGCGCGCCCTGCCCCCCCACTCTTGCCGGGCTTTCGCGCCGGCTTGCGCGGGTCGGCGTCGGCCAGGACTTTGTCGGTCTGCGCTGCGCGATAGGCGGTGAGCGCTGCGGCGAACTTCGCGTGCTTGTTGCCCAGGATGGCGGCGGCGAGCAACGCGGCGTTTGTTGCACCGCTGGGCCCGATCGCCAGCGTGCCCACGGGGATCCCTGCGGGCATCTGCACGATGGAGAGGAGCGAGTCGACCCCGCTGAGCGCCTTGCTCTGCACCGGCACGCCGAGGACGGGGAGGCGGGTTTTGCTGGCGCACATGCCGGGGAGGTGCGCAGCGCCCCCTGCGCCGGCGATGATGACCTCAAGCCCGCGGGCGTGGGCGGTGGAGGCGTATTGGAAGAGCAGGTCGGGCGTGCGGTGGGCGGAGACGACCTTGACCTCGTGGGGGATGCCGAGCGCCTGCAGGGTCTCGGCTGCGCTACGCATCGTCTCCCAGTCTGACCGGGAGCCCATGATGACGCCGACGAGGGGGTTCATGAGCGCAGGGTAGCTTGGCGGCAAACGCGAAGGACCGGCCCGGCGTCAGGGCTTCTTGGGCTCTTCGGCCGGCGCGGCCGGCTCGGCGGGCTTGTCGCGCTTGAGCTGCGCGGGCGTCGTGAACGGCGCGGGCTTGACCGTCTTCGGCAGCGGTTCGCCGCGGAGAAGCTTGTCGAGCTTCGCCGCGGTCTCGATCTGGACGGTGTCGTCGTACCCGCTGGAGATGGAGCGGATGATGCCCTCTTTGTCGATGAGGATCGTGCAGGGGACCATCGCGACGCGGTAGGCGTTGCTGATCGCCTTGTCGGAATCGGTGATCTGCGGGAAGGCGGCGCCCTTGGCCGCCGCGATCTGGCGTGACTGGGTCGCCATGGTCGCGTGGTCCTGGTTGATCCCGATCATCACGACGCCCTGCGGCCTGTAGACGATGTCCATGGAGTTGAACACGGTGAGGGCGAGCGTGCTGGCCGGTTCGGCGCTCGCCCAGAACTGGAGCATCACGACGCGCCCCTTCACGTCGCTGAGGGCGAGGGGCCGTCCGCTGAATGTTGTGGCGGTGAACTGCGGCGCGGGTGTGCCGAGCAGTTTGTACTGGGCCGAGTCTTCGCCGTCGGCGGTGTTGAAGTCGTCGACCTTGTGGTCGGAGGGACCGGGGGTGAAGGTCAACGCAGGATCGATCCCGAGGGGGTCGGTGTCGATCGCCGCTTCGGTCCAGTCGGTGGTGATGCTGAACTTGTCGAGCGTGACCGCCGGCGAGCCGGGGCTCATCGCGCGGCTGCGGTCGATCTGCGACTGCATGATGGCCTTGAGGTCGTAGGTCGCCTGGCGGAGAAGGCCGGTGTCGTCGGCGAAGAAGAGCGTGATTGGGCTGACGAGCTCGAACCCGGGCAGCGGCGGGTAACCGGTGCCGATGAGGCGTTTGCCCTTGATCCCGTTCAACTCTTCCGCGACGACCTTGGTGATCGAGACGGCGCGGCCGATCGAGTGGCCCGGCTCGGCGCTGGTGATCGCCTGGTAGGTCGGGCTGAGCTCAACCATGTTGTTGAAGAACCCCTTGTCGGCGTCCTGGAACTCGCGCTGCGTGTACTCGCCGAGCACCTTCACCGAGACGGTTGCCTGCTTGCCGTTGCGGTAGAGGGCGATGTCGCGGGTGCTGAAGGTGAAGTGGTCGGCGCCGGCCCAGTGGAACTTTGTTGACGACGCCTGGTTGACGGGTGGCTCTGTGCCTTCGGGCAGGCCGCTGGCGGCCTGGCTGAGGGTCACGAGCACCGACTCGCTGTAGGACTTGGCGCCCCTGTAGGCCGCGATCGCGCGGTCGAAGACGGCCTGGGCCTCTGGGATGATCGCGCCCGGCTTTGGGACGATCACCGCGGGCGGCGCGGGGGCGGGGCGGTGCTCGCCCGGCGCAACGGGCGTGGCCGGTGGCGTCGGCGCGGGCGCGTCGGGGGCTGCTGGCGGCTGCGCGGGAACCGGATCGGCCGGCGCGGGCGGCTGTGCGAACGCCTGCGTCGTGATGAGGAGGGCGAGGGTGAGTGTGCGCATGGTGGTTCCTGCTTTGAAACGGTCACTGCCTGGCGTACGGGCTCGTGCAGGGGGCGGTGGTTACCCGAGAACCCTGTCGATCTCGGCCTGTGTCGTGAGGCCCTGGGCGATCTTCTCTCTGGCGTCGTCGGCCATGGTGCGGAAGCCGGCGGCCTTGGCGGCCTTGTCGATCTCGATGGCGTTGGCGCGGCGGCCGGCCATCTCGCGGAGCTCTTCGGTCATGCGCATGATCTCAAAGACGCCGACGCGCCCGTAGTAGCCGGTGCCGAAGCAGCGCTCGCAGCGCCCCTCTGAACGGCTGGAGGTGGGGTGCGGGTCTTTGCCTGTGCCGGCGCACTCAGGGCAGACGCGGCGCACGAGGCGCTGGGCGATGGCGGCCAGGAGCGTGCTGGTGAGCAGGTAGGGCTCGATGCCGATGTCGAGCATGCGGGCGATTGCGCTGGGCGCGTCGTTGGTGTGCAGCGTGGCGAGCACAAGGTGCCCGGTGAGCGACGCCTGCACGGCGAGCTGGGCGGTCTCGTTGTCGCGGATCTCACCGACGAGGATGACGTCAGGGTCCTGACGCAGGAGCGACCTGAGCCCCGAGGCGAACGTGACGCCGCGCTTGACGTTGACCTGGGTCTGCGAGATCCCTTCGAGGTGGTACTCGACTGGGTCTTCGATGGTCATGACGTTGCGCGCGTTGCGGTCGACGCGCCCAAGTGCGCCGTAGAGGGTCGTGGTCTTGCCGCTGCCGGTTGGGCCGGTGACAAGGATGATGCCGGTGGGCCGGCTGATGAGGTCGACGAGCGTCGCCTGCATGGCCCGCGACATGCCGACCTCGTCGAGGGAGAGCTTGGTCTGGGTCTGGTCGAGCAGGCGCATGACCAGCCGCTCGCCGTAGACGGTGGGGACTGCGGAGAAGCGGATGTCGACCTTGCGGGCGCCGACACGGACGGAGGTGTGCCCGTCCTGCGGGCTGTGCCGGTTGGCGATGTCCAGCTCGGTCATGACCTTGAGGCGGCTGCTGATGGCGGGGGCGAGCTGCAGCGGCGGGCTGAAGGCGTCGACGAGCATGCCGTCGATGCGGAAGCGGATGACGAGCTTGGTCTCCATCGGGTGAACGTGGATGTCCGAGGCGCGCCGGCGGAGCGCCTCGAAGAGGATCATGTTCACCAGGCGGATGACGGGCGTCTGACGCGCGAGCTGGAGCAGGTCGGTGCTCCCCTTGACCGAGCCGGCGGCCGACTCGATGGCGCGCTGGTCCAGGGGCATCTCGTCGACGATCTCGGTGACCAGGTCCTGCCGCTGCTCGTAGCCGCGGTTGATGAGGTTGGTCACCGCGCCGCGCGGCGAGAGGATGATGCGGACGGTGGCGCCGAGCTTCTCCTCGAGCATCGAGAAGACGGCGGGCTGGAAGGGCTGGCTGGTGGCGACGGTGACGACGGTTCCCTCGGTGCTGACGCCGGCGACCTGGTGCTGGCGGGCGATCGAGGGGGGGATGATCTCGTAGAAGGGGGAGGAGGAATCGCTGAGGCGCGGCTCGGCCTGGAACGTAAGCCCGGTGCGCGCGGCGAGGCGCTGCAGGCCCGTGAACTCGTCGATCGCCAGCATGCCCAGGAGCACGTCCCACGGCTCTGAGTCGCTGCCGGGGAGCTCGGCGAAGGCCTTGAGCTGATCGGCCTTGGGCGCAAGATCGCCGAGCAACTGGCCGATGCGCGGCCAGTCGCGCGGCGGCGCTTTGGTGATGGCGCCGCTCGCGGGCGATCCGTTGCTTGAAGATGGTTTGAGTGTGAGCTTGGCCAAGTGGGTGAAGGGGGTTAGTTGGGCGTCTGTGCCGGCGCCGGTGTGCCGGCGGGTTCGGGTGCGGCGGGGGGTTCGGCGGGTGCGGGGGGCGCTGCCGGCGCGGGGTTGCCCGAGCCGGTGGTCGGGTGGATCTCGATCAGCTCAACGCGCACGGGCGGGAGTTCACTGTCGTTACCGGCGCGCCGCGAAGGGCCCTCGGAGATGTAACGGAGGTCGTTTCCGATCGGGTCGCGCATGATGCGCGGCGTGATGAAGACGTAGACGGTGCGTTTGTCGTCGACGTTGGTCGTGCTCTTGAAGGCCTCGCCGATGAGCGGGATGTCGCCGAGGAAGGGGACCTTGAAGACGGTTGAGCTCTTCTGGCTGAACTCAAGGCCGCCGACGACGATGGTGCTGTCGGAGGGGATGGTGACCGACTTGCTCTTGATGTTGTTGGTGATCTTGGGTGGCGGCACGCCGGCGGCGCCCGCGCCGGTGAAGCTTGAGAGCTCGACCTCGTACTCCATGCTCAGCAGGTCACCGGTCGAGAGGCGCGGCTTGACGGTGAGCTTGGGGCCGGCCTCGACGTACTGCGAGAACGACGTTGTGGGGGGCGAGGTGCCAGTGCCGACGGTGGTGGTTGTCGTTGGCTCCTGGTTGATGCTCGTGATGGTGGCCTCTTCGTTGTCGTCAACCAGCAGCTGGGGTGAGGCGACGATGCGCCCCGATCGGCTCTGCGCGAGGGCGTTGATGATGACGGGCACCTGGTCGCTCTTGATGACGGCGGCGACGATGCCCTGCGAGGCGCCGATGACCGGCGGCGTGACGATGTTGCCGACTGTCGCGGGGCTGCCGGGGAAGAGCGTGCGGAGCGCGCCGCCTCCGCCGCCGGCGTTGACCAGCTGTGTTTCGACCGAGAGTTGGAAGTCCTCGCGGTTGGTGACGACGATGATCTTGGCGTCGATGTAGACCTGAGGGCGGCGGAGGTCGATCTTGTTGATGAGCCGCGCGAACTGCGGCTGCAGGCGCTGGGGGGCCTTGATGACGACCTGGTTGTTCGAGACGTCCGGCAGGACGTGGACGTCGGCGGTCGCGATGATCGCGTCCTCTCCGTTGCCGCCTTCGCCGCTCGGGCTGGCGGCCAGGGAGGCGCCGACGGAGTTGTTCCGACGGCCGGTCGATCCGGCGGCACCGCCGCCGGCCCCCGGCACCAGCGGCGACTCGCCGCCGGGGATCGTGTTGTTGATCATGCCGCGGATGAGCTCGGACGTCTTGGTGGCGTCGACAAACTTGAGCTTGTAGAACTCGTAGACGACGCGCTCGGACTGGGTGATCTCGGCGAACTCCTTGACGAGCTTGTCGAGCTGTGAGTGCTGGTCGTTTGTGCCGTAGTAGATGAAGCCGCGCTGGTCGGCGTCGAGCACGAAGACGGGCCCGCTGGCGGTCTGGTTGTTGTTGCCGAAGCGGTTGTTGGTGTTGGGGAAGCCGTTCTCATCGGGGAAGAACCCGCCGCCGGCGATGTTGGGGTTCTGCGTGTTGCCGCCGCGGGTTGACTGCATGACGGTGACATCACCCAGGCCGGCCCGCTTTCCCTGCTCGGCGAGGGCCTGCGCCGCGGGGCCGACGGCGTACCACTTGGGGATGAGCTGGTTGGGGACGTCGACCACCTCAAGCAGGCGGGTGATCAGCTCGACCTCTTCGGGCCGACCGCGGAGGGTGAGGGCGTTTGACTGCGGGTCGGGGATGATGCGCGCGGCGAGGTTGGACGAGTTGACGCCGCTGGCGTTCATCGCGGCGTTGGCCTGGGCCATCGCGTTGGGGTCGTTGGGGTTAAAGCCGGGCGTGCCGCCGGTGGTTCGCTGCACCTGGCCCAGCAGCTCGAGCATGCGTTGCTTGGCGATGCTGGCGGAGAGGTGGTGGACCTCGAATCGCGAGAACTCGAGGTTGATCTGCTCGTTGCTGAGCTGCTCGACGAGGCCCTTGACCGCGCCGATGCGGCGCGGCGTGTCGGTGATCACCAGCACGCCCAGGTCGTCGAGGTAGGCGATGTTGGGGAGCGTGTTCTGCTGCGGCGCGCCGGGCTGGCCGCCGGCGCCGGGGCCGCCCTTGAGGACCTGCGCGATGGCGATGGAGAGGCCGCTGGGTTTGAGGCCGCGCGTGGGGACGACCTGCGTGGTAGAGAACTCGCCGCCGGGCGCACTGCTGCCGACGGTTGACTGCGCGTCGATCACGTAGAAGCCGATCGCCTCCTTCTTGATGTACTGACCGTTCTGCTCCAGGAGCAGGCTGAGGAAGTCCAGGAGCTTGTCCTCGGGCACATCGATCGGCGTGAAGAGCTGGATCTTCTTATCGCGGAGAGCGGCCTCGGTGGAGATGATCTGGATCTTCAGGCGATCGGCGACAAGATCGACCAGCAGCCTGACCTCGACGGGCTCGGCGAAGGCATCGAAGCGGAACCAGCCCTCGGGGGGTGGTGGGAAGTTCGTGGCGGCGGCGGCGGGGAGGTGCTCATCACCGGCTGGGTGAGCGGCCGGCGGCTGGCCGGCGCCGGGAGCGGGCGTACCGCCAGCGGCGGGCGTTGCCGGCGCCGGGTTACCGGCCTTTGGGGGCTGTGCCGCGGCGGGCCGCGCGGCCGGTGCCTCCTTGCCGTCTGACTTTGGCTGGCTGGCCGCTCTGGCCGTCCGCGGCGCGGGGCCGGTGATCTTGGCGTCGGGCTTTGGCTGTTCCTTTGACTCCTGCGCACAGCAGATGCTGGTGAGCGAGCCGGCAAGGACCGCGAGGGCCGCGGCTTGGAGTGTGGATTGTGAGAGCGGCATGCGTGAGCCTCCGTGCCCGAAGTCGCGGCGGATTCGCCGTTTCAAAGAGTATTCCAGAGGTGGATCGGCCTGACGCGGGCGTCGGCTGCGAATATTGTGACTCATGGACGGAGTTGAAGGCAGCAGCGGGCGGGGCAGGAGGGGGGGGCAAAGGGCCCGCGTGGTCAGCCTGCTGCCGGGCGCAACCGAGGGGTTGTGCTCAATCGGCGGGGCTGGTCTGCTGGTGGGCCGGTCGCACGAGTGCGATTTCCCGCCGGGGATCGAGGGGGTTCCGGTGCTGACGGGGGCACGGACCGACCCGGGCGGCACAGCGGCAGAGATTGATGCGGCGGTTCGTGAGGCCGCCAGGAACGCCGGGGTGGGCGGGCCGCAGTCGCTCTACACCCTTGATGTGGACCGCTTGAAGGCCTTGCGGCCGGACGTGATCCTGACGCAGGACCTGTGCGCGGTCTGCTCGATCGACCTGGGGACGGTGCGCGGGGCAGCGCTGGCGATGAACCCGAGGCCGGAGGTTGTCAGCCTGAACCCGCAGACGGTGGAGGCCGTGCTGGACGACCTCTACACGATTGGCCGGGCCGTCGGGCTTGACGGTGAGGCGCTTGAGGCCGTGACGCGCCTGCGGGAGCGGATGTACGCCGCGGCCGACTACGCGAACCCGTACGCCGCGGGAGTGAGCGTGGCGGTGCTGGAGTGGACCGACCCGCTCTTTGTGGGCGGGCATTGGACGCCGCAGTTGGTCGAGCGGGCGGGGGGAAGCCACCCGCTGAACCCGACCGAGCCAGTGGCTGGCGCGGGAGGCGCGATGGGGCCGATCGGCCAGACGCAGCGCGCCGCTGGCAAAAGCCGCGTCGTTACACCGGCGATGCTGGTGGCGAGCCGCCCCGAGGTACTGGTGATCGCCCCGTGCGGGCGGACGCTGGCCCAGGCGCGCGCGGATGCTGAAGAGCTGCGGGCGCGGGCTCGGCGCGAGGGCTGGTGGGACGTGCTGCCGGCGGTCAAGAACGGCAAGGTGGCGGTGGTGGATGGGAACCAGTTCTTCAACCGGCCCGGACCGCGGCTGGTGGACGCGTTTGAGTGGCTGGTGGGGTTGATCAACGATCGGCCGGAGGTGATGCCGGAGGGGTTTGCGTGGGAATGGCTGCGCGTGTGAGCGAGCGCAGAGACGGCCGCGCGGCTACTTGGCCTTGGGCTTTCCGAACTCGTCCATCGTCGGCACGCGGCTGAAAGCGATCGGCGGAGCGGAGGCCTTGCGCGACCCGTGCATGCCGCCGGCGTAGACGGTGTCGCGCCCGAACTTGTCGTTGATCTTGTCGAGGGCGGTGTCGAGCGCCGAGAGGGGGCGCGCGGCCGCCGGCTCAAAGAGTGAACCGGTGGAGCTGCCGATGGGCTCGAGCCCCGCCAGGGTGACGCCGACCTTCATCGGGTTGCCGAACGACCGCTCTCTGGGCCAGCGCTCCCAGAGGGCGAGCATGGTGTTGAGGCAAAAGAGCAGCTGGTTCGTCGGCGGGGCGAGCTCGGTGTCGGCCTCCCAGCTCTGCGAAGGGTTGGCATCTGAGCGCCCCCACACGTGCAGCCGGGTGGCGACGTACCCCTCCGACCGCGCCCGCCACGTCGCTTTGTGCAGCAGACGCACAAGCACGCCGCGGGCGCCCTGGGCGTTGCGCAGCGCGGGCGCCAGCACGTGCTCGTGCCCGATCGTGCGGCGGACGGTCTTCGGCTGCGCGTAGTCGAGCCCGTGGATCGCGTTGTAGTAGCGCAGGCCGTCGATGCTCCCCCACACCTTCTGGAATTGCGGCGGCGAGAGGGCGGCGAGCTGCTCGAACGTCGTGATCCGGTGCATCAGCAGGCGCTTCTCGGTCTGCTTGCCGATGCCCGCCATCTCCGTCAGCTTCAGCGGGAAGAGGCGTGCCGGCAGCTCGTGCTTCTGCATCATCACCAGGCCGTCGGGCTTCATCAAGTCTGTGCCCAGCTTGGCGATGAGCTGGCTGGGCCCGATGCCGATGGAGCAGCGAAGGCACTCACCGGCGAGGGTTCTCACGGCAAGCTTGATCCGGCGAGCAACATCCAGCGCCGCCTCCGGCTCGCGCTGCGGCCCGGTCAATCGGCACTCAAACTCGTCGATCGACCACACCTTGTGCACGGGCCAGACGGTGTCGACGGCCTTCATCACGTCGTTGTGGGCGCGGACGTACGCGGCCGACCGGCTCTGGGCGAACACGAGCCCGGGGCACATGTGCTTCGCGTCGGACACGCGCGTGCCGGTCTTCACGCCGTGGGCCTTGGCCTCGTAGCTGGCGGCGAGCACGAAGGTGGAGTCAACGTCCATCATCGGCACCACCGCCACGGGCCGGCCGCGCAGCTCAGGCCGCAGTTGCTGCTCGACTGAGGCGAAGAAGGAGTTCAGGTCTACGTGGAGCGACGCCAGCACGGGGCAAGTTTACCATACATTCCACTAACACGCCTCGCGATCACTATTTATGCTGATCTTAGGCTAGTTACTGTTTTTTGATAACTTCTAAAAGACTGCTATAATTCGGCATGGACCCAGTCAAAAACCCTTACGCCCCAGGGGCTGGTACACCACCTCCCGAACTGGCTGGTCGTGATGCTGTGCGAGAGAAGGTGCGCATCGCTCTCGCACGCATTCACGGCGGCAGGGCTGCCAAGAGTGTGCTGATGATCGGGCTCCGTGGAGTCGGCAAGACTGTGCTGCTCGATCGCATGCGAGAGGACGCCATCGGAGCTGGGTACCGCACAGTCCGCATCGAGGCTCCTGAAAGCCGCTCTCTGCCGGCGATCCTCGCGCCGCAACTACGCATGGCTCTCATCGACCTCTCCAGGGCAGAAAAGGCAAAGGCGCTCGCTGATAAGGCGCTGGGTGTACTGGCGGCCTTTGCCGCCGCCCTAAAAATGACGTACGGAGACATCCAGCTTGGAGTGGATGTTGAGCCAATCAGAGGTATCGCAGACAACGGAGACCTCGAGCACGACTTGCAGGCACTCTTGGAGATCGTGGGCGCGGCCGCGCAAAGCGCTGGAACAGTCCTCATCCTCTTTGTCGATGAACTCCAATACGTCGAAGAGGACCAACTCGCGTCGCTGATCACCGCCCTGCACAGGACGGCCCAGCGATCACTCCCGGTAGTGCTGATCGGTGCCGGTTTACCTCAGTTGACCGGTCGGATGGGCCGCGCCAAGTCATACGCGGAGCGTCTGTTTGAGTTTCCGGAGCTCGGCCCTCTCACGCCCGCGTCGGCGCGGCTCGCGCTTGAGAAGCCCGCCAACGAGCAGGGCGTAAACTACGACGAAGGAGCACTGGAAGAGATCATCCAGAAAACGAAGGGATACCCGTATTTCCTGCAGGAGTGGGGAAAGCACGTTTGGGACACGGCCAAGGACTCCCCCATAACGGCGGGAGACGTTTCAGCCGCTTCTCGTTCGGCCATCGCAGCGCTCGATGAGAGCTTCTTCCGCGTGCGGTTCGACCGCCTGACTCCGAGCGAAAAGAAGTACCTTCGTGCGATGGCGCAGCTTGGCCGGGGACCGCACCGCTCGGGCGATGTGGCCGCAGAACTTGACCGAACAGTTCAATCCCTCGCTCCGACGCGCAGCACGCTGATTACAAAGGGAATGGTGTGGAGCCCCAGCCACGGCGACACAGCGTTCACCGTTCCGATGTTTGACGAGTTTCTGCTGAGAATCATGCCGGGCGAAGCTTGGCGCAGCGCGTAGCAAGGTCGTCTCAATCCTTGTCCCGCCGATGGTTCTTCTTGTTGCGGTCGCGCTGCTTGGAGCGCTGGTCGCGGGCCTGGGCGCCGGTCTTTCCGCCGTTCTTGATCGCGTCCCAGTTCAGGTTGAGGGCGCCGCCCCCCACCTCCGCGCCGCCGACGACCTGCCCCTTCTTGTCGTAGAGCGCCTTCGCCTTCCCCTTGTCGCGTGAACCGTCGTCGGCGATTGTCAGCTCCATCTGCCGCAGCGACAGGTCCACCTTCGCGATGATCACCGTCACCCGCTCACCCGCGGCGAAGCTGCGGCCGGTGTTGGCGTTGACCAGCGCGCCGGTCCGCTGATCGATCCGCCACGCGCCGGCGACCATCCGCCCGTCCTTGGTCAGGCCCACGGGCAGGTCCGAGGCCTTCACCAGACCCTCGACAAGATACTTGTCGAGCTTTACGAAGATGCCGTTGTTCGTCACGCCCGTGATGATCGCCCGGTACGGCTCGCCCACGTGACCCGAGAGCAGCTGCATCACCAAGAAGGTCCGCAGGTGGTCCTCAGCGCCGGCGGCGTTCTGCTCCGTCTGCGTGATCGCCTTGCCGATCTGCTCAAGCTCCTCAAAGGAGGGGCAGTTCTTCGACTCCTTCATCTTCTCGCCGAGCTTGATCCACGCGTCGTCGTCGCGTGGCGGGTTGGAGCCGTTCTTGGTGTGCCTGAGGTACTCGGCGATCTCACGGTGGATGGTGAGGTCGGCGTAGCGGCGGATGGGGCTGGTGAAGTGCGAGTAAGCGTCCGACGCCAGCGCATAGTGCCCCACGGGCGCGGGGGAGTATTCGGCGCGGGTCAGCGTCCGCAGGATGGCGAAGTGCACCGCCGGACCGGTGGGCGTGCCCTTGGTCGCGTCGAGGATCTTCTGCAGCTCCATGCGCGTGGGGTTCTTCGGCAGCGAGAACCCGGCGACCTTCACGCTGTCGCGGAAGTTGTCAACGTCGCCGGGCGGCGGCTCGGGGTGGATGCGCCGGATGTGCGGCACCTTGAGGCGCGTGAACAGCCGCGCCACCACCTCGTTGGCCTCAACCATGAACATCTCGATCAGTGTGTGCGTGAACGCGTCGTCCTCCGGCTCGGCGTCGACCACGCGCCCCTGGTCGTCGTAGACCAGCTGCACCTGCGGAAGGTCGAGGTGGATCATGCCCGCGGCACGTCGGCGGACGCGGATCGCCTTTGCGCAGGCGTCCATTTCCTTCAGAAGCCCGACCAGCTCGTCGGTGTACTTGGGGTCGGTCTTGGCGTGCTTGCGCGCCTCGGTGAAGTCGCCGTCGATGAGCGCCTGCGCCTCGAGGTAGGTCAGGCGCTTGCGGCTCTGGATCAGCGTCTGGCTCACGCCGCTCTTGCTCAGCCCGCCGTGCTTGTCGTAGACGTGGAACGTGCTCTTGCAGAAGCGCGGCACGCCCTCCTGCAGCGAGCAGATGCCGTTGCTGAGCACCTCGGGGATCATCGGAATGACCAGGCGCGGCAGGTAGCACGAGTTGCCGCGTTTCTTCGCCTCAACGTCCAGCGGCGACCCCACCGGGATGAAGTGCGCAACGTCGGCGATGTGCACGCCGAGCTTCCAACCGCCGCTCTCGAGCCGCTCAATGCTGATCGCGTCGTCGTAGTCCTTGGCGTCGGGCGGGTCGATGGTGAGGATGAAGCCGCCGCGCAGGTCCTCGCGGTCCTTGAAGCCCTCGTCCTCGACTTTCTTCACCAGCTCGTTGAATCGCTCGTTGGCCTCGCGTGCCTGATCGATACAGGCCTGCGGGAACTCCTTGGGGAGGTTGAAGGCCTCGATGGTCGCCTGGGTCTCAACGTCGGGGCGGCCCGCCTCGCCGAGCACCTTGGTGATCACACCCTCGGGGAGGAAGTCACCCTCGGGGTACGCCGTGATCTCAACGATCACCTTGTGCCCCTCGAAGGCGTTTTTGGCCTGCGGGTCGCGCACCACCACCGGGTCGCGCAGCTCGCGCCCGTCGGGATAGACCAGCCACTGTGAGCCCTGCTTGCGCAGCTCGCCGGAGAACTGCGAGCGCTTGCGCGAGACGACCTCGGTGATCACGCCGCGGATGACCTCTTCGCCGCCGCGGCGCTGGCGGTAGACGCGCGCCTTGACGGTGTCGCCGCTGAGGGCGTCGGCGACGTCCTCCTTGGCGATGTAGACGTCACCCTCTTTGTGCTTGCGCTCGGGGATGACGAAGCCGAACCCCTTGGCGTTTTTGCGGAAGTAGCCGGTGACCTCGTCGGGCAGGCTCGGCAGGCCGATCTTCCCCTCGGGGGTCATGACGAGCTTGCCGATGGTGACAAGGTCGGCAAGGTCCGTGCGGAAATCGTCCATCGCGTCGGCCGGGACCGAGAGGGCGGTGGCCATCTGGGCGGTGGTTTCGGGTGCGTACGACTCGTGGGCGAGGTGCTCAAGAACGCGGCGTGTGAAGGGTCCGGGCATAGTCGGTTGGCAACCAGTCGAAGTGAAGGGAGGGCGCGTCAGGACGTGACGGCGACCTGCGCCGAGTAACCCTCGACGGCGGAGCGGAAGGGAGCGGGCTCGATGCCGAAGTGGGCGCGGAGCTTGTGAAGGTCCGCGGTGGAGTCGAGCGCGGCCATGTGCGCCTGGCCCTCGTCGAACGGGAGGAGCCCGCCGAGCCCGAAGGCCGCCGCCCCCTTGGCGATCAGCGCGCCGTGCTCGGCCGGGACCGGCAGCACCGGGAGCCCGTGGTCGGTGTGGGGCAGGTGGTCGCGGAAGTGCTCCATCAGCTGGCGCCAGTTCAGCGTCTCGGAGCCGACGAGGTTGTAGACCTCCCCGACGGTCTGCGGGCGCGAGAGCGACTCGCAGAAGACCGTCGCGACGTCGTCAACCAGCACCGGCGCGATCTCCGCGGGGTCGAGCGTCAGCCGAGGGAGCCAGACGTTCTCGTCGGAGTGGTCGGTGAAGCGGGCGAAGAACGGGATAAAGAAGAACGGCGGCACGTCGCCCGCGGCCAGCCGGCGCGCCATGGCGACGAACTCGCCGTCGGCGCCGTGGATCAGCGACGGGCGGAAGATCGTCCAGTCGAGCCCGGATCGGCGCACGATCTGCTCGGCCTCATACTTGGTGCGTGCGTACTCCGCCTTGGCGTCGGGCGCGACGCCCAGGGCGCTCATGTGGATGTAGCGGCGGACGCCGGCGTCGCCGGTCGCCTGCAGCAGCGCGCGGGTGGCCTCAACGTGCATGCCCTGGAACGTCTGCGGGCGCACGCCCGGCTGGCGCTTCTCGCGGATGATGCCGACGAGGTTGATGACCGCCTGGGCGCCGTCAACAAGGCGCGCCGGGGCGTCCCTGTCGAGCACGTCGCCCTCGATGATCTTGAGCCCGTTGGCCGTCCCGAGCCGCGCCGCGCCGCTCTCGGCGTCACGGGCGAGCACGCGGACGGTGTAACCCCTGCTCAGCAGGGCCGCGACGATCCGCCTGCCGACAAAGCCTGTACCCCCAGCAACCGCAACGGTGTTGATCGTGGACATGTGAGTGAGAGGATAGGAGGAAAGGCGTGCCAGAACCGTGCCGGGGGGGGCGGAAACTCCCGCTAGGATCGAGCGTGCTGAGCGCCTCTGGCCTCTATTTCGCCTACCCGGGTACGCCGTCTGACCGCGGCGACGTCGTGCGCGGCGTGAGCCTGGACCTGCCCCCGGGCAAGGTGACGGCGCTGCTGGGCCCAAACGGCGCGGGCAAGAGCACGCTCCTGCGCCTGCTGCTGGGGACGCTGACACCGACTGCGGGGAGCGTGCGCCTGGGGGGGCGTGACCTGGCCGCCGTGCCCGTGTGGCAGCGCGCCGCGGCGGTGGCGTACATCGGGCAGCGTTCGGCGCTGGCCGGGCCGATGGCGGTGCGGCGGGTGGTGGAGCTCGGGCGGCACGCGGTCGGCGCTTCGAGCGCTGCCGTCGAGCGGGCGATGGCTCGCGCCGGTGTTGCCCAGGCATCCGACCGCCTGTTCGAGACGCTCTCGGCCGGTCAACAGCAGCGCGTGGCGCTTGCGCGGGCGATGTGCCAGCTCAACGCGGGCGATAAAGCCGCTACGCCCGGCCCGCTCGGGCGCACGCTGCTGGCGGATGAGCCGGTGAGCGCGATGGACCCGCGCCACGCGCTCGAAGCGCTCGAGATGCTGCGGGAGATGGCCGCCGAGGGTGTCGCCGTCGGCGTCGTGCTCCACGACCTCACGCTGGCGCTGCGCTATGCCGATCGGGCGGTTCTGCTGGACCACAACGGGGCGCTGCTGGCCGGTGGCCCGTCCGCGGATGTGCTCCGCCCTGAGGTGCTCGGCCCCGCGTACGGCGTCGGCTTCGAGGTGCTCAGCGGGCGGGCGGTGGTTCCCGTTCCGCTGGGCTGACCGCTCATTCCGCCCGCTCGCCCGCGGCGACAGGCTCCGCAACGGCCGGCGCAGGGGCCGGGGCCGGCACCGGTGCCGGCGGAACCGCCAGCTTGCCGGCGATCGGGAAGTAACGCCCGGCGATCGCGGCCGGGTCGGTCATCGGGATCACGGCCATCACCACCAGCGCCGCGGCGGCGATGTACCCAGCGAACGCACGCGAGCGGAAGGGCGTCGCGGAGAAGCCCGACGGCGCATCGGCGCTGGAGATCAGCGCGACATTGACCAGCCGCAGGTAGTAGACCGCGCCGATCGCTGAATTGACCGCCAGCACCAGCAGCAGCACGGTGTTGTGCGAAGACCACGCCGAGGTGAACAGCGGCAGCTTGGCGAAGAAACCGACCAGCGGCGGGAAGCCCATCAGGCCAAGGGCGCTCAGCGCCAGCACCCACGCCAGCGTGGGGTGGCTGTTGCGCAGGCCGCGGAGGTCCTCGATCGCGTCGGGCTCGTCGAGGTGGCCGTCGGGCGCGCGGCGCTCAAGGGCCGCGGGCACCGCGAACGTGCCGACGGACGTGATGCCGTAGACCAGCAGGTAGAAGAGCGTGGCGGCGATGCCGCTGCGGGTGATGCTCTCGCCCGTTCCGCCGGGACCCGCGACCAGGCCCACCAGCATGTACCCGCTGTGGGCGATCGACGAGTACGCCAGCATGCGCTTGATCGAGGTCTGAAGCAGCGCCAGCACGTTGCCGACGGTCATCGTCAGCACGGCGATCACGGCGATCAGCTCGCTCAGCGGGCTCGGCAGCATGCCCGTGCCGTCGGCGCCCCAGCCGGCGCACCCCATGAGCAGGATGAGCGCGAAGAACCCCGCGGCCTTGGGGACAAACGCGAGCATGGCCGAGACCGAGGCGTGCGCCCCCTGGTACACGTCGGCGACGTACCCGTGCATGGGCACCGCCGCGATCTTGAAGCAGAGCCCCAGCACGCTGAGGATGAGCCCCGTCATGGCGACGGGGTTGATGCCGCCCGGTGAGGCGCTCTGGGCCCGCAGGCTCTCGGCGATCTGCCGGAAGTCGGTCGTGCCCGTGCCGCCGTAGATAAAGGCGAACCCGAAGAGGAACACCGCCGCGCCCAGCGCACCGAGGAAGAAGTACTTGACGCCGCTCTCCATCGAACGCTCGCGCGGCGTGCTGACGGTGACCATGACGTACGTCGGAAGGCTGGTGAGCTCCAGCGCAAGGAAGAGCCAGATGAGGTTCTCGCTGCCGGCGCAGAGCATGAGCCCGGTGATCGAGAAGAGGAAGAACGCCCAGAACTCGGCGCGGATGGTCCGCGCCGCGTCGAAGGGCGCACGCCCGGTCGCCACCTGGTCCTCGTAATCGCGGTCAACAACCCCCAGCAGCAGCAGCGACAGCAGAAGCCCGACAACGGCGGTGATGACCTTGCCGTACATCGCCAGGTTTCGAACGGCCGACTCGGAGACCGCGGCGGGCCCGGTGGTGTAGGCCAGCACGCCCGCGGCGACCAGCGCCAGCGAGCAGATCGGCCCGGCCATGCGCCGCAGCTTCATCGAGCGCGACAGCCCGATCACCAGCACGGTGCACGTCGCCAGGAACAGGAGCATCTCGGGGTAGAGGCCGTGGAGTTTGTCGATCACTGGGTCACCTGCTTGACAGGCTCAGCGGCCGCCGTGGCGGCGCTGGCGGGAAGAACGCTCCGGGCCGTGCCCGACTGTGGAACCTGCGGGGCCCGCCCGCCGGCAACCACGGCCACGGTCTGGCGGGTTGACGCGTCGATGGCGCTAAGGAACGGCTTTGGGTAAAGCCCAAGCAGCAGGCAGCAGGCAGCCAGGGGGATCAGGACGCCGATCTCACGGCCTGAAAGGTCGGCCGGCAACGCGCCGTGCGCCTCTGCGCCGTGGTCGCCCTCGCCGTGCCCGCCGTGCGCGTGGTCGCTGCCCGGCGTGCGGAGCGGACCCCACACCACCTTGCCGACCATGTAGAGCGTGTAGATCGCGGCGATGATCATCCCCGTACCGGCGACGACCGCGAACTTCGGCCCGAGCACGCCCGGCGTGCCGAACGCCAGGCCAGAGACGGCCCAGGCGTCGCTCGCCTGCCAGGCGCCCATGAGGCACATGAACTCGCTGACGAACCCGTTGAGCATCGGCAGGCCGACGCTGGCCATGGCGAAGAAGACCATGAAGCACGCCCACACGGGCATCCTCCGGGCGAGCCCGCCGATCTCGTCCATCGAGCGGGTGTGGTAGCGCTCGTACATCATGCCGATGCACAGGAAGATCGCGCCGGTGCTCAGGCCGTGGTTGATCATGTAGAGCACCGAGCCCTTAAGCCCGGTGATGTTCAGGGCGAACATGCCCAGCATGCAGAACCCAAGGTGCGCAACCGACGAGTACGCGACGAGCTTCTTCACGTCGCGCTGCACCCAGCAGACAAGGCCCACCGCGATGATCCCCACCACCGCCAGCGTGGCGATCAGCGGGGCAAAGTGGAAGGCCGCCGCCGGCACAAACGGCAGCACGAACGAGTAGATCGCGTACGTCCCCAGCTTCAGCAGCACGCCCGCAAGGATCACCGAACCCGCCGTCGGCGCCTCGGTGTGCGCCAGCGGCAGCCACGTGTGCACCGGGAAGAGCGGGACCTTGACCGCGAACCCGGCCATCATGGCCGCGAACACCCAGCACTGCTCGGTAAAGGTCATCGCCCGCGCGGTCGCCGCCAGCGTGTCGATGTCGAACGTCCACACCCCGCCGTGGGCCGCTGCGTGCTGGAAGGCGACGTACACCAGACCCGCCAGCGCCACCACGCTGCCGGTGAAGGTGTACATGAAGAACTTGATCGAGGCCGCGCGGCGGTTGGTCGAGCCGTAAACGCCGATCAGCACGAACATCGGGATCAGCGTGAACTCAAAGAAGATGTAGAACAGCACCAGGTCGCGGGCCGCGAACACCCCCACCATCGCCGCCTGCAGCACCAGCAGCCAGAAGTAGTACGTGCGGACCCGCTCGGTGATCGCCGTGCGGCTGGCGATCACGCAGATCGGGCCCAGCAGCAGCGTCAGGGCGATCAGCAGGCCGCTGACGGAGTTCACCCCGAGCGAGAACGTGAGCCCCAGCTTCGGCATCCACGCGATCGACTGCGCGAACGCGTCGGACTTGGCAGAGGCCGTCAGCCAGTCGTGCTGGAAATACGCGACGATGCCGACCGCGGCCGACAGCAGCGTGCCACCCAGCGCGATCGGGTAGGCCGCGCTCTTGCGCGGAACAAACGGCACCAGCGCCGCGGCGATCAGGGGTATCAGGATCAGGATCAACAGGAAGTCCATGTCGTCTCCGAGGCGGAAGTCGTTTCAGCGCGAGGGTGTGTCGCGGGAGGCGGCTGAGAAGGGTCGGGCGGTCCGGGCGTAGCCAAAGAGAAAGAAAGGTTGAGGGACTAGTTCAAGAGAAAGAGCGCCACAACGGTGAGGATCGCGATGCCGCAGGCCATGCTCACGGCGTACCCGTGCATCACGCCCGACTGGGCCGGACGCAGGCCCGTGCCGGCGCTGCGCGGCAGCGCACCGACAACGTCGACCAGCCCGTCGATCAGCAGCTTGTCGATGAGGTAGAAGATGTGCGCAAGCACCAGCAGCGGGCGGCGCACGATCCAGTTGTAGAACTCGTCCACGTACCACTTGTGCTGAGCGGCGCTGGTGATGCCGGGGATGATGAACCGGTCGGCGGCGCTGGTCGCGGCCGTCTTGCGACCGGCGTAGTGCAGCACGAAGGCAACGAGGATGCCCACCGCACCCACCACGCCCGAGACGTAGTACATGATCTTGTGCGGGTCCTGGCCAAAGAGCGTGGCGTGGGCGTGCTCGGCGTGCCCGTGGGCGATCACCGCCGTCGCCGACATGCCGATCAGACCGTCGGCCCAGTGGAGGTAGTACAACCCCGCCGCCGCGATGGAGCAGACCGCCAGCGCAGCGAGCACCGTGTTGATCGCCCAGCCCGGCGCGTGCGGATGAAAGTCGTGCCCGTGGGCGTCCGCCTTCGCCGCGTGCGCGTCGCCGTGCCCGTGATCACCGTGGCCGTGCCCGTGGCCGTCGTCACCGTGCGACGCGTGCAGCTCGTCGCCGGGGTGATACTCCACCGGCCCGACGAACACGCGGAAGAAGACGCGGAAGGTGTAGTACGCCGTCAGGCCCGCCGTCACCAGCAGGATCCAGCCGATGACCTGCAGGTGACCGTTGGCGAACGCGTTGGCCAGGATCATGTCCTTGCTGAAGAAGCCCGCCGTGAAGGGGAAGCCCGCGAGGTTGAGGCACCCGATCAGCATCGCGATGCTGACGATCTTCCAACCCGGCACCTTGATCAGGCCGCTCAGCTTGCGCAGGTCGAGCTGCCCGGCGAAGCCGTGCATCACCGCTCCGCACGCCAGGAAGAGCGTCGCCTTGAAGAAGGCGTGGGTAAACACGTGGAAGGCCGCGCCCGCCGCGGCGTCGGGCTCGAAGCTGGCGTTCAGCACGCCCAGCCCGGCGAACATATAGCCGAGCTGGCTCACCGTCGAATAGGCCATGATGCGCTTGATGTCGAACTGCGCCATGCCGATCGTCGCCGCCAGCAGCGCCGTCAACGCCCCGCCCCACGCCACGATGGGCAGCGCAACCTCCGAGCACTGGTAGAACGGCAGGAAGCGGGCCACGAGGTAAACGCCCGCGGTCACCATCGTCGCGGCGTGGATCAGTGCGCTGACGGGCGTGGGGCCCTCCATCGCGTCGGGCAGCCAGACGTACAGCGGCAACTGAGCGCTCTTGCCAAACGCCCCAAGCGTGAACAGCACCGGGATCCACTTCACCTGAAGCGGGATCTGGTCGTAGTGCCCGCCCGCCGCCAGGTGCACGTACTCCTGCACCATCGGGAACAGCTCCGCGTACCGGACCGTGCCGAAGTGGGCGAACGTGAGCAGGATGCCGATCGCCAGACCGAGGTCGCCGATGCGGTTGACGATGAACGCCTTCTTCGCCGCTTCCACCGCGCTGGGCTTCTGGTAGAAGTAGCCGATCAGCAGGTACGAGCAGAGGCCCACGCCCTCCCAACCCAGGTAGAGCAGCAGCAGGTTGTCGCCCATCACCAGGCAGGCCATCGAGAACACAAACAGCCCGAACGCGAAGAAGAACCGGCAGTACCCCGGGCCGACGTCGTGGCTCATGTACTCGCTGGCGTAGAGGGCAATCGCCGCGGCCAGCCCCGTCACAAACAGCATCCACAGGCACGTCAGCGAATCGACGTAGAACGAGAAGTTCGCGACAAACGGTCGCGCCCCTTCCCAACTGAAGTTGATCCAGTCAAAGGCGTGCACCACCGCCCACGGCCGCGTCACCCCCGACCCTTCCAAGCCCGCCCCGGTCACCTGCAGGTACATCCACAACGCGACGCCAAACGCCCCCGCAAGGCAGGCGACCATCGCAAAGGCCGGAGCCTTGCTCTTGACCTTCATGATCGCGCACAGCAGCGCGATCAGCGCTCCCGCCAGCGGAAGGGCCACGATCAGCAAGGGGAGCTTCCCCAGGTCGATCGTGCCGGCGGGCACATCAGAGGCGGCCAAAGCGAGCTGTCCAAGCGTGAGGGTCATGCGACGGTCAGGGTAGTGGTCGGGGGGTGGAGGTTCAACAACCACTAACAGGCGACCCGGAGCCCCCCGAAGGCCACCGAACGCGCCCGCCGCGGAGGCCACAGCGCCCCGTGAACAGACAACCCGATCGGATTCTTACTTGCCCCCGCCCTTGTTCTGGCTGCGGCGCATCTGCTGGCCCGCCGCACCCTTCTGCGCCCCGCCGCCGCCGGGACCCTTGCCCGGACCGCCATCCTTGCCGCCGCCACCAGCACGGTTGCCCGGAGGAACTGGCCCAAAACCGCCGCCACCGTTGCCCTTGCCGCCCATGTGAAGCTCCAATTCCGAATGTTGCCGCCCGCGACCGCCCGCGGCACAGAGAAATAGACAGACCGATGACAAGCGTAGGTCGGGGTGCCTCAACCGCCGGACCCGACGTCCCGTCAGTGACCAACCCCAACGCTCGGGCATCCAGGCAACGGTTGGCTTAAAGCCCCCCGTCTGGCCATAAACCTCAGATATCCAGGTTCTTCACCTCGAGGGCGTGCTCTTCGATGTACTTGCGGCGCTGCTCCACATCCTCACCCATAAGAATGGTAAAGAGCTGCTCCGCGTCGCTCGCGGCATCCCAAGAAACGCGCATGAGCGAACGCTTGTTCTTGTCCAGCGTCGTCTCGGCGAGCTGCTCGGCGTTCATCTCGCCAAGACCCTTGAACCGCTTGACACTCAGGCCCGCACGCCCGACCTGAAGCAGCGACGCCAGCACCGACGGCAGGCTCGGCGCCTCGATGATCTTCGGCAACGCCGCCGAACCGCCCGGCGCAGGCTTGCCCGTGACCGCCGCCTCGGCCTCCTCCGCCGCGGCCTCCGCCTCCTGCTGCTCGCGGTCTTCGGCTTCACCCTCGGTCTCGGGCTCTTCGTCGGCCGCGTCGGCGTCGGCCTGCTTGTCGGCCAGTTCCCACGCGTACTTGGTCGGCATCTTCTCTCCGCTGACGGCCTCTTCCTGCGTCAGGGCGTAGTCATCGATGCTCAGCCCGGCCGCAGCGATCTGCTCAAAGAGCCGCTCCAATTCCTTGTTCTCGTGCAGCTCGCGCACCGTCGCGGCCACGCCCGTCGGCGCGGCGGCCGCCTTCGCGGCTTCGACCTCGCCGGGCGTGGTGCTGGCCGAGGTCTCTTCAACGGCCATATCCACAAACCGCAGCTTCTTCGCCTCGCAGATCTCGTGCGCCTGCTTCTCGCTCCAGGCGAAGGCCTCACCGCCGGTCCACGTCAGACGCACCAGCGGCAGCCGCCCCTTGCCGGTTGGGTCCTGCGAACGCGACGCGAGCAGGTCCACAAACCGCACGCCGCGGCGCTCGGCGATCGTGACCAGCTCGAACAAACGCTGCAGCAGACGCACGGTGCGCTTGAGCTCTTCGCCGGCGATGCGCTTGACCACCGGCACGTCGCGCCCCGGCAGGGCGTTGTCGGTGTCGCGCACCAGCAGCGTGGCGCGGGCGAGCCCCTGCTCGGTGAGCACGCGGTCCATGTCGCCCTGGTTGAGCACGTACTTGAAGCGGTAGTTGCGACCCTTGGGCCGGCCCCACTCGAGCATGTACAGCGGCGGCTGTGCCACGTAGATGCGCCCGCGCTTGATCAGCTCGGGCATCTGGCGGAAGAAGAACGTCAGCAGCAGCGTGCGGATGTGGCTGCCGTCAACGTCGGCGTCGGTCATGATGATGATCTTGCCGTAGCGGAGCTTGCTGACGTCCATCTCGGCGCCGATGCCGCACCGCAGCGCGCTGATCAGCGTGCGGATCTCCTCAAACGCCAGCACCTTGTCCAGGCGCGCCTTCTCGACGTTGAGGATCTTGCCCTTGAGCGGCAGGATCGCCTGCGTGTCAACGTCGCGCCCCTGCGTCGCCGACCCGCCGGCCGAATCACCCTCGACGATGAACACCTCCGACCGCTCAACA
Source organism: uncultured Phycisphaeraceae bacterium (assembly GCA_964403525.1). Taxonomy (GTDB): domain Bacteria; phylum Planctomycetota; class Phycisphaerae; order Phycisphaerales; family UBA1924; genus JAJTGZ01. Next base: position 24,974 of record CAYOGE010000022.1, on the reverse strand, counting down.
TCCTTGGTCTTGCAGTCGCGCAGCTTGTGCGGCATGCCGCCGCCATCCAGCGACGACTTGCGCCGCGTCAGCTCGCGCGCCTTGCGGGCCGCCTCGCGCGCCTGCGCCGCGTAGATGCCCTTGAAGCAGAGCTTCTTCGCCTCGACCGGGTGCTCCTGCAGCCACGTATCGATCGCCTCAAACGCCGCGTCGGAAACAAACTTCTCAACCTCGGGGTTGAGCAGCTTCTCCTTCGGCTGGTTGTTGTACGTGGGGTTGGGGAGCTTGACGCTCACGATGGCGACCAGCCCCTCGCGCAGGTCCTCGCCCGTCGGCGTGGGGTCGCTGTCGCGCAGGATGTTGGCCTTCTTGGCGTAGCCGTTGAGCGCGCGGGTCAGGGCGATCTTGAACCCCTGCGCGTGCGTGCCGCCGTCCTTGTTGTTGATGTTGTTGCTGAACGCCAGCAGCGTCTCGTTGTACCCGTCGTGGTACTGCAGCGCCACCTCGCACGCCAGGTTCTCCGACGCGACCTCCTTGATCGCGTGCACCGGGTCGCTCACCGGCTGCTTGCCGCTCATCAGGTGCTGCACGTACGACTTCAGCCCCGCCGGCGCGTGGAACGTCTCCTTGCGCAGCTTGCCGTCGGGCCCGACACGCTCGTCAACCAGGTGGATCGTCACGCCCGGGTTCAGGAACGACAGCTCGCGCAGCCGGTTCTGCAGAATCGTGTAGTCAAACCGCGTGTCCTCAAAGATCTGCGGGTCGGGCATGAAGGTGACCTTCGTGCCCGTCGTAAACGGCGCATCGGCCGGGATCGGGCCAAGGTCCTTCAGCGGACGCACCGTCTTGCCCCGCTCAAACCCGATCTGGCTGATCCGCCCCTTGCGGTAGATCTCCGCCTCCAGCCACTCACTCAGCGCGTTCACGCACGACACGCCCACCCCGTGCAGACCGCCCGACACCTTGTACGCCGACCCCTCCTGCTGGAACTTGCCGCCCGCGTGCAGCACCGTCATCGCGATCTCAACCGCCGGCTTCCCGTCGTACGCCGGGTTCTCGTGCGTCTTCGCCTCCGTCGGGATGCCGCGGCCGTTATCCACCACCGCACACGAACCATCCGCCTGCACCGTCACCCACACCGTCGTCGCGTGACCGGCCATCACCTCGTCGATGCAGTTGTCCACCACCTCGTAGATCAGGTGGTGCAGCGGCCCGATCCCCGTGCCGCCGATGTACATGCCCGGACGCTTGCGCACCGCCTCCAGCCCCTCCAGCACCTGGATCTGGTCGGCGCCGTAGTCACCGCTGGTGCCGGTGGTCATCGGCTCGGACTTGGCGGGCTTGACGTTCTTGCGGCCGTTGCTCTCTGACGCGGGGGGGACGGGGGGGGTTGACACCGTTGCGCATCCTTGCGGGGGGCATTCCGTCCGGCCCGTGCCGAGAGCGGAAAACACGCCGAAATAGTGCTGAAAAACAAGGGCAAAAACCAGCGTTTTCCCAGTCGGAAAGTATAGGCTTTCGGGCGTTGGATTTCGACCCGCGCGGTGCCTTTGGAGCCCCCGATTGCCCACCGAAACCGCCCCCCCACCGTCCTTGACGGCCGCACCGCCGCCCGCATCGGGGCCCGTGACAATCGTCTATGGGCTTGACGCGCCTCTGCCGGAAAACCTCACCCACGCGCGTGGCTGGCCGCTGCGCAGCTTTGCCGCCGCCGTGATCATCCTGCTCTGCATCGTCGCCTGGGCGATGGTCACCCGCTACCTCGCCACGCCCATCCCCATCCCGCGTTTTTCGACGTTCCTCGCGATCTTCGGAATCGCGGCACTCGCCTGGTTGACCGTCCGCGCAATCTACCACCGACGCGTTGCAACGCGTCTGATCGGCTCCATACCCAAAACGCTCACCCCGGGCGACGGCCGCCTGCGCGCCGTTGGCAGGCGATCTCAACTCGCTGCCCTCAAGCGCCTCGGCGATGTCAGCGACGAGACGTTCGAGCCGATCGTGCTGCTGACGCCACGCATCATCCCGATGCCAGCGGTCGCCACGCTGCTGATGATCGCCTCCGCGATCGGGTTCTGCGCTCTCATGGAACTCCTCCGCCGCACCACCAGCCTACCGCTCATGCGGCCCGGGTGGTTCACGTTCATGGCCGGCGCGGGTGTCGGTGTCGGCGTGCAGATGCTCTTCTGGTCAACCTACTCGCGGATCACACCCGGCCGCATGGACATCATGCGCTTCACGCTCGGCCGCCGAATGCCCCGCACAACAACATACGATCTGCGCAGCGCGCACGTGCTGGCGCACATGAACAAGGGCACGCTCTTTATCCGCCCCGGTTCACCCGGTGCTCCTTGGACCGCCCTCAGCCTCCGTGGCGTCTGGAATCCCACCCGGCTCGTCCACGCGGTGATGCGTGGCGCCGCCTCCACCGCCCCAACACCACCCCTGCCCGACGACCAACTCCTGGGATGACCACCGCTTGCCGTCCCGCCCCAAACGAAAACGCCCCGGCAATCACGCCGGGGCGTCGCTGAGCATGCTCGGTTCAACAACGCGCTCACACGCGCCGGCGGCGTGACGCCGCCACAAGGCCGCAGCACAGCAAGGCCCCGGCACCCGGCGTCGGCACAAACTGCACGCCGCGCCACACCGCGCCCGTCGGGGCCGTCCCCAGCAGCGAGAACGCCGATCCGGCCCCGGTGTCGACCACCGAGTAGAGCGCCGTGCCGGCGCTCGCGCTGGTGCCCGCCGTGGTCGCGTAGAGCGTTCCAGTCGCCGGGTCGAGCGTCAGGCCGCGCAGGCCCCCCGCCGCACCGACTGGCAGGCCCGTCGTCATCGTGTAGGTGAGTGACCACGTCCCCGCGCTGAGGTCCCACCGCTGCAGCCCGCCGCCGCTGGCCGTCGAGCGGTCGTCGGCAACCCACAGCGTCGTGCCCGATGCGTTAAAGACAAAGTCGTACGGCGAAGGGCCCGCCGCGATCGGCATCCCCGGCAGGGAGCTGATCACCCCCGTGCCCGGGTTGAACTCGCCGATGCCGATCCACCCGCCCGCGGTCGAACCGGTCGAAACGAAGTACCGCTGGCCGCCGCCGAAGTTGAACGCGTTGAGCACGCGGAGGTTGGTCGGGTTGCCCGTCGAGGCCGGCGCCGTCACCGGCCCCGGCGCGTTCATCGAGCGGATGCCCCCGTTGGACGCAACCATGAAGAACGCCGACCCGTCGTTGCTGTACCCGCCGCGGAAGTTGTTGGTGGCGTACGCGTCGGTGTTGTACACATCAACCGCACCGCTCATCGACGCCCGACCGACCGCGCGCGGAATGCCCGAACTGGTGGTAATGCCCGACGTCCCCAGCGCCGTGTCGTACCCGCCGAAGATCAGGTACCGACCGTCGGCCGAGAGCGTCAGTTGACCCTCGCTGGTTGAGTTGCCCGGCAGCACCATCCGCGAGCCCGAGGTAGTGTTGGGGACGCTTGCGCTGAACCCCGTCAACCCGGAGCCGGGCGCAAAGCCAACCAGCGAGATCGGCGCCCCGTTGGCCGTCGCCGCACCGGAGGCGTTGTGGCTCACCTGCAGCAGCACAAGGTCGCCGTTGTTGAACTGACCAAACGCCGCCGCCGAGAACAGACCCGCCGCCGTCGCGGCCACGCACACAGAACGCATCGACATTTGAATACTCTCCTCTCCTCACTGGTCGCCCAGTGGGCAAAACGCGGCCACGGCCGCCGAAACACACCCCCATAACATATCCGACCCGGCCGGTTATGCCAGCCTCTTTGGCCGAATCGTCTCCAGAAAACGGCCTATGTTCTCCCATTCGGGAGTCGGTTTGCACCGTTCGCCCTCTGCCACCCGATGAGGAATCCCATGACTTCCAAGCTCGAATCCTCCCCCCGCACCGAAACCGCCGCGCAGGCGTCGTTCCCGGTCCCCGCCGCAAATTCCGCCGACGTCGGGCTCATCGGCCTGGAAGTCATGGGCAAGAACCTCGCCCTCAACATGGCCGACCACGGCTTTAAGGTCGCCGTCTACAACCGCACCACCGCCAAGACCGAAGGGTTCATCGCCGAGAACCCGGCGAACATCATCGGGCCCGGCGGCGCGCTCATCCCCGGTGCTGAACTCAAAGACTTCGTCGCCTCGATCAAGGCCCCCCGCCGCATCATCCTGCTGGTCAAGGCCGGTATGCCCACCGACGCCACCATCGACGCCCTCAAGCCCCTCCTCAGCAAGGGCGACATCATCGTCGACGGCGGCAACGCCGAGTGGAACGACACCGTCCGCCGCGAGAAGGCCCTGAGCGACATGGGCATCCTCTTCGTCGGCTCGGGCGTAAGCGGCGGCGAGACGGGCGCGCGCTTCGGCCCCTCGCTCATGCCCGGCGGCCAGCCGGCCGCCTGGAAACACCTCGAACCGATCTGGAAGGCGATCGCCGCAAAGGTTGACGCCACCACCGGCAAGCCGCTCGACGGCGCTGCGCCCGGCAAGCCCATCAAGGGGGGCGTCGCCTGCACCACCTACATCGGGCCCGGCGGCGCGGGGCACTACGTCAAGATGGTCCACAACGGCATCGAGTACGGCGACATGCAGCTCATCTGCGAGGCGTACCACTTCATGCGCGACTCGCTGGAACTCAGCAACGACCGCATGTCGGCCACCTTCACCCAGTGGAACAAGGGCGACCTCGACTCCTTCCTCATCGAGATCACCGCCGACATCCTCCAGCAGAAAGACCCCGTCACCGGCAAGGACTTTGTCGACATCGTCGTCGACGCCGCCGGCCAGAAGGGGACCGGCAAGTGGACCATCAACAGCGCGCTCGACCTGGGCGTCGCCGCCCCCACGATGGCCGAGGCCGTCTTCGCACGCAACATCAGCGCCATCAAGGATGAACGCGTCGCCGCCAGCCGAATCCTCAAAGCGCCCGCCCGTCACCACCACGACCACGGCCAGACCCAGCGCGACTGGGTCGCCGCCGTCGCCGACGCCCTCTACTGCTCCAAGATCTGCTCCTACGCGCAGGGCTTCGCCCTCATGCAGGCCGCAAGCAAGGCCAACAACTGGAACCTCAAGCTCGGCGAGATCGCCATGATCTTCCGCGGCGGCTGCATCATCCGCGCCCGCTTCCTGCAGAAAATCTTCGAGGCCTACCAGCAGAACCCCGACCTCCCCAACCTGCTCCTGGACCCCTACTTCGCCGGCGTCATCGAGAAGAACCAGCAGAACTGGCGCGCCGTCGTCGCCCGCGCCGCGGTCGACGGCGTCCCCGTCCCCGCCTTCAGCAGCGCGCTCTCCTACTTCGACTCCTACCGCTCCGCCCGCCTCCCCGCCAACCTCCTCCAGGCCCAGCGCGACTACTTCGGCGCACACACCTACGAACGCACTGACCAGCCCCGAGGCCAGTTCTACCACATCGACTGGCCCGACCCCAAGCGCCCGCAGAGCCGAACTTGATGCAGCGCCCAGCCGGCGTACCGACCGAGCCGTCGGTTTCTGTCGGTGTCTAAGCACTTTCCCACCCCGGCCGAGCGGATCGCCCAGACGCGCAGCCACAACGCGCGACCCGCTTCCCAACCGCTCTCACTTTGCCGCTTATACTCGTGCAGGTGAGTCGCGGAGGTTGCGTCCATGCCATGGGATATCAAGGAGCTTACCTACCTGCTCGTCGTCGGGCTGTTTTTCATCGGCATGACCGAGTTGTTTGTGTGGTTCACGTTCGGCTACTCGTACTTTAACTACAACAGAATGAAGAGCCGGTTCGCGAAGACCGCGCTGCTCGGCCTCGCGCTCGCGATCGCGCTGAGCACAGGCCTCTTCTTTGATGCGCTCTCAAAGCGGTGGGTCGGCAAGCCGAGCATCGCGGCCAACGAGCCTGTCGGCTGGGCTCTTCAGCAGGCATCCCGCGCACTTCCCCGCTGGATAGCGCTGCCATCTGAAAAATCGATCAGGTCCGGTGTACTCCTTGACGCCGCCGACCCGTCAGGTCTTTCTGACCTGGGGCGCGAGATCCTCGAGTCCAACACCCTTCCTGTCTGCGCCGGGGATGCCGGCGCATCACTGCAAGAGTTGTGGGTCAAGTCCAAGTTCATCCCGCCCACCGACACACGCGTCGCACCGGCATTTCAGCGATTCTACTACTTCTCAAAGAACAGGGTCTACGCCAAGGACACCTACTTTCAAGAGCTGCGCGGTTATCAGTTCCGCACCGACTTCGTCCGCTCCATGCACTTGGCGTGCGCCGTCGTCACCGCGTGCGGGATCATCTTCCTGCTCATCGGCGTGGTGACGGCTTCCGGCGGAAGAAGGGCCGCCAAGCGCGTCGCGATCTTGGCGGCGCTGGTAATCTTCTCGTTCGCTGGCACCATCATTTCCCGTGAGTCTTTCATCGCGCTCGAAAGCGCCTTCTGCAACCGCGTGTTCGGCTACTCGCTCTCGCTTTCAAACGCATGGCCCAACTCCGCACAGCCCGCCTCCACCTTCGCCCCCTTGTCGCCGCCGACCGCGCCGCCTGGACCGAGATGATGCTCGCCGCCGAGGACGCCTTCGTCCGCTCCGGCATGGTCATCGAACCAGACACCACGCTCGACCAGCGTTTCGACCAGGCCCTCCAAAAAACCACCAGCGCCCTCGAAACGCAGACCGGCTGCCGCTTCCAGGCCTTCCTCGCCAGCAACCAGCCACGCGCCGGGCTCATGATCGGCGGCGCTGCCCTCAACAACATCACCCGCGGCGTCTTCCAGAACGCCGACATGGGATGGGGCATCCGCGCCGACTGCGAAGGCCAGGGGTACGCCACCGAGATCTGCTCCGCCGTCCTCGACTTCGCATTCGCCGCGCCACCCTCAGGCCTCGGCCTTCACCGCGTGCAGGCCAACATCCGCCCAGAAAACACCCGCTCCCTCAAACTCGCCCAGCGCCTCGGCTTCCGCCGCGAGGGGTACGCCCTCAAAATGCTCCACATCATGGGCGACTGGCGCGACCACGTGATGTTCGCCAAACTCACCGAAGAACACACCGCAGACCCCAAGCGACAGCGGCCATAACCCCCATGCGTCCCATAAGACCCGTTTCTTCCGTCATCCGGCATACCTAAGGGTCCCGGCCATTTCTGCGCCCCCAATCCGCCCCCACCGGTTACCATACCGGGCGATGGTCCAACTGCTGGTTCATGCCGTCTGCATCAGCGTTGCCCTCGCCGCCGCGGCGGGCGAGCCGCGCACGATCAAGGACGTCGTCGCCGACCTGGGCTCGTCAGACTACAAGGCCCGGCAGACGGCCTCTGACGACCTCGCCTCCAGCGACTTCACCCTCGCCCAGATCGAGGCGGCCCTCAAAGACACCTCCCTCACCGCCGAGCAGCGCTCGCGCCTCGAGGCCGCCGGGCTCCGCCACTTCCGAGACATCCCCCACGGCGCGCTGGGCGTTGAGTTCACCGGCGCGTTCGACGTCGCAGAGATCGCCAACGTCAAGAAGGGCTTCCCCTCCTCGGCAACGCTCAAGGCCGGCGACATCATCACGCAGATCGACGGCGAGCCGGTCACCTCCCGCATCTCCAGCGACCGACGCACCTCGGCCGTGCGCGCGCTGGTGGTCTCGCACGACCCCGGCGACAAGGTGCCCGTGGTGGTGCTGCGCAACGGCGTGCCCGTCAAGCTCACCGTCGAGTTCGGCGACTTCAAAGACCTCAACAACGCCTTCCCCGCGCCCAACCCGGCCTTCATCCAGAGCGCGCCCGCGATCGACGAGAGCGAGTTCCAGGCCGCCTGGCAGCAACGCCTCAAGCGCACCACCGGACGCGCCGAGCCCGAGCCGATCGACACCACCGCCCTGCGCCCGCGCCGCGACACGGCCTGGGGCGGCTCGAACGATTCGTTCGACGTCATCGACGCGTCAACCCGCGCCCGCGCCGCCACAGGCGATACGCCCTCGGTCACCGTCGGCGGGCTGCCCGATCAGGAGCGATTCCTCGAACGCGCCGACGCGGCCCTGAGCGGCGGCTGGCAGGAACGCTCCAAGGGAGGCATCGGCTTCGCCCGCGCCTTCAACGGCGGCGGGCGTGCCCCCATGCCCGTCGGCGGCATCAACGTTCAGCAGGAACCCTCAAAGCAGACCGACGGCGAACTCGCCGCCGAACGCATGCAGCTCATCCAGCTCCGCATGATCTACCTGCAGATGGCCGACCAGCCCCGCCTGGACCGCGCCCAGCGCCAGCAGTTCATCATGCTCGACGAGCAGATCCGCCAGCAGATCGGGCGCATCGACACCGAGATCAACCGGCGCAAGGCCGCCAAGCTCCCGCTCAAGCCAGACGACAAAGAAGCCCCCGCCGAGCCGGCCGACCCCAACCGGCTCCCCGACCAGAAGGCCGACAAGCCCTGAACACGTCGTTGTTCGTCGCCAGTCGCCAGTCGCCAGTCGCTAGAGATCACTAGACAGCAGCAAGGCCCCGGGCGTTTGGCTCTCGGGGCTCTTTCCTAGCGACTCGCGACGACTCACCCCTTCATCGACGTCCACGCGCTCGCGTCGAGTGTCTCCTTGCGCCTAAACAGCAGCACCACCAGCGCAAGCGCCAGCGCGGCCTCGGCCGCCGCCACCGTGAGCACAAAGATCACAAACGTCTCGCCCGTGTGATTCAGGTGGAAGCGGCTGAACGCGATCAACGCGATCCCCGCCGCCTGGAACATCAGCTCCGTGCACAGGAACATGATGATCAGGTTGCGGCGCGTCAGGAACCCCACCAGCCCCAGCACGAACATCGCGCAGGCGACGAACAGGTAGTGGTAGAGCGTCACGCCCGGCAGCGGAGCAACGGCATCGGCGATGGTCGTGATCACTGGTTGCCTCCAACCGCGGGCGCAACAAATGGCCCGTCAACACCCAACTCGTCGTCGTCGGTCATCCGCTTGGACGCCAGCGCCTTGGCCCGGTCGTCCATCTCTACTTTCTTGCGCGCCAGGATCACCGCCCCCAGCATCGCCATCAGCAGGATCACACCCGCGATCTCGATCGCGCCCGGGTTGGCCTCCATCAGCTCAAACCCGAGGCTCTCGGCGTTGGTCAGACGCAGCCCGTCGGCCCACGCACCCTTGGGCACATCACGCGCAACCCCGTCGGTCCCAACCACCTTGACGAACCCCTTCTCGAACAGGTCCCTCCCCTGCTCGCCGATCGCCCCGAGCTTCTCCCCGTCCTTCATCAGCCCCGCCGCCTTCAGCACCGACTCCGTCCGTGAGGTCATCAGCATGACCTCGCTCCCGCTCGCGCCGTGCTGCGAAGGCAGCTGCCTCACCCCGCCCACCAGCATCGTGCTCAGCGCCGCCAGCAGCACAAACCCGGCCAGCGTCGCCACCACCGGCTCGCGGCTCACGCGGTCGTACTCCGTTGCCCCCTCCGTCGCCGACTCGGTCGCCCCCTCACTCGCAAGCATGATCACAAACATGTACGTGATCAGGATCGCCCCCGCGTAGACGATGATCAGCGCAAACGCCATGAACTCCGCCGCCAGCAGCACGTACAGCCCCGCCGACGCGATGATCGTCAGGATGAAATAGAGCGCCGAATAGATCGGGCGCGGGTGGGTGATCACCCGCAAACTCGCTCCGAGCCCCACCAGCGCAAACGCGTAGAACAGCGGGCCCGGCAGCCCCTCACCCCCCGCCCCTCTGGCCAGCGCGACCATCGCAACGGCGAACCCGCCAGCCGCAACGGCCGCTCCGATAACGTACGCCGCCGCCTGCCTGCGGGGCATCGCCAGCACCACGCCCAGCGCCCCCAGCGCACAGGCGACGTACAAAAGAACAGGGCTGATCAACGCGGTCTCGGGCAAGGTCAACCTCCAGGCGGCACGGTTCGATCGCACGCGGCGACCGAGGATAGCGACCCAGAACGCCACCCGGCGTGCCCCCTCTGGCGCCTTATTGCACGATGCCCGCCATCGTGTAGACTCGCCAAGCCGCGAGAAGGCGCAGGAGGCAGTGGTGCCAACGGCCAAGGATCAATTCTGGAGAGTGGTCAGCGTGCAGGCCTCCCGGTGGGCCGGTGTCGCGGTCCTCCTGGTCGGTGCCGCCGGCCTGGTCGGCTGGTGGGCCGATATCGTCGCGCTGCGCATCGTCGCCCCCGGCCTCGCCCCGATGAAGCCCAACACCGCCCTGTGCCTTGCCCTGTGCGGCGTGGGGCTCGCAGCCGGCCCGGGGATTGAGCGCACGAGTCGGTTCCGGGTCCTCTGCGGCGTCGTCTGCACGGTGGTCTGCCTTCTCACCCTCGCTGAATACTCCCTCGGGCTCGAAGAGGGCACAGCATTGGACCGCGTGCTCATCGGCACCCGTTACCCCGACGGGCTCGTGCGCATGACCGTCGGCGCCGCCGTCGCGCTCACCTGCAGCGGCATCGGGCTGGTCATGACGGCATGGCCACCCCGGCCCCCCGGTGTTGCCCGATCGATCGAGTCAAGCATCGCACTCACGGCGCTGCTCATCGGACTGCTGGCCCTGCTGGGGTACATCTACGGCGTCCGCTCCCTCTACCGCACCGCGATCTACCCGTCGATGGCGCTCCACACCGCCGCAACCCTCGCGCTGATCGGCGCCTCCCTCCTGCTCTCGCGCCCCCGTCAGGGCCTCGCCCGGCTCATCGGCAGCGACGGGCCCGGCGGCAAGCTCGCACGCCGCCTGCTTGGGTTCTTCATCCTGCTTGCGCCGTTCATCGGGTGGCTCTGCCTGCGGGGCGAGCGCGCAACGCTGTACGATGCGCCGTTCGGCATCGCCCTGCTGGTGTGGGTCATGATCGCCCTCGGGCTGGCGACCATCTGGTCAACCGCGCGGGCCCTGGACGTCGCCGACGAAAAACGCTCCTCGCTGCAGGAAGACCTCGCCCACAGCATCACGCGCGAGGCCGAATCCGCCGCGCAGCGCGGCTCGATCCTCGAGGCGCTCCCGATCGCGATCGCCCTGCTGGACCAGCGCGGGGGCGTGCTGGCCGTAAACCACCGGTGGAAGGGCGTCGGCGCCGAAACCCCATGCACCGTCGGCGAGGAGTTTGTCGAATGGGCCGGGCGAGCGCTCGGCGCGGAGAAGGAAGCCTGGTGGACGGTAACGGCGGGCGTCTGGGGCGTGCTCAGCGGGGCGCGTGCATCGCACATCAGCGAGTTCCGCGTGCCGATGCCCGAAAAGGCAACGACAAAGGCCGACCGCGCCGGCGAGCGGTGGCTCGAGGTGCGCGTCGCGCCAGTGCAGAGCACCGAGGGATCAAAGGCCCCCGGCTCCGCCGGGGTGCCCGGCGGAGCCGTCGTCGCCGTCGCCGACATCACCCAGCGCCGCCGCCTTGAAGACCAGCTGGTGCACGCCCAGCGCCTCGAGGCCGTCGGCAGGCTCGCCGGCGGTGTAGCCCACGACTTCAACAACCTGCTCACCGCCGTGACCGGGCACTGCACGCTGGCCCGCGCCTCCCTCGCCGCCGGAGGCAACCCCGAGCCCAACCTGCAGGCCATCGAGCAGGCCGCCCGCAGCGGCGCCGAGCTCACGCAGGACCTCCTCGCCTTCGGGCGCAGGCAGGTGCTGGCGACCCGCGTCGTCAGCATCGACCAGATGATCGCCGGCGTGCGCCGCCTGCTGGAGCGCACCCTCGGCGAGTCGGTCAGCCTGCGGATCGAAACGCCGCGCGCCGTCTGGCCAGTCAAGGTCGACCCCGCACGCATCGAGCAGGTCCTCATGAACCTGGTCATCAACGCCCGCGACGCAATCCCCGGCGGCGCTACCGCCAGACCGGGGGCTCAGGGCGCCGTCGTGATCGAGGCCGCCAACACCGCACTCAAAGACGGCGACACCGCCGACCGCACCGGCGTCGCCCCCGGCTCGTACGTCTGCATCTCCGTCAGCGACAACGGCATCGGCATGAACAAGCAGGTGCTGGCGCGCCTCTTCGAGCCCTTCTTCACTACTAAGGAGCAGGGAAAGGGCACGGGACTTGGGCTCGCCACCAGCTTCGGAATCGTCAAGCAGCACGGCGGGCACATCGAGGTCTACAGCGAAGAAGGGCGCGGCACCACGTTCCGCGTCTACCTCCCCGCGGTGCTCAGCGCCGCCGCCGAGCCCCTCCCGGCCGAGCCCGTTGCACGCATCGAGGGCGGCAGCGAGCGCATCCTGCTCGTCGACGACCACCCCGGCGCCCGCGCCGCCGTCGCGGGCATGCTCGCCTCGCTCGGCTACACCGTCGTGGAGGCCGGCACCGTCGCACAGGCCGAGCTCGCGGCCAGCGCCGAGGACGCCCGGTTCGACCTGCTCATCAGCGACGTTGTGCTCCCAGACGGCGACGGGCCGCACCTGGCCGAGCGCATCGCCCGCGCAAGCCCGACCTGCGCCGTGCTCTTCATCAGCGGCTACACCGCAAACGCAATCGTCACCAGCGGCGAGCTTGACCCCAGCGTGAACTTCCTCTCTAAGCCCTTCTCCCTGGCGGACCTTGCCGCAAAGGTCAGGTCGGTCATCGACGGGCACTGCGCGCGTTGAGCACGCTGCGCCTTACGCCCGCTCGCCCTTCACCGTCAGCCGCACCGGATGACCGAGCCACGCGTTGCTCCCGCCGGGCGCGGGGAAACGCTGGGCGTGCATCGCCGCGGCGTCGGCCGCGGTCTTGTCCGCCCCGCTCCAACCGCCGTCGATGTCCGGGAAGTCGCGCGTGCAGTTAGCGCACTTATCGGCGTTGGCGAAACGCACCGGGCACCAGAAGCTCTCGATGTTCCGCAGCATCTCGCTGCCCAGGCTCCACACACCCGTCATCCAGTCGCAGTAGAGGCACCAGATCAGGTCGTGCCCCACCAGGCCAGTCACCTTGTGCCGGCTGATGTTCACCCACTCGCTTGCGCGGTAGCGCGGCAGGCGCGCCAGCACAACCAGCGCCGGGTAGACCCAGTACTCCGCCAGACGCACCACGCTGAACAGCGGCACCGCCCAGAGCATCCACAGCAGCGCCGCGTGGTTGCGCAACCGCCCCGCAACACCCGCCCGCTCGCTCCTGGCGAGGTTCCGCCCGATCACGTCGATCAGCCGGGTGGAACGCATCGCCGCAGGGTGGCACCGCTCGTGCACGAAGCACCACAGGTACAGCGCAACGATCTGCCCCGCGGTCGCGGCGGCGACGCACGCGACGATCGTCCAGCCGCCCCGCCCGTTCGCCGCGGCGAAGGCCCACGCTGCAACGGGCGGCACAAGCGTAAACCAGGCCACCACAACGTCGAGCATCGGCGCCCGTGAAATGACCTCACGCACACGCTCGCCCGCGCGGCCCAGCAGCAGCAGCAGGTGGACCGCCCCCGCCGATGCCAGCACGAACAGGCACGACTCGACAAACGCCGCGGCCGCCGGGTGGAGTGATGAAAGCATGCCGCGAGCGTAGCAAACCGCCCACGACCGGCCCATGATTCACCGTCTCGCTCAACCGTCCGCCGGGGCCGCCGCCGATGCCGATCAACAAGTACCTCATCCCCAGCTTCTCCACGCCGATCGACCCGGCCTCGTTCGGGCTCAAGCCGGTGCAGTTCATCACCGAGAGCATGGGCCTGGCCGAGCACAAGCGTCTGGCCAAGGCCGCCGCTCGCAAGGCCCAGGACGGTCCGGTCCTGCTCAACTGCGAGAAGTACCCGCGCAACGCCGACGCGGGCAAGCAGCTGCTCGAGGCGGTCGATGAGCCGGACAGGGACGTGTCGATCTACCTCCCCTCCGCCAACGTCCGCCCGTGGGAAGGTGCGGGCGAGACGCCCGGCGCCGGCGCCGACCGGCTCGACGAGATCCGACGCGTTCGCCGGGAGATGGAAGAGTCCGGCGCGGCCCGCGGCACGCACATCACCATCGACGCGTGGCAGCCCTACGACCGCGACGGGCACGGCATCTGCTTCGCCGGGCTCTCGCCCATGGAGACCTGGCGGCTCATGGTGCTCCAGCGCTTGTGCGTTGCCGAAGAGGCTCGCCTGCCCGTGCGCGCCGTGCTGGGGCTGCTGATGATCCACAACGGCGCGCCGATCGAGATCGAGGCTCGCGTGCCCGTCGACGACCTCGTCGCCCAGACCCGCTTCCTGACGCGCCGCGGCGTCGAGCCGATCCTGCTCGCGGGCTGGTCGGACCTGCGCCACATGAAGTCGCGCAACGGCAAGCTCCCCTTCACGCTCGAGGACCGACGCGCCATCGAGGCCTTCGCCAAGGCGTGATCACTTGCTGAACAGCTTCACCTGCTCCAGACCCGCGCTGAGCGCCCGACCCCACAGCGACTCGCCCTTGACGCGCGTCGCCTGCGAGACGAACTCGCTGTTGGCGCTGTCAAGTTTCGGGCCGAACGCCTCCCAGAGCAGCTTCCGCTCCTGCGGCGTCGCCGACGACAGCGCGTTGTAAGCCGTCCGCGCGTCCTTCGCCGCGGGCTCGATCTTCGGGGCCACCGCGACGGCGTCGCTCAGGCTCCGCACGCCCGCCAACTCCGTCGCGACAGCCTTGAGGTTGTTGATGTAGCTGTTGGCGGCGTCTTTGAGGAAGGGCGAGAGCAGGTCCATCGCGCTCTTGCCAAAGACCCCCTGCATCGAGCCGTTCTGGCAGCCGCTCAGCGGCACGCACACGATCAGCAACAACCCGCACACCGCCGCAAGGACTGGACTACGCATTCGAGCTCCTTTAGCCGCGAGAAGTAGGACGACCCGATTCCACGCCCCTGAGTGTACATGACCTGCGCGTGCGCTACCGCGATCCGGGAAGAACTTCGACGTCGGGGATCGGGCTCCAGACCAGGATCTCCGGCACTGGGCACCAGAACACGCCCGTGCCACCGGCGGCGTAGGTCAGCTCCATCTTCACGTTCAGCGAGTTGTCAGAGAGCCCCGTGAAGTTCATCATGAAGCCGTTGGCCGGGTCGGTCGACGTCCTGCTCATCAGCGGGAACTTCTCAAACTCCGCGTTCATCTTCGCCGCGCCGCTGTAGAGGGTGTACGTGACGGACCTGATCCCGCCCTCCGGCAGGTAGTTGCTCTTGACCACGCACGAGAGCGTCACCGCGTAGTCATCCTTTTTGAACTTGAACCCCTGCGCCCGCAGCTGGATCTCCGGTGCCCGGTCGTACCGCCCCACGTTCACGAGCTCAACACCGTCGATCGTCATCGCCTGCGTCAACCGCCCCTTGCCGTACGTCTCCCACGACACCCACCCGTACCCCTGACTCCCCCACTGCGGGCCCCACGAGTTGCGCACGCACAACTGGTGGATCAGCTTGCGGTCCTTCAACGGTCCCGTTCCCTCGGGGTCGTAGATCGTGCGGTACCCAACCGCCAGCACCGCGTGCCCGCTGTTGTTCTTGAACGTTGTGCTCGTGCCGTCCTTGAACTTCAGCGTGTCGGAGTGGATGAACCCTCCAGACTGGCTCCAGTGCGTCCCGTTGAGCTGGAACCCGCACACGATCGGCTTCCCTTCGCGCAGCGTGCGCTCCAGCCAGTCCCAGGTGATCTCGCCGTCGTGCACCACCCGCACGCCCGTCGCCTTGTAGATCGCCCGGTCCTCCACCAGCCTCGCCTGCCGCCCCTTCTTCTCGTTGAACGCTCGCCCGATCTTCACCTCCGTCGCGTCCTCCGAATCGAAGGCAAAGACGCCCACGAGCTCGTACGGCATGACCTCGTCGGCCACCAGCGGCGTCGTGTCCAGGTACTTCTTCATTTCGTCCAGCGACGCCCCGTCAACGCTGAGCGCCTCCGCCTTGAGCGTTGAGTAGAGGTACGCCTCGCTCAGTTTCGGCACGCCCGGAAAGAACTCCATCGCGCCCACCACCGCGAACGTCGCGCACGAACCCCTGAAGAGTTGGTTCTTCGCCGGGTAGAACATCGGCCGCATGTCGATGCTCGTGTCCGTCATCGGCTTCCACTCCCACACCGGCTCCTGCGGCTTCAGGTGCAGCGAGGGCTTCGGCTCGCCCTGCGCGTCGGCGCCGGAGCAGAGCCCCAGCGCAAGCAGCACGGGCGCGAATTGCCGGAACAGTTTGGTAAGTGCGGTCATGAGTCCAGTGTACCGGGCTGCACTACTCAAGTGGTGGAAGCCCCAGCATCGCCCGGATCATGTTGATCTGGCCCATGTGGTAGCAATCGTGGGGGAGCATGTACCGCAGGCGCGACGTGTCAGCCCCCGGCGTGGCGAACACGGCTGCGATGCGCTGCTGCGTCTGCGCGAACCGTGCCTTCGCCGCCGCCCACGCCGGCTCGCCGGTGTCGGTGACGACGGGGAAGTTCAGCCGGCGCACCGTGCCCTCGTCGGGCTTGGCCGGGTCGGTCAGGCGGCGCAGGGCGTCCTCGCGCCAGAAGCACATGTGCACAACGTTCTGCCAGATCGAGTGACGCACCCCTTCGACCCCCGGCGCGTTGGGTGGCGACCACGCCGCCTGCTGGGCCGTCAGCACTTCCAGCGACTTCTCCCACCCCGCGGCCCAGAGCCCCTCTCCCCACGCGTCGCTCCAGAACGAACCGAGCAGACGCTGGTCCGCCGGGAGCGCGGGGGCCGTCGGCTCGATCAGGTCCCACTTGTTGCCGTAAAGATCGGTGAAGACCGCGACGGTCCCGTACGGCTCCTTGCGCGGCGGACCGTTGAAGACCACACCCTTGGAGAGATAGTGTGCGTGGTCGCGCTCGAAGCTGTCGGTGTGGATGAAGATGAAGACCCGCCCACCGGTCTGGTTGCCGATGCTGGCGAGTTGCTCGGGCGTGGCGGCGCGGGCGAGCAGGATCGCCGCGCCGTCTGGGCCGCTGCCCGGCGGCGCGATCCGCACCCAGCGTTTGCCGCCGCCCATGTCGGTGTCCTCAAGCAGAGAGAAGCCGAGCGTGCCGACGTAATAGGCGATCGCCTCGTCGTAGTCGCGGACGGTGAGGGCGAACTGGTTGATGCGGGTGAGCATGCTTTTCCCCTTGGCAATGGGTTGCCATCCCAAGGGGACAGGCCCGCCGGGGCGAGCGTATCAGCGGAATGGCCCTTTCGCAGGGCTGGCGAATCGGGTAAGCTGCGCAGATGAAGGACGCCATGCTCTCGCTGATCGCCGCCGCGCTGCTGCTGGGCCTCGCCCTGACCGGCCTCACCGCCTGCGCTTCGCACAACCCTCAGGACGACCCCGACTCGTTCGAGGCCGTCAAGGACATCCACGGCGGGCCGTTCACCGACATGATGCTGGTCTACCTCAAGACGGGACCGAACAGCGCCTCGCAGACGAAGGAGGAGAGTGCCGAGCACTTCAAAGGGCACATGGCCAACATGAAGCGCCTCGCCGACGCCGGCGTGCTGCTCATCGGAGGGCCGTTCAGCGCCCCGCGCGACAAGGCCTGGCGCGGCATCTTCGTGCTCGACACCTCCAGCGTGCAGCTGGCGAAGCTGCAGGCCGAGACCGACCCGGCGATCAAGGCCGGCGTCTTCACCGCCGAGTACCAGCCGATCAAGGCGTCGATCGCACTCCGGATCAGCGGCGACCTTGAGAAGGCCATGCTCGCCCAGGCCAAGGATGCGCCCCCGGCCGACCCCACCAAGCCGCCGCCCAACATCCGCGCGTACGTGATGGTGACCGCCGACGACGCAGCGAGCGCCAAGGCCGCGCTCGAAAAGGCCGGGCTCAGCGAAAAAATCGTCTGGTGCGCAACGTTCAGCGGCGTGGGTGACCGCGGCGCGGTGGTGGTGCTCGATGCGCTGACGGTGGAAGAGGTGAAGACCGCGCTGGAGAAGTCGGGCGCGGGGACCAAGGGGCTCGGCCTGGACGGCTGGTGGTCGACCGTCTCGCTCACCGGCTTTGAGCCCGCCGCGCGCAAGCTGCCGTGATCGAGGGGCGACAGATCGAGCGACGCGTGGCCGATCAGTCTTCTGTTGCAGAATTGAATCGGAATCTGCGGTGCCCGGCGATCGATCCTGGCGCGTGGGGTGGGCCGACCCTGCGGAGGTACCACCCGGTGGTCTCGTCGAGCACCTGCGCAAAAGACCGTGTTGCGCTACCACCCGCGGGCGGTATCGACCGCCCGGTGCAGGGGTTTTTCGTGTGCGGAGCGGTTACATCTGCGGGTGTGCTGGATGCCAGCGGCTCGCGGCCGTAGGCAGGCCCGCGGCTGTCAGGGCTTTGCCACGCGCTTCGCCGCGGCGATGGCGGCGTCGTAGTCGGGCTCGGTGGTGAGTTCGGGGACGATCTGCTGGTAGCGGATGACGCCGTCTGGCCCGATGACGGTGACAGCACGGGCGAGCAGGCCAGACTCCTTGATGCGCAGGCCGTACATGCGGCCGACGTCTCGCTGCTTGTAGTCAGAGAGCGTCACGACGCGGTCGATGCCCGCGGCGCCGCACCACTTCTTCTGCGTCATCGGCAGGTCCATCGAGACGGTGATGACCACGACGTTCGCACCCAGCGCCGAGGCACGCTCGTTGAAGGTGCGGGTTTCCTTGTCGCACACGGCGGTTTCGAGCGATGGGACGGTGGAGAGGATGACGGTCTTGCCGCGGTAGTCGCTGAGGCGCTTGTCCGTCATGTCGTTGGCGACGGCGGTGAAGTCGGGGGCGGGGTCGCCGGTCTCGACGCCCTTGCCCTCGAGCGTGAGCGGCTTGCCCTTGAGCGCGACGAGTTCCGTGCGCGTGGAGACCGTCGTCGTGGTGTAGACGCATGCGCCAAGGAGTGTGCAGGCGAAGAACGCGATGAGGAGGGTCTTCACGGGTGGGCTCCGGTAGGGGTCGGTGCAACGCAGGAGCGTATGGGGGGAGGTCACATGCCGATGCTGGGGATCCACGCGCCCTGGGGGCGCGTGTAGGGTCCGGTGGTCATGTAGTTGAGCATTTTGACGGTGCGCCCGCCGCGGGACATGAGCAGGCGGTGCAGATCGTTCTGGCCCAGCGGGAGGATCATCTTGTGGAAGTGCGGAGGGGCGTGGCGGAGCGTGTGCCCGATGAGGTCGGCCATGTCGGCGTCTGACTGCGCGAAGCCGTGCCCGATGAATGCGCAGAAGTAATAGCCGGTGTCGCGCCCGTTGCGGCTGAACATGAAGCCGGGCAGGCCGATCTTGAGGAGGCCGGCGGCCTCGTTAACGCGTGATGAGTGGTAGTGGCGGCGGGAGATCTCGTCGATGGCGGGGAGGTCGGCCTCGGTGATCGGGCGGCAGCGCGGGTCGTCGGCGGGGGCGGGGGCGGGGCGCAGCAGCGAGCAGCACTCGCGCCAATCAAACCCGAGCTTGGTGTAGAGCGAGAGGCTGGTGGTGTTGATCGTCTCCTGCATCAGGCGGACCTGCGCGACGCCGCGGCGCTTGGCCTCATCCATCACCGCGAGCATGAGGGCCTTGCCGGCGCCGCGGGCCTGCGCGGCGGGGTCGATGGTGATCGGGCCGACGCCGGCGACGGGGTCTGAGAACTGGATGAAGTTTGAACCGAGGATGGTCGTGCCGTCGAGGGCGACAAAGCCGGCGAAGTCGGGCCGGCTGGCGAAGAGGCCCACCATCATGCCGGCGGTCTCGACCGAGTCGAAGTCGCGCTCGACGCTGTGCCGATCCTGCAGCGAACCGAAGGCTTCGTAGCAGATCCTCGCGAGGGTTGGAGTGTGCTCTTGCCTGACGCGCTGGATGTTGATGCCCATAGGTGGCGGAAGGTATGTCGCTTTGGTTGGGCAGTCATGGACGCGTGCTTGTCCTTCGCTCCAACCGCTCTCGCCGCCCGGCTCGGGGGCGGGTTCAACCCGCCCTCTGCCGGGCATCCCAACGCGCGAGCAGTTCGTCGATCATGTGTGAGGCTTCCGCGGTGAACGGGGGGATGTCTTCGGCGCTTCGGGGGTAGCAGAGGCGGCAGACGGTTGCGTACTCGCGCGCGGGGAGGTCGTCTTTGAGGTAGCGGAAGCCGAAGTCGTGCCGGTCGGGGGCGTGGGTGATTCGGAGCATGTCGATAAGCGGGCGGAGGACGAGCTGGTGGTAGAAGTAGGCGGCGTCGGCGGGGAGGTTGCGCGGGTGGGCGAGCTTGACGGGGAGGTGGCGGAAGAGTCGTGACTTGACGCGGACCTCGTCGATGCGCCTGGCGATGGCGGCGTCGATGGCCGCGCGGTCGACGTGGGTGGGGACCACCAGACCGTCCTTATCGAAGAGGACGTTGTGGGTGCCGTGCCGCTCGACCTCGAACCACGGGTGGGGTGTGCCGGCCTCGACGATGAGCCAATCGACCATCAGGTGCTCGGGCGCATCTTCGAGCTGATAGAACGCCTGGTTGAAGCCGTGCCAGGTGGGCATCGGCATGCGGTAGGCGAGGCGGATGGGCGAGAGCGTGCGGAGGAGCGCCTCGACGGCCGCGGCGGCGGGCTCGACCGCGCCGGGTGAGACGATGAGGAAGAGGTCGACATCTGAGCGGTCGTCGGCGCGGCCGGTGGCGTCGGAGCCGCCGAGGGTGGCAGCGCGGATGAAGGTGTGCTCGCTGAGGGTGCCGAGGGCGGCGATGATGGACCGGCGCGTGACGGTGGGCATGCGGATCAGGATGCGCGGGGCGGGGGGTGCCGCCACGTGCGCCGGCGGTTGCCGGTTACTTCTTCATCGAGGCCATGTCGATGACGAAGCGGTACTTGACGTCGCTCTTGAGCATGCGCTCGAAGGCCTCGTTGATCTGCTGGATGGGGATGACCTCGACGTGGGCGGCGATCTTGTGCTTGGCACAGAAGTCGAGCATCTGCTGCGTCTGGGCGATGCCGCCGATGAGCGAGCCGGCGATGCTGCGGCGCCGGAAGATCATGGGCATGACGGCCAGGGGCGGGTGGGGCGTGGCGGGCGCGCCGACAAGGACCATCGTGCCGTCACGCTTGAGCATGTTCACGAACGGGTTGAGGTCGTGAGTTGCTGAGACGGTGTTGAGGATCAGGTCGAAGCGGTTGGCCTGCGCGGCCATCTGCTTCTCGTCGCGCGAGACGACCACCTCGTGGGCGCCGAGCTTCTTGCCGTCTTCAACCTTGTTTGCGCTGGTGGTGAAGAGCACGGTGTGAGCGCCGAGCGCTCGCGAGAACTGCACGCCCATGTGCCCCAGCCCGCCGAGACCGATGATGCCGATGGTGCGCCCGGGCGCTGCGCCCCAGTGCTTGAGCGGCGAGTACGTCGTGATGCCGGCGCACAGCAGCGGCGCGGCGGCGGCGGGGTCGAGCCCGTCGGGGATGCGGAGCACGAACGACTCGGTGACGGTGATGCTGGTGGAGTATCCGCCGTAGGTGACGGGCCCGCCGCCGGGGTGCTTGTCCTCGGAGCCGTAGGTCATGACGAAGCCGTTGTCGCAGAGCTGCTCGTTGCCATCCTTGCACGGGGCGCAGGTGCGGCAGGAGTCGACCATGCAGCCGACGGCCGCGAGGTCACCGACTTTGAACCTGGAGACCTTGGCGCCGACGCGCGTGACCCGCCCGACGATCTCGTGCCCGGGGACGCAGGGGAATTGGGTCATGCCCCACTCGTTGCGGGCCATGTGCAGGTCTGAGTGGCAGACGCCGCAGTGGGTGATGGCGATTTCGACGTCGGTGGGGAGCGGGTCGCGGCGCTGGATGGCCATCGGCGCGAGGGGTGTGGTGGCGGACTGGGCGGCGTATGAGGAGGCGCTGGGCATGAATGAAGCATACCGGTGGAAGTGTGAGGACAGGGCGAGCAGGACCGGCGGTGCGTGGCAGCCGCGGGGTAAGAGGGGACCTGGGGGGTACAGGGATGGGGGAGGCACACGCACAGGGGAGGCCACCGGGGGTGCATGAACAACCGCTCATGTAATTGCCTTGACAATTCCTTCCCGCGATGTACCTTTTCTTCGTACACGTTCCGCACACCCGCCCGCCCCTACCGGGGCGCGCACCGAGGAGAGAGAGCAATGAACCGTGCTATCTGCGCATCTGTTCCCGCCGTGGCCGCGGCCTTGCTTGTTGCGTGCGGGTCCGCCGCGCACGCCGCGACGTTCACGCTGACGCCGGTCACCAACACAACGCCGAATTTCGCCGGGCCGATCCTGATCTACGGCACGGTGACGATGGGGGCGGGCGAGACGATGTACTCTCCCAGCGTCTGGTCGTCGCACGGGATGCCCTTTCTGTCGAACTACTCCGCGGGCTTCAACGGCAGCGGCCAGCAGTTTGATCCGGGGTTCGCCGCATGGAACGGCGTGGGCTCGTACTCGGGGCCGATCCTCAACCACCAGGTGAGCGCCAACAACCTGGGGTATTCCGGCGGCATGCCGCTGGGGCTCTACGGCTCGAACCTGCTCGGACCGGGCGGCCAGTCTTCGATCACGCTCCACTACGTCGGCACCGATGGTCTTGACCATGCGGTGACGCTGACGTTTGCGATCAACGTGGTGCCGACGCCGGGCGCGCTGGCGCTGCTGGGTGTGGGCGGTCTGGCTGGCGCACGCCGGCGGCGGCGCTGAGCAGGCGCAGCTGGGCATTGATCGCACCGAGTTGACCACCAAGGACCGATCGACCGATGGCACGCGGCACGGCCGCGCCGACCTTTGAGATCAAGAGAGAGCACACCCATGACGAACCTGCTGCGCACCGTTCTGGCCGTCACACTCACCTGCGGCACCACGCTGAGCGTGCTCGCCGACCAGGGGCCGCCCCCGCCGCCGGTGAACCCGGGCGTCTACCCCGGCTTCTGGGGGACGGGCATCAACACGCTCAACACCGGCGTCAGCGCCAGCGGCGCGATCGTGGTCGGGCAGACCTCCAGCGCCACCGCCTACCGCTGGGACCGCATCGGCTACACGCAGGGGATGCTCAACCCCCTCGACGGCAGCGGCATCGGCGACGTCGGGCAGACGGTCTTCCCCGGCGTCAACGGCGTCTCGGCCGATGGGCTGGTCACCGTCGGCGCGGTCTACCCCGGCACCAACAACGGCCTGGGCGACTCGGTCCGCTGGAACCCCACCGCGGCGGGCACCGCCGCGACGTACCTTGCTTCGGCCAACGGCAACCCGGCGACCGACGCGGCGCGGGCCTCGAACTTTGACGGGTCGATTATCGTCGGCTACCAGTTCTTCTACGTGCCCGCGGCCGGCGCGGCAGCGCAGCGCCCAGTGCGGTGGGTCAACGGCGCACCGTCGCAGATGATCAGCCCGGCGGGGTACACCTTCGGCGAGGCCAACGGCGTCAACAGCAACGGCGACATCATCGTGGGGTACTCGTTCAACGTTCCCGCCTACACGCTCAACGCAACCATCTGGAACAACGGCGTCCCCACGGCGGTGGGCGGCATCGTTCCCGGCGGCGCTTCGAGCTTTGTCGGCGTCAACCCGGTGGGGAACCTGGCGGTGGGGTACGCCTTCAACGGCTCGGCGGATGTGGCGGTGGTCTACGACCCGGCGGCGCCGGGCTTTTCGGTGCTCCCCGCGCTGGCGGGGACCACCTCCGGCCTGGCGCGCGACGCCTCGACCAACTGGGACGTCGTCGGCAGCATGAACTTCGGCGCGGGGGGCTCGGCGGCCTTCTTGTGGAACACCACGCTGGGGACGGTGGACCTGAACAGCTACCTCGCGTCGCTGGGGTTCAACCTCACCGGCTGGAACCTCACCAGCGCCTACGCGATCAGCTCCGACGGGCTGACGATCGTCGGCGGCGGCACGCACTTTGGCCAGATGGAAGGGTGGGTCGTCACCATCCCCACACCCGGCGCTGCGGCGGTGGCGGCGCTCTCGCTGATCCCCGCGCTGCGCCGGCGGCGCAGCTGAGGGCAGGTCGGTTCTTATGTGCCCGCGCGGCGGGCCACCGCGCCGCCGACGACCAGCGCGGCGGCGATGATGACCAGGTTCTTGATGATGTACTGCCCTTCGAGCGTCGGCGCCCAGGGGATGCGCGTGAAGCAGACGTGGGGCAGCAGCACAAGCGGCAGGAAGGTGCCGGGCATCTGCAGCGCCAGCAGGCCGATGGATGTGCGCACCAGCGGTCGCCAGAGCATGCAGAGGCCGATCACCACTTCCCACACGCCAAGGAACGGGATGAACCACCTGGGGTCGAACCAGACCACGGTGTTGGCGACCAGTCCGTTGGCGGGGCTGAGGCCGAAGAGCTTCAGGCCGCCGAACCAGATGAAGACGACGGCGAGGGCTGCCCGCAGGAGCGGGATGCCGGAGCGCGACATCCAGCCGGCGATGCGCTGATCGAGTGAGGCGAGGGCGGCTTTGGCGGGCATGGGGGAGGGTATTGGCCGCGCAGGCCAGGCGCGGGTTCGTGGCGCAAGCAACCCGCCCCTATCGGCGAGGGCGGCAGCGCTGCCGTGCCGGGGTGCTGTAGCATTCGCCATGCGACGAACGCTCTTCATCGTGCCGCTGACGGCGCTTGTGATGGTTCTGCCGGGGTGCATCGCGTGGGAGATCCGCGATGAGATGCGCCTGGCCAACAGCAACATGACCGGCGCCAACTGCCGCATGGATGAGGCCACAGCGCGGCTCGAAGCCGCCAGCGCGCAGATGGCGCTCGCCACCGAGCGGATCGACCAGACGCGCACGACCATGCTCACGCTGCACGAGCTGCTGCTGGCGACCAACGAGCGGCTGCGGGTGGTCGAGGGTGAACTGGCCAAGACGGAGCCGACGCTCGGAACCACCAACCAGCGCCTGGATGACCTGATGATCCTGCGCAAGGTGCAGGCGTCGCTGCAGCAGATCGAGGCGACGCTGGGGCCGATGAGCAAGTCGATGTCGACGATGGGTGGCCTGGTCTCGATGCTGGGGCTCGGCGGTGAGAGCGAGCCCGCGCCCGCGCCCGCCACCGCACCCGCAGCGTCGGCACAGGCCGCGGCGGATGGCGGTGAAGGTGTGCCGGTCGCTGGACCCGCGGCTGCGCCCACGGTTGCACGCACACCCAACCTGCTGATCGGCACGTGGGTGAAGGTCTTCCCGGCGGATGCCGGCGGCGAATCGCGGCAGGCGCTGGTGATCCTCAGCAGCGGGAAGTACCTGCTCGCCGAGCACGCACGACCGCTCACCACCGGCGACTGGTCGCTCAGCGGCCGGATGCTGACGCTGACCCCCCCGCCCCCCCC